>JAEEVC010000064.1 GCA_016287075.1 Bacteroidales bacterium | reverse complement strand
ATGCCTAAAGTAGTTACCTTCGGCGAAGTGATGCTTCGCCTTTCCACCCCGGGTTACCTGCGTTTCTCGCAGGCCCGCCAGTTCGACGCCACTTTCGGCGGCGGTGAGGCCAATGTGGCCGTTTCCCTCGCCAACTATGGTGTCGACACCCAGTTTGTCACCCGTCTTCCCAAGAACGACATCGCCGACATGTGCGTTGCGGAGCTCCGCGGCTTCGGCGTCGGCACCGACGGCATCGTTTACGGCGGTGACCGTGTGGGCATCTATTATCTGGAAACCGGCGCCGTCGCGCGCGGTTCCAAGGTCGTCTATGACCGGGCCCATTCCGCCATCTCCGAGATCCAGCCCGGCATGGTGGATTGGCACAAGGTCCTCGAAGGGGCCGACTGGTTCCATTGGACCGGCATCACGCCGGCATTGAGCCAGGGAGCGGCCGACGCCTGCCTGGAGGCCATCAAGACCGCCAATGAGATGGGCGTCAAGGTCTCCTGCGACCTGAACTACCGCAAGAAACTGTGGAAATACGGCAAGTCCGCTTCCGAGGTCATGCCCGCCCTCGTCGAAGGCTGCGACCTCATCCTCGGCAACGAGGAGGATGCGGAAAAGGAGTTCGGCATCAAGCCCGAAGGCTTCGACGCCGAGAAGACGGGCGGCGAGATCGACCAGACCCGCTTCGAAAGCGTCTGCCGCCAGCTGATGGCGCGTTTCCCCCGCTGCCGGAAGGTTGCCATTACGCTGCGCGGTTCCATCAACGCCAACCACAACACCTGGGGCGGCGTCCTGTTCGACGGAACGACGCTCTGGCAGTCGCGCCGGTACGACATCACGCACATCGTCGACCGGGTCGGCGGCGGCGACTCCTTCATGGGCGGGCTCCTGTACGGCCTGCTGACCTATGCCACCGATCAGGAGGCCATCGAGTTCGCGGCGGCCGCGTCCGCGCTCAAGCACACGATTCCCGGCGACTACAACCGCGTGACCGTCGCCGAGGTGGAAGGACTGTTGGCCGGCGGCGGTTCCGGCCGCGTATCACGTTAATCCGATGCAGACATGGCGAAATTCAAGAAAATAGATACCCTGGGTATCATCCGGTCCACCGGCATCGTCCCGGTCTTCTACAACAAGGATGTCGAGGTCGCGAAGCAGGTCGTCAAGGCCTGCTATGAAGGCGGCATCCGCGCATTCGAATTCACCAACCGCGGCGACGGCGCCCACAAGGTATTCGAATCCCTGATGGCCTTCGTACGGGCGGAATGCCCGCAGATGGCGCTGGGCGCAGGCACGGTGCTCGACGCCCCTACGGCGGCCCTGTACATCCAGATGGGCGCTGATTTCATCGTCTCGCCCTGCATGGCGGAAGATGTCGTCGCCCTGTGCAACCGCCGTGGCGTGCCTTATTCTCCCGGCTGCGGCACGGTTTCCGAAATCGTCCGTGCACAGGAACTCGGATGCGACTTGGTGAAGGTCTTCCCGGCGGGAACCGTCGGCGGCCCCGCCTTCGTGAAGAACATCCTCGCTCCGCTTCCCTGGTCGATGATCATGTGCACCGGCGCCGTGGAGCCGACGCAGGAGAATCTTTCCGCTTGGGCTGCCTCAGGCGTCACGGCCGTCGGCATGGGCTCCAAGCTCTTCCCGAAAGAGGTCGTCGCCCGGGGCGACTGGGACACCGTCTCGCAGCTCTGCCGCGATTCGCTCGCCTGGTTCGCCGCCGCCCGCCGCTGAGTACGGAATCCGGACGCCGGCGCTGTTTCAGACCAGGGAGAGCGCCACGTCCATCATGTGCGTGAACGTGCTCTGGCGCTGTTCCGACGAGGTCGCCTCGCCGGTCACGAGGTGGTCGGATACGGTGAACAGGGCGAGGGCCTTGTTTCCCGAACGCGCGGCGTTCATGTACAGGGCGGACGCCTCCATCTCCACGGCCAGGACCCCCATCTGCGCCCATTTGTCCGCCTGGGCGTTTTCGTGGTAGAAAATGTCCGAGGACAGCACATTCCCTACTTTGTAACGATATCCCAGCGCCTTGCAGGTCTCGACGGCCTTGACCAGCAGGTCGTAGTCGGCGATCGGGCAGAACGTCCCGGGAAGTCCGTACTGCGCCCCGTAGTTGGAATCCGTGCAGGCGCCCATGGCGATGACCAGGTCGCCGATGTGCAGGTCCTTCTGGTATGCGCCGGACGAACCGATCCGGATGATCGTCTTCACGCCGTAGAAATTGTACAGCTCGTACGTGTAGATGGCAATGGAAGGGATGCCCATTCCGTGCCCCATGACGCTGACGGGCCGTCCTTTGTAGGTGCCGGTGAATCCCAGCATGCTCCGGACGTTGTTGAACTGGACGGGGTTCTCGAGGTAATGCTCTGCCATGAATTTCACACGCAGCGGATCTCCCGCCATGATGACGGTCTCGGCGATTTCGCCTTTATGGGCCCCGATGTGCGGGGTGGGTGTATTGCTCATATCTTTTTGTTTTGTTCCGAATGTCAAAAATAGAAAAATAATCAG
>JAEEVC010000021.1 GCA_016287075.1 Bacteroidales bacterium | reverse complement strand
TGGTGAAAGCGGTCAGGCCGGTGCAGTTGCCGAAGGCATAGTCGCCGATTTCCGTCAGTCCGTCAGGAAGCGAGACGGCGGTGAGTCCCGAGCAAAGCTGGAAGGTGTAGGGTGCGATACGCGTTATCCCCGCAGGGATCTCCATGGATGTCAGGTTCTTGCACTCGCGGAATGCGTGCTCGCCGATTTCCGTTACGGCGGCGGGGATGGTGACCGCGGACAGGCCCCGGCAGTTGTAGAAAGCGGCACGACCGATAGAGGTCAGGCTTTCAGGAAGGCTGATGGACGCGATGAAACTGCATCCGGAAAAAACACTCTCCCCGATGGTACGCACGCCCTCTCGGACCGTCACTGAAAGGTTGTTGCCGCCGCCCAGTGGCGAATTCATCGATTTTGTTTCGACGATGCCGCCGATCGAGACGGAGGTGACGCCCGAATTGGTGAATATGACGCTGCCGAGGTCTATCACGCTGTCGGGAATGACCATCGACGTCAATCCCGTACAGAACTCGAAGGCGCGGTTGCCGATACGTTTCAATCCTTCAGGAAGATCGATGGATGTCAGCGTCTTGCAGCCGGAAAAGGCATAGTCGCCGATGGTGGTCACGGGAGCATCGAAGGTAATCGTGCCCACTCCGTTCTCGTACGTGTGGGAGGCGATTGCGGCGCCGAAGCCGTCGGGCCGGGGAAGGGTCAGCAACTGCCCGTCCGAGGTCGTATAACGAAGGGTCTTGATTCCGACGAACGACGCATAGGTGTCGAAATCCGCCTTCCTGCCGAAAGAGGAGCGCTGGATGGAGACGGGCTTGTCGGTGTACGCAAAAGCCGCCTCGCTGCCGCTCGTCGTGGTGAAGGTGATGGTAAAGCCCCCGGACAGGGCGACCGGAAGGGTGATGATATAATAGTCGGTTCCCTTGTTGAAGGCGCTGCCGGAGAGCGGGGTCAGGGTGATTTCCTTGATCCCGTTCACGACGGTCGCCTTCGGGGCGCCGTCCGCGAAGGTGAGGGAGATGTCGCCGGCGATATCTTCGTCACGGTTTCCCTTGAAGGTGACGGAAGCGATGTCGCTGCGGGTCAGGCTGAACTTGATGCCACCGCATACGTTGAAGAACTTCAGGGTGTTGGTGGCGGAATGGGCCAGGGTGATGAACAGGTCGTCGGCGAAGGTTCCCGGCACGCCGTATTGGTGTCCGGGGAGGGTCGTCGTCACGGAAGCGCCGTCGCAGGCCGCGTTCCTGTCGTAAGGATACAGGCCCCAGATATTGTCTGATTCGAGCTCGGCGCTTTCGGCGCTTTCATCTGTCGTGCGGAACGGGGCGGATGCCGCATTTCGCGTGTTCTGGGAAACGTAAACGGCACCCTTCGTTCCGAAGAAAACATTGATCGCGTCGTAGGGCTGCCACAGGATGGTGCCGGTGCCGTTTTCATCGACTGAAACCGTGGACCGCGACGCCTGTGCCTGTTCCACTTCGGCGACGATCTCCGGCAGGCAGGCCTTTCCGGCTACGGGCGGCGTATTCTTATCTGTTTCTTTCTGGCAGGCGCCGAGGACCAGGGCAACAAGCGCCAGGCAGGCAAGCTTTCTCGTGTTCATATCGCCGGTCAATTAAACAGGTCAAATTCCCAGGTGTTCTCGTTGTCGTCGTTTCCGCCGGAAACCAGGCAGGACAACTCGTATCGGATGACGGACTCCCTTGTCAGGGGGGCGACATACTTGCCGCGCGCGGGCGCTTCATTGTCGGAACAGTACATGATCCCTTCCTTTCGGTTTGGTCGGTCCAAGCCCCCGGGACCGGTAACAACGGGATTCAAAAGCGTGGGGCCCTCGGTCTGCCTGCCGGGCAGGCAAAACGCTTTCCATAGCAAACACAAATGTATGAATAGTTTCCTGTTTCTACAAAACAGAAGCGCAAAGTCGGGGGGTGTTTCCACCGGAAATAGGAAGAAAGGCCCGGAAAATCGGCTGTTTGTGCTGCGGCTTTCCGTTTTCTTCGTATCTTTATCTCGTCAAATCGTAATCCTGTCCAAAGAGATGAGAAAGAGTTGGTTATTATGTCTGGTGGGCCTTCTGGCCGTCTCCGCCGTGCATGCGCAGCCGTGGAACGAGGGCGAATTGTCCCGGATCCATCCGGCGGGCTGGCTCCGGTCGATGCTGGAGCGGCAGCGCGACGGCCTGACCGGCCATCCCGAGGCTATGTCCTATCCCTATAATACCTGCCTCTGGGCCGGGGAGATTCCCCGTCAGGGGGAACATGGCAAGGACTGGTGGCGCTATGAGCAGACGGCATATTATACCGACGGGCTCCTGCGCCTGGGCTATGCCCTGGGGGATGCCGCGCTCATCGAAAAGGGGACGTCCGGCGTCCGGTACACGCTGGCCCATCCCCGGCCGTCCGGCCGGCTCGGCAATGAAAAAATCGAGTCCCAGTGGCCCATGGCGGTGTTTTTCCGGGCCATCCAGGCGGCCTATGAGGCCTCCCCGGATCCGTCCGTGCCGGAAGCGCTGACCCGCCATTACCTGACCCTGACGCCGGAGGAACTGACCGACTGGCGCAACATCGTCAACCTCGAAGGCATGCTCTGGACCTACCGGCTGACGGGCGACCGGCGGCTGCTGGAAAAGGCCGACAGCGCCTACCGCTACAAGGCCATTCATGGCGAGTACAAGGTGAAACGTCCCTTCGACCTGCGCCCGGAGGTCATCTGGGACGATGCCCGCTTCCATATGCACGGGGTGACCTGCGCGGAGATGCTCAAACTGCCCCTCCTGCTGTTCGAGGCGACCCGGGACCATTATTTCCTCGACCTCGCCCTGACGGCGGCCGAGCGGCTGGAGGCCGAGGACATGCTGCCGGACGGCGTCTATTCCAGCGCCGAGTGGCTGAAAGGCCGGGACATCCTCCACAGCCATGAGACCTGCGACATCGTCGATTACACCTGGACCCTCGGCCATTTCCTCCGGGTCACGGGCGACGCCCGCTGGGCCGACCGGCTGGAGCAGGCGGTCTTCAACGCGGGCCTCGGCGCCATTACCAAGGATTTCAAGGCCATCCAGTACTTCTCCTCGGTCAACCAGTTCATCGCGACCGGCACCTCCAACCACAACGAATTCTTCCATGGCAAGACCTGGATGGCCTACCGGCCCGTCCATGAGACCGAATGCTGCATCGGCAACATCCACCGGCTCCTGCCGGACTATGTCGCCCGGATGTGGCTGAAAGGGAAGGACGGCGAGGTCGTGGCCGCCCTGTACGGTCCCGGCGACTATGCGTTCGATGCGGGCGTCATCCACGAAGAGACGGCCTACCCCTTCGGCGAGGAAATCACGTTCCGTTTTGAGATGCCGAAACGGGCGAAACGCGCCTTCCGCTTCCGGATCCCCGGCTGGTGCCGCGGGGCTGAAATCCTGGTGAACGGCGAGAAACAGGTCCTGGACGCGACTCCGGGCACATTT
This sequence comes from Bacteroidales bacterium, assembly GCA_016287075.1. Classification (GTDB taxonomy): domain Bacteria; phylum Bacteroidota; class Bacteroidia; order Bacteroidales; family UBA932; genus Cryptobacteroides. Next base: position 44,766 of record JAEEVC010000021.1, on the reverse strand, counting down.
GTGACCCTCGACCGGATCTGGCGGGACGGCGACGTCGTTGCCCTCCGCCTGCCGATGCCGCTGACGGTCAAGACCGTCCAGGAGAGCAGCGGCGCCCGGGGGACGTACGTGGAGGCCGGCCCGCTGCTGTACAGCTTCCCCATCCGGGAGCGCTGGGAAGAGGACCGGACCGACTATCCTTCCATGCGCGGGAAGCATTCGGAGAATCCCTCCTTCCGCTCATGGAACATCACGCCGAACGGCCCGTGGAACTTCGCCCTGGCCGGAACACCCGCCTACGGCACCCTCGCGGACCGGGGACTGGACCAGCCTTTCCGCACCGTGACGGTCCCCGCGCGCCGCATCGAGTGGGCGTTGGAAGAGGGGCGATACACCCCCGACCTGCCGGTCTCGCCGAAGCCCGTCACGGAAAAACCGGAGACGCTGACCCTCATCCCCTACGGCCTGACCCAGCTCCGCCTGACGGTCTTCCCGGAACTCCGCTGAGCGCGGAATGACATCCGAAACAAGCGGCGACCCCCTACCGGGCCGCCGCTCCTGTCCGCCGGATTGTCCTTTTTATCTGAGTCTCACTTCATCCAAACTTCCGGTATGTAGTGAAATAGAAATAATAACCTGCATCACCGGTGGCATTTACCCGGACAGGGCTGCGAAGCAGCAGCCACCGGTGATGCAGGTTATTATTCCACCTGTTCCGTTCTTCGCGGATGATCAACTTCCCGTCCGTTTGCAGTTATTCCCTTTTTTCGCTACCTTTGTGAATACTGCAAATACGAGCTTATGCCAAACAATATCGGAAAGATCGCACAGGTGGTGGGACCGGTGGTGGACGTCCATTTCGAATTCGCCCCCGAGACGGAGTCCCGCGACCTGCCACGCATCAATGAGAGCCTGGAAATCCGCCGGGACAACGGCCGCATCCTGGTCGTCGAAGTCCAGCAGCACATCGGCGAGGACACGGTCCGCTGCGTGGCGATGGACTCCACCGACGGCCTCCGCCGCAGGATGGACGCCGTCGCGACGGGCGCGCCGATCGCGATGCCGACCGGTGCCCAAATCCGCGGGCGCGTGATGAACGTCGTCGGAGAGGCGATAGACGGAATGGGCGAACTGTCGAAGGACCAGTCGCTTCCGATCCATCGGGAGCCGCCGAAGTTCGAGGACCTCGCCACTTCCCAGGAAGTCCTGTTCACCGGCATCAAGGTCATCGACCTGCTCGAGCCCTACCTCAAGGGCGGCAAGATCGGCCTTTTCGGCGGGGCGGGCGTCGGCAAGACGGTCCTCATCAAGGAACTGATCAACAACATCGCCAAGGCCCACAACGGCTTCTCCATCTTCGCCGGCGTCGGCGAGCGGACCCGCGAGGGCAACGACCTGCTCCGCGAGATGATCGAGTCCGGCGTCATCCAGTACGGCGAGGCCTTCGACAAGGCGATGGAGGAGGGCAAATGGGACCTGTCCCTCGTGGACACGGAACGCCTCCGGAAGAGCCAGGTCTCCATGGTCTTCGGCCAGATGAACGAGCCCCCGGGCGCCCGCCAGAGCGTCGCCCTGTCGGGCCTGACGCTGGCGGAATCCTTCCGCGACAGCGACAGCGGCGACGGGCCGAAGGACATCCTCTTCTTCATTGACAACATCTTCCGTTTCACCCAGGCGGGCTCCGAAGTCTCCGCCCTGCTCGGCCGGATGCCGTCGGCCGTCGGCTACCAGCCGACCCTCGCGACGGAGATGGGCCGCATGCAGGAGCGCATCACCTCGACGAAAAACGGTTCCATCACCTCGGTCCAGGCGGTCTATGTCCCTGCGGACGACCTGACGGACCCGGCCCCGGCGACGACCTTCTCGCACCTCGACGCGACGACGGTCCTTTCCCGCAAGATCGCCTCCCTCGGCATCTATCCGGCCGTGGATCCGCTGGAATCGACCTCCCGCATCCTCGATCCGAACATCGTCGGCGAGGCCCATTACCAGACCGCCCAGCGCGTCAAGCAGATCCTCCAGCGCAACAAGGAGCTCGAGGACATCATCGCCATCCTCGGCATGGACGAGCTCTCCGAGGAGGACCGGCGGACGGTCAACCGCGCCCGCCGCGTCCAGCGTTTCCTCTCCCAGCCCTTCTCGGTGGCGGAACAGTTCACCGGCGTCCCGGGCGTGATGGTCTCCATCGACGATACCGTCAAGGGCTTCAATATGATCCTCGACGGGGAAGTGGACCACCTGCCGGAGCAGGCCTTCCTGAACGTCGGCACCATTGAAGAGGCCATCAAGAAAGGCGAGGCCATCCTCGCGGAGGCGAAGAAATAGCGATGGACCCGATGCGCCTCCATATCCTCACCCCCTCCGGGCCGCTCGTCGATGCGGCGGTTTCCCTGGTGCGCCTGCCCGGTTCGCTGGCCCCCTTCGAGGTCCTGCCGGGCCATGCCCCGATTATCTCCTCGCTGGAGCGGGGCGAGGTCGCCTATGTGGAGGAAGGGGTGGAAAAGCGGGTCGCCATCGCGTCCGGTTTCGTGGAGGTGCTGTCGGACCAGATTGATGTATGTGCTGAAGTATGAAGTGGTTCCGTCATATAGGGATGCTGCTTTCGCTGCTGCTGGTGCCCCTCGCGGCCCCGGCGGCGGAGTTTGATATGGACGAATACCTGTATGGCCATGTCTCGGACGCCTACGAGTGGCACATCACCACCATCAACGGCAAGCCGGTCAGCATCCCGCTGCCGGTCATCGTGCGCAGCCGGACGACCGGCTGGCACTGCTTCTCCTCCCATCATCTGGAAGAGGGCTCCTATGCGGGCTTCCGCATCGCGGGCAAGGGGGAGGACCATGAAGGGAAGATCGTGGAAGACACGCCCTCGGGCCCCGTCCGTCCGTTGGACATCTCCATCACCAAGAACGTCCTCGGCCTGATGGTCAACAGCCTGATCCTTGTCCTGCTGGTGCTCTTCGGCACCCGCTGGTACCGGAAACACGACGCCCGCGAAGAGGCCCCCGGCGGCTTCACGGGCCTGCTGGAGATGCTCGTGATGATGGTCGAGGACGATATCATCAAGCCCTGCGTCGGCAAGGATTACAAGCGCTATTCGCCCTACCTGCTGACCGCCTTCTTCTTCATTTTTGTCAACAACCTGATGGGCATCGTGCCCTTCTTCCCCGGCGGGGCCAACATCACGGGCAACATCGCCGTCACCTTCTGCCTGGCGCTGTTCACCTTCCTCGCCGTCAACCTTTTCGGCAACCGGCACTACTACAAGGATATCTTCTGGCCGGACGTCCCGGTCTTCCTCAAGGCGTTCCCGCTGATGCCCCTGATCGAGATCATCGGCATCTTCACGAAGCCTTTCTCGCTGATGATCCGGCTTTTCGCCAACATCCTGGCGGGGCACATGATGCTCCTCGGGGTGGTGGCGGTCGTCTTCCTGACGGTCGAACTCGGCGCCGCCGTCAACGCGGGCCTGAGCGTGCTGTCCGTGCTCTTCGGCGTCTTCCTCGACATCCTGGAGCTCCTGGTCGCCTTCCTGCAGGCGTATATCTTCACCATGCTTTCCAGCGTCTTCATCGGCCTGAGCCGACAGGAGGCAGAACCCTCAAAAGAAGAATAACAACTTAAAAATCATAGCATTATGTTAGCATTCATGATCCTTCAGGCAGCCGCAGGCGCGGCCCTCGGAAAAGCAGGCGCGGCCCTCGGCGCCGGCATCGCCGCCATCGCGGCCGCCATCGGCATCGGCAACATCGGCAAGGCCGCCCTCGAAGCGGGCGCCCGTCAGCCGGAGCGGGCGGACCATTACCGCCTGACCGCCATCATCATCGGCGCCCTGGTCGAAGGCGCCTGCCTGTTCGCCATTCTCGTCTGCCTGATCGGAAAATAAACGGCCATGTCCCTCATTACGCCTGATTTCGGCCTCCTGTTCTGGATGACGCTGATCTTCGCCATCGTGTTCTTCATCCTGGCGAAGTTCGGTTTCCCCGTCATCACAAAGATGGTGCGCGGCCGGCAGGAGCGCATCGAGACATCGATCCGCCAGGCGAAGGAGATCGAGGCCCGGGTGGAAGAGATGGCCCGGGAACACGCCGGGATGCTGGAGGAGACCCGCCGCGAGCAGGCAAGGATCCTGCGCGAGGCGACCGAAGGCCGCAAGCAGATCCTGGAGCAGGCCCGCGAGGACGCCCGGGGGGAAGCGCAGAAGATCGTCGACGAGGCGCGGGCGCGCATCGCCGAGGAGCGCGAGAGTGCCCTCCGCGACATCCGCCGCGAGGTGGCGCTCCTGTCTGTTGAGGTGGCGGAACAAATTGTCCGCAAGGAACTTTCCTCCGATGCGGCCCAGGCCGATTACCTCAACCGTCTCGTCGATGAGGCGGTCGGAAAAGCCAACTGAGTATGGATGACGGAATCATCGCATCGCGCTACGCCAAGGCGCTCCTGAAGTACGTGCTCGAAACCGGGAACGGGGCGCGGGTCAGCGCCCAGGCGAAGCGGCTGGAGCAGGTGCTCGGGGAGTCGCAGGAACTGCGCCTGGCCCTCGACAGCCCGACGGACGTCACGGCCGCCCAGAAGCGTTCGCTCCTGAGGGCGGCGCTCGGGGACGAGCCGATGGCGGAGGAGCTGGAACGCTTCCTCGGCCTGGTGCTCGAGAAGGGGCGCATTCCGCTCCTGCGCCTGATGCTGCATGATTTCATCGCCCTCCATCACCGCTCGTGCAACGTGCTCTACGCCCGCCTGACGACCGCTGTCGCGGCGCCGGACGCGCTGGTGGAACGGCTGCGGGCGTTTGTCCGCGGAAAGACCGGGAAAGAAGTTGACATCGAGACCCTTACGGATCCGTCCCTGATCGGCGGCTTCATTTTCGACGTGGAAGACTACCGGATGGATGCGTCCGTCCTCCGCTCCCTGCAGGACATCCGCCGGGAGTTCCAGGAAACCAACAGAAGAATCGTTTAGTATGGACCAACATATCAAAGCAAGCGAATTGTCGGAGGTGCTGCTCTCCCAGCTCAAGGCGATGGACACCGCCCTCCGTTTCGAGGAGACGGGCAAGGTCCTGCAGGTCAGCGACGGCGTCGTCCGCATCTATGGGCTCACGAACGCCGAGGCCGGGGAACTGCTCGAATTCGAGAACGGGGTGATGGCCGTGGTGATGAACCTCGAGCCGGAGAACGTGGGCGCCGTCCTGATGGGACCGACGGACCGGATCAAGGAAGGCATGACCGTGCGCCGCACGGGCCGCATCGCCTCCATCGGGGTCAACGAGCAGATGGTCGGCCGCGTGGTCGATCCGCTCGGCGTGCCGCTGGACGGCCTCGGCCCGATTGCCGGGGACAAGGTGGACATGCCGCTCGAGCGCAAGGCGCCGGGCGTCATTTTCCGCCAGCCGGTCACGGAGCCGCTCCAGACGGGCCTCAAGGCCATCGACGCCATGATCCCGATCGGCCGCGGCCAGCGCGAGCTGATCATCGGCGACCGCCAGACGGGCAAGACCGCCATCGCCATCGACACGATCATCAACCAGCGGTCGGAGTTCCTCGCCGGGAAGCCCGTGTTCTGTATCTATGTGGCGGTCGGCCAGAAAGGTTCGACGGTCGCCTCCATCGTGGAAACGCTGCGGGCCCGGGGGGCGATGGACTATACCATCGTCGTCGCGGCCACCGCGGCGGATCCGGCTGCCCTGCAGTATTATGCCCCGTTCGCCGGGGCTGCCATCGGCGAGTACTTCCGCGATACGGGCCGCCATGCGCTGGTGGTCTATGACGACCTCTCCAAGCAGGCCGTCGCCTACCGCGAGGTGTCGCTGATCCTGCGGCGCCCTTCCGGCCGCGAGGCCTATCCGGGCGACATCTTCTACCTCCATTCCCGCCTGCTGGAACGGGCGGCGAAGATCATCGCGCAGCAGGAGGTGGCCGAACGGATGAACGACCTCCCCGAGGCGCTGAAGGGCAAGGTGCGCGGCGGCGGCTCGCTGACGGCCCTGCCGATCATCGAGACCCAGGCCGGCGACGTGTCGGCCTACATCCCGACCAATGTCATCTCCATCACCGACGGCCAGATCTACCTGGAAGCCAGTTTGTTCAACCAGGGTATCCGCCCGGCGGTCAATGTCGGCATCTCCGTCTCCCGCGTCGGCGGCAGCGCCCAGGTGAAGTCGATGAAGAAGGTGGCCGGCACCCTGAAGATGGACCAGGCCCAGTACGGCGAACTGGAGGCCTTCTCCAAGTTCTCCTCCGACCTGGACAAGGTCACGGAGATGACCCTGGACAAGGGCCGGAAGAACAACCAGCTCCTCATCCAGCCGCAATACAGCCCGATGCCGGTCGGGGAACAGGTCGCCATCCTCTACTGCGGCACCCGCGCCCTGATGAAGGACCTTCCGATCGACCGCGTGCGGGAGTTCCAGGACCTGTTCCTGGAGCGGATGCGCGCTTCCCACCGGGCCGACATCCTCGAGCCGCTTTCCGCCGGGGTCCTCACCCCTGAAATCGGGGCGGCCATCGAGGAGGAAGCCGGCCGTGTCATCGCCGCGATGTAACGCGTATGGCCTCCCTGAAGGAAATCAAGGGCCGCATCGGTTCGGTCAAGGGAACGCTGAAGATCACTTCGGCGATGAAGCTCGTGGCTTCCGCCAAGCTGCGCAAGGCCCAGCAGGCCGTGCAGGCGATGACGCCCTACGAGGAGCGGCTCCACGGCATCCTTTCCGCCTTGATGACGGATTATGCCGCCAAGGTCGCCCGGGGGGTGCTGACGCCTTCCGCCGGCCCGGCGGACGCCTTCACGGCGCCGCGCCCGGCGGTCCGCCGCGTCGCGCTCGTGGCCGTTTCCTCCAACTCCTCTCTCTGCGGCGGCTTCAACGCCAATGTCGTGCGGGAGCTCTTCGCCGCCATCCGCGCCTGGGAGGAAAGCGGGGCGGAAGTGACGGTCATTCCCGTGGGCCGGAAGGTCGCCGACGCCGTCCGGAAGGTCGGCTTCCCGGTGTCGGATCCCCGCCTCAAACTCTCCGAGCGCCCCACCTACGACGGGGCGGCCGCCCTGGCGGACGAGCTGACGGACGGCTATCTGGACGGCCGTTTCGACCGGGTGGAATGCATCTGGAACCATTTCGTCTCCACCGCCACCCAGCAGGTGCGCCGGGAGGCGTTCCTGCCGCTCGCCGGCCTGCCCGGTGCGGACGGGACCGCCGTATCCGGCAGCCCCGCGGCCCTTCGCGGCGACTATATCGTGGAGCCTTCTACCGTTGAGGAGGTCCGTCTCCTGCTTCCGAAGGTGTTGAAAATCAACATCTATACCCTCCTTCTGGATAGTTCCGCGGCCGAACATGCGGCGCGGACCGTCGCCATGCAGACGGCGACCGACAACGGCGAAGACCTGCTCGCCGATCTGACGCTGGAATACAACAAAGGCCGCCAGCAGAAGATTACCTCCGAAATCCTCGACCTGGTCGGCGGCTCGTTCGACCGGTAGGGGACCGTTGACCGCGCTTCCGCCACATTTGGACATAACACGAAAAACCCATGCGACCGTATCTTCGTTTCCTGACCAGCCTGACCCTTCTGGGGGCCCTTCTCTTTGCGTGCCAGACGCCCGAATCCGATACCACGACGCCGGGGGACCCAGCCGAAAAGCCGGAAGAACCGGAGAATCCGGACAATCCCGGGACGCCGGATGAGCCCGATGTGCCGGCCGGATTCCAGGGCGGTGAAGCGCCGGAGGGCGATTATACCCTTGCGGACAATACGGTTTTCCTTTCGGACGATTTCGTCAAGTCCATTACCGGTCTCAATACCACCTACCGGCGTTTCGAGACGTCTTCGGAGGCCCTGCCCGAGGTCGGCCAGATCCTGGCGTACAACCAGCCTTCCCCTTTCTTCCCGGAAGGCCTGCTCTGCAAGGTTGTGGCCGTCGAGGGAAGGTTCATCTATTATGACCCGGTCACACTCGAGGAAGCGTTCCCGCAACTGAAGATCGACGAGACGGGCATCGACCTGGCCGCGCATGTCGCCTATATCCTTGACGGCAACGGGAACCCCGTTCAGTACACGCGCACCCGGGATGTGGCCTCCTCCTCGTTCAGCCTCGCGATCCCTTCCACGACCTGGGAACTCTACAAGACGGGCGTCAATTACAACGGTCTGGAAGCGAGCCTGAAACTGCTCCTGAACCCGTCCATGCGGGTGACCCTGGGCCTGCGCTTCCAGGTCATCATCCAGGACGGGGAGGTGCTGGTCATGAACGCCCTGGTGGACCCGTCCATCCACCTGGGCGCCAGTATCAGCGCCATCGGTGAACTGGCTGCGGAGCAATCCGTTCCGCTCTTTACCGTCTATTTCAACCCGATTCCGATCGGTCCCCTGGTGTTCATTCCCAAAATCACCCTGGAGGGCTACATGAAGGTGGACGGCAGCGTGGGTGTCGAGGCCAGCATCAGCTACGACAAGGGCTTCAGCATCGGTGCCGCCTATGAGACCGGAGACTGGCGGCCCATCCTGCGGGGCGTCGATACCCAGGGGAGCGGGTCCAATCCGGCCACGTTCAGCAGCAAGGTCGAAGGCGGCGTCAGTTTCGGCCTGCGCCCGGCGCTGGAGTTCCGGCTCTACGACATCCTCGGCGTAGCCATCGGGACGGACGTGAGCCTGCGCGCCGGCGTCTCCCACAAGTTGGACCTGAACAACCCCGCGGCCTACAACACGCCGCTGAACGACATCAGTTTCAATACGTCGCTCAATATCAAGGGCACCCTGCAGATGAATGCGAAAGTGGCCGGGAAAGTGCTCTACGAGGCCCTCAACCTGTCCACGCCGGAGATGAACTTCACCCTCTACGAGTCCTGGCTGATGCCGGAAATCTGTACCTCCACGATGAAGATCGAGCCGCATGCGACCGGGGCCACCGTGACCGGCATGCTCAAGCGCAACGTCTTCAGGAAGGGGAACTTGTATGCCCATGCCTACGATCCGACGGACTACGAATATGTGGCGGATCCGGACGGGGGATGGCACACCGAATACAAAAACTCCCGTTATGTCAGCGTTGACTGGACGGAACCCAAGTCCAAGGAGGATTCCACCGAATTCCAGGTTGACCTGGTGGGGTTCCAGGAGGGCGTCACCTACCAGGTGGACATGGTGATGGGCCTTCCCGGCACCGATAAATACGTCCTCCGGGGCGACTCGACCCTGTTCTTCCGCACGTACAATGAAAAGCAGGCGCAGGCTGTGGCTGCCTTCGTGAACAAAGTCGCCACGGCCATGAACTGGGTCGATACCCCCTGGTACGAGGTGTCTCCTTCCGAAGTGCTTTATATGGAAAAAGAGGGAATCCGCCTCTCCACCGACTATCAGGACGGTCACCTGCTGTTCATCACCCTGTCGCCGGATCCCTCCTGGCGCTATCCGGATTCCATCCATATCGGGGCGGACGTCAGTTCGACCCTGGATGACGGACAGTTCTGGCAGTTGTTCTGCAAGCGTGATTACAAGGAAGAGGAGATCGCCAACATCACGAGCATCATCGTGGAAGATCCCAAATACGGCGGAGGGATTCCCGCAGGCAAAGGCCTCAAGCATTATGAGGTGCATTCGCCGTATTATACGGGGAATTTCAGCGCCACGGGTCTGGCCAGCCTGCAGACGCTGGACCTGAGCGGGTCCGGGGTCACCAGCGTGAGCATCGGCAATACATTGACGGCGGGTGAGAATCCCTTCAAACTGACGGAAGCGAAGTTGGAAAACTGCCCCGATCTCAAGGACATCTTCATCCGCTGGCCATACCACCACGACCTCCCCATTCTTTCCGTCGCCGGGTCCACGTCCCTGGAGCAGATCTACTTCGAGGAATGCCGTTTCGGGGACAACGCCACGATCACGGGCACCCAGGGGCTGAAGTGGTTCAATGCCCGTGCGTGCAGCGGGCACGTCATCGTCCCTTCCGGCGTGGAACATGCCAATTTCAACCTGCTCTATCCCGACCTGTCGGTGACGGCGTCCGGCCTTCCCGACCTCAAAAGCCTCGGCTTTTATCTGCCCAGCGCCTACGAGGTGGACACCCCCGTCGAGTTCGCGAACGTCACCCTGAGCGGACTCAGCCTGGAGCAGGAAAAGTTGAAAATCGCTGCGACGAACATCTCCATCACCAACGTCCAGGTGCAGGCCATGGAACTGGAGCCCTCCAAGACGGTGGAGGTGACGGCCTGTCCGCTGCTGGAAAAACTCTCCGTCAGCGCCCCGGATTCCTTCACCTATTCGGGCCTGGGGAACTTTACCGGCCTGTCCGGCCTGCAGACCATCTATATCGGCTGCTATGGTCCTGCGGCGACGGGACTGGTTCCGCCGGTGATCGACGAGGTCCGGAAGCGGGGCGGCAGCGTGTCGTATCCCCAGCGTTACTACTACAAATTTGACCGGAACCTGGGCGAAAAGGGCAGGTGGACGCTCGACTATGACACCGGTTACGGTTTCTATTACAGCGGCGAACCCAGCCCCCGCTGCTACCATTATCAGAAACCGGCCGGCTATGACGAATACAACAATTGATGGCTGATGGCTTTGAAACGGCCCGCTAATATCCTCTGTTTATGAAAAAAACCTGTCTCTGGTATCTTCCCGGCGCGTTTTTCCTCCTTTGCGCCGTCCTGAATCTCATCGGCTGCGTCGTCTCCCCGACCCTGAAGGAGACGGTGAAGCCCGCCCTCCTGCCCCTGCTCGCCCTGACGACGTGCTCTTATCTGGCGCCCCGTTTCGAGGAGGCCGACGGCCGGAAGGTCTTCCTGCTGCTGGCCGCGCAACTGTTCGGCTTTGCCGGGGATACCCTCCTGATTCACAGTGGCTTCCCGCTCTTCGCCGGCGGCATGGCCGCCTTCCTCGCCGGGCATGTGTTCTATCTCTGCCTCTTCGGCGGCGAATCCTGGAAGGGCCTGAAGGGCTGGCATTGGCTGGTCGCGGGCCTGGTGGCGGGATTCATCGTCGCCGCCCTGGTCACCGCCATCGGCATCACCGGCGCCCTGCTCGCCCCCATGTCCATCTACGCGATGGGACTGATGCTGCTGATGTTCAGTGGCCTCATGGGCGTGATCCGCATCGGCGGCGCGACCTGGTGGCTCATCCTCTGCGGGGGCATCCTGTTCACCTTCTCCGACGCCCAGATCGCGATGCAGACCTTCGATGTCCTGCCCTTCACGCTCCGGGGCTTCGTGATCATGCTGACCTACCTGGCGGCGCAGGTGCTGCTGGCCATCGGCGGTATCCGGCTGATCCTGAAGAAGTAATGCGGCGTCTGACCATCGGTGTCCTGACGGGCCTGCTGCTGTGCGGACAGGCCGTGGCGGATGACGGGTCCGCTCCGCGCGATGTATGGGTGGTCCGTGTCGCCAAGAAATACATCCGGGGGCTGACCACGCTGCCCCCCCGCCTGGATACGGCCTGGGTGCAGCCGTCCGTGCTGCCCTGGTCCGTCAACCTGGAGAACACGCTGATCCGGACGGGTGTCGACATGCGCAGCGACATCACGCAGGTCGATGCGCAGCCGGGCGGCGCCGTCACGACGCGGGCCACCCTGGACAACAGCCTGCAGAAGCGCCTGTATTTCAAGCTGGGCGGCGTCATCGCCTATGGAAGCGCCCGGCTCTCCTACGGCTTCGAGGCGAGTCCGAAAAGCCCCGGGAAAAACACCTATTTCTCCTTTTCCAACTTCGGGCCCTCCTACGGCCTGCAGTTGAACTTTTACAGGATCAACGAATATGTCGACGGCGTCCTGGCCATCGACGGGTTGTCCGACCCCTTCGTTTTCCCTTCCGACGAGCCCGGCCAGCTGCGCACCTTCTCCGTCGAGGGCTTCTATGCCTTCAATGACAGCCATTTCGCCTATACGGCCGCCTATGTCGGCAATGTCCTCCAGCGCCGCTCCGCCGGGTCCTGGCTGGTGTCCGCGAAGTACCTCCAGGGAGACCTGGTCCTGAACCAGGACGATGTCCTGTTCCTGGCGATGACGGAGGGGTTGGGCCGTTACGGGACCCAGCAGGTGTCCGCCGGCGCCGGCTATTCCTACAACTGGGTGCCCTTCCACCGGCAGCCGGACGACCTGCGCACGGGACGGGGCCTTCGCAACCTCACGCTGAACGGGACGGTGCTCCCCATGCTTGCCTTCTACAATTATATCCGGGCATTCACTTACGAAAACGGCGCGGAGAAGGCGGCCGTCCGCTTCAACGGGTATCCGGGCCTGGTCCTGGGCGTCCGCGCCGGGCTGTGCTTCTCCTGGGACCGTTTCTACCTGACCGCCCGGTTCGCCTACAGCCGGTACGGGTACCATGGCGCCAAGTACACAACGTTCACGGATGGCGGGCGGCTCCGGACGGACATCGGGACCCGGGGCGTCTTTTACGACCTGTCGGGGCAGGCCCTGTTCGGCGTCCGCTTCTGAGTCCATCCCGTTTGGGAACGGTCTTTGCACACCTGCTCCCGGACTGAATGAATTGCCGATGAAAAAGATACTGCTTGGAATCCTCCTCGTGTTCGCCGGCCTTCCCGCCGGCGCACAGCGCTGGCAGTGTGCCTTCACCGTGAAAAAGACGGTCCAGGCCGACAGCCTGGCGCTTTCCGGGGAAGGAACCCTTTCCTTTTCGGCCCCCGACACGCTCTGTGTGCATTTCTCGGACCCGGAAGGGGATTATTGCATCATCGAGGGCCATGCGCTCAGCTACCGCATGGCCGGCGACACGCTGTCGGTGGATACGATGCAGGTCCCTGCGATGCGCAGGCTCCGCGGCACCGTGCTGGGCTGCCTGGCCGGCCGGTATGTCAAGGTCGCCTGGATTAATGGCGCGGACGCCGTCGTCGAAGAGCAGGACAGCGTCAAAACCGTCACCCTGACGGCCCGGCAGCCGGGGGAAGCGCTGTTCTCCCGGATCGTGGCCGACTACGGGGAGGACGGACAACCCCTCCGGATGGCCGTCGAGCGCTCCGGAGGGGTTGCCTATGCCGTTGAATTCCGGTATTGACCGCGGGGTCAGTTCACGATGATCTCGCTCAGGTAGGCACCGGAGCGGACCAGCTCCATGTTGATGCGGATATAGCGGGCTTCCCCGGAGACGGTGGTGCCGACCGTGACGATCTGGAAGTCTTTCCGCCCTTCTCTCCAGCGGGGCATGTCGATGGCAACGGGCGTGTATTTCACGCCGTCCCGGGAGACACTGAATTCTATCTTATTGGGGAAGAAGCGCTTGCGCAGGGGGTACTCGGCCATCTCCACGCCGATGTAATGGAGCGGCTGCTCCTTTCCGAGATCCATGATCATCTGTACCCTCCCGCTGCCGGTCGAGACCCATTGGGTCGTGTCGCGGGTGCTCCACCCGCCGAGATGCCCGTCTGCGAGCTGGGGGACATGGGACCGCGTGCTGCCGTTGCCGAAGCGGTAGAAGACTTTCGCGTCCTGCGTCAGGCGCGGGATTTCCGGCAGGGCGGCTTTCCGCTCGCCGACTTCGGTGGACAGGTCGAAGCTGTTGATGCCCATCGCGCGCAGACGGCCGCAGAGCCGCTCGCAGTTCCTGCGGAAGCGGTCGTAGTCCTTCGGAGCCTCGCTCCAGCCGGTTTCCGCGACGGCGAAGGCGCGCGGCCAGAGCATGTACTCGAAGTGCGGGTCCGTGATGACGCATTCGGTCCACAGGTTGGCCTGGACGCCGAGGATATGCCTGGCGAGCGCGGGGGTGTAGGCCTCGCCCAGGATGCCTGCGATGTCCTTTTCGGGATCATAGGAATAGACGTGCCGCAGGGGCAGGCAGGCGTTGAAGGCGCGCGGCTCCTTGTAGGGCGCGTCCTGGCAGTAGTCGAAATAATAGTAGGTGTTGGGCGTCATGATGACGTCGTGCTCCATCGCGATGGATTTGGCGCCGCCGGCGCTGCCGCGCCAGGACATGACCGTCGCGTTCTCCGAGAGGCCGCCCTCGAGGATTTCATCCCAGCCGATGAGCTTCTTCCCCATGGCGTTCAGGGACTTCTCGATGCGGCGGATGAAGCGGCTTTGGAGCTGGTCGACGCTGGTAAGCCCTTCCCGGGCCATGGTCTCGCGGCAGCGGTCGCAGGCCTTCCAGTTGGCCTTGTCGGCCTCGTCGCCGCCGATGTGGATGTATTCGGACGGGAAGAGTTCCGCGACTTCCTTCAGCACGGCCTCGAAGAAGGCGTAGGTTTCTTCCTTGGTCACGCAGACGACGTTGTTGCGCGGGTGGGTGTCGCCGGTGCAGAAGAGTTCGGGACGGGCGCTCAGCAGGGCGCGGTTGTGGCCGGGCATCTCGATTTCGGGGATGATTTCGATGTGGCGCTCAGCGGCGTAGGCGAGGATTTCGCGGATGTCGTCTTTCGAGTAATAGCCGCCGCAGATCTTGCCGTCGTCATAGTAAGTGCCTGTGACATAGCCCTCCGGCTCATCGGCGGGGGTATAGGAGTAGGTTGTCGAGAGGATGTCGTGGAAGGAGCGCGCATCGCCGAAGGCGGTCTTCCGCGCGACGTCCGGGCAGCAGTCCAGGCGGATGCGGAAGCCTTCGTTGTCCGTCAGGTGGAAATGCATGCGGCTCATTTTCACCATGGCCATGGCGTCCAACTGGCGCAGGACCGCCTCCTTGCTCCGGAAGTGGCGCACGACGTCGAACATCAGGCTGCGGTGGGGGTAACGGGGCCGGTCGGTGACCTCGCAGCAGGCGAGCACGCCGTCGCCGGCGTCGGCCATCTGGCGGAGCGTCTCGAGGGCATAGAAGGCGCCCCGTTCGTCGGCCGTGCGGATGGTGATGCCTTTGGGCTTGATGCTCAGCGTATAGGCGCCGGGGGTGGTGTCGCGGAACTTGCGGTCACCGATGCGGAATTTCAGGGCCGGGTTGTCCCGGGAGATTTCCCCGGGGGTGAAGGTGCCGGAGGTGAGGGTGTAGGAGGATACGGCCGGGATGACGACATCCGGGCCGGCCTGGGCGGCGAGGGAGACGGAGACCGTCAGGGCGGCGCCGAGGGCGAGAAGGGTGCGGAAGGGTTTGTTCATGTGTTACGGGTTCATTGGTAGTCAAAGATACGATTTATTTGCGAAAAATGCGTATCTTGTCAAAAACAGAACCGATGAAAAAGAAGAATGCCCTGCGCGCCGTCCTGGCCGTCCTTGTCGCCGTCCTCGTGGCCGGCTGCCTCTATCTGGACAGCCTGATGCCCATCATCACGGGCTATGCGGCCAAGAACCTGGCCTCCGCCGTCTTTGTGTCCGGACGGGAACAAGCTGATATGGAAGCACTTGATCTCCATTTCTCCTTCATCCGTTATACCCGCAACAAGGTGGATACGGCCAGCCGGACGGTGACGAGCCGCTTCCTCTGGCGCAAGGCCACCGCGGTTTACCGGGACGGCTGGGGCGTCACGCTGCTCCGCGGCGGCCGTCTGGCGGACTTGCAGGCGGAGCCGTATCCGCTCGCGCCCGCCGTGGCGGTCCCCGAGCGGCTGACGCACGGCAACCCCGCCCTGACCCTGCGGCTGGAACCCATCGCCACGAAACTGGTCGATGAACATGCCTACAACGGGACGCCGTTCGCGTTTGTCGTCCTCCACGAAGGCAAACTGGTCGCCGAGCGGTATCGCGCCGGAATGGATGAAGGGACGAAACTGCTCAGCTGGAGCATGGCGAAGAGCTTCACCAACGCCCTCGTGGGCATCATGGCCCGGGACAGCCTGGTGGATGTCTTCGCCCCGATGGACATCCCGGAGTGGCAGGGCGACGGCCGCCGGGCCATTACGCTCAGCGACATGATGCAGATGCAGAGCGGCCTTGCCTGGAACGAGGACTACGGCAACCGGTCCGATGTCAACCTGATGCTCCACCGCGAGCCGGACATGGGCCTGTTCGCCCTCTCGAAACCGCTTGAATATGAGCCCGGTACCCATTGGTACTATTCCAGCGGCAGCACCAATGCCGTGATGCGCTACCTCCGCGGCAAGTTCGCCTCCGACGCGGCGTTCCTCTCCTACCTGCGCGAGCGCCTCTTCCTCCCCCTGGGCATCAATGATGCGGTCTTTGAGCCGGACATGAGCGGAACCCCGGTCGGCTCCTCGTACCTGTATGTCACCGCCCGCGACTATGCCCGCTTCGGTCAGCTCTACCTGGATGACGGCTGCGCCGGCGGGGAGCGGATCCTCCCCGAGGGATGGGTCTCCTACACGACGACGCCCGCTTCCGCCAGCGAAGGCGGCTACGGCGCCTTCTTCTGGCTCAACCGCGACCGTTCCGTCCCGGATGCCCCCGAAGACATGTTCTCCTGCCAGGGCCATGACGGCCAGGAAATCTTCATCATCCCTTCCCGCGACCTCGTCGTCGTCATCCTCGGCTATTCCCCGAGACCCGACCGCGTCATCGACTTCAACGCCCTCCTCCGCGACATCCTCGCGGAGCTGTAGCCTTTGAACGGCAGCCGCTACCGGGTGTCGGCCGGGGACTGGGCCGGGGAGATCAGGCAGTGACGGGAGAAGGGGCGGCCGTCGGCGGCAAGTCCTTCTATCCTTACGATATAAGGGAAATCCATGCGGTCGCTGTTCCAGAACGACAGGGGGGCACGGCCTTCTTTGATGGTGACGGAGGGCGACCACCAGAGGGTGTTCCGTTTGTCGGACAGCCGGTAATCGCCCCGGTCGTAGCGCGGTGATTCGAAATAACGGGGCGTCTGATAGCCGAGCGGGACGAAATAGAGCAGGGAGGGATCCCGGCCCTCGCTCCGCTTCAATCCGCCCGGTTTCACGGAGAGCCAGACCACGCCTCCTTTCCCGCCATAGATGGGGTCCGTCTGGGTGGAGATGCTCAGGGAGCGGATGTCCTCGAGCCGCAGCATGTCGTATCCCCACCAGGGCTGTACCGAACCGTCCACGATGAGTTTGACGGCCCCGTTCCGCTCATTTTCATCCTCCTCCCCGGAATCGCCGGATTCCTCCGTAATGTCCACTTCCTCCCAGTGCGGGGAGGCATATTTCTGCCAGTTGCGGTTGTACATGTGCTCGCCGTCATATTCGAACATGGCCTTCGTTATGGCCAGGTATTCCACGAGCGTCAGGTCCTTGTACGTCTCCAGGTCCCTTTGGTAACTGCGGCCGTTGATGAGCGGCTCGATGTCTTCGTACGCGGCCGTTATCACGGCGGCTTTCAGGGAATCGTCCGATGCGGCTTCGTGCAAGAGGGGTGTTTCCGCCCTCCTGCCCCAGCCGGGAGCCGGCTGGTAGAGGAAAGGTCCTGCTGCCGGGTCGCCATCCCATTTCGGGAGGTAGGATGCCAGCTGCCGTTTGGTGCCGATGCTGATGAGGAACTCCGTATTCTCCGGAAAATCAAGACTGTCGATGATGAAGGTGCGGCCTTGTTCCACGTTGACGGACTGCAGCATGTCCTGCTTCGGGATCCAGACCGTGAAGGTGAATTTCTTCGGCATCCTGGAGGAAAGCCGGCGGGTCACGCTGCCGCGGATCTCCTGCATCACTTCGCGCGGATGGCGGACGGTGAAGCGGCTCCCGTTGCGGTCGGCGATCTTCTCCATGTCGTAGTACCGCCATCCCTGGACCATCATGAGGATGTCCAGGGCGGCATCCCTTTCCTCCTCCGGGATGTCCGGGTCGAAATAATAATCCGGTCGGTTGATCCGGCCTTTCAGTTCGCTGCTCAGGCCGAAATAGGACGTGATGCCGTCGCTGGGCTGCCAGTCCTCGAAGGCGCCTCTCACCACGGAAACGGAACAGGTCCCGTCCAGGGGCGTCCCGTCCGGGGCGCGCAGGGAAATGATTCCCTTCACCGGCGTCCGCGGGGTGGCGGCGAACTGTTTCATCTCCAGCCGGCAGAAGGGAGCGCCGTCATCGCGGAGGAAGAACAGCCGTTCCGCGAGGATCTTCCCCTGCGGATTGACCAGCAGGAGGTGGTTGATGCCCGGGCGGAAAAAGGACTTGTCCTTCTTCAGGACACCGGCTTTGCCGTCCAGGCTGATCCTGGCGAGGGGACGGAGATCGGAGAGGTCGCGCACCAGCAGGCTCGCGACGCCGCCGCCGAGGCCGAAGGCGTTGATGAAATACCGGCCGGCATGGAAGCTGAGCTGCAGGGTCGCGCCCTCTTCCGACGGGGGCGGGAGGGGATGCAGCCGGCCGGATTCGTCCCGGAGGCTGTAGCTGTGGCCGGTCTGCGGCAGGAAGGCAAAGGAGCCCATGCCGTCATGGGTGGTAGAAACAGGCATCGTCATGCCGTCGTCATCGCTGACCAGGTCCCCCCGGAAATCCACGCGGCGGCCCCGGCTGTCCGTCGCCAGGAAACCGATCACCGCCTTGTTGTCGGAAAAATACCGTCCGCCTTCCGGCCAGAAGCTGATGTCCACGCCGGGCGCGGATGCCTTTGGCTTTTTATCCTTTTTCTCCGTTTTCCCCTGGATGCGGATCCTGTCGTTGAAGAGGTACCCGGCGGGATTGTTCAGCTGCCAGAGGGTATAGGCCCGCAAGGTGTAGTCCCCGGATTCCAGGTTGTCCGGCAGTTCGATGCAGCCGGGAAAACCGCCGCCGGTGCGCTTGATTTTTACCCGCACCAGGGTCTCGCCGCTCCCGTCCAGCACTTCGGCATAGAGGAAATTGCTGGGAGGAAGCCCGGAATGCCGGGAGGCTTCCTGCACCCAACCCTTGAACCAGATTGTCTCCCCGGCGGCGTAGCAGTTGCGGTCATAGTGCAGATAAACCTTCTCCGGGGCGCACAGGGTGGTATAACTGTGAAACCGGAACAGAAGGGAGTCCAGCATCGTGGCCCCTTCGGCCGTTGCGGGTTTTCCGGCCGTTGCCGTCTCCCCGGTGTTCGCTGGATTATCGGCCTTCACCGCCGGCGGAGCGACGAGGAGGACCGCAAGAAGGGCGATATGCAGGAGACGTCCCATAAAACGACCGGCCTCCGTCAAAAACGGCCATTATTGACGGAGACGTCCCATTTTTCAGCAGGTTGCCGTCACCCTTTATTCCTCCCAGACGGGACGGATGGAAAGACCGCAGCAACGCGATTCGGCGTTGACCATGTTCCCGAAATCTTCCATGTTGATATAGGCTGTGGTAACGTAGGGAGGATAGGTTGTCTCGGAGGGAAGCCTCAGGATTGATTGCCAATAGAATCCCGATCCGCTCATGCCTCTCGACCCCGGTTCCTTCCCCTCCCGGTAACCTCCGCCCGGCAAAAAGATAGAGGCCCCGGAAGAAATCCGCGTAATCTTCAGGCCATGGATGGCCAGATTATTCCTGTCCAGGATCTCGTTGCCGTTCTCATCGAGGGGAATATACCATTCGAACTTATAATGGTCTTTATCGTTTTTCAAATTGAGAAGCGCCTGGAATTCCTGTACGGTCGGCATCCGCCACTTGCCGCCCAGCTTGACATGGGCCGCATCATCCGAAGGCAGAAGCTTCGATTCGTTGTCAGGTGACCTGCCTTCGGCGCCCCAAAAATCGGCGTTTCCATACATGCAATACTTGGTGATTTTTTCACGGGCGCCATTGGCATGGGCATATTTCGCCCAGCTATAATCCTTTTTGGGTTCGGTCTCACCCCAGGCGTAATAGTTTCCGTATTCATATTCCTTGGACGCCCCCAGATTGAGCGAGGCCCACATGAGATGGTAGGTCGTTCCGTCCGCCCGTTTGAGAACAAGGCCGAGATCCACAGCCTCGGGCACCGTAATCGTTTTTGTCCCGGAAGGATTGTCTTTGTTGCATGAAACGGGAACGAAAGCCATCATCATGGCAGCCATCGGGAGATAGACCAGTCGTTTCATAAGTCAAGAATCTTTGAATGAACGCTGCAAGATAGTGATTATTCCCAAATCTTGCAACCCGGGGGACCGGTGATTCCGCTCCCCGCCTGCCCCGTTCCCTCTTTATCCCTGTCAAACAACCCACGCAGGAGGCGGTTTCTTTCCCGGGTGTCGTTAGGGGTGTCTTTGCAAGCACCCTTAACAGCAAAATGGGGCCTTTTTGTCGTTAGGGGTGCTGTGCGCGGTACCCCTAACGACGGTCGCATAAGGCGCAGGGCTGCAGACGGAGGGTAGCGGCGGAGATTAAGGGGAACGGTTACAGGGAGCCGCGAAAGGGGGGGGGCGCCAGGACGGCCGGCGTGTGTTTGAGCGCGGGGTGCTTCGTCGCCTCGCGGGTCAATTGATACAGTCGGGTGACGGCCGTCGGCGAGGGCGGTCAGAACAGCTGCCGGTAGAGGGCGGCCTTTTTGGGGAGGGGGAGCGGGTAGGCCCGTGAGGTGGAGGGCATCCGCCAGAACCGGAGCGGGCGGAAGGCCGTGCCGGCATGGTGGCTGCCGGGTATGTCCGGCGGGTTGGCACCGGAGGCATCGGGCAATGCGGTCCAGGCATCATCGGCGCCGGGGGCATCTTCCTGAGCCGCGCCGCTGCCGGGGCGGATGTCGATGCATCCGCCGACGGGCGGGATGGCGCAGCCGAACTGCGCCGCGACCTGCTCCGAGGCCTTCTGGCCGGTGGTTACCAGGTTGTTACAGTCCGGAATCTGCCGCAGCAGCGCCGGGATGTCGGTCGGGGTAACCACCTCCAGGAAGGCGTCGGAGGCATTGTCCCGGAGGCGGCGTACCGCGCAGGCGGTGTCATAGAAGGCGAGGCCCTCCTTCGTGCAGAAGGCGCGGATCGCGGCCTCGTCGAAACGCTTTTCGCCGCGGATGCAGAAATGGTCCTTGTCGCCGAAGTGAATCAGGCCCATGATGCGCCAGAAATCATTGATCCAGTTCGGGTAGAAGAACGGCATGCACCACCGTTTCTCCTGCGGAGGGAAACTCCCGAGGAACAGGATCCGTGCGCCTTGCGGCAGGAACGGTTCGAAAGGATGCGTCTCGATGGGCATGACTTCGCGCTCCGCGCTTACTTCAGCTTGAATATGACCGGGAAGGTAACGATGACCGGGACGGGTTCCCCGTTCTGGGAGCCCGGCGCCCATTGCCGAGAGCTGCTGTTCACAACACGGAGGGCTTCCTCGTCCAAGGTGGGGTGTACCCCCCTCAGGACCTTGGCGTTGGTAATGGAACCGTCCGTTTCCACGGTAAACTGCAGGGTTACCCGTCCCTGGGCACAGACATCCTTCGCGGCCTCGGGGTAGGTCAGATGCTCATTCACCCATTTCGCGAATGTATTGGCATCGCCGCCCCGGAAAGAGGGTTTCTGCTCGACGAGCTGGTAGGGGACGGCTTCCGGTGCGGTCTCCTGGACGGCTTCCTGCGTGGTTTCTTCGGCAGGTTCCGCCGTCTTGTTTTTCTTCGTAGGATTGCAGGCATAGACAAGGACGGCCAGCAGGGGAATCAGGGCCAGGTACGAAAGGCGCATCCAGCCGCTGGAAGAGGGTTTTGTCATCATGGCGATTCGGTTTTTGAATGGGACATGGCGGAAGCCGCTGGAGAGGGAAAAGCGCTGTTCCCCGACGGCTTTCCGTACTAGAAGTAATTGATATTGAGTGGCATCGATGCCTTGTTGGAGGACGTCTTCATCGGCCTCGTACTCATGCAGGAGGCCCAGTTCCGTCCGTGTGATCCATACCAGGGGATTCCACCACCAGACAGTCTGGAGGACGACGAAGAGGCCCAGGTCCAAGTTGTGGCTGTGGACCACATGTCTGGTTTCGTGGAGGAAAATGGCCGGATGCTCCTGCAGGTCCGCGGGGCTGATGAAGATGGTTTTGCCGAAGGTGAAGGAGGGATGTCCGTCGCGCAGCAGGATGGTCTCGAAACCGTCGATCCGGGTCCGTTGTCCCTTCCTGGCGAGCGAGTGGATCCTCGCGGTCGATAGGAGGATGTATCCCAGCACGGACAGGGCGCCTGCGAGATAGAGGGGCCATAGCACGGCGCCCCAGGCGATTCCCGCTTCCAGGCCGGTCGCCTGGACGGCTTCGGTGACGGCCGTCAGGGAAGCCAGTCCTGTGATTGCCGTCTCCGGTGCCGTCCGTACCCTCAGCAGCGGGAGCAGGGCGCATGCCACCGAGCCCGCGAGCAGGACAAACCTGTTGAGGCGGAAAAACGTCGTCCGGCGCATCACCAGGAGGTAAAATGCATAGAATACACCCAGGTACAGGCCGCTTCGCGCGATGTATAGGAGCAACGCCGTCATGGTTTCCTGCTTTCGATGGATGCGATCAGTGCCTTCAGTTCGTCGAGGTCGATCTTTTCCTCCTCCACGAACTGCGACACCAGGGAGGTGTAGGAGTTGTCATAGTACTGCGAAACGACCTCGGAGACGGTCCGTCCCCTGTATTGGCGTTCGCTGGTCTTCACCTTGTACCGGAAGGAATTGGCCATCGGCTCCCGCTCCAGGAATCCTTTCTCTTCCAGGAACTTGACCAGTGTGGCCACGGTGTTGTAATGGGGCCTTGGTTCCGGCAGGTACGAAATCACGTCCCGGATGAACAGGCTTCCATGCTTCCAGAAGATGTTCATCAGCATCTCTTCCTTGTTGGTCAGTGTCTGCTTCATGACAAATCGAAACATTGTTCTGCCTGCAAAGATAGGGATTATTTTCAAAACTCCTAATTTTTTTAGGAGATTTCCGTAATTATTTCGGACCGCAGTCGTCTGCTGTCAGGCGCTGTTTCAGCACCGGCAAGGCCGCAGCGGCCGGCAAGACGGTATCGCAGCTTGCGGCCGACCTCGGCTGGAGCACGGATGTCTGGGATCTTTCGGGTGCTGTTCCCGCCTTGAAGAAAGCCGAGTGATCCGAAATCATTGAAGGTTTCATAGAGAGTGGCCAAGAGTCAATTTGATCCAGGTCACTCTCTTTGTGGACCCCCGTTATCATTTCCCTTCATCAGGACCAGATTGCAAATTGCTACCACCTCCTGTATTATCAGTTTATCAAGCACGCTTTCGGTTTGGTGTATCATGATGGTCACACGGACGAGCCTGTCTATCTGAAACTGTACTTCGACAAAATGCCGGTATCCATTCCCGAAAACGATGCCTTCAAAGCGCATATTGCCTACCTTCAGAACTTGTGGCAGTTCCGGAAGGCCCGCATCATCATCCGGCACGATGATATAGCTGAGATTGATTCACACAAGCACAGCATTCAGCAATGCATGGACATCGTTCTTGGCTCCATCTCGTTCATGCTAAACAAGAAGAATGAGGAGATTCCTGCTGGAGCGACTGAACGTGGACATCGGACCATCGCAAAAGAACAGTTATTCTTCCACATTCTGGAACATATTAAAGACTGCAACAATATCGAATTAAAGACTGCAACAATATCGAATTGTTTGACATCAGCAACACAACGCCAATTGCTGTTCCAAAAGACTTCTGGAGCAAGCCTTACAGGCATTGGAAGTTCACCACGCCGGAGTTCCGGAACGACAATAAAAAATAAAAAAGCCCCGCTTGAGCTACATAAACCGCCTTGGTGGAACCAAGGCCTTCGCTCCCGAGTAGGACTTTTTGTGATGCAAAGATAAGTGATTTATTGATAAATAACAAGTAAAAACAAAAAACCATCACAAGGTTTTGTGACGGGTATATAGGGAGTTTAGTCTGTTTGGTTGATCGTAGTCGAACCAAGACTTATGTGTGATGTTTTGTAGCGGGAGTGGGTCACGATCCCACGACCTCCGGATTATGAATCCGACGCTCTAACCAGCTGAGCTACCCCGCCAGGGCATTAAAAAATCAGCTTAAACGGCTGATTTTTGTTGAGATAGAAGGACTCGAACCCTCACTGACAGAGCCAGAATCTGTAGTGCTACCATTACACCATATCTCAATGCATCCCGCTCATTTCTGATTGGGACTGCAAAGGTAAGGTTTTTTTCCGTATTTGCAACAGGTTTTCGCGGAAATTTCGCGAATTTGGTGAAACGGAAAGAATAAGCTGCATCTCCGGTGGCATTTACCCGGACAGGGCTGCGAAGCAGCAGACACCGGAGGTGCAGGTTATTCTTTCACAATTCCTTAACTGAAGGGACGCCACGCCGGGGCTGCCGTTCCGCAGCGCCGGGAATGGGCGTCAGTCTTTCAGCAGCAGGACGGTGGCCCAGACCTCGCAGCCTTCCGAGCGGCCGACGAAGCCGAGGCGTTCGGTGGTGGTGGCCTTGACGGAGACGGCGTCGGCCCCGACACCGAGGATGGGTGCGAGGGTCGCGCGCATTTCGGCGATGCGGGGGGCGAGTTTCGGGCGCTGGAGGGCGATGGTCACATCCACGTTGCCGACGCGCCAGCCGCCGGCGCGGACGCGGTCCATCACCTTGGACAGCAGGATCTTGCTGTCGATGCCCTTCCACGCGGGATCGGTGTCGGGGAAGAGGTGGCCGATGTCGCCGAGGGCGAGCGCGCCGAGCAGCGCGTCGCAGAGGGCGTGGATGGCCACGTCGCCGTCGGAGTGGGCCACGAAGCCCGTTGCACTTTCAATGCGGACGCCGCAAAGCCACATCGGCAGGCCCTCTGCGAGGGCATGCACGTCGTATCCGTTTCCGATTCTGATGTCCATGAGCGGTCAATTTTCCACAAATGTAAGGAAAAATGCTTACATTTGTTATTCGATAAAACGATCAGAGCCATGGCAGGATTCAATTTCGGTTTCTTCGGAGACCAGGAGCACCGGGTGTTCAACTACAAGCCCCGTTACTATGATCCCGAAGAGGAGAAGCGGCGGGAGATGTTCGGCGACGTGGACGGCACGAACGAAAAGGCGAAGGAGAAAGGGGAATATGTCCCCGGGCAGCACCTTCGCGGCGCCTTCCGCGACGGCAATTACAAGCGCACCCGCGGCGCCGCCAGCCGGGTCCAGAACATCATCGGCCTGGTCACCCTCCTGCTGATCGCGGTGGTCCTGGTCTATATCACGAAATTCTATTCCCTCCTGTAATGGAACTGCGGATACTGCCGGGGAACATCGCGAACATGATCGCGGCGGGCGAGGTCGTCCAGCGGCCTTCCTCCGTCGTGAAGGAATTGATGGAGAACGCCCTGGATGCCGGCGCGAGCCAGGTGGACGTGGTCATCACGGATGCCGGCCGCACGCTCATCCAGGTCATCGACAACGGCTGCGGCATGAGCCCGGACGACGCCGTCCTCTGCTTCGAGCGCCACGCCACGTCGAAGATCGCCACGGCGGAAGACCTCGACCGCATCCTCACTTTCGGCTTCCGCGGGGAGGCCCTCGCTTCGATCGCCGCGGTGGCTGAAGTGACCCTCAAGACCCGCCGGGCGGAGGATGAGGTCGGCGTGGAGGTGGCCTTCGCCGCCTCCGAGCACCTCTCCACCCGCGAGGTCCAGGCGCCGCAGGGCGCCAATTTTGCCGTGCGGAACCTCTTCTACAACGTCCCCGCCCGCCGCAAGTTCCTCAAGTCGGACAACGTCGAATTCAAGCACATCCTCGAAGAATACACCCGCGTGGCCCTGACCCGGCCCGACGCCGGATTCTCCCTCCGCCACAACGGCCGCGACATCAGCGTCCTCAAACCGGCCAAGTCCTTGAAATTCAGGATCCAGGACCTGCTGGGCCCGACGGTGGTGGGCGATGTCGTGGACGTCTCTGCGGAGACCTCCCTCCTCCGCCTCCACGGTTTCGCCGGCCGGCCGGAAGGCGCCCGGAAGACCCTCGGCAACCAGTTCTTCTTCGTCAACGGCCGCTATTTCCGCAGCCCCTACCTCCACAAGGCGGTGATGAACGCCTACGAGAACCTGATTCCCGAAGGGGTGACGCCGTCCTATTTCCTCTACCTCGAAACGGACCCCTCCTCGGTCGATGTGAACATCCACCCGACCAAGACCGAAATCAAGTTCGCCGAGGACAGCGTCGTCTTCCAGGTGGTCTTCGCCGCCGTCAAGGAGGCGCTCGGCTACCACGCCGTGGCCGCGGACCTGGATTTCGACAACCCGGAAGCGAAGGACCTGCCGGTGATCGGCACCCGCTTCCAGGAATACAGCCCTTCCAGCATCCCCCAGGCCGGCGTGGATCCGAACTACGATCCCTTCGCGCCGACGGGCGCCCAGGCCCAGTTCGATTTCGGTGCCTGGGAGGCCCCCAAGGCCGGAAACGGCGGCGGCGCGGACGCGCCGTTCCGCACCGGCGGGCTGGTCGACCGGCGGGAGGATTACGGCAAGCTCTTCGAGGAGCAGGCCGCCCTGCCGTCGCACCGTGTCCTCCCCGTCCACGGCAAATATATCCTTGCGCCCTCCTCCTCCGGCGTGATGGTGGTCCATGTCCGGCGCGCCCGGGAGCGCATCTTCTATGACCGTTTCCGCAAGGCGCTCTCCAGCAGCGGCCACGTCACCCAGACCGCCCTTTTCCCGGTCCAGGTCAACGTGGGCGCTCTCAACCGGACGGTCTTCGACGCCCATGCGGACCTGCTCCGCTCGCTCGGCTTCGACATCGCGCCCTTCGGCAACGACACCGTCGTGGTCAACGGCGTCCCGGAGGGGTATTCCACCGAGCCCGGCAAGGTCGAGACCCTGGTTTCCGACGTCCTGCTCATCCTGTCGGACAACCACGCCTCCCTGCCCGGGGTGATGGAGTCCGCCCTGGCGGAGAAGTTCGCCGTCCTCGGCGCTTCCGGCGGCCGGGACCTCGCATCGCCCGTCGAGGCCCAGCGCCTGCTCGACGCCCTCCTTTCTTCCGACAATCCCGAATTCACCAGCGGCGGCAAGCGGATCCTCGCCGTCCTTCCGCTGGACGAACTGGACAAAAAGTTCTAGCCGATGCCCTACTACGAGAATACCCGTCCCCCTTTCTGGCAGTCCATCCCGACCGTCACCCGGAACCTCCTGCTGATCAACATCGTCGTGTTTGTCGCGACGTTCATCGACGACACGTTGCTCCATGACGACTACATGTACAGGATGTTCGCCCTCTTTTACCCGGCCTCGCCGTTTTTCCGCATCTGGCAGCCGCTGACGCACATGTTCATGCACGGGGGCTTCTGGCACCTGTTCTTCAACATGTACACGCTGCTGATGTTCGGCGCGCCGGTGGAGCGGGCCATCGGGGAACGGAAGTTCCTGATTTTCTATTTCATATGCGGATTCGGTGCCATGGCGCTCCACTGGGGAGTCCAATGGTGCCAGCTCCATATGGCCGCCGGCATGGCCGCGGACATCCTCTCCATTCCCACCGTCGGGGCCTCCGGCGCCATCTACGGCGTCCTGATCGCCTTCGCGATGCTCTATCCGGACGCCACGCTGGTCCTCCTGTTCCCGCCCATTCCGCTCAAGGCGAAGTGGTGGGTGCTCATTTTCGCCGGCATCGAGGTGGTGACCGGCATCACCGGCACGATGGACGGCATCGCCCATTTCGCCCATCTCGGCGGCATGCTCATCGGCTTCCTCCTGATGCTCTACTGGCGGAAGAGCGGCAAACTCTGGCAACGATAATCCTATGGCGGAAACCCGAAACACCCCCGGCTTCTTTTCCCGGCTCCTCTTCGGCCTGCTCGCGCTGTCCGTCGCCGTGGCCCTGCTCCTGTGCTACGGCGCCCTCATCCTCAACCCGGCAAAGGCCTGGCTTGTCAGCATTTTCGGCCTCCTGTACCCGCTGCTGCTGGTTTTGGCCCTCCTGCTGCTGGTGGTAGGCCTGTTCCGGCGTTCGCGGCTGGCGGCCCTCCTTTTCATCATCCTGCTGCCCTCCGTCTTCCTGGCGGGCCGTTACGTCCGTTTCAAGGGAACGGACGGGGAGGAAGGCCCGCTGAAGATCGTCTCCTACAACGTCGGCCTGTTCGCGCACAAACAGGGCGCCGGGGCCGATGTGCCCCGCCTCGCCCTCGCCGACTCCGTCGCCGCCTTCCTGCGCGGCACGGATGCGGACATCATCTGCCTCCAGGAATTCTACCTGCCCAATGCTGTGGACATCCAGGGCTACCTGGCGACGCGTTTCCCGGGCTATGCGGCTGAATACTATGTCCTTACGGGCCAGCAGGGCTACGCCGGCAACGTGACCCTCAGCCGCCGTCCGATCCTGTTCAAGGGAAAGATCGATTTCGAGCACAGCACGAACATGGCCCTGTACACGGACATCAGCCTGGATACGGCGGTTGTCCGGATCTACAACTGTCACCTCGAGAGCTACAACATCTCGCCGGAGGGCGTCATCCGCTCGATCGGGGGGGAGGATGCAGTCGTGGAAACGACGGGGCGCAAGATGCGCCATACCATCGAACGCCGGCCGGCGCAGGTGGAAGCCGTCGTCCGGAGCATGAAGGAGAGTCCCGTCCATTCGCTGGTGCTCGGCGACTTCAACGATGTCCCGATGTCCTATACCTACCAGCGCCTGAAGGCCGGCCGGAAGGACAGTTTCGTCGCCGCCGGCCAGGGACTCAGCGCCACCTACACGAAATTCCGTCCTTTCCTGCGGATCGATTACATCCTGTATCCCCGTGACCTGGAAGCGGTTTCCTACGCAGTCTCCAAGGTCCGGTACTCCGACCATTATCCCGTCATAGCCACATACCGATGAAAAGAGAAGAAGCCATCGCCGGCGCCCTGAAGGCCCTCCGCGCCGGAGGAACCGTCCTGTATCCGACGGATACGGTCTGGGGGCTCGGCTGCGACGCCACCGATCCGGCCGCCGTCGCCCGGATATTCGAAATCAAGCAGCGTTCCGACAGCAAGTCGCTGGTCCTGCTGGCCGCGGACCTCGACATGGTCGCGAGATATGTCCGGGAGATTCCGGGCATCGCCGTGGACCTGGTCGAGGTCAATGACAAGCCGATGACGGTCATTTATCCCGGAGCGGTCGCCGGCGAGCCGGACGCACCGGGGGACCGCTGGCACCTGGCCCGCAACGCGGTCGCGGAGGACGGCAGCGTCGGGATCCGCATCCCGATGGCGGAATTCTGCCGGGAACTCGCCTTCAAGCTCGGTCGCCCCATCGTGTCCACCTCGGCCAACATCTCCGGGGAGCCGACGCCGCGCCGCTTCAGCGAGATCCCCGATGCGGTCAAGGACGCCGTGGACTTCGTCGTGCCGCCGTCCTTCGATACGGAATCGACGGGCACGGCCTCCCAAATCATCAAAGTCGGGCTCGGCGGGGAGGTTGAAATCATCCGGAAATAGCCATGGAACTCTTCTGCGCCAGTTACTTCCGTGACGGCATCGGGCACCTGGGCCCCGAGGAGTCGAACCACTGCATCCGGGTCCTGCGCCACCGGGAAGGGGATATGGTCGAAGTCATCGATGGCGCCGGGACCCTGCTCCACTGCCGGATCCTGGCGGCGGATCCGAAGGATGCGCTCGTGGAACTGGTCTCCTTCGAGGAGGACTGGGGCGGACACCCGTACGAACTCACGATGGCCGTCTGTCCGACCAAGAACAACGACCGTTTCGAGTGGTTCGTCGAGAAGGCGACGGAATTCGGCGTGGACGCCATCGTCCCGGTCATCGGCGAGCGTTCCGAGCGGAAGGTCTATAAGCCCGAACGGGCGGAGCGGATCGCCGTTGCGGCGACGAAACAGTCGCTGAAGGCCCGGATTCCGGACATCGAAGAACCGGTTTCCGTCCGGGAGTTCATTGAAACCTGCGCGGCGGAAACCCGCCTGATCGCCTGTTGTTTCGAGGGAGAGCAGCCGCGGACAAGCATCCGGGAGGCCGTCCGGGGGGCGAAGGATATCGCCGTCCTGATTGGCCCGGAGGGCGATTTTTCGCCCGGTGAGGTGGCGCTCGCCCTGCGGCACGGCTTCGTCCCGGTCCACCTCGGCGCCTCGCGCCTCCGCACGGAAACGGCGGCGGTGGCAGCCGTCGCGGCGGTGTATTTTGAAAACCTGTCCCTATGAACAAGCGTTTCGCCACCCTGGACGTGATGCGCGGCCTGACGGTCGCCTTCATGTGTATCGTCAACAATCCCGGCAACTGGGGCAAACTCTATCCGCCGCTGGCCCATGCCCATTGGGACGGCTGCACGCCGACGGACCTGGTCTTCCCCTTCTTCGTTTTCTGCATGGGCTGTGCGATGGCGTTCTCGCTGGCCCGGTACGACGGCTTTACCCGGGAGGCGACCTGGAAAATCGTCCGGCGCGGCCTCGCCATCGTCCTGGTGGGCCTGCTGCTCAACCTGTATCCCTTCTATCCGTATTCCCCGCACGACGCCTCATGGAACTTCGGGGAAAACTACATTTACTGGCTGCAGCACAAGCGTTTCCTGGGCGTCCTGCAGCGGATCGGCTTCACCTACATCGTCGCCGGGCTGGTGATCCTGGGCGTGAAAAAGCGCGCGGTCCGGATCGGCGCGGCCATCCTGGCGCTGTTCACGGTCTGGACCGCCGGCCTCGTGCTCCTGAGCGAGGCGCCCGGCCTGTTCACGCTGGAAGGGACCTGGGCGCCGAAGGTGGATGAATTCCTGTTCGGACAAAACCACCTGTACCGCGCCTATCCGACGGCCGGCGGCGGCAGCCGCTGGTTCGATCCCGAGGGCATGTGGGGCGTGCTGACCTGTACCTGCACGGCCCTGCTCGGTTTCCTCGCCGGCGAGTTCGTCCGCGATTCGCGGAAGGCCCACGCCGCGGCGCCGGAGGAGGAGAATTCGCCGATCGGCGTGGTCGCCCGGCTCTTCTTCGCCGGCATGATCCTGCTCTCCCTGGCCATGGTGCTTTCCATCTGGATTCCCGTCAACAAGCCCCTCTGGACGCCCTCCTATGTCCTGTATGCGGGCGGATGGGCCTATGTCGTCCTGGCCTTCCTGTCCTACCTGATCGACGTCCGCGGCCATGAGCGCTTCTTCACGCCGGCCAAGGCGATGGGCATGAACGCCCTCATGGCCTTTGTCCTCAGCGGGGTCATCGCGAAGACCTTCGGATGGATCGGCTGGAGCCCGGCGAAGTACTTCCGGGCAACCGAATTCACCTCGCTCTGCCATGCGGTCCTTTTCATGCTCGTGATCTTCTCCTTCCAGTGGTTCTTCTACAAGAAGAAAATCGTAATCAAACTGTAGATGTATATCGGGCTCATATCGGATTCCCACGGGGTTTTCTCGCAGGAATTCAAGGACTTCCTCGCTCCGGTGGACCAAATCTGGCACGCCGGTGACTTCGGGGGCGGCCTGGTCACCGCCGCGGAAATCGCCGCCTTCAAGCCGCTGCTCGGCGTCAGCGGCAACTGCGACGACCGCATGCTCCTGTTCGATTATCCGGAATACCGCTGCTGGGACTGCGAGGGGATGAAGGTGCTGATGACCCATATCGGCGGCTCTCCCGGCCATTACGACCGCCGGGCGCTCAATCTCATCACCCATTACAACCCGGACCTCTTCGTCTGCGGCCATTCCCACATCCTCAAGGTGATGAACGACCCTGTCCACCGGCTCCTTTACCTGAACCCCGGCGCCTGCGGCCTGCAGGGCTGGCAGGTCCTCCGCACCGCCCTCCGTTTCCGGATCGCGGAAGGCGCCGTCCGGGATATGGAAGTATTCAACCTGCCGAGATAAATCCTGATTTTCAGTTTTTTGAAAAAATTCTTGATGGTCTCGAAATAAAAACCTACATTTGCGGCTGCAAAACGTTTTGTTTAACTAGTTAAATCCAATCAACCATGAAAAAGGTATTTATGACTGTTGCGCTGGTCGCGATGATGTTTGCCGCTGCTGCATGTGGCAACAACGCTGCCAAGAAGGCCCAGGAAGCCGAACCCGCTGCTGAAGAAGTCGTTGAGGCTGTCGTTGACACCTGCGCCGCCGCTTGCGAGCAGGCCGCCGAGACTGTCGAGGCCGCTGTCGAGGAAGCTGCGAAGTAATCCGGTTCTTCCAAGAAGCCTTCCCGAGGAGAAATCCCCGGGATTTTTTTTACCTTTGCAGGAAAAGGGAAGCTATGGCAACGAAGGTGAAAAGTGTCTGGTTCTGCTCCCATTGCGGGAACGAGTATGCGAAGTGGATGGGCAAGTGCCCCGCCTGCGGGGAGTGGAATACGATGGTGGAAAAAGAGGTCGCGACCGGCGGGGCGGCGAAGAAGATGGTGTCCGTCCCCGGGGCCGGCCGTAAGCCGATGCGGCTGACGGAGGTCTTGACGACGGTCGAGGACCGCATTTCCCTCGCGAACGGGGAGGTGGACCGCATCCTCGGCGGCGGGATCGTCAGGGGCTCTCTGGTGCTGGTCGCCGGCGAGCCGGGCATCGGCAAGTCCACCCTGTCGCTCCAGCTGCCCCTCGGCTGTCCTTCCCTGAAGACCCTCTATGTCACCGGCGAGGAAAGCGTCAAGCAGGTGAAGATGCGGGCGGACCGCCTCGGCGGAGACGCCTCCAACTGCTTCATTTACAGTGAGACGCTGATGGAAAACATCATCGCCGAAGCGCAGGAGACCTCCCCGGACCTGATGGTCGTCGATTCCGTCCAGACGATGTACTGCCAGAACGTCGAATCCACGGCCGGTTCCGTGACCCAGATCAAGGAGGTTGCGGCGACCCTTCTCCGCTTCGCCAAGGAGAGCGGCATTCCGGTCATCCTCATCGGCCATATCACCAAGGAAGGCTCCATCGCCGGCCCGAAGGTCCTGGAGCACATCGTGGATGTCGTCCTCCAGTTCGAGGGCGAGAACCGGGGTGCCTACCGGGTGCTCCGCAGCATCAAGAACCGCTTCGGCTCCACGGCCGAACTGGCCGTCTTCGAGATGACGGGCGCGGGGCTCCGGGAGGTCGCCAATCCGTCCGAACTGCTGATTCCCATGCATGAGGACGGGCTCAGCGGGACGGCCGTCAGCGCCATGCTGGACGGCGCGCGTCCCTTCCTCTTCGAGGTCCAGGCGCTGGTCAGCAGCGCGGTGTACGGTACGGCCCAGCGTTCTGCGACGGGCTTCGACGTGCGCCGGCTGAACATGCTCCTGGCGGTGCTGGAGCGCCGTGCGGGCTTCAAACTCAGCCAGAAGGACGTCTTCCTGAACATGGCGGGCGGGCTCCGCATCACGGACCCGGCCTGCGACCTCGCGGTCGTAGCCGCCGTCCTCTCCTCCAATTTCGATTATCCCGTTCCGGGCGACGTGTGCTTCGCCGGCGAGGTGGGCCTCAGCGGGGAGATCCGTCCGGTCTCCCAGCCCGGGCGCCGCGCGGCCGAAGCCGGCCGCCTCGGCTTCCGGCGCATCTTCGTCTCCTCCTACTGCCGCTTCGACCGGAAGCCGGAAGGGATTGAAGTCGTGAAAGTTTCCGATATTCCCGCCCTGGTCAGGGCCCTCTTCAAATGAACCGATCCGTCCGAAAGGCCGTCCGGCTGCTGGTCCCCGCTCCGGTCTGTGCCGTGCTGCTTGCCGCAGCGATTTCCTGCGGGGACCGCGGAGGTTTCACAAAGGCGGAACGGGCCATCCTGGATGTCCCGGATTCCGTGCTGTACGTGGAGAATGTCGCCAATGCGGCCGACAGCCTCATCCTCCGTACGCCCTGTGTGGACTTGTCTGACAAGGCGCTCAGGTCCGACGAATTCCGTAAGCTTGCGGCCAAGATGCTCGCGACGGTCCGTGCACCCGAGCAGGACGGCGTCGGCATCGCCGCCCCGCAGGTCGGCCTTTCCCGCCGCGTCATCTGCGTCCAGCGGCTCGACCGGCCCGGCGAGCCCTTCGTGGTCTATCCCAACGTCCGGATCGACACGGCCTACGGCGACCGCGTCCGCGGCCCCGAAGGCTGTCTCTCCGTCCCGCCCTACCGCGGCTACGTCACCCGCTGGACGGATGTCGTCGTCTCTTGGAAGGATGCGGAAACGCTTGCCGTCCAGCGGGATACGGTCCATGGATACACGGCCGTGATCTTCCAGCACGAATGCGACCACCTCGACGGCATCCTCTACACCGACCGCGCGGACACGGTCTTCTACAATGAGCGCTGGGCCGCCGAGCGCGCCCGCTTCGACTCCCTGGGCTGCTACCGGCGGCGGTAAACGCTGCGATCGGCAAGGTAAAAAAAGAGGCAGGTGCTGCGCAAGCAGTCCCTGCCTCTCTATTTCGGTATGGTTTTTTACTGCTGGCTCGCATCGACCTGCGGGCGGATCGAGAAGGCCTGCGACATCCCGGCGCCATGGTGCCAGTTCTCTCTGGAATTATCCTTCCAGACCGTCAAATGGCTGCCGATGATGTATTTGGTTCCGGATTCCATGTAGTCACTCACATAGGTGCAATAGTAATTGCATTGTCCGTGAATCTCCGAGTAACCGCTGCTGTTGACAAGACCGAGCAGCGGGAAGGTCTGGGGCTGGCCTGCTGCGTCAACGCAGGTTACGATGCCGTCATTCTCGCTGAAGGATTCGTAATAATAGCAGTTGTAGAAGGGAATCCTGTATCCTACCGGAGAAGGATCATAGATGGTTTTGACCCCCGTGAGGGCGGAGAAAGAAGGGTATCGATTGGTAACATAGATTGGCGTAACCGAAGCATTGTTGGGATCGGAAAGAGGAATCTGGTAGCCGGTATACACGGGTTTGGAAATCCACTGCGGATACCATGCGTCGACCAGCGGATTGGTCCAGCCGTCATTTCCGTAATAGAAATAGTTGGGGTGCTGGATGGACATCCCGATGGTGGCGTTCGGTAACGCATTGACGCCCAGTCTGGGATAATAGTCGTTTTCGGACTTGGGCGGGTAATGCGGCTTGATGTCCGAACTGTGGGTGTTTCCGTTCCATGTTACCAGGGGATCCTTTCTTCCGCATTGGTAATAAGGGGCGCTGCCATGGACCATCGAAGTCGGACCGGCCGACATGTGCAGATGGATTTTTCCGGAAACCGTGCCGTCCGGATCGTCCTGGACAAAACGGATGTAATGGTTCTGTTCCGGATAGGATTCGGTCGTTTTCGCGTCGCACCATCCCAGGTTGACTTTGGCAAAATGGAAGGTTTCCGCTGCATAATAGGATTCCGCTTCCGGTTGAACGGGGTTATGGCCATAGCTCGAGGTTTCATTCGTCACGGTCGTTCCGCCGATATTCTGCTCCGTCAGATCGGCGTCCGTCACCCAGATGTGCCAGCTCCAGGCGACCTTGTCCCCATCCATGATGGCCAGCAGGGCATTGCCCTGGCAGATATCCTCCTCATCGACTTCGAAGGTGATATACCGGTTGACATACTCGACGGAACCCGCCTTGATCAGCCCCTTGGCGTCTGTCCAGAGCAGTTTGGCTTTGAGATCCGCCCCGGGCAGCTGCTCGTCGATCCAGGCATGCTGGATGTCGTGGTCCTCATGGTCCTTGAACCAGCCGAGGAAACGACCGGCATAGGCGTTATAGTCCTGGTCGACGTAGTTGCCGTCAATCTTTGCGTGAAAGGCTTCTTCATAGACGGAGCCGTCTTTGATCGCATTGCCATAAACGGCCGGGAACTTGTAGAAGCCGGGGGCCTGGACGACATAGCAGTTCGCCGTGCTGAAGCCCGTGTTGACAGGATTTCCCGTGGCCACATTCAAAGTGGACAGGTCAAAGGGTGCGTCTTCCTTGCCTTTGGGAGCGTCGAAATGCCATTTGGCGGCAAAGGCCGCTTCATCGTCATCGACCACTTCCCCGTTCCGGTTCAACCGTACGGCATTCTTCGTGGGAGCGACGGCGATTGAAACATTCTGACCGTCCACGCTGCCCCGGAAATCGACGCCGGCGCCGATCGAAATCCAGTCCGGGCTTTCCGTGGTCCAGGTTCCGTCCTCGCCGGTTGCGGAATATTCCACGTGGAAGGGTTCGGGAACCTTCGAGGCACCCGTCTCGCTGTCCGGCTTGTCCGTCTTGTAGCTGGTGAAATTCTGCGCGATATCCCGGATCCCGCCGGTGTACGGCAGCGACACATCGGTGGGGAAAGTGCCTTGGATTTTGAAGCCGACGGTAACTTTTTCCATCATCAGTCGTTTGCCGTGTGCGCGGGTGAAGGTCAGTTCGGGCTCGTCGTGCGAGCGGGAGAATAGGCGGTCGCCGCTGCCGTCGTACGCTTCGACCTGGAACCGGGCGTACGTCCCGCAGGGAACGGGCATGTTCAGGACCAGGCTGGTGACGCCCGCTCCGACGCCGGCGTCAGAGGCGGCCACGATGAAGGTCACGGCGTTGTTTTCGCCGGTATTGCCGCTTTCAATATAGGGGGCGGCGGGATCGTCCGTGTGGACGGTATAGGTCCCGGTCACATCCTTGTCAAAAGTGATGACCACGCGCTTGGTCTCCGGTGCCACGTCTTTGCAGGTGAGCCGCAGGAGTCCGCCGACATGGTGGAAATCCAGCGTATTCTCCGACGGGTCGTTGACGGCGACCATCGGTACGGGTGCATAATCCGTGTTTCCGGTGGCCACGAGAGCGGAGACATCGTAGGAAGCCTCCAGTTTCACGCGGAGGGAGGGGGAGGCGCTGGTTGGCGCTACCCAGGCGGAAACGGGGTACACGGCATAGAATTCCCGGAAGTTCGAACCCACCGTTGAGGCCAGGACGGTCCCCGTCACGGGGTCCGTATCCGGTTTGATT
Organism: Bacteroidales bacterium; assembly: GCA_016287075.1. Lineage (GTDB taxonomy): Bacteria > Bacteroidota > Bacteroidia > Bacteroidales > UBA932 > Cryptobacteroides. The sequence continues at coordinate 8,393 of JAEEVC010000021.1, read as the reverse complement.
CCGTACGTTGCGACCCGGTCGGCATAAGGGACGATGATCTCGTCGCCTTCATCCCAGCGGAACTTGCCGTCATAATTGCCGAAAGACGTACGGGTCAGTCCGGGATCGTCGGCAATCCTGGCGGACAGGACATGGTCACGGGCGGGCGCATCCGTCTCCTGCTGACATCCCGCAGTGAAAAGGAGCACGGCGGATACGGCCGTCATCATCGATATTTGAACGCTTGTTTTCATCTTCTTTCTGCTCTGTTTCAAGTGTTTCATCCTGAATCGTTTCCTTTTTATTCCGCGATGGGCCGGATGGGGAAGGCCAGCGGCGGGGTCTTTGTCGTCTTGCCGTAAGCCGTCATGATGGTGGAGTTGAATGCCAGGCAATAGCCGGAAAATTCATGCGCATTGTGGAAACCAAGGGCGCTCCAGTATGCGGTCATGTCGTAGCGGATGTCAAAGTAGCCGTCGCGGTAACCCTGGTTCGGGAAGAAGAGCGTATTCGGGGCGGTGCCATACGAACGGCCGTCGTTCCGGTCTTCGGTGACCACCGTGAAATTGCTCTCGTCCAACGCCTTGAACGCGGCCGTATTCGGTACTTTGTACCCGACCGGAGAGGGATCGTAGATGGTCTTGACAACGGCCATCTCGTCAAGGTTGAGATCCATGTACTGGCCGCCGACCTGCGCATTCCACAGATTCAGCCAGAATCCATTGAACCAGGCGTAACCGGCCAGATTCGCGGCGGACGTGTAGTAGGCGATGTAGGGATGCCGGATGACCGTGCCGAGATCGACGCGGTCCGGGGTCGGGTCGCCGGTTTCCGGATCGGTTCCGTTGTCCGGGAACCGGAAGGATGTCGGCTGATAACTCCCGAAGACCTGCTTCACGACAGGCTCTGTCTTTTCATTTTCCGTGTAGAGATAGGCGGTCTGGATGGGATCCTTCCGGCCCCATTGGTAGCAGGTGCTGTTGCCGCCGACCGTCTGGATCAGGCCGGCCTTTGACTTGACTACCTTGGGAGTGGAAGTCAGGCCGCCCGTTTCCGTCTGCCGGGCGCGGACATAGACGGTCCGCTCGTCGTACCGGGCCAGGTCTTTCGTATCGCACCAGCCGAGATTCACCGGGGCAAAAACATAGCCGTCCACCGGGCAGTCGCTCCGCTTCCGAAGATCCCGGTCCGTTACCCAGATATGCCAGCTCCAGGCAATGTCGCCGTCTGCAAAAACGGCGATGATGGCGTTGCCCTGGCAGATGTTCCCGACCGGAACATCGAAAGTCACATAGGTATTCTCCTGGGATCCGCTGATCCCGACATTGGTGACCAGTCCTTCGACGTCCGACCAGACCAGGCCGGCTGTCAAGGCCTTGCCTGTCTGGGTGGCGATGTAAGGCGAGGTGATGTTGCTGTTCAGATGGTCGCGGAAGCGGCCGAGATAGCCGTAGTTGAAGGTGAAACGGGTGTCAACGATGACTCCGTCATCTGGTCTGGGATCCCCGTTCTCATCCACGGCGCAATAGGCCTCTTCGTTGTACACGCCGTTCTTCAGGCCATTGCCGTAGACAGCCGGGAACTTGTAGGCGCCTGCCTGCGGTACGACATAACAGTTCGCGGTCGTACGCTTGTCTGCAGCAAGTTCATCGCCCGTGGCGACATTCCTGAGGGAAAGGTCGATGGCATCTCCCGTATGAGCTCCCCGCATTTTCAAGGAATTGCCGTGTGTGTCTTCTGCGGAATCGTTTTGCGGGGTGATGGAGATGGAGACATTCTCGCCGTGCGTGGAACCGCTGTAGTCGTTCCGGCTGTCCGGGACCAGCCAGGAGGGGGGTGTCGTCGTCCAGCCGCTGGTCCCGTCCGCGGAATACTCCAGGACGAAGGGGGCTATGGCCTCGACGGAGCCGACGGTCCTGTAACTAACGAAATCCTTGCCGAGGATCTTGTTTCCGCCGGTGGCTTCGGTGGTCACGTCGCTGAGTTCCCCGAGCGTGAAGGCGGAAATGCCTTCTCCGAGGACCAGCACCTTTCCGTGGCGCCGGGCGAAGGTCATGGAAGCGTTGTCATAGGTCTCCGTGGACAGTTCCGAAGCGCCGCCGAGGAAGGTGACGGCAACGGAGGCGTATGTCCCGCACGGAACGGGAACATTCAGGGCGAAGGCGTCGGCTCCCGCAGGAAGCCCGTTGGAGGAGACCGCAAAGGTCACCGTATTGGCCGTGCCCTCTTCCCGGTTCTTGATGAACGGGGTCGCCGGGTCCGTCAGGTCGACCGTATAGAGGCCGGTCACATCCTTGTTGAAGGTCACCCTCACGTCCGTCGTCCCTTCGGGGACATCGTCGCAGATAATCCGGAGAAGGCCGCCGACGTAGCGGAAATAGAGGAGGTCCTGGTCGGGATCGTTGTCCGCGACCATCGGAACGGGGGAATAGTCGGCCGTGCGGGAGAAGGCGTCGGCCGCGCTCCCGCCCGCAACGATCTCCTTGATGTCATAGCTGGCGGGGAGCCGGACCTGCAGCGGGGAACTTTCGGTCCAGGAGCCATCGGAAACGGCAATCCCGGCAGGATAAACGGCGAAATAATTGCGGTCTTCCGGATGGTATGTCTCCGTGTCGATCGTGAAGTCGCCGGTTTCGGGGTTCTCGATCCGGATCGGCACGAAGGCGTCGCCGATATGGACGGCAATCAAGTCATCGGTATTCCACTGGGCCTTGCCGTCCAGGCCGATGGATACGCGGGTGGCGGAGGGCTTTTCGATGCCGGCTCTCAGGTGCAGGGCGGTCACCGGCGCCGCCTCCTTGTTGCAGGCGGCAAGGAAGGTCAGCGCGATGGCGGCTGCGGAAATGTATCTCGTTTTCATCTGTCTTTCGTTTTCTAGTCCCAGATCAGGGTTTCACCGATGGCCTGGATGTCCCAGTCCACGTCTTCGCCTTCCGCCTTCAGGAGTTCCGGGAGGCTCAGGCCGAGGAGCCGGTACTTCTTGCAGGCGTCGAACTTGAGCATGTTCCCGTTCTTGTCGGAGAGTTTCAGGGTGCGCGTAAGGATCTGGTCCCCTTTCACTTCCAGCGTCAGGTTCTTCAGATCCTTCGGGACGCCGAAGAGTGTCACCGTCACCGGCGTCGTTCCCGTCACCGTCAGTTTGCCGTTCGGGAGGTTGGAGAAGTCCAGCGATGCCGTGAGGCCGGGCGTCCCTGTCAGGGAGGCCGTTCCGTTGGCGCATGCCACCTCGAAGCCGCCCGTGATGGCGTCGGTGGTGCTGGTCAGCTTGAACGACGTCAGGTCGACCTGTCCGTTCCCGCCGCCGCCCACTTCGAACTCCAGGGCCGTGAACATCGGGGCGAAGGGAAGCAGGACCTTCTCGGCGTCGACGGGAGCGGTCGCTTTCGCGAACATGAACGCGTACTGCATGTCCGGGCGGATGGCGCCGGTCTCGGAATCGTACAGCAGCGTCTGCGTCGCCGGGATCGTGCCCGTCATCTTGTTGCCGTCCAGTTTTTCCTGGTCGCCGGGGTAGCGCGCATAGAACGTATACGGTCCCAGTGCGGGCTCCCAGAGGAGACCGTTGTCGCCCGTCGCCTTGACCGTCGCGCGGCTGCGGATCCTGTCGTCATCCGTTTCCACCGTCTTGATGATATAGTCCTGATAGGGAGCGTTGTCGAGGGTGCGGGCCTTGTCGCTCCAGACCGTGATCATGTCATCTTTCACCCAGTCGATGCGCTCCTTCACGACGCCCGAACCGGACGTCCGCTCGCCGCTGTACGCGGTTCGCGTCGCAGTCGGGACGGACGACGCCTGGAACACGATCTCGCTGCCCGTCATCCGGACCTTGTCGCAGCCCGCCAGCATCCCGCAGGCGAGCATCAGCAGTGCAAATCCTTTCATGATTCTTTCCATAACCCTTCCTCCTATTCCCATTCAAAGTTGAAATTGCCGGAAGCGTAGTCCTTCACCTCGACCTCCTGTCCGACGGATTCGACCGTCAGGGCCGGCGTGAGCGACGCGTCAAGGAGCCGTTCTTCCAGGCAGATTTCCCGTACCTGCAGTACAGCAGGGGAATGATACCGATGGTTCATATTGTAATAAATTGATTTCCAGTAAATACACCCCCTGTGGGGCGGAAAGGCGGCCGGCGTCCGTACATGACCCGGCATACGTCTGCACTACAATCGTACAAAAATACGTTTTTTGATTTAGAAAATCAAAAAAATGTGGTAAAGGTCTGGCTGGGCGTCACTTGGCCAGCAGGCTGATGATCTTCGTGATTTTCTCCCGGACCTCCGCCGCGGGCGCGTCGCAGTTGTTGGTCATGATGGAGAAGGTGATGATGTTTCCCTTTGCGGGTTTGGCGGGGTCCCAGTCTTCGGGGAGGATGTAGCCGCTGTAGCAGAGGACGCCGGTCATCGAGCCGCTTTTCATCCGGATCCGGGCTTTGACTTCCTCCGGCTCGTCGCGGAGGACGCCCCTGAGGGTCCCGTTGCCGCCGGGCTGGGGGAGGGATGTCAGGAAACTCGGGAAGGCGGGGGAGGTGCGCATCGCCGTCAGATGGCGGACGAAGAAGTCCGGAGACAGGTGGTTGTGCCGGGAGAGGCCGCTGCCGTCCTCGATGACGATACCCTGGGACAAATCGGCCTCCAAGCGCTCCAGGACCCGTTTTTCCGCTACCTGGCAACTGTCATACACGACGCGGCCGGTCTCTTTCAGCCCGATCGTCCGCAGGAGCGTTTCCGCATAGAAATTGTCGCTGCGGCAGTTGGTCTCGCGGGCGATCAGGTCGAGGGTCGGCGACCAGGTGGAGCCGATGACGCGCAGGGTGTCGGTCGCCAACTGGGCGGGGACGAAGTCCGCGCCGCGGATGTAGCCGCCCCGGTCGATGTCGGCATAGCCGCCGGAGACCTCCCAGCCGGAATCCGTCAGGCTTTTCCAGAAATAGTAGGCGCAGGTCATGGCCCCGAACTTGTTGGCGAAATGCTCGGTCTTCGGCTTGCGGTCGAGGGCGAAGGTGCCGCGCATCTCGGCGTAGGGAGCGAGGTCGGTCGTGTACATGTAGAGGCTGTTGCCGGTCCCCGCCGCCTCGGTCGTCCCCCGGAAGGCGAAGTGCATCCAGGGCGTCTGCGGGTACTTGACGGCCACGCGGACGGGATCGCCCGCCTTTGTGCCGGCGCTGACGCTGAAATCCTGGGCATTGGCATAGAAGGAGAGGCCGTTACCCCCTGCACCATAATAGGTTCCGAGGTCGTTGTATTCCCAGGAACTGTTCTCGAGATTGCCCTGGAAGAGGCGGCCGTCGCCGACGACGCGGCCGTGGATGGCGTGGATGCCGGCGCTGCGCAGGGCCGTTTTCCATTTCCAGAAAAGGGCGGAGGTCTTCATGACGATGGTGTCGGCCGTCGCGAGGGTCGGGTCGCCGCCGCCGATGATGTACAGGTCCCCTTCGAGGGCCCCGTCCCGGATCTCCCCGCTGTAGCCGAGCTTCGTTTCGAAGCGGTAGCTGCTCCCGAGCGCATGGAGCGCGCAGCCCGTGGTCACGAGTTTCATGTTCGAGGCCGGGACCAGTTTCTGGTCGGGGTTGAGGGACACGAGCACCTTCCCCCTGGCATCTTTCGCCACGACGCCCCAGGCGGCCGAATGGAGGGGCTCCTCCGCGGCAAGCTGGTTGACATAGCGCTGGGCGGGATGGACTTGGGCGGCGGCCGGAAGGGCCACGGCGAGCAGGAGGAGGGGCAGGACGGCTCTTTTCATCGTTGGAAGACAATTCGTTTGCATGGTCAAATATACGAAAAAACGCTTTGAGAACGCAAAGGTAGCGGGACTTCCTGCCCCCTTTTTGCTGCCCGGGAAGTCCAGAAGGGCTTTTTCTTGGTGGAAAGTGGTGATTTGAAGTTAGAAATGATTATTTTTGCAGGCACCAAAACCGTGTTGATCCATGAAAAAGACTGTACTGGTATCGGGCGGGGCGGGCTTCATCGGGAGCCACGTGACCGTCGAACTCCTTGAATCGGGCTACGAAGTGGTCGTCGCCGACAATTTCTCGAACTGCGATACGACCTGTTTCGAGGGCGTGAAGAAGATTACCGGCCGGGATGACCTCCCGCTCGTCCGGATGGACTTCTGCGACCCGGCGGCGGTGGACCGCCTGTTCGGGGAATACGACATCGACGCCGTCATCCATTTCGCCGCGTTCAAGGCCGTCGGGGAGTCCGTCGAGAAGCCGGTCATGTACTACAAGAACAATCTCGAGAGTTTCCTGAACGTGCTGGAAGCGGCTGAGAATCACGGGGGTTGCAATGTCCTCTTCTCCTCCTCCGCGACCGTGTACGGCGAGCCCGACCAGGTCCCCGTGACCGAGCAGTCGCCGCGGAAGCCGGCCACCTCCCCCTATGGCAATACCAAGCAGATGTGCGAAGACATCCTCCGCGATGCCGTGAAGGCCTCCAAGGGTTTGCTCAAGGGCATCCTGCTGCGCTATTTCAACCCGATCGGCGCCCATCCGAGCGCCCTCATCGGCGAACTTCCGCGCGGTGTCCCCAACAACCTCGTCCCCTTCATCACCCAGACCGCCATCGGCCGCCGCGAATGCCTCTCCATCTTCGGCAACGACTACCCGACCCCGGACGGGACCTGCCTCCGCGACTACATCGACATCGTCGACCTGGCCAAGGCCCATGTCTGCGCCGTCTCCCGCATGCTGGACGGCAAGATGAAAGCGGACTGCGAAGTCTTCAACATCGGCACCGGCCGCCCGGTCTCCGTCCTGGAGCTGGTCAATGCGTTCGAAAAGGTGAACAAGGTGAAACTCAACTACCGTTTCGCCCCCCGCCGCGCCGGCGACGTCACGGCCATCTGGGCCGACCCGTCCCTCGCGAACCGGGAAATGGGCTGGAAGGCCGAACGCAGCGTCGAAGATACCCTCGCCGCCGCCTGGGCCTGGGAAAAGCACCTCGCCGGAAAATAGCGCCGCACCGCGGCGGAAGGTAGCGCCGCTCCTCGCCGGAGCGGAACAGCGGACAGACGTCGCACAGCAAAAGAGCGGAGCGGTGGGCAACACATCGCACTGCGGCGGCGCGGCGCGGTGGACAATGTCTCCATCGCTCCAAGTGACGGAGACGTCCCGCGAAACGACCGGTCTCCGTCAAAAACGGCCTCTTTTGACGGAGACGTCCCAAATTTCGGCAGGCCTCCGTCACTTCGTCCGCGGAAACCATCGCCCTCCCTTCGCGAAAGGGATATACGCACTGTTATTTCGCGCTCAGGGCACTATAACAGCGCTGAGACCAGCAATCTGCTCTGCGAAAGGGATATTTATGCCACAATATGACGTTCGCGGCAAGTCGCACTGCGATGAAGTAAAGCAGTAGGCAGACATCGCACAGCAAAAAGAGCGGAGCGATGGGCAACACATCGCACTGCGGCGGAGCGGAGCAGTGGACAATGTCTCCATCGCTCCAAGTGACGGAGACGTCCCGCGAAACGACCGGTCTCCGTCAAAAACGGCCCTTTTTGACGGAGACGTCCCAAATTTCGGCAGGCCTCCGTCACTTCGTCCGCGGAAACCATCGCCCTCCCTTCGCGAAAGAGATATACGCACTGTTATTTCGCGCTCAGGGTACAAAAACGACCTTAGTGAGATAGAAATAATAACCTGCATCACCGGCGTCTGCTGCTTCGCAGCCCTGTCCGGGTAAATGCCACCGGCGACGCAGGTTATTATACCACAATTCCTTAAGACCGGCAATTCGCTCTACAAGCGGGAAATATCCGCCGCAATTTGCCGTTCGCGGCACATCGCATAGCGGCGATGTAGAGCAGTAGGCAGACATCGAACAGCAAAGGCGCAGAGCAGCGGACAACTCATCGCGCAGCGGCGGAGCGGAGCAGCGGGCAGACGGCATTGTACAACGGCGGTCGCAATAATATTGGGAAATGCGTCTTGAAATGTCCTGGAGGACATCCGAGGTTACAAAAAGCAGCCAGAATGACACCGCGGACGTCCCACCCTGCTGCTTTGTTGCCTTGTTGCCCTGCTGCCTTGCTGCTTTGCTCCCTTGCGCTCCAAACGGGACTCGCGACACTCCAGCGCCACATTCAAATCGTAAGTTATTGATGCTTAACACAATGCAAGAAATCGCCCCCTCGAAAGTGAGGGAGCAATTATCTACAAATATCTATCGTTCAAGCATTTCCGATTTGAATGTTCCAGAATGGGTTGACGTGACACCTGTGCCGTTGGAACAGGAAACGCGCGGCGGACGGAGGGCGGCGGCGGATATTAAGGGGAACGGTTACAGAGGAGCCCGGGGAAAGGGGTGTTCCGGCAGGACGGCCGGCGTGTGTTTGAGCGCGGGGTGCTCCGTCGCCCCGCGCGAGTTAGCCGGACGAACCCCTTTCCCCGACCGCGACCGCCGTTCCCCGCCATG
>JAEEVC010000063.1 GCA_016287075.1 Bacteroidales bacterium | reverse complement strand
CTGCCCGGGCGGGACGGCCTCGAACGTCATCACCTACCTGGCCAAGGGCGACCTGGCGCTGTCCGTCGGCATGACGGCCGTGTCCACCTTGCTGGCGCCGGTCCTGACCCCTTTGCTCGTGTGGCTGCTGGCGGGGGAGACGGTGGATGTCGATGTCGTCGGCATGCTGCTGAGCATCCTCTGGGTGGTGATCCTGCCCATCGCGCTGGGCCTCCTCGTGAAGCGCTTCTGGCCCCGGACGACGGAGCGGGCATCGGCCTACCTGCCGGCCCTCTCCACCCTCGCCATCTGCATCATCGTCCTCATCGTCATTGCGGCCAATGCGCACAAACTGCTGGACGGCGGCATGACCGTCCTGCTCGTGGTCGTGCTCCATAACGTGTGCGGCCTCGGCGCTGGCTACCTGATCGGCACGCTCCTGCGCCTGACGCCGGCCAAGCGCCGCGCCATCAGCGTGGAGGTGGGCATGCAGAACAGCGGCCTGGCGTCCTCGCTGGCCACTTTGCACTTTGCCGCCTACCCGCTCGCGACCATTCCCGGCGCCCTGTTCAGCGTCTGGCACAACATCAGCGGCGCCATCGTCGCGAAGCTTTATTCCAGGAAATCTTCGGAAAGAGCCGAAACTATTTGAACAGCATCGGCGCCATCTCGCTCAGGTAGATGCGCCAGGGACCCCAGGTGTGTCCGCCGGGGGTCTCGCGGAAATGGTAGGGGAATCCGATCTCGTCCAACTGCTTGTTATAGGCCAGGACGCTCCGGTACAGGAAGTCCTCCGTCCCGCATCCGATGTAGTAGAGCTTGCAGCCGCTCTTCTTCAGGTCCAGCAGTTTCTGTTTCTCGGCCGGGTCCGAAATGCGGCTGCCCGCCGCGGAGAACAGGCCCACATAGTCGAACAGGTCCGGATTGTCCTTGGAGATGGTGAACGCGTGGCCGCCGCCCATCGAGAAGCCGGCGATGGCGCGTCCCGCTTTCTTCCGAATCGTCCGGTAGTTGCTGTCGATGAAGGAGATGATCTCTCCAAAGGTGCTCGGGAAAGGCGCGATGCCGGGCCGCGTGTTCTCGTTCGTGTAGGTGTCGCCGAAGTAGGCCGGAGCGGCCTGCTGGGCCGGATTCCCGTTGGTCATCACGAGGATCATCGGCTCCGCCTTCCCGGCGGCGATGAGGTTGTCGAGAATCTGCGCGGCGCGCCCGAGGTCCAGCCAGGAGTTCTCGTCGCAGGCGTTCCCGTGCAGGAGATAGAAGACGGGATAGCTCTTCTTGCTGTTCTCATAGCCCGGCGGCGTGTAGATGTTTACGCGGCGGCGCATCTGCAGCATGGCGCTGTCGTACCAGCGCGAAGCGACGGTGCCGTGCGGGACGTCCTGCACGCTGTACAAGCCGCCTTTCTCCCCGCCGATGATGAAGTAGTTCATCCACCGCGGGATGTCCTTCACCATCGAATAGTTGAGGTCCAGGATGGGCTGCCCGTCCACGGTCAGGCCGTAGAAATACATCTCCGAGGCCAGCGGGGGCGTGGTGTAGGTCCATACCCCGTCGACCTCCCGGAGCGGTGCCGAGCCTTGCATGAATTCGCCCGACACCTCGACCGTGACGGCCTTGGGATTGCGGTAGCGGAAGGTGACACTGTTGTCCGGGTTGATGGTGACCCCGGTGATCTTCTCATGCTGGGCGAAGGCCGACGCGCAGAGAAGCGCAAGAACGGAAAGGAGGATGGTGTGACGCATAGCACAAATATAACGATTTCTGCCCATCGGACCCTTCCCTTTTCCCGATTATTTCCGTAAACTTGCAATATGATTGAACTGTCCATCGCCGGGCGCCCCTGCCGCTTGTTCGGGTCCGAGACGCCGGAGGTTTTCCTCGTGCAGCCCTCGGCCCGGCACGAGAATGCCTCGCTGGAAGCGGAGGTCGCCCAGCTGGAGGCCCTCATTGACCGTCCTTTCCTCCTCGTGACCATCGAACTGACAGACTGGACCATCGACCTGATGCCCTGGTGGGACGGGAACATCTCCCGCGACCCGGAGGCAGGGAAGCATGGGCAGGAGACGCTGGATTATATCCTGCAGGACCTTCTTCCCGAGCTGGAGCGCCGATACGGCCCTCGGCCGGTCGTCCTGGGCGGGTACTCCCTGGCCGGCCTTTTCGCCCTCTGGGCCTCCACCCGGACGGACCGCTTTCCGGCCATCGCCGCCGCATCCCCGTCCGTCTGGATCCACGGCTGGATCCCCTTCGCCAAAAAGAATATGCCCATGGCCAAGGCCGTCTACCTGAGCCTCGGCGACCGGGAGGAGCACGTGAAGAACCAGGCCATCGCGCGTGTCGGCGACAACATCCGCGCCTATTACGAAATGCTCCGAACCCATCTGGATCCGGAGCATTGTACCCTCGTCTGGGAGGAAGGAGGCCATTTCAACGATGACGCGGGCCGCCTGGCCCGCGCCTTCGCTTACAGCGTATCCTGCTTGAGTTTTTCGACGAACTGATTGATCCGCTGGAGCTCCCGCGGGATCGGAATCGACTGCGGGCAGTGGGAGAGGCATTCGCCGCAGTGGATGCAGTGGTCTGCCTGGCGGAGCGTCGGGATGGCCCGGTCATAGCTCACCAGGTAGGCCTTCTTGAGCTTCTGGTAGTCCTTCTGCTCCTGCGTCTGCGGGTAGCGGCCTTCCTGCACGGCGGTGTTGTAGTGCTTGAAGATGCCCGGGATG
>JAEEVC010000006.1 GCA_016287075.1 Bacteroidales bacterium | reverse complement strand
GCGGCAGCGGCATCTGCGGCAGCGGCACCTGCGGCCTGCCGCGGCGGAAAGGCCGCGGCGCCGAAGCCCAACATCGTGTACCTGATGTTCGACGACCTCGGGTACGGAGATCTTGGCTGTTATGGCCAAAAGAAGATCGAGACGCCGAATATCGACGCCCTCGCCGCGCGCGGCATCCTGTTTACGGACATGTATTCCGCCGCTCCGCTTTCTGCGCCGTCCCGTTGCTGCATCCTGACCGGGAAGCACATGGGCCACAGCCAGATACGGAACAACCAGGAACGCTATGTGCCGACAGGGGAGGAGGGTTGGAATGGCATTTTCCTGCACCCGGACCAGCAGGGGCAGCAGCCGATGCTCACCGGGACGCCGACCCTCGGGACGATGCTCCAGGCGGCCGGCTACAAGACGGCCATGGTGGGCAAGTGGGGGCTCGGCTTTCCGGAAAGCGGCTCCACGCCGAACAAGATGGGCTTCGACTATTTCTACGGCTTCAACTGCCAGGCGCTGGCCCACAGTTATTATCCTACGACGCTCTGGGAGAACGACCGGGAGATCGAGACGGGCAATGAACTCGTGATGCAGGGAAAGCCCCTTCCCGAGGGGCTCGATCCCCAGGATCCCGCCAGCTATACGCAGTACAACGGCAAGTACTACAGCTGCGACCTGATGTACGACAAACTGGAGCGGTTCATCGAGGAGAATGCGGCCGGTCCCTTCTTCGCCATGTGGACGACGACCGTCCCGCACAGCGCCGTCCAGGCACCTGCGGAAGAAGTTCAGTACTACGTCGATAAGCTCGGCGACGAGACCCCCTGCACGGACGGCGGCATGTACCTGCCGAACCGGTATCCACTGGCGACCTATGCGGCAATGGTGACCCACATCGACACGCAGGTGGGCCGGCTGGTGGCGAAGCTCAGGGCACTCGGAATCTGGGACAATACGGTCTTCATCGTGACGTCCGACAACGGCCCCGCCCACAACGGCAACTCCCCGATGGAGTACTTCACGAGCGGCGGTCCCTTCAGCTGCGCCGCCGGCTGGGGCAAAAGTTCGCTCCACGAAGGCGGCATCCGCATGCCGTTCGTCGTCGCCTGGGGGGACCGGCTGAAACCCGCCCGTACGGGCCACATTGCCCATTTTACCGACCTGATGCCGACCTTTGCCGATCTTGCCGGTGCGGAAGCCCCTGACAATGACGGGATTTCCTTCGCGCCCATCCTGACCGGAAAGCCCCGCCGGCAGCAGGAGCACGACTACCTCTACTGGGAATTCCCCGGCGCCAAGGGCTGGGTCGCCGTCCGGATGGGCGTGTGGAAAGGCCTGGTCCAGAAGGTCGCCAAGGGCAACACCCGGATGGAACTGTATAACCTTGCGGAGGATCCCCGCGAGACGACCGACGTGGCCGCTGAACACCCCGACATTGTGGCCAGGATGTGGGAGGCCGTCCGCGCGGAGCACGAAAAACCCGTGCTGGAGATTCCGAAATTCGACCTGGACATCCGTTACCCCTCGTCCCTGTAAACCATTGGTTCCCTTATGATTGTATGAAGACGAAGATGCGCCCCCGTTCCTTCCTGTTTCGCCTGACCCTGCTTGCCGTGCTGTTCCTGCCCACGGTCCCCGCCCGGTCCGATGCGCCCGAAGTGGATACCTACGCCACCCTTTCCAAGCTGTATCTGGAGCTGAAGCAGGCCTATGCCTCGGCGGTTAGGACCGATTCGCTGCTGGTGAATGCGGCCCAGCGGCGGGAACAGCTTTCCGCCATCATCAATGCGGCTGACGAGGTTTCGATCGGCATCTACAACCGGAACACCGATTTCGCCTTCGACCTGGCTTTCTCCCTCGAGGAGATCAACCGGATCTCCGCATCATTCAAGGAACACGCGCGCCTGTCCGAGAAGTACAGGGGGGACTCACGTTCCGGACTGCGCCGCTATGTCCTTCTGGAAGAGACGCTTCGGAACATGTACCTGAACCATCCCGTCGACTCCCTGCTTCCGGAGGATTCCCTCCTGACGGCCTTCCCTTTCCAGCCGCTGGAGGAGGAAGATCCCGGGAAGGCCGCCCTGCTGGACAGCTGCATGCATTACACCGGTGCCCTGAAGGCTTTCTATGCGGAGTCGGTCATGCTGGCCCTCCAGGACAGCGTCTATTTCGCGGAGACGGAGCGGCGCCTCGGCCAGGCCTATGAATTCGCGCAGGCGAACTATGCCGAATCGCAGAAGAACCGCTTCATCGGGGGGAATGTGAACATCGTCCAGATCGTGCGGAACTGGGATACCGTTCTCCGGGAGGTCAAGGAGGACCTGGACCGCTACGGTGTCGTGCCCATGCCCACCGAACGGGCGGACGCCAATGCTTTTGCCAAGACCTGGAACGGTCCCGTCGTCCTGTCCTATGCCGTCGCCTCGCTCCTCATGCTGGCCTTTTCATTCCTTGTCGCCTGGCTGGTCAGCATCTTCTTCCTCAAGAGGATGAAGAATGAGCGGGTCCGCGCATTCCGGCCCATCCTGTCCGCCATCCTGGCCATCTTCATCTTCATCCTGGGAATGCTCTTCATCCGGACGGACCATGGAAGCCCTTACTGGCGGATGGCTTACGGGCTGCTCACGCAGTTCTCCTGGCTCACCCTCGCCATTTTCGTTTCCCTGCTCATCCGCATCAAGGGGGAACAGGCCCTCGCGTCCCGCATCATCTATATCCCGACGCTCCTGCTGGCCTTCATGAGCATCCTGATGCGTGCCATCTTCCTCCCGGCCAGCACCGTCCCGCTCCTGTTCCCGCCGGTACTCATGGTCTTCATCATCTGGCAGACCGCCGTCAACATCCGCTACCGGAAGCAGGTGAGCGGTGCGGACCGCCGCTACATGTGGGTCTCCGTGGGGGTCATGTCCGTGGTATGCATCCTGTCGCTGGTCGGGTATTCCATGATCGGCGTGCTGATCCTGACCTTCTGGACCTTCCTCCTCGCGCTCCTGCACACGATCACCACCCTCTTCTACCTGATGAAGCGCTACTATGAGAACAAGGTGCTGCGCAGGAAAGTCACCTACCATGAGGAGAACCCGCTGCTCCCGATTGAAGATGCGGACGCCTTCATCGAGGTCACGTGGCTCTATGACCTGATCCGGATGGTCCTGGTGCCCGTCCTGACCCTGGCCTCCCTGCCGGTGAGCATCTTCCTGACCGGCAGGGCCTATCAGCTCTCCCACGCCGGCGCGGAACTGATGCAGCGGCCCCTGTTCCAGCGGAGCGGGTTCGAGTTCCTGTCGCTGCGGAATATCCTGGTGGTCATCGGGCTTTTCTTCCTGTTCCGTTACCTGATCTACCTGATCAAGGCGCTGTTCCGCATCTTCCGGCTGCGCCGGATCATCGAGAAGCATCCGGACCAGACCGAGCCCCTCAAGGAATCCGACGTGAACCTGAGCCTGGCCAACGCCCTGTTCTCCCTGGCCGGCTGGCTGCTCTACCTGATCATCGTTTTCTCCATCCTGCACATCCCGACGTCGGCGCTCACCGCCATTTCTGCCGGTCTCGCCGCCGGTGTCGGTTTTGCCCTCAAGGACCTGATCAACAACTTCTTCTATGGAATCCAGCTCATGGCCGGCCGCATCCGGGTGGGGGACAAGATTTCCTGCGACGGGGTCCGCGGCGAGGTCAAGCGGGTGAGTTACCAGACGACCCAGGTGCTGGACGAGGACGGTTCGCTCATCGCCTTCACCAACACCGACCTGTTCTCCAAGCGCTTCCGGAATCTGAACAGCGGAAAGAACTACGAACTGCTCAAGATCCCGGTCGGCGTGCGGTACGGGACGGACGTCGAGACGGCCCGAAAGGTCATCCTAGGGGCCTTGAAGCCCCTGATGACCGTGGATAAGTACGGCCGCCAGGTCGTGGATCCGACCTATCCCATCGACATCCGTTTCGACGGGTTCGGGGACAGTTCCGTCAACCTGGTCGTCGTCCTGTACACGACGGTGGATACGCACTACACCTTCCCGGCCCGCGCGAAGGAGGCCATCTACAAGGCGTTCAACGAGAATGGTATCGAGATTCCGTTCCCGCAGCGGGATGTGTACGTGAAATCAGTCCCGTTCGACCCGGCCGGAAAGGAATGACCGTGCCTGCCAGAGGACGATGCCGACCGATACGGAAACGTTGAGGGAGTGCTTCGTCCCGTGCTGGGGGATTTCCAAGGCGAAATCGCATGCGTCGACGACGTCCTGCCGGACGCCGTCGACTTCGTTTCCGAAGACGAAGGCATATTTCTCCCCGGCCCCGGGACGGAAGGCGTCGAGGGAGACGGAATGGACTGTCTGCTCGACGGCGACGGGGGTGTAACCCGCTTCACAGAGTTGCCGGAGGGCTTCCAGGGTGTCTCCGGCATATTCCCACGGCACGCTTTCCTCCGCGCCGAGGGCCGTCTTGTGCAGTTCGGCGGACGGCGGGACGGCGCAGATGCCGCAGAGCCAGACTTTGTCGGCCTTGAAGGCATCCGCCGTGCGGAACGCGGAACCCACGTTGTGGGCGCTGCGGATGTTGTCGAGCACGACGGCGATCCCGCTGCCAGGCAGGTCCCTGTAGGCTTCCGGCGTGATGCGTCCGAGTTCGATATTCAGCAATTTCCGGTCTTTCATGGGTGCAAAGATAGGATTTTTGCGTATATTTGTGAATACATTTTTTTTTGAACGACCGATGAAACAGGATCTCCAGGTATTCGACCTCATCCGCAAGGAACAGGACCGCCAGTCCTCCGGACTCGAACTGATCGCCTCTGAAAACTATGTCTCCAACCAGGTGCTGGAGGCGATGGGTTCCATCTGCACCAACAAATACGCCGAGGGCTATCCCGGTCACCGCTATTACGGCGGCTGCGAGGTCGTCGACCAGATCGAGCAGCTGGCCATAGACCGGCTCAAGACCATCTACGGGGCCGAATATGCCAATGTCCAGCCCCATTCCGGCGCCCAGGCCAACCTCGCGGTCGAAATGGCCGTCCTCCGCCCGGGAGACACGTTCATGGGCCTCGATCTCGCCCATGGCGGCCATCTGACCCACGGTTCGCCCGTCAACGCCTCCGGCATCCTCTACAAGGCCGTCGCCTATGGCCTCGACGAGGAGACCGGCCTCATCGATTACGACGAGATGGAGCGCGTGGCCCTCGAAACCCGGCCGAAACTGATCATCGGCGGGGCCTCCGCCTATTCCCGCGAATGGGACTATGCCCGGATGCGCGCAATCGCCGACCGGGTGGGCGCCATCCTGATGGTGGACATGGCCCATACCGCCGGCCTCATCGCCGCCGGCCTGTTGGAGAACCCGGTGAAATACGCCCATATCGTCACCTCCACGACCCACAAGACCCTCCGCGGTCCCCGGGGCGGCATCATCCTCATCGGCAAGGACTTCGACAATCCCTGGGGCATCACCACCCCGAAAGGTGTCGTCAAGAAAATGTCCCAGATCATTGATTCTTCCGTATTTCCGGGTATCCAGGGCGGTCCGCTCGAGCATGTCATCGCCGCCAAGGCCGTCGCCTTCTACGAGGCCATGCAGCCCGAATACGTTGCCTACCAGACCCAGGTGCGCGCCAACGCGCAGACCATGGCCAGGGCCTTCATTGACAAGGGGTACAAGGTCGTCTCCGGTGGGACGGACAACCACCTGATGCTCATCGACCTGCGCCCGAAGTTCCCCGATGTCACCGGCAAGATGGCCGAGAAGGAACTCGTCCGCGCGGACATCACCATCAACAAGAACATGGTCCCCTTCGACAGCCGATCCCCGTTCCAGACCTCCGGCATCCGGATCGGTACCCCGGCCGTCACCTCCCGCGGCTTCGTGGAGAAGGATATGCTCGACATCGTCGAACTGATCGACACGGTCCTCTCCGCCGTCTCCGCCCATGTGGCCGACCTCACGGCCCCGGCCTACCTCGCCGTCCTCGACCAGGTCCGCCACAAGGTCCACATGCTGACTTCCGGCCGCCCGCTGAACAGGTATTAGCGGCTGGGAGCGAATGAGAAAGGCGACCGGGGAGAACCGGCCGCCTTTTTATGGGTTATTATTTCACGATTCCTAATCGTGGCGGTAAGCGGGATCCGCGGGGTTATAGCACCCGTGTATGCAGAAATCCTGGTCATTGGGGAGTCCCTGTTTTCCGGCGCCTGCCTCCATCAGCGGGACGAGTTCCTGGAAATAATCGGTGTAGACGCTCCGGGGCAGGGAAGCGTGCCGGTGGCACACCGAGGCGGCCATGCCCACAACCTCGCCCATCATCCCGCAGGTGCGGATGACACGGACTGCGCCCATGGCTACGTGCGTGCAGCTGATGTCGCGGCCGGCCATGAACAGGTTGGCGATATTGCGGCTGTACAGGCAGCGGTAGGGGATGGGATAGGGCTTGAAGTACTTGTGCCGGGCGACGGTCTTGAAGGGCTTTCCGGGGAATTGGCGGGCATTGACGCTGTCCGGTTCATGCAGGTCGATGCCCCAGGACGCCGAACAGGTGCCGTCCGGATGCGGAACGGCATCGACGAGGTCGTTCTCTGTCAAGATGTAATCTCCCATAAGGCGGCGGGATTCCCGCTTGCCGGTGATATAGGCCACCCAGTCCAGCGCACGGTTGCGGAAGCGCGCGGAGTCCCGGTCGTGGTTCTTCAGGAAGGACCAGTTGGAATAGACGGCGAGCAGGCCGAAATCCCGGATCCGCTCGACCTCGGTGACCATGTCCCTGTCCAGTCCGGTCTCCCAGTCCCACTTGCTGCTGGTGGCGCGGATGACGCTTTCTTCCGTGAAATCCAGTCCATAGGAGAATTCCGGGAAGACGGCCGGACCGTTCTCTTCTTTCGTATTCCAGAGGAGGGATGCTCCAAGGTGCTTGTCGTCAGCCGTTTCCGGAGCCATGGACTCGCCGTGCTCGCTCCGGGCCTCGCGTCCGACGCGGAAATCGGCGCCGGCGAGCGCGCCCAGCGAGCCGTCGCCCGTGCAGTCGGCGAAAAGCGGCGCTTCGAGGGAGATGAGTTCCCCGTTGGAGATGTGCCGGCAATGCACGCTCAGGATGCGGTCGGCGTCCATCGTCACCGCGCAGGCGTGGTATGGCATGAAAATGTCGACGCCTTCCTCCCGGAGGATCCCTTCTTTCCTGTCGTCCCCGAATTTCTCCGCGGCGTCGGCGTTGCTGCATTTCTTGTGGCCGAATTCCTTGATCAGGTTGCCGAGGTTCGGATACGGATCCAGTTCGATGCGACCGCCCAGGTGGACCCGTATCTCGGCGCTGTTGTTGCCGCCAAGCACGGGCCGGTTGTTGACGATGGCGACTTTCAGTCCCTGCCGGGCCGCCGCGACCGCCGCGCAGATCCCGGAGATGCCGCCGCCCACGACGACGAAATCATAGGTTCCCAGGGAGCGGGGCTTGTCATACTGCGGATCCATCTCCCGGTGGAGCCTGTGCAGCCCTTCCCCGTCCGCGGGCAGGCGGATATGCCTGCTCCGGCTCAGGCAGACGGCATCGCAGCGGCCGTCGAATCCCGTCCGGTCCTGCAGGGAAAGCGTGATGGCGCTGTCTCCGGTGCGGAAGGCGCCGGCGTATTGCCAGTGCCATTCGCCGCCCGTCGTGCCGCAAACCTTTCCCAGCGGTTGGCCGTCCACAGCCAGTGAAAAGGCTCCGGGCCCTTCCTTGTCCGACCAGGGTGCCGTCCAGTTGCGGGTCAGGACCCAGGCGTGGTAACGGCCGGGGCATGGAAGCGCCACGCGGGTGGACGCGTCGTCCACCGGTACGCCGGCACCGTGGGCCAGCATCCACGAAGTGCCCCGCACGTCCATTCCCTGCTGGTCCACCACCCAGCCGCCGGCGTCGTCGAACGACTCGGCTTCCAGGAAAACGAATCCGCGGTCCCGGCAGCCGAGGACCAGGGTAAGGGAAAGGAGGAAATAGAAGAGTCTTCTCATGGGAACAAATATAGGGGATATTCCCGGAATACGGTTGGATTATTGGGCAGAAATGAGTACATTTGCGAGATTTTAATCCGAAACTAACAATCAAATAATACATTTTCCAAATGAAAGAAATCAAAAAGAGAGTCTATCGCTTTGGCGGAAAGCATGCCGAAGGCGACGGTAAGATGCGCGAACTCCTCGGCGGCAAGGGTGCCAACCTCGCCGAGATGAATTTGCTCGGGATGCCTGTCCCGGCCGGCTTTACGATCACGACGGAATGCTGCACCGAGTACTACCTGCTCGGCGGCGGCTATACCCCGGAACTCCGCAAGGATGTGGCGGAAGCCCTCAAGGCCACGGAGCAGATCATGGGCAAGAAGTTCGGCGACCCGAACGACCCGCTTCTGGTGAGCTGCCGCTCCGGCGCCCGCAGTTCCATGCCGGGCATGATGGACACGATCCTGAACATCGGCCTCTGCTCCAAGACCATCCCGGGCCTCATCGCCAAGACGCAGAACCCGCGTTTCGTCTATGACGCCTACCGCCGCCTGATCATGATGTACTCCGACGTCGTCATGGAGAAGGCCGAGGGCATCGAGCCGGCCGACGGCCAGGGCATCCGCCAGCAGCTGGACCGCATGATGCAGGACGTCAAGGACGCGAAGGGCTACAAGAGCGACACCGAGCTGACCGCGGACGAGCTGAAGGACCTCGCGGAGGCCTTCAAGGTCCGCATCAAGGAAGTCCTCGGCGTGGAATTCCCGGACGATGCGCAGGCCCAGCTCTGGGGCTCCATCGGCGGCGTCTTCAAGTCCTGGAACGGCAAGCGCGCCATCCGCTACCGCCAGATCGAGCATATTCCGGATGACTGGGGCACGGCCGTCAATGTCCAGTCCATGGTCTTCGGCAACATGGGTGAAACGTCCGCCACGGGCGTCGCCTTCTCCCGCAACCCGGCCAACGGTGACAACAAGTTCTACGGCGAGTGGCTCATCAACGCCCAGGGCGAGGACGTCGTCGCCGGCATCCGCACCCCGAACCCGCTGAACGAGGCCACCAAGAGCGAGAAGAACAAGCACCTCGCCTCCCTCGAGACCGCCATGCCGGAGGTCTACAAGGAGCTGGACGACATCCGTCTCCACCTGGAAAAGCACTTCCAGGACATGCAGGACATCGAATTCACCATCCAGGAAGGCAAGCTGTGGATGCTCCAGTGCCGTATCGGCAAGCGCACCGGCCTCGCCGCCCTGCAGATGGCCGTCGATATGGTCGAAGAAGGGCTGATCGACGAGAAGACCGCCGTGATGCGCGTCTCTCCCGCCCAGCTTGACGAAGTCCTCCACCCGATCCTCGACCCGGCTTCCGAGAAAAAGGCCGAGGTCCTGGCCCAGGGTCTCCCGGCCTCCCCGGGCGGCGCCGTCGGCCAGATCGTCTTCACTTCCGAGGACGCCATCGAGTATGCCAAGGCCGGCAAGAAGTGCATCCTGCTCCGCGAGGAGACCTCCCCGGAGGACATCGACGGCATGCACGCTTCCGTCGGTATCCTGACCGAGCGCGGCGGCATGACCTCCCACGCGGCCCTCGTGGCCCGCGGCTGGGGCAAGTGCTGCATCGTCGGCTGCGACGCGATGAAGATCAACTTCAAGGACAGGACCGTCTCCTTCGCCGGCAGCGACAAGGTCTGCAAGGAAGGTGACTGGCTGAGCCTCAATGGCTCCAAGGGTCTCGTCTATGGCGCCGCCATCGACACGATGGACGCTTCCGAGAACCCGCTCTTCGGCAAGTTCATGGCCCTCTGCGACAAGTTCCGCAAGCTCGGCGTCCGCACGAACGCCGACACCCCGGAGGATGCCGCCCGCGCCCTCAAGTTCGGCGCCCAGGGCATCGGCCTCTTCCGCATCGAGCACATGTTCTATGGCCAGAACAGCGAGATTCCGCTGGGCAAGCTCCGCAAGATGATCCTCTGCGACACCGACGCCGAGCGCAAGTCCGCCCTCGCCGAACTCGAGCCCTTCATGAAGACCGCCGTCAAGGAGACCCTGCGCGTGATGGACGGCAAGCCCGTCGTCTTCCGCCTCCTCGACCCGCCGCTCCACGAGTTCGTGCCGAAGGGTGAGGACAAGAAGGAAGAACTCGCCCGTGAACTCGGCGTTTCCGTCGCTGAGATCGAGAAGCGCGGCGAATCCCTCCACGAGGTCAACCCGATGATGGGCCACCGCGGCGTCCGTCTCCACGTGAGCTTCCCGCTCATCGCCGAGACCCAGTACCGCGCCATCTTCTCCGCGACCGCCGAACTCCAGAAGGAAGGCCTGCACCCGCACCCGGAAATCATGATCCCGGTCACGATCTCCGCCCGCGAGCTCAGCTTCCAGCGTGCGATCTGCGACCGCATCAAGGCCGAGGTCGAGGTCCACTATGCCCAGCAGATCGATTACCAGTTCGGTACGATGATCGAGATCCCGCGCGCCGCGCTGACCGCCGACCGCATGGCCCGCGCCGCCGAGTTCTTCAGCTTCGGCACCAACGACCTTACCCAGATGACTTTCGGTTTCTCCCGTGACGACATCGGTACCTTCATGGGCGATTACCTCGGCAACAAGATCCTCGATTCCGACCCGTTCCAGACCATCGATGTCAAGGCCGTCGGCCAGCTCGTCAAGATCGGTGTGGACAAGGGCCGCTCCTGCCGCGGCAACCTGATGTGCGGCATCTGCGGTGAGCACGGCGGCGACCCGCGCTCCATCGAGTTCTTCAACACCATCGGCATCGACTACGTCTCCTGCTCCCCGTTCCGCGTCCCGATCGCCCGCCTCGCCGCGGCCCAGGCGCAGATCAAGCAGAACGCGTAAGGCGCTGTTTTTCAACTGAAGGAGAGGGTTCCGGGGTCAGAAAGATCCCCCCGGAATCCTCTCCTTCCGCATTCTCCGCTTCGCAGTGGTGTTCAGGGATATGGAGGCCGTCAGGTCGCGCTCAAGCACACGCCGGCCGTCCTGGCGGATAACCCCTTTCCCCGGCTCCCTTGTAACCGTTCCCCTTAATATCCGCCGCCACCCTCCGTCTGGCCCTCTCCACCTCCCGCACGGGACACACAGTACCCGTGGCAGGTAAACACCTGCAAATCAAATGATAAAGCATGAGCGCTCCACCCCTTTTTCAGGGGGCTCTTTGGGGGAAACAACTGATAACAAGACACTTATCCGCCACGGCCGGCGGGGGTGTCGCGTGTCCCGTTTGGAGCGTATGGCAGCATGGCAACAAGGCAGCAGGGCAACAAGGGAGCATAGCAGCAAGGCAGCAAGGGAGCAATGCAGTATGTCAGCAATGCAGCAAGGCAGTATAGCAGCGGGGACATCCGCGGTGTCATTCTGGCCGCTATTTGCTGCCCCGGGTGTCCCCCAGGACATTTCAAGTCGCAGTTTTGTGTATTATTGCGACCGCCGTTGTACAATGCCGCCTGTCTGCCGCTCCGCTCCGTCTCGATGCAATGTGTTACCCACTGCTCTGCTTCTTTGCTGTGCTATATCTGCCTACTGTTTTACTTCGTCGCAGTGCGATGTGCCGCGAACGGCAAATATTGGCGTATATTTCCCTCTCGCAGAGTAATTTGCTGGTCATCGGGCCGTTTTTGTGCTCTGAGCGCGAAATAACAGCGGGAATATCCCTTTCACGGGGGAGGGCGAAGGTTTCCGCAAACGAAGTGACGGAGGCCTGCAGAAAAATGGGACGTCTCCGTCAAAAAAGGCTGTTTTTGACGGAGACCGGTCGTTTCGTGGGACGTCTCCGTCACTTGGAGCGATGGAGACATCCTTGTGTTTCAGGATTGTATTTTCAAACTTTGCGAGTGTCAAAGGAGAGTTGCCGGATTCTTCCAAGTGTTGACTGTCGAGCATGTTTTCGCCCGCTGCCATCGGAAGATCCGGCATCTTTTTATGCAAATAGTCCGAGCGATGATTTCGACCGGACTATATCCTCCTGTACGAGAATGATAATCAGAAGCCCTTTACCCTGGAGCAGTACAAAACAATCCCCGATGACACGGTGCATATCCCCATCGCCGTCTTCGGGAGCCGGACGGGCCTCAACAATGCCGTTTATACGCTGGTTTTCGAATAACCGGCAGCTGTTTTACGTAAACCGGGTCCAAAGAGCATCTGTTTATCTATTATTATAGCGACAAAAACGGATACTTGACACTTTCCTCATCATGACACAGTGTTTTCCGAACACGGACCGGACCCTGCTCCTGCTGCTGGCAGCGGCGGCGGGCCTGCCGGCCGGGGCCCGGGAGGCCGCCTCGCCCGAAGGCGCCCGCCGGCCCGACATCCTTTTCATCCTGCCGAGGAAATGACCTTGGACCTTGGCTGCTCCGGCCGGACGGATGTGCGGACCCCGAACATCGACCGCCTGGCTGCGGAGGGCGTCGTGTACACCAATGCACGCTGCGTCGCACCGCTCAGTTCCCCGACGCGCTCGGCCATGATGACCGGCCTGCACCACGAAATCACCGCCTCCCATAACCATCGTACCAACCGGGACAGGCCGCTGCCGGGAAACTCTACATCCTCGCCGGCATCAAGACCCGCAAGGACCCCCGCGAATTCCAGTCCAGTTGGCTCCGAACCATCGGCGTCTTCAACCTCGAGACCTTCCGGCTTGAACGCGAATTCCGCCTCGACTTTTACGAACTCGAACCGGAGGGCATCGACTTTATCGGCGACGACATATACCTCACCTACAACAGTGATGCCCTTTACAAGGTCATCCTGCCGTAGGTATGGGGTGACGGGGGATTGACAATACCGGGACTATTTCGTATTTTTGCGGATACAATCAAAAGATCGCCACTATGTTCCGTTCATTCAAAGACTTGACGGGCGCCGCGCCTTGCTGCCGGCTCCGCGCGTTTTCTTCCATCCTTGTCCTGCTGGCCGTCGCCCTGCCGGCCATGACGGGCTGCCAGGAGAAACCCGAACCCGGCCCCGGGCCTGAGCCGGAGTCGCAGGTGAAAATCGTCCTGGAGGGCTCCGACTCCATCGAGCTTCCCGCGGATGGCGGATACAAGACGATCCGTTTCACTGTCAACCATGACTGGACGGTAACGGCCGATGCCAAATGGATCCATCTTTCCCCGACCGGCGGTACGGCTTCGGAGCAGCCGGCATCCGTGAATGTCGGCAGCGTCGGCAATTCCGGCGCGGAACCCCGTTCCGGGAACGTGACCATCACGGCCGGTGATAAGACCCAGGTTATCAAGGTGACCCAGGGGGTGCGCCCCCCGGACCCCGTGCACGTGACCGGCGTGAAGGTTTCCCCCGAATCTGCCGTCATGCTCCCCGGGGAGACCCTGCAGCTGACCGCCGTCGTCGAGCCGGAGAATGCGGCCAACAAGAATTATCGCTGGATGTGTTATCAATACAACGTCGTCAGCGTGTCAGAGGATGGCCTGGTCACGGCACTGGAGAAGGGAGAAGCCAAGGTAATGGCCCTTACGGAGGATCAGAGCCGTGTGGCATCCTGCCAGATTACGGTCAAAGCCCTGCCACCGACGGCCGTCGACCTGGGCCTGAATGTCAAGTGGGGCAGTTTCAACATGTCGGTAACGAAACCCTGGTCTTTCACCTTCCACTACTCCTGGGGCCAACCCGTTTACAAGAATAAACGTTACTCGTTGGATGACTACATGTGGTGGTCCGATGGCGCCTTCAGCAAATACAACAAAAAAGACGGGAAGGTCCTGGTGGACCAGGAAGACGACGCCGCTTTCAACGATTTCGGCGAGGGATGGAGGATTCCCACGAAAACCGACTTCGAAAACCTGCTCGCCACCCGGTCGAATTCCGGTTACAAATGGGAATGGTCGATCATGGAGGGGTTATACAGGGGCTGGAAAATCACGTATCTGAAAAACGGGAACAGCATCTTCCTCCCTGCCGGGGGCATCACATCGGAAAATATCTGCGCGGGACAGTTCTCCTGGGGGTATTACTGGTCCTCCGAACGGCTCGCCAGTGATGAGACACAGGCTTATGTCCTGTACTTCGACGAGCAAACAGTCGAGATCCGGCAGCGCCCGCGGCAACATGGATGCGAATTGCGGGCCGTTTACCGGAAATAGTTTTCCGACCGCTCCGACGCTCCGGAACAGGGCTCAGACCTCAGAAAAATTCGGTCTGAACCCTGTTCCTCCGCTTTCTACGCTATCTTATCTGATGGGCTCGATGACACTCATGTCTGTGGAATAGGTAAGCTTGATAGCCGTTTCTTTTCCTGGAACAAGTGGAAATGCGGCTTTTATCCAAAGGATGTTCGGCTGACCAATTGTAGCGGAGACGTCTGATTTGGGTGAGACCGCCGTGTATTCTCTCACGGTCAGGTATTCTGCTTCATCCATGGCATAAAAGGAGAACCGTTCCCCCTTCTGAGGATTGTTGATCTTATTCACTTTTATGCATTGGTCTCCCTTGTATTCTTTAATTGTGATAATACAAGTCACGAAGACATCCTGTCCCTTGAAAGTGGAATAAGAATAATCAATGATTCCGAATTCATCGACGAAAGAGTAGGGTATCCCTGTGTTTTTTGCACAACCGGCAAGCAAGGCGGCGGCCGTCAGAAACAGGAGAATGAATCTTTTCATACTGGACAATTATCGCGGTCACACAAAGATACGCAACTTTTTCCGCAAATACAAACCTTGACCGGACCATCCCCGCGTAACGAAAAGACAATCGCTCTGGAGACAGTTGACTATAAGTCAGTTGCAAAGACGGTTCAACGGTCTTTCACGGGTCGGACGGAGTATCCGAAGGCGCGGGTGCCATTGCCTCTTTTCTCGATACCTTTATAGAAAGCTATAGAACATGCACTAGAAGAAAAGTCTGAACCCACGGTAGAAGACCAGTAATAGCCATTGCCTCCGGCATACCTTAAATCTGCCTCGCGCCGAAAACCGGCCGCCGGGATGCAGGTTCCGCTCAAAGGAGCGGGAGGCGGGGGAGTTCCGCGATGTCGTCGATGAGATAATCGGCGCCGGCGGCGGCGAGGGCGTCGCGGCCGGCGTTGCCGTATGTGACGGCGCAGGTTGCGGCACCGGCCGCGCGGCCCATGAGGATGTCCACGGGCATGTCGCCTACGACGAGGCATTCGGACGGCGGGACGGACAGGGCGCGCAGCGTCTTCAGGACGGGTTCCGGGTCCGGTTTGGCCTTTTCGACGCTGTCTGCGCCGAGGACATAGGAGATGGTGTCCGCGATGGACATGTCCCGCAGGAATCCGTTCAGGGATGCGGAGCGGCGGGAGGAGGCGATGGTGAGGATGTAGCCCCGCTCTTTCAAGGTGGTCAGCGTCTCTTTGACATGCGGGAACAAAGTGGGAATGAGCGTCTTCCGGGTTTTTTCAAAGATGTCGCGGTACAGGGCGGCAAGGCGGAGCGTCTCTTCTCCGGACAGCCCCGGGTAGAGCTGCTGGAAGCCCTCCTCGAGGATCAAGCCGATCGTCGCGGCGATGGCCTCCTCCGTGACGGGCGCGTAGCCTGCGGTGCGGAGGGTCTCCCGCATCGTCGCGACGATGTTCGCCCGCGTGTCGCCGAGGGTCCCGTCGAAATCGAAGACGATCAGCCGGATCATGCCTGCCGGATGAAATTGGTCGCCTGCCGCGGCTCGTCGCGGCCGGGCAGCGGCTGCCCGCCGGTCGCCTTCAGGAGCGCCGCCATGTTGTTCGCGAGCGTGCGCATGGTCTGGAGCCCTTCGCCGTCGAGGGCGGCCTCACCGGGATCGCGCCCGTAAACGATGTTCCAGTATTGGGACGTCACGACCGGCATGTTCATCATCTGGAAGGGCATGTTCATCGCCTGGAAGGCGGCGGTAGCCCCGCCCCTGCGGCAAACGGCGACAGCCGCGGCAGGCTTCCCGGCGAAGGCGGCCCCGTTGGAGTAGAACATCCGCTGGATGACGGCGAGGAGCGCCCCGTTCGGCTGGCCCCAATAGACGGGAGTGCCGGCGACGAAGGCGTCCGCCTCCGCCATTTTGTGCGAAATGGCATTGCACACGTCGTCGTCGAAGGTGCATGCGCCGGGATGCTCCCCGCACTTGTTGCAGGCGATGCAGCCCCGGACGGGCTTCGTGCCGATCCACACGGTTTCGCTGTCGATGCCGTGCTTTTCCAGCTGCCGGGCGAACTCCGCGAGGGCGAGGGCCGTGTTGCCCTTCGCGCGCGGGCTTCCATTGAGAATGAGTACCTTCATGGTGTGATATGCTTGAAAGTCAACGCCTTATAGTTTCTTCAAGGCGCTCGCCAGCTGGTCCGGGCAACTCGTCCCGCGGTTCTTGCAGTTGATTCCTTCCAGGCGGGCGATGACCTCGTCCTTCCGCATGCCGGCACAAAGGGCGGACAGTCCCTGGGTGTTCCCATGGCAGCCGCCGGTGAACCGGACCTGCCGGATGACGTCCCCTTCCAGTTCGATGTCGATCTGCGCGGAGCAGACCGCATCGCAGGTCCGGAACGATGCGCTGCGGATGCCGTCCCGGGTGCTGTCGGTGATCTTTCCTACGTCAAACATGGCTTTTTTCCAATGTGTTTCATGAAACAGGAATAATAAGCTGCATCACCGGTGGCTGCTGCTTCGCAGCCCTGTCCGGGTAAATGCCACCGGTGATGCAGCTTGTTATTCCACCATTCCTTGAATGCTCTGTTTTCATACAAAGATAATCGTTTTCCGGGGAAAGCTTCTTATCTTTGCGGGGAAATGACCACAAAAATGTACAAAGAACTGCTTTCCCTGCTGATTGCTGCGGCCCTGGGCGTCCCGTCCCTCGCGGGCTGCAACCCGCCTGCCGTCGAGCCGCAGACGGACAAGGAAACGCCCGGCGATGTCACGCCCGGACCCGATACGCCCGATACGCCCCCGACCCCGGAGATTCCGGTGGATCCCGCCCTCGGCAATGCCCAGTGGTACATCGACGAGTCCGAGGCGACCGCGTCCGCCACGGCGTGGCAGACGGACAACAAACTGCCTTGCCGCCGCGGGACCTATGCCGGGACAGCTTTCCTCAGCACGGAATCCGGCGGGCACGGAAGCGACCCCCGGCGGGAAGTGCGCAGCAACCGCATCGTCGCCTCCAATTTCAACGAGGATGACGCCTTCGTCTTCACCGTCCCTTCCGTCAGCCTGGCCGCCGGCTCCTCGGTGGACTTTTCCGGCTCCTTCTATGCCACGTCGGCGGATGCACCGCTGTACTGGATTTTCGAGTACAAGGATGGAAACGACTGGAAATCAGTGGAGAAGGATCTCTATGCGGTGCCCGGAACGGACAAGAAGTATTCGTTCCCAGTGAAGTATTTCAGCGCGTCCGAATACACCACCTTCGTCCAGTCCTTCACCCTGGAGCATGCTATCCAGGGCGGGGATCTCGTGATGCGCTGCCGGGTCGCGGCGCCCGTCGCCGGGGATGGCAGTACGCTCTCGCCCAACGCCTCGGCGTACGTAGGGCTGGTGAATGCCACCTGGGTCTCCGCCAACATCGGGACGTACCAGGCCATTCCCGTCAAGGATACCCGGCGGATGCTGATCCTGGGCAACTCGTTCACCTACTACTACGGCCCCGTTTACATGCTGAAGGAACTCGCCCGCAGCCAGGGACACGACATCCAGCTGCGTGCTTTCGTGAAGGGCAGCCAGTATTTCCGTGATTTCCAGCATCTTGAACTGGCCCAGAATGTCATCAGGGAAGGAAGGTACGCGTATGCCCTGCTCCAGGATGCGTCCATGCAGCATGCCTATTATTTCAACGACGCCCGCTCCAACGCGCCGGTTTATACCGAGACCGAGGAACTTTTCAACGAGGTCCGGCAGTATTCTCCCGGCGTCCGGCTGGTCCTTGAAAGCACATGGGCGTACAGCTACCAGGATTACAAGGGATTCGGCAGTTTCGAGGCCTTTGACGATGCCAACATCAAGGGAACCACCTATCTGTGCGACAAACTGGACGCCTGGCTCTCTCCCATCGGACTTGCCTTCAAGAAAGCCCGTGAAAGCGGCTTCACGGACCTGTATCATACGGACAACCACCATCCCAACCGGAACGGGGCCTACCTCAAGTCCTGCGTGAACTACCTGCTGCTCTACGGGGAGCGGTTCGATGTCAACGTGAGCGACTGCACCCTGGACGCCAAGACTGCCGCCCGGCTCCGCTCCATCGCGGAGGAGGTCGTCCTCGGCGCCCTGGATACCTACCGGAATCCGGATGCCACGGGCCTGGTTCCCGGCGGGAGCGGTTCCCAGCCGGATCCATCGGAGACCGTGGACGGCAACCATGGGATCGAGAATGCCGCCCAGCTGGTTTCCTGGGCCGTACGGACCAACACCGGCGGCGACGTGTCCAGCTACAAGGATGCTTCCGGCGCCGTGGTCCTCCTGCAGGATATCGACCTTACCGGCGTGACATGGCCCGTCGTCGGACTCCCCGGCGGCGCCCTTGCGAACGGCACCAAGATCGTCCCCACGGTAGCCTTTACCGGCGTATTCGACGGGAAGGGCCATACGATCAAGGGTTTAGCCCTGGTCCATGAAACCGACAACAAGCAGGTGACGGGCTTTTTCGGGGCCACCTCGAACGCCACCGTCCGCAACGTCGATTTCACCGGCTGCACCGTGGACTTCTCCTCGAAGGAACTGAACGCCTCGCACGTCGCCGTCGCCACGGTCGCCGCCTATGCCCACAATACCGTGTTCGAGAACATCAACGTCGAGGCCGCCTTCAGCGGCGAGGCCCTCTCGGCTTCTTCCATCAATGTGTCCGTCGGCGGCGTCGTGGGCATGATGTACGCGGATGCCGCGAATGCCGGGGCCATCAGGAACTGCACGTTCAGCGGCTCCATCAAGGGCGATATCGGCGTCAAGTACTCGACCTCCAATACCGGCAAATGCGCGGGCATCGTCGCGGGCGTCTCTTCCGCCAGCAGCCTCTGCCTGATCAAGGACTGCGAGAACCGGGCGGAGATCGCCGCGGGCGTCCACCGGGCCGCCGGCATCGTCTGCGACGGCTTCTGCTCCCTCATCGAGGGCTGCGTCAACAACGGCGGCATCACCGTGAACCAGTCGGCGAAGAAGGCGTCCGGCTCGGCGAAGGGCGTCCGTCTCGGCGGCATCCTGGCCTACTGCACCACGACCACGGTGTCCGGATCCCACCTGGACGGCTGCCGCAACAACGGGCGGATCGTCACCACAGAAGCCTCCAGCGCCGCGGGCGGCGTCGTCGGGGCGATCAAGTGCTATGACCTGAAGAACTGCATCAATACGGGCGACGTGGTCTGTCCTGAGGGGCAGCGCGGCCTGCTGATCGGCATGATCAACAAGAACAATGTCGAGTGCACCCTGTCCTCCTGCTTCCTGAAGGGCTCCATCGGGGCGAAGGTGGACGGAAGCGACGCCGTCGCGGCTACGCCGGACAACTGCCTGTCCCTCGGCGTGACCCTCTACAACGGAGCCACCTGCAAGGATTGGAACGCCACGAATATCAAATACTTCACAGAATAGGATCATGGAACGCAGGATGATGATAATGCGCCGTTTCCTTTCGGCGGGGCTCGCGGGCCTGCTGCTCGCCTGTACCGCCGAAGAGGTCATTCCGCCCGCACCGGCAGGGGAGGAGGTTTTTTTCGCGACCATCGAGGGCGCCTCTTCCCGCGTGTATGCGGATGCGGAGCTCCGTGTCCTCTGGAATGCGGACGACCGCGTGTCCATTTTCAACCGTTCGACGTTTAACCGGGAATACCGGTTCACGGGCGCGGACGGGGACAATGCCGGCTCATTCGCTCCGGTCCAGGAGGGGGACACGGGCGCCGGCAATCCGCTGGAGCATATCTATTCCGTCTATCCCTACCGGGAATCGACGCTTGCCGGCGACGGAATCCTTTCCCTGACCCTGCCGCAGGAGCAGTCCTACCGGAGGGATTCCTTCGGCCGCACGGCCAATACCATGGTCTCCTGTTCGGATGACAACGAGCTGATGTTCAAGAATCTGTGCGGCTATCTTTGCGTCCGGCTCCATGGCGAAGTCTCCGTGGCTTCCCTTTCCCTCCGGGGCAATCGCGACGAGCCTCTCGCCGGCAAGGCCTTCGTGCATGCGGCGGTCGGGGAAGCGCCCGCCCTGACCTTCGACGCTTCCGCCGCCCGGGAGATTACCCTTGCCTTTGACAGTCCGGTCGCCCTCGGGACGACCGCCGACGCGGCGACGGCTTTCTGGCTGGTCGTCCCTCCGACCCTTTTCGAGGCGGGCTTCACCCTGACGGTGACCGACGACCAGGGTGGCGTTTTTGAAAAGACGACGTCGAAGCGGCTGGAAATCAAGCGGAACACGCTATCCCGGATGGAGGCCCTCCTTGTGGAGACAAGCGGCGGCGAACCCGTCCCCGAAGCGGGGATGACGGTCTATGGCAAGGTCGTGTGCGAAGGTGCGGGGGTCCCCGATGTGGTCGTTTCCGACGGCTACGAGGTGGTCCGTACCGATGCGGACGGCGTGTACCAGATGGCGTCGCAGAAGCGGCACGGCTATGTCTTCATTTCCGTCCCTTCCGGGTACGAGGTGCCCTCCGAGGGCATCCTTCCGCAGATCCACCACCAGTTGTCCCTGCCTGCCGGCGAGGCGGAACGGGTGGATTTCACCCTGACGGAAGTGGCTGGCCAGCAGCACCATACCATGCTGATATTCGGCGATATCCACCTTGCGAACCGGACGGGCGACCGCTCCCAGTTCGCTTCCTTCGTCCGGGATGTCAACGCCTGGACGGCGGCGCATACGGGCGAAAGGATCTATGCCATGACCCTCGGCGACATGACCTGGGACCTCTACTGGCTGGACAACCGGTACAGTTTCCCCCAGTATCTGGCCGATGCGAACGGCCTACAGAACCTCCAGGTCTTCCATACGATCGGCAACCATGACCACAGCATGTACTTCACCGGGGATTTCGACACCGTCGTCGAATACAAGCGGACCATGGCGCCGACCTACTATTCCTTCAACATCGGCGATGTCCATTACATCGTCCTCGACGATATCGAGTGCACGAATTCGGTCCTCAATCCGGACCGTACCGACGGGGCATACAACCGCACCTACACGGACAATGTCGTCCAGGAGCAGCTGAACTGGCTGCGGAAGGACCTTGCCTTCGTGCCCGCCTCGACGCCGCTCTGCCTGACAACGCATGCTCCGCTGTACACCGCCTCCGGGGGAGCGTCCCTGAACAATGTCACCACGCTCGTGGACATCCTGAAGCGTTACGACAATGTCCAGGTTTTCACGGGCCATACCCATGTGATGTACAATGTCGACAACAGCGGCACGACCCACGTGTTCGAGCACAATGCCGGCGCGGTGTGCGCCACCTGGTGGTGGAGCGCCCATGAGGTTCCGGGCATCCATGTTGCGCAGGACGGCGCTCCGGGCGGCTACAGCATCGTGGACGTCAACGGGAAAACCTTCCAATGGCAGTTCAAGGGGACGGGACGCGCCCTCAGCCACCAGTTCCGGACCTACGACCGCAATACGATCGTCATGACACCGGAAGCGTATATCCCGAGTGCGAATGCCTCCGGCGTATCGAAATTCACCTCCCTGACCACCGAATGGTCCGCCGCCAGCAGCAGCAACTACGTGTATATCAATGTCTGGAATTACGACCCTTCCTGGACGGTCGAGGTGACGGAGAACGGCCGCGCGCTGAGCGTCACCCGCGTCAACAGCTACGACCCGCTCCACCTGGTCGCCTACACGGCCCAGCGGCTCAACAAGAACAAGACCCTCACCTTCCCGACGAAGAAAACCAACCATATGTTCCGTGTTGCGGCCTCCTCGGCGACCTCCACGCTCCAGATCCGGGCCACAGACCGTTTCGGCCGGGTCTATACCGAAACGATGACCCGGCCGAAGGCTTTCTCCACAGATATTTATAAGTAACGGACCGGATACAGTCTATATATAATTGGCGGAAAATACTATCTTTGCAGTCGGAGGCGGTGCCGAGAGACCACATGGCCCGCCCCGAGAAGTATGATGAAAATCAAGTACAGCATCCTGACCCTCTTTGCCTGCCTGCTGATGGCAGCCGCCTGTACCGAGCCGGAGCCGGAGCCCGTAAAACCCGACAC
This sequence comes from Bacteroidales bacterium, assembly GCA_016287075.1. Classification (GTDB taxonomy): domain Bacteria; phylum Bacteroidota; class Bacteroidia; order Bacteroidales; family UBA932; genus Cryptobacteroides. The sequence continues at coordinate 111,789 of JAEEVC010000006.1, read as the reverse complement.
GCCCGAGAACCCGACGGATCCAGACAAGCCGGACAAGCCAGACAACCCCGATAACCCCGATAATCCCGACAATCCGGACAATCCGGACGGGCCCGGGGCGCCGGAGGAACTCGTCTCCGGAACCCTGCCGGAAGGCGATTTCACCCTGACGGAGGGCACCATTTACCTGCCGGATGAATTCGTGGCCACCGTCACGGAAAACAACAAGGATTTCGGTTTCTTCGCGACCACCTCCAAAGCCCTTCCGAAACCGGGGGATGTCCTGGTGTACAACAAGCCCACGGAACAGTTCCCCGAAGGTCTCCTCTGCAAGGTAACCCGGGTGGAAGACGGCTATGTCTATTATGAGCCGGCGGCGCTGGAAGAGGCATTCCATCATCTGCAGATCGACACGACGTCGGTGAATCTCGCCGACCATATCGCCTATGTCGTCGACGGGGAGGGGAAAACGGTGAACTTCACGAAGACCCGGGCCACCGCCACCTCCGGGATCGGCATCGCCATCCCCTCGAATGTCACCTGGGAACTGTATTCCACCGGCGTCAACCACGAAGGGCTGGAAGCCAACGTGAAGCTGACCCTGACTCCGTCGATGAACATCTACCTGGGATTGCGGTTCCAGGCGGTCATCGCCGACGGTGAGGTCCTGGCGATGAACTTCCTGCTGGATCCCACCATCCACCTCGGTGCCACGATCAACGCCTTCGGCGAGGTGGCCGCCACCAAGAGTTTCCCGCTCTATACCTTCTATTTCAATCCGGTCGCGCTCGGCCCGCTCGTGTTTATCCCCAAGATCACGCTGGAGGGCTATGTCAAAATCGACGGACAGATCGGCCTGGAGGTCAACGTGAATTACGACAAGGCCTTCTCGATCGGCGCCGGGTATGAAACCGGTGACTGGAGATTCATCAACCGGGGGATCGACACGCCGGAATCCGACCAGAACCCGTCCTCTTTCGGCACCAAGGTGGAAGGCGGCGTCACGTTCGGCCTCAAGCCGGCGCTGGAGTTCCGGCTCTACGACATCATCGGTGCCGCCATCGGCGTGGATACCGGCCTCCGTACGGCCGTGACGCACAAGATGGACATGTCGAATCCCGACGTCAATTCCTCTGCCCTCGCGGACTTCAGCATGTCCACCGCCCTCAATGTCAAGGGGTTCGTGGAGATGAACGCCAAGGTCGGCGGGAAGGTGCTCTACGATGCATTCTCCAAGGCCACGCCGGAAAAGAGTTTTCCCCTGTACGAGTCCTGGCTGATGCCGGAGATCTGCACCTCCACGATGAAGATCGAGCCGTCTCCCCGCGGCGCAACCGTTTCCGGCATGCTCAAGCGGAGGGTCTTTACGAAGGGGAACCTCTATGCCCATGTATTCGATCCAACTGATTATGAATACGCCCCGGGAGGAGGTATCGTCTATCCCCGGGAGCGGGTCATCCCGATCAACTGGAAGGAGCCCCGGTCCGCCAAGGATTCCACCGAGTTCGAGGTCAGTTTCGAAGGGTTCGAAGCCGGGAGGACCTACCAGGTCAACCTGTTTATGAGCGTGATGGGCAGCAAGCATGTCCCCGTCCGCGGCGATTCCACGCTCTTCTTCCGCACCTTCAATGAGAAACAGGCCAAAATGGTCGCCTCGCTGGTGTCGAACGTGGCAGATGCGATGGGCTGGCAGGATACCCCCTGGTACGATGTGTCCCAGTATGACGTGCTCTATATGCAGGACAAGGGCATCAACGTGACGACCTCCGACGACGGCGCCTACCTGAAATGGGTGACCCTGACCCCGGACCGTTCCTGGCCGCTCAAGAGCAACATCGTCATCGGTTCAAACGTCGGTTCGGCGCTCGAAGACGGTCAGTGGTGGCAACTGTTCGGTACCATGGACCAGAATGACAATGTCAGGTCCATCATTATCAAGGATCCGACCTGTTCCGGCTTCTCCGCCGGCGGCAGTAATCTGGAGCACCTGGAAATCCACTCCCCCCTGTACAAAGGATCCATTGGCATCGGCTACGGCTACCCGAAACTCCGGGAATTGGATATGAGCGGTACCGGAATCACGAGCATCATCATCGGTGACGACGACTATGACGATCATGTCCCGGACAAACTGACGAGCATCAAATTCGACAACTGCACGAAACTGGAGTCCATCAGCATCGACTATCCTTACCGGCACGATGTCCCGTCTTTGTCCATCAACGGATGCGCCGCCCTCAAGAAACTGGAGTATACCCGCTGCGCTTTCCAGGGCGACCCGCCCGTCACAGGCCTCGGAACCGCCCACCTGGACTACATCAACTTTACCCATTGCGACGGCCTGATCAACCTGCCTTCCGGCTCTGATAATGTGACCATCATCGGCCAATACGTCTCGCTGGCCATCGCCGGCGGCAATCCGGATATCAAGACGCTTGGGATCAGCTATGATTCCAGCGTGTGGAACGAGTACGAGAGCACCTGTTTTAAAAGCGTGAACCTCAGCAACCTGACAAGCTTGGAGAACGATCCGGAAATCCGTGCGGAACAGATAAATATCAGCGGTTTGCCATCCAAAAAACTAAAGCTTTACGCCACCCGGTCCATCGAGGTGGGGGCCTGTCCGAACCTCCAGGAACTGGAAATCAGGGTCTCGCCCGACTTCGCACTTTCCGGCCTGGGCTCCTTCCCCGGCCTGCCGAGTCTCACGCGTTTCACCATCGACCCTGACCTCAAGGAGGCCGACGGCAAATACACGTGTGCCCTGATCGGCCTGGTTCCCGAGATCATCGACCGGGTCCGGAACAAGGGCGGATCTGCCGGTTATCCGGTCCGCTACATGTACACCTTCGACCGGACACTCGGAGAGAACGGCAAGCGCGGCAAGTGGCGGATGGACTTCGACAGAGGCTACGGCTTCTATTATTCAGGCGAGCCGAGTCCCCGCTGCTACCACTATCCCAAACCGGACAACTACGACTACTACAACAATTAGGAGAAGGACCTCATTGCCTCGGTCATGAACCGTACGGACGACAGAATCGCGCATGCGTATGTATTCCCCGAAGTCTGTATTCGGGAAATACAGTCCGGATCGTTCTGTAAGAGCGGCGGAGGCAGTGAGGATCCGAACATGTGGGAGTTCGATCTCCCGGGATTTGAAGACAATGATTGGTAATTAATAAAAAGACAAGAATATGAACATGCGATTCTGTGTGCCTGCATGCCTGGCGGTGCTGCTTTGTCTGGGCTCCTGCGGCGAGAAACTGTCCATCGGAACTCCGCAAGCCGCGGACAGGCAGGAAGAAGGATTCACCCTGACGGCCACGTATGGCTCGCCTGACACGAAGGTCGCTTTTGACGAGGACGGGCTTAATCTGTCGTGGCAGCCGGGCGATTGCCTGTATCTGGTGGATGTGTCCGGAAAAAATTCCACCGTCACGATGAAGACCGACATCACGGCGCCCTCGAAGAAAGCCTCTTTCCGGTCCACCTCCAGCGTGCTCAGCGGGGAGTATATCGTGTTGTATGGCCAGAGTAATTTATATGTCAGCAAGTCTGTATATATGAAGTCCGGCTCTGCCCTCAATGAGCAGATACGGCTCTATGGGACATTGACGGTCGAAGACGGGCAGACCGCGGCCAGTATCTCCCTGTCGCATCTTTTTTCCATGTTGACCTTCAAGTTCAAGAATGTCCCGACCCTGACCAACATGAAGGTGGGCATGGCCGTCACGGAAGACGGAATGCCCAGTTTCAGCGACGGTAAGATCTCGCAGACAGGCGTTTCGACGGATGGATATGTCTTTTCGCAAAACATCCGTTTCGGCTGGAATCAGGGGAAAGAAGGGAAATCGCTGGTCATACCCCAGGATTTCTCGGGGAAAACCGTGTATTTCTATGTCTATGGTGATGCCAACGGGCAGCATATTACCTACGAGTTCGTCAAGAGCGGCAAGAATCTTTGCGCCGGGGTCAACAACAACCTGACGTTCGATTTCGCCCAGGCGGCCTCTGTCTGCACTTTGGAGCAAAGCAGTATCCATAGCGGGGCATACGTCCTTACGACCCCCGCACACTTCCGTGCCGCATCCTATTGGGATTCCCACGCGTATTCCGTCGAGTCCGATGTCGATTTCACGGGGGAGGCTTGTTTCCCCATTTCTGCCACGACGCTCTTCGGCAACAAGCATACGCTGTCCAATATCACCATAAACCTAAAGGATTGTTCCCGGGTAGGTCTTGTATCTTCCGGCAGCGTGCAGGACCTCACGGTAGAGAATATTACAGTGACCGGAAATGAGTATGTGGGCGGACTGGTTGCGCAGATGAGTTATAACCATACCGTAAGCCAGTGCGTCGTCAAGGGCGTCGTCGATATCAGCGGCCAGACTTGGACCGGCGGAATCACCGGACAGTCGGCGAATATCAGTCAGTGTGTGGTCAAAGGTACGGTTTCTGTGTGGGGTGACCATTACGTCGGCGGCATCGCGGGTGTTGGTAATACGGGAGACATCCAGCAATGCGGTTTTGAGGGGAATGTGTCCGGCGCATACTATGTCGGAGGTATCGTTGGCAGCGGCGGTCCCGAACAATGCTATGTTTATGGGAACGTGACGGGGACGGGCGATTACGTCGGTGGCGTATCCGGAAGGGGGGACTGCCGCAACTGCTATCATATCGGTGATACGACAGATGAAAAAGGGCAGTGCGGCGGAATCTCCGGAAATAACAGTTCATGGAGCAATGCTTCAACGGGTTGCTATTCATACGGAACGACCTCCAGCGGTTACGGTATCGCCTATAACCTTTCCTCCTCCTATACCGGGAAAAATCTGACATCCGCTTCCGCAATGGGGAAAACTGCGACGTATGCCGAAAACTGCAATTGCGGCCCCGGAAAGACCTTCCTGTCCAAACTGTCCGTGATCAACGGGGAGGAGGCTTATTCCACGCAGGTCTGGAAGGGGATCGACGCCCAGTGCCCGCTGCTCCAGTGGCAGGCGGCTGTCCTTAACGGGGAGATTGACATCCCGGGATTCGGCGACGAGGAGTGGTAATGTGTGTCCGGCCCTCGCCGCCTCTGCTATGACCTGACGGCGAGGCCGGTCGATGCCGCCCTGGCGGCATCGCCAATATAATCCGTCTGTCCGACTTTACAGGAGCTTGGCGGCGATTTCGGAGAGTTCGGAGCGCTCGCCCTTGCGGAGGAAGACGTGCTGGAAAAGTTTCTGGCCGTCGAGTTTCTCACCGAGGTGGGTAAGGCCGTTGGACCACTGGTCCAGGTAGGGCTGGTCGATCTGGAAGATGTCGCCCGTGAAGACCATCTTGGTGCCTTCCCCGGCGCGGGTGATGATGGTCTTGATCTCGTGCGGGGTGAGGTTCTGGGCCTCATCGACGATCATGAAGACCTTGCCGAGGGAGCGGCCGCGGATGTAGGCGAGGGGGGAGATGAGCAGTTTTTCGTCCTTCAGGAGCCCCTCGATCTTCAGGGCCTGCTTGCTGCCGGGGCGGAAGCAGCCGCGGATGACCTCCAGGTTGTCCATGAGGGGCAGGAGGTAGGGGGCCATCTTCGATTTCTGGTCGCCGGGGAGAAAGCCGATGTCCTGGCCGCCGAGGACGACGGTCGGGCGGGTGAGGATGATCTGGTCGAAGTCCTTCTCCTGCTCGAGGGCGGAGGCAAGGGCGATGAGGGTCTTGCCGGTGCCCGCTCCGCCGGTCAGGGAAACCAGCTGGATTTTCGGGTTCAGGCAGGCGTCCAGGGCGAATTTCTGCTCGTCGTTCCGCGGCCGGATGCCATAGGCCTCCCGCGAACGGACGAGTGCGATGACCTTCCGGTCGGCGTCATAGCGGGCGCAGACGGTCTGCCCGCCCCATTCGAACTTGAAGAGCTGGTTCGGTTTCGGCTCCTTGTCGGCGACCTCTTTCCAGTCGATGCAGTTGTCCTGGCCATAGGACAGGCGCTGGATGGCTTCGGAGGCCGCATCCTCGATGACGAGAACCTCCCGCCGGGTGTTCTCCAGCCGGTCGTCCTCGACCCGGTCGGTCAGGTAGTCCTGGGCGATCATGCCGGCGGCTTTCGCCTTGAGTCTCAGGTTGATATCCTTCGTGACAAGGGCGACGAAGCGCCCCGGGTTGTTGTCCCGGACCCACATCGCCGTGGAGAGGATGCGGTGGTCCTGGATGTCGTCCATGAACAGGTCCCTGAACTCCGGCTGGAAGGGGTGGTTGGGCTCGATCTTGATGTAGCCGCAGCGACCCCCGAGCGGGACGCCCCGCGGACCGAAGGTCTTGTCGTCCGTCAGTTTATTGATTTCGCGCATGAACCCGCGCGCGTTGAAACTCAGTGCGTCGTTGCCTTTCTTGAATTTGTCGAGTTCCTCGACGACGGCGATGGGAATCACCAGGTCGTTGTCCTGGAACTTCCGGATGGCCTTGTAGTCATGGAGGATGATGTTCGTGTCCAGCACGAAGATCTTCGGTTGTTTCTCAGTCCTTTTTTCCATGGATCAGTCTTCTCCTTCGGAGGTCTGGGTGTATAAAAGCGATTCCAGGATGCTGGAAAGGCCGGTTTTCTCTTCATGGGCGACCCGGAGGTCCGCATTCCCCGGGACGGGGTGGCCCAGCGGGAAGTAAACGACGTCCTGCAGCAGCAGTTCCGCATCGACGTAGTCATAGTCGATGTCGGCGATCTGAAGGATGACCCCGGGAACCTCCGCGAAGAGGACCCGGACGGGCTTCTCGTTGTAGGCCTTGACGATGTCGCTGACCGAAATGTCCGCCCCGGTCCCGCCTGCAGCCATCAGTTTCAGGGCCGTGAGCATGCCGCCGTCGCAGACGGTCGCTCCGGCCTTGACGACCCCGTCCTCCACCAGTTCGCGGACGACCTCGTAGCAGTCGATGAAATAATCCGCGTCGGCGATGTCGGGGGCGAGGGCGGACCGGGCATCCTCCGCCTCGGAGAGAACGGAGCCGCCCAGCCGGAACTCGCAGGAGTCGAAGGGAATGTAGATGAGCCAGTCGGAGGCCTCCGGCTGGAGGACGGCGGGGCACTTGCGCTTCCGTCCGATGCGCGGATGCTCCGTCCGGAAAGGAAGTTCACGGAAGAAGCCTTCTTCCTCGTCGTCAGGTACTTCTTCTTCCGCCGTCGTACTGGCCTTGAAGGCGATCTGGCAGGGGCCTTTCGTGACTGCATACCCCTTCAGCCGGAGGCCGAGGGCGTCGATATAGGCGGCCGCCGCCTCGACGGAATCATAGAAGGCGGCCATGTTGCCGATGGGCGCCGCGTCCCAGCGCCATTCCGCCCGGAGGGTCAGGTCGCCGAGCCGGAAATGGCCGGTCATCCAGAGGGCGTCGATGAGGGCGCGGGCGATCCGTCCGCAGGTGTGGGAGCCGGCGAAATGCACGGGGCAGCAGCGTTCCTCACCGGCGCGGGCGCACGTCTCCCCGAGGTACGCATCCATCCGCGCGGGATCGAATATATAGGTGCTGGGAGCCAGGTCAAGTGTCTCATCGATAATCGGTTCCGGCTTCCGGGCGGGCGCATGGCCGGCAGGGCCGGAGGAGCATTCCTCCAGCATCCGTGCCGGGGTGAGCGCGCGCGGCATCCCGTCGATGATGTACTCGCTGTAGAGGACGGAAGGCTTTTCGGTCATTTCTCGGTTTTATTTCTCTGCGAAAGTACGTAAATTTGCAACAAGTTCAAAATAAAACGGAGATGGCTTTTTCGGAGGGAGGGTACAAAACCCTGGTGGAAGATATTTACCGGCGTTTCCCGTCGGTGCAGAAGGTGGGATTCGCCGCGGCCTACAAGCCGGGACTGGAGCGTATGGAGGCGTTCTGTGCGGCGCTCGGCCATCCCGAGCGGGCTTTCCGCGCCGTCCATGTCGCCGGCACCAACGGCAAGGGCTCCGTCGCCTCGATGCTCGCCGCCGCCCTCTCCGCCACCGGCCTGAAGACCGGCATCTATACCTCGCCGCACCTGGTGGATTTCCGCGAGCGGGCGAAGATCGCCGCCCCGGTCCGGATGGTCCCGAAAGAATATGTCTATGACTTCCTGACGGCTTGGAAACCTTACTTCGAAGCGCAGGGGCTCTCTTTCTTCGAAATTACTACTGGCTTGGCTTTCAAGTGGTTCGCGGATGAGGGGGTCGACGTGGCCGTGGTGGAAGCCGGCCTCGGCGGCCGGCTCGACAGCACCAATGTCCTGACTCCGGACCTCTCCGTCGTGACCTCGGTCGGGCTTGACCATTGCGCCCTGCTGGGCGACACGCTCGCGAAGATTGCCGCCGAAAAGGCCGGCATCTTCAAGCCGGGCGTCCCGGCGCTGGTGGGGGAGAGCGACCCCGAGACCGATCCGGTCTTCGCGGACGCCGCCTGGATGCGCTGTCCGCTCACCGCCGCAGACAAAGTCCGGCCGTCCCTGTGGAACCGCCGCCAGGAGATCCTGCGCCAGATGGACCTCCAGGGGGCCTGCCAGGAGAAAAACCTCCGGACGGTGCTCGCAGCGGTCGATATCCTCCGGGAAAAGGACGGATTCCGCGGGCTCGCCGATGCCGATGCGGTCGTCGACGCCCTTATCCATGCCGCCCGCCGGACGGACTTCCGCGGCCGCTGGGAAAAGGTGTCGGACCTGCCCTGGGTCATCTGCGACATCGGCCACAATCCACCCGCCCTCCGCGGGAATTTCGCCCACCTCGAGAAGCTGCTCGCGGACGGGCGCTGCAGTTCCCTGATCCTGGTTTTCGGCATCATGGCCGACAAGGACCTCGACGGGATCCTGCCGCTGATGCCTGCCGACGCCACCTATATCTTTGTCGCGCCGGATACGGCCCGGGCCCTGCCGGCGGAAAAGCTCCTTTCCCGCTACAAGGCCTACTGCAAGGAGGTGGACCGTCCCTCTTCCCGCGCCTACAGCGCCGAAAGCGTCCGTGAAGGCGTCCGCATGGCCATCATGCTGGCGCAGAACCTCTCCGAGCAGGTCAACCGCTCCGCTTCGGCCACGAAACCGGCCCCGCCGCTGATCTACATCGGCGGCAGCAATTTCGTCGTCGCCGAGGCGATTCCGCTGTTCTGACGATGGAAAAACTGTACGAGGATCCCGAACTCGGCACCGTGCGGGTGGTCAAGTCCCGGCGGGCGCGCCGTGTCTCCCTCCGTGTCCATCCCGTGCGCGGGATCGTCGTGACCGTGCCCTATTGGACCCCGTATGCGTTCGGAATCGGCTTTTTCCGGCAGAAGCGGGACTGGGTCGCCAAGGTGCTGGCCCGGCAGGCCGCCGCGGCCCAGGCGCTCGCGGCGGAACGGGAAAGCTTCGATGCGGAAGCGCTCCGGAAGGAGGCGAAGGCCTTCCTGCCCGGCCGCCTGAAGTACTGGGCGGAGCGGTATGGCTTCACCTTCGGGAAGGTCTTCATCAAGCACAATGTCTCCAACTGGGGCAGCTGTTCCGCCAAGGGCAATATCAACCTCAATCTCAACCTGATGCGTCTCGAGGAACCGTTGCGGGACTATGTCCTGCTCCACGAGCTCTGCCACCTGCGCCACCTCGACCATGGCACGCAGTTCCATGCCCTGCTGGACCGGCTCTGCCGGGACGGCATCGGCCGGAGCGCGGCGGAGCTGGAAAAGGAGGTCAAATCCCGGCGGATCCTGTAGTTTCCCCTTTAGGGGAATTTTGTTGTTTCTTTGCGAGAAACTTCGTAAATTCGCGCCCATAATGCCCTGCCCCTTGGGGCATGGAAAAGGAAACAACTGAATAACAAATCATTATCATAAAATGGAGAAAAAAGCATTGTATGTCAACCCGAACACGCGCATCGTGTATGTACGGGCGGAGGTCGATTTCCTGACCTCCATCAACATGGGCACCGGCACCATCGACCCGGGCCAGGAAGACGATTGGGGAACCCTTAACGACTAAGCGGCCATGAAAAAGGTTTTCAAATCCATCCTTGTGACCGTCGCCGCGGCGCTCGCGTTCGCTTCCTGCCAGCGGGAAGGTGACGTCAACGGCACCGAAGGCCGCACTGTCCGTTTCCTCGCGGGTCCCGTCGAGACCCGTACCGCTTTCTCGACCCCGGATGCGACGGGGAAGTATCCTGTCCTCTGGACGGAGAACGATACGAAAGTGAAGGTCTCCCTGAACATGGCCTCCGGCGTGGATGCGACCGTCACCCCGAACGGCGCGACGGCCGAGTTCGAAGCCAGCGTCAACACGGAGAATGCCGAGGCCCCGTATACCTTCTATGCGCTGAGCCCTTCGACGGCCTATTTCTCCATCAGCAGCAAATACATGGACTGGGGGCTCCAGATTCCCTCCGACCAGGTCCCTTCCGCCGGCACGCCCGACGAGGCCGCCCAGGTCCTTGCCGGTGTTTCCGCGGCCTGCACGTCCCTGGATGAGGTTATCACCGTCAATTTCTCCCACGTGACCGCATACGGCCGCATGACCCTCACGGGCCTCGACCTCGCCGGCGCCGCCGTGACGGGCGTCAGCCTGACGGCGGCCCAGCCGATTTCCGGCCGCTTCTACTATTATGTCGCGGATACGGAAGAGCATGAGGCCGGTGAACTGGTGGCCCTGTCCGCATCCAACACGCTCAACCTCGAGACCGCTTCCCTTGAGGATATCTGGTTCGCCTGCGCACCGGCCGACCTCTCCGGCACCGAACTCAAGGTCACGGTGTACACGGCCGACGGTCCTTACGAGAAGACGATCACCCTGCCTGCCAACCGCAAGTTCCAGGCGGGCCGGATTGCGAAGTTCACGGTGGACATGACCGGTGCGGTCCACAAGGAATCCCAGGTCTATGAATTGGTGACCGATCCGGCCGAACTGACGCCCGACTCTCAGGTCATCATCGCCAATGCGGCCGGTGATTATGCCATCGGCACGACCCAGAATTCCAATAACCGCGCCGCGGCGGCCGTGGCGGTCGTGGACGATGCGATCACCGATCCTTCCGAATCCGTCCAGATCCTGACCATCGAAGCCGAGACCGGCGGTACGGTCGCCTTCAAGGCGGGCACGGCCGGTTACCTGGCTGCGACGGGCTCCAACAGCTACCAGCTGACGACAGTGGCTGAGACCGGCGCCAACACAAACTTTACGGTTTCCATCTCCGACGGGGAAGCGAACGTCAATGCGGCGGGCGTCAGCCGCGGCCAGATGCGTTTCAACCCGAACAACGGCAACCCGATCTTCAACTGCTATACTTCGGGTTCCACGACCGGTACGGGCATCGCCCTGTACAAGCTCGTCGGCAGCGGTACGGATGAACCCATCTTCCAGGCAACGCTGGAAGGTGCGAACGAGAGCGGTCTCCTGACCGTCCCCGCCTCGGCGACGTCCGCGGTGATCAACGTAATCTCCAATGTGGACTGGGTGATCTACAGCGACGATGATGTCGAATTCAGCGAGGAGGAGGGCAATTCCTCCGCATCCGTCGAAGTGACCTTCCCGGCCAATGAGACGGAAGAGCCCGTCACCTACACCATCAACATCGAAAGCGACCTCGGCGAGTACGAGTTCGTCATCACCCAGGAAGCGTTCGTCCCCGCCGGCGAATCCGTCTATCGCAAGGTGACTTCCGTCACCGCGGGCAAGAAATACATCCTCGCCGCTCTGGTGGACGGGAAAGTGCAGGCCATGACCCCGATTGCCTCCGGCAGTACATACGGTTACCCGGCAGCGACGAAGGTCTCTGAGACGGACGGTGTGATCGATACGCGCCACGCGGATCTGGAACTGACCTTCACGGCCGTTACCGGCGGCTACTCGATCGCCCAGCCTGACGCCCGTTACTGGGCCATGACGGGTACGTACAACTCCATCAATGTGTATGACTCGGCACAGGAGTCCTACGTATGGACGGTTACGGCCAAAGATGACGGTACGGTGGATGTTGTCAATGCCGGCAAGGGCAAGCACGTCGTGTATAATGTGAACCGTTCCTACTTCGCCGTGTATGAGACTGTCAATGACTCCAATATCTACCCTGCGCTGTACGAGTACATCGACGGCGGTGACACCCCGCCCGAGCCGCCCGTGGGAGAAAACGGCTGGTTCAAGAAGGACATTACCGCCATCACGTCCTCCGATGTCTTCGTCATCGTCGGCAACAACGGCAACGACTTTGCGATGGCCAATGACAACGGCACTTCCGGCGCTCCGGCCGCCGTCTCCGTCTCCGTGGCCTCCGACGGCAAGTCCCTGACGGCTGCACCTGCCGCGAACCTGCAGTGGAAACTGACGGCCGCCAGCGGCTCGTACACCTTCTATCCGAATGGGGATAGCAGCAAGTGGCTCTACTGCACGAACAACAACAACGGCCTCCGTGTAGGTACCGGTGATAAAAAGACATTCAGTTTGAATTCCAACTACCTGTACAACGATGGGCAGGCCCGGTATGTGGGTATTTACAGTGAGCAGGGTACCGCCAAGGATTGGCGCAGCTATACTAGCATCAACGCCAACATCAAGGACCAGACCTTCGCCTTCTTCGTGAAGTCCGGCAACGGCGGCGGCGACACGCCCGTCGTCGAGACGGTCGCGACCCCGACCTTCAGCCCGGCTGCGGGCGAGGTGGCTGTCGGTACGACCGTGACGATTTCCTGTGCGACTGCCGGTGCGACCATCCACTACACGACGGATGGCTCTACCCCGACAGCATCCTCTGCGACAGGTACTTCCGTGACCGTCAATGCCGCGATGACCATCAAGGCCATCGCCGTGAAGGAGGGGATGAACGACAGTGCGGTCGCCGAGGCGGCTTACACCATCCCGGAGCCCCCGAGCGGCGACAACTATGTCAAGGTGAGTTCCATCACCAGCGGCAAGAAGTACATCATTGTCGGCGGTACGAAGGCTGAGGCTATGGTTCCTGCCGCTGTCACGAACAATCGTTTGAGTACGCAGGCCGTGAATATTTCTTCTGGTGTAATCGCTTCTACTACGACGACAAATGCCCTGGCTGTTACGATTTCTGTCAGCGATGGCAATTACCTGATCAGCTACAATAATACTTATCTTGAGTATAACGGTGCTTCAGGTACAGGACTTTCGACAGTTTCTGCCGCTTCGGACGCATGGGTCGTTACACCTGTGTCCGGAGCATCTACGGGTACCTTCCGTTTTGCTTCCAAGGCAGTTTCGGACCGTCTCTTGGCCTTCAGGCTGGGGAGTGGATCATATGCGAGTACTTTCGGCGGATACAAGGACAGCAACATCAATGGTACCGAGTATTTCGATATCGACCTGTATGAATTTGGTGGAGAGGTCGATCCGACCGTTCCGTCAACTGTTACCTTTACGAATGGCACGTCTAAATCGCTGACAGTTGGCGACACTTTCAGCAATCCTGCCACGACGAACTCTACTGCTACGGTGACATATACCTCTAGCGATACGGGTGTTGCTACCGTTAACGCTGCCGGTCTTATTACGGCAGTTGCTGCCGGCACGGCAGTCATCACGGCTTCCGTAGCCGCGGTCGAGGGTGCATTTACGGCTGCTCAGGCCACCTGCAACATCACGGTTACCGCTGCCCCTACTGGCAATGAAGTCATCGACCTGCTGACGGCGGCGGATTTTGATGCGACCGGGAGCACCACTTATGTTGCGACGACGGGCATTTCCAAACTGTCCGGTGCGGTTTATGCCGGCAATACGGCGAAGAACTATGAAGCAATTCAGATTCGTTCCAAGAACAATGACTCCGGAATCGTCTCTACGAAGTCCGGCGGCTATGTCAAGTCCGTCAAGATTGTCTTGAACGAAAATACGAATTCGGCACGTGAGATCCAGGTGTATGGGAGCAATTCTGCTTACACCAGTGCCGCGGACCTCTTTGGCGAGAACGCCGGGACCCTGCTCGGTTCGGTGAAGATGTCTGACGGAACGACCGGTACGGTTACGGTTTCCGGTTCCTATCAGTACGTCGGCATCCGCTCCAAGGACGGCGCCGCGTATCTGGATTCGGTCGAAATCACCTGGGATTGACTGCCGTCCGGCGGAGGCGCCGGGGGTGAAGAGCCCACAGTCACGACATTGGCGGCGACGGGGGTCGGCGTTGCAGGGGCAACCCTGAACGCCGCCTTCGTCCGCGTTCCGACGGCGCCGTATGCGCCGCACAGTCCGCGATTCGTCTACGGGACGTCCGTCAGCGCGCTGACGCAGACTGCCAGTGACAATACGACGCTCATCACGTCGTCGTCCGGCAGTTTCTCCGCTGCGCTGTCCGGCCTGTCGGAGAATACGACCTATTATTATAAGGCCTTGCTGGACGTATGGGATGCCGATGCCGGCAAATATGTCACTGTGGAAGGGACTGTGCGTCAGTTTACGACCGCATCGGCGTCCGGAGGCTCGGGCGGCAATCCGGAAGCCTATGCCGCCTCCTGGCTCATCAATTATGAGATTCCGGCGACGGATGTCAGCCTGACGAACGTCCAGAAGGCGTTCCACTCGACTGTGAATGAAACGTACGGTGCTACACGTGCTTTCATTTACAATCCTTCGAGCAGCCGCAGACGGATTGTCACCCATACCTTCTCCTATGACTCGCGCACCCTGCGGAATTATTCGCTGCTGTTCGACTACGACAAACAGTGCGCCCTCTGGGTCGCCTATGCGGCGAACAACGACTGCTGGGTGAACAATCACGTCGGCCGGCACAACAACGCGTTCACCAACGATCCCGCAGTCCCGTCAAACTATCAGCCCGGTTCGGTCAGCGGCTATACCCGGGGCCATCAGGTGGCGTCGAACGACCGCCAGACAACGGATCCCCAGAACCAGCAGACCTTCTACTATTCCAACATGACGCCACAGGCGAGCGCGCTCAACAGCGGCAAGTGGAATTCCTTGGAAAGCAAGGTGCAGAACCTGGCGGACAGAACCACCGGCCGGGATACCCTCTATGTCGTCACGGGCCCGATCTTCGACAGCGGTTACAATACCGTCAGCGGCGTCCCGATCCCGACGCGGTACTATAAGTGCCTGATGAAGTGTACGTTCAATGCCTCGGGAGAGATGACTGCAGCCAAGGGCGCGGCCTTCCTCTTCCTGCATGAGCCCAGGTCGGGTGAGGAGTACGAGCAGTCGGCCACCATCGACGACATCGAGGCCATCACCGGCTTTGACCTCTTCGCCAATGTCCCCGCCGACAAGCAGTCAGCGGCCGAAGCGACGAACACCTCCTTCTGGTAGCCGCCCTGTAAGCGAAAACCTCCTTTTTTGCACACAAGATAAGAAAAAGGTCAGTTCGTGAGCGGAACTGGCCTTTTTTGCTTACGGGGCGCTTCTTATGGCCGTTTGGTGAGCATGGCTGGCCTTTTTTGCTTACGGACCTGATTGTCATCAGGCGCGTGGGCATTGGCATTTCATCGATTTTTGTCGGCCAATGGGAATAAGCGGGAAATGACGGCAGGCGGCAGGTGGGCGAAACGGGCAAGTTGGCCGTTGGAGGCATAATACTCGTTTTTCAGGATGACGGCAAGCTCTTTCTTTCGGTCTTCCGTCAAGCGGTCGACAGAGGAGGTTTGATAACGCTCCCGGCAGATTTTCAGGGAAATCTTGAGGATGTCCTCGTCGGTCAGAACCGGACGCTCGCCGAGGCGTTGGGCCGTTTCAATCTGGGCCTCGATGTTTTTGAATACCCAGACCGTAAACTTCCTGGCGTTGGGGAACAGCGCCTCTACCAAGGCGTAGTTGACAAAACTTTCCGGCCGCAACATCCCCTGATGGACCGTCAGTCCCGCGGGAACCTGCACATCACGGGAACAGGTCAGCGCTCTCCGTTCCCTGAAACTAAGCTGGTCTGCGGGCGGAAAGACGCCGAGCGGGAGCATTTTGTTGAAATACAGATACCCGCTGCACCACGGATCGCCGAGCGGATTGACATCGGGCCGGACCACGTAAGCATTCCGGATAACATATGCGATTTCATCGCGGAATTGCTTGAGGTTGAGTATGGGTGTCAGTCCCGCCTTGACCGGGGCGAGGATTCCCTTTTTCCCGTGCCGGGAAAAGTATCGCTCCATCCGGACCTTCCAGGCCTCGAAAGTGGAAATGCAATCTTCTTCCGACCCCTTGAGAATGAGATGGAAATGATTGTTCATCAGTGCATAAGCAAGAAGATCCACAGGTGAGCGCTGTACGGTCAGAGCGAGGAAGTTCATGACCGCGATCCGCTCCGTGTCCCAATCGAGTATGTTCCGGTCTTGTACCGGTTCGGTATGGAGGTGATAGAAAGGGCCCTCTTGCCGGAACAGCTGCTCCTGCATCCATTCCTTCTGCCGTTCGTTTATGAATACCGTTTCCACTTTTTCCGCATTGTTTATTTGTGGCAAAGCTAATGCTGAAACGTTACAAAACGATGGTTTTATCGGTAGAGATAAATGGTTTCAGCCATATAATTTACGTTTTATATGATGGATAAACGCCCTTTTGCTGAATCGGTGAGCACATTCCCGTGTTTTTGCTTACGGGGCGCCTCCTATGGCCGTTTGGTGAGCAAAACTGCCCTTTTTTGCTTACGGGGCGCATCCTGTGGCCGCTTGGTAAGCAAAACCGCCCATTTTGCTTACGGGTCGCCTCCTATGGCCGTTTGGTGAGCAAAACTGGCCTTTTTTTGCTTACGGGTCGCTTCTTATGGCCGTTTGGTAAGCATGGCTGGCCTTTTTTGCTTATACGGGTCGCTTCTTATGGCCGTTTGGTAAGCAGAACTGGCCTTTTTTGCTTACGGGGCGTGCCACGTGCCACTAAGCGACATGCTGGCAGGCGACATGCCGGCGTGCAACGTGCCACGTGCCACTAAGCAACGTGCCACTAAACGACATGCTGGCAGGCGACATGCCGGCGTGCAACGTGTCGGCGCACGACATGCCGGCGCGCAACGTGCCGCCGGGCGGTGGTCAAAGTCCCCAGTCGGAGGCGTTGAAGCTGGACTTCGGAGCGTTCGGGACGTTGGGGAAGAAGGTGACGCCGACGAGCTGTTCGAGGTCGGAGACGGACATCATTTCCGCGCTGGAGACCTGGACGCCCTTCATGCTGTTGGTGTGGGCGCGGACGAAGGCGGCGCACTTCAGTTCGCTGGACGAGCAGTCCTTGACGGACTTGTGGCTATTGCCCGATTTGGTCCGGAGGAGGACGTAATAGAACATGGTCGGCATGGAGACGTCGTTGCGCCCGCCGAAGCTGATGGTTGACGGGCTGGTGGAATAGGTCGTGCTGCCGATCCGCTGCGAGAAGGCCTCGAAATAGCAGCCGATGACCTCGTAGAGGGTGTCGGCGCAGACCTGCGTGTCCACCCAGTCTTCCAGGATGTTCCATCCGCCGCCGCCCGTGTTGAATCCGGAGGAGAGCTGCGGGGCGATGTTCGGGTAGTAGAACACGTCGCGGTTGGTGCTCTTGGAGGAGGTTCGTTCCGCGGAACCGAGCATATGGCCCTTGTTGCAGCCGCCGCCCGTGGACTTGGAAGTGTACTGGATGCCGGAGGGGATGTTCGGATCCTGGCGGTAGGAATCATTCCGTCCCGCGCTGCCGACATACATGGCATGGCGCGGGGCGGCGACCCAGACCGGGCAGTGATGCTCGGCGCTGTAGCAGACCGTGTAGTTGCGGGCCGTCTTGCCGCCGGGACCCTTTTCGCCGCCGGTGCACAGGTGGATGGCGAAGTACTGGCTCGGGTCGCTGGTGTTGACCATGTAATTCCCGTCTTTCCCGATTTCCATCAGCGGAACCTCCGCCCAGCCGGGCTGGTTGTCCGAAGGGCCGACCTGCTCGTCGGAAGGGGTCGTGAACTGCTGGACACTGCCGTAATAGTACTGATACTGGGAACCTTCCAGTATGGCGATGTACGCGCGATAATAATAGGTGGTCCCGGATACCAGATTGTCGAGGAGGGCGGAGAAAGCGCTGCCGGTGACGTACTGGGACTCGACCGTGCTGGTGAGGGCGCCCGGCGAGAGACCGTATTCAAAGCCGCCGTAAGTGGCGTCGCCCGTGTAGGTTGCATGGAGCGTGGCCTCGGAGCGGGAGACGGACGAGGCGGAGCCGGTCGTCACGGTCGGCGTGGCGGGCGTATCGCCGCCCTGGCCGCCCGCGCTGCCGTCAAGTTTGTAGAACTGCACATTCTCCTGGCTGCCGGTATAGCAGCGGAAAATCCGGGCGGACTTGTTCCATTGGAGGAAGCGGGTGGAATATTGCGTGTTTCTGACCAGGATGTCCCCGTTGGAAACCGCGAAGGTCCACAGGTAGCCGTCCGAGGCGGACTCGCTGAAATGCAGCGCATTGGAAGAGGAGTTGAGCCCGAGATAGACGTCGCCCTGCTTCATCGTGTAGGCGTTTCCGCTCTTCTCGATCCGGATGTTGAGGGCTTCGTTGCCCGCCGCCGGGATGACGCCCTTGGAGATGGTCACGGATTCACCCGTACCGCTGGAGGCGGAGGTGGTCCCGGCCTTCAGCGCGACGCTGCCTTCCGTATAGACAATGAGGTAGTCGCCGGTCCAGTCGGCCGCGTCGGAACTGGTGCGGACATACTCCGTCCCGGGCTGCTCCTTCTGGACGACGGTGGCGTCTTTCATGTTGATGCTGAGGATGTTCCTGGCATTTTCAACGAAAGTCTTGGAAAAGCCGGAGAAGGATTTGGTGTAGGTCGCGAGATCGGTCTCGACCCGGACCTCGAGCGCCGTCAGGGTCACCGGGAAGATGCTGACCCAGCAGTGGAGGCTGCCGTCGGCCTCGGGGGAGAGGTTGCTTCCGTCGAGAAAGACGGTATTGACACCGGCGGTCGCACATTCCCCGGTGGAGATGTCCACGAGGATGTCGCCGGTCAGTTCCGCGCGGTCCTGGGCGGTCAGGGTGACGGAGGCGATTTTCTCTCCGGCGGAGAGGCCGAGGTTGCTGAGGGTTAGGTCGCCGTGGGCCACGAGGCGGGTCCAGCGGAGGGGAATGGTCCCGGCCGGCCGGCTGCGGTAGGTGTCGGAGATGCCGACCATCAGGTCCGCTGCCGGGTCGTAGGAATCGGCCGCGGGGGTCTGCCGGGTCGGGATGGCGGTCATGTATTCCGGCGCATCCGCGAAATCCGTCGATGCGGCGGCCGGATAGACGGTGTAGAAGGTATGGGCGCCCACATCAGGGGAATCAAAGCCGACCGGCACGGTGAAATGGGCCTCATGGACGCTTTTCTCGAGGGGGGCGGAGGGCAGCAGGGAAGGTCCCTGCCAGACCCCGCTGATGGTGTAGGCCATGCTGATGGCATCGCCTTCGGACCACTGGATGGTACTGCCATCCCACTCCGTGCGGGTCCCGGGAGCCTCTGAGGAAAAGACGAATACGGCGGGGGCGTCGGTTGCGGGCGCCTTCCGGCAGCCGGTGAGGGCCGCGAGGGCCGCGAGGATGCAGAGGAAAGACTTTTTCATGGCTACTCGATCCCTCCCAGATCATTTTCGGGGTCATACTTGTTGTCCGCCGTGTCCGTCGTCGAAAGCTGGAGAAGGGCCAGTTCCAGACGCAGGTCTGCCGTGCGGACGAATGGGGCGGTGTACGCTTTCAGTGCCTGTATCATTGTGGTCGATGCATTTTATCGGACAAATGTAAGGATTATTCTGCGAAAAATTCCGAAATTTGTCCCAGATATGGAAAATACCGCAAGAATATACCGGATCGGCGGCCACCGCGTGCGGGTGGTCATGGATGCGCCGTGGATGTTCAAGCCGCTGACGCCGGACCAGGCGGCGCTGGTCGCCCGGCTCGCGCACGGCGAGGACATCGGGGTGATTCCGGTTCCCGCCGACAAGCAGCAGGACCTCTCCGTCAACGAGCAGCGGATGGGAAAGGAGGCGGCCATGACCCGCGAGCGCTGGGAGACGCTTTCCGCCGAGGAACGGGATGTCTTCCGCCATGCCATTGATTTCCAGCAGTATGCACCGTTCAAGGATGCGGAGGAAGGTCCCGTCCTCTTCACGCTGCGGGTGTCCGCGGAAAGCCCGGAATGGATTGAAAAGGACCGGGCGGAATGGACGCGCGTGGTGGCTGTCGACGAGATGCTGCCATACTATTATGGATACCGTTACGGGGAATGGACGGTCTATGAGTATTTCCCCGCCGAGGGGATCAGCGCCGGTCTGTTCGTCCTGAACGGCGATTTCTCCGAAGGGACCTATTACCCCCGTCCGCGCATCGGCGCCAAGACGACGCTGATGCAGGTGAACACGTCGCTGATGATCCAGTTCACCTTCGCGACGGCGGCCCTCGACACCCTCCTGCTCCATGCTTCCGTCATCCGGGAGGCCGGGCGGGCCAATCTTTTCTTCGGGGTCAGCGGGACGGGAAAGAGCACCCACAGCCGACTCTGGCTCTCGCATGTGCCCGGTTGCGACTTGATGAACGACGACAATCCCGTCATCCGTTTCGAGGACGGGAAGCTCATGGTGTACGGCAGCCCGTGGAGCGGCAAGACGCTGTGCTACCGCAATGTCGTCGCGCCGGTCCGCGCCCTGGTCCGGCTGGAGCAGGCGCCGGAGAACCGGATCGAGCGGCTGCTCGCCCTCGATGCCTATGCCAGCGTCATCGCGGCGGCCTCGACGATCCGCTGGAACCCGTCCGTCATGGACCGGCTCATCCCGACCGTCGAGCGCATCGCGATGAACGTGCCCTGTTTCCGGCTCGGTTGCCGGCCCGATGCGGAAGCGGTGGAGACCTGCCGTGCCGGAATCGGGAGTGACGTCCTTCAATAATTGTCAGACAATCATTTAAGAATACTGCGATGCGGATAGGGATTTGCAACGACCACGCGGGATACGCTTACAAATGCGCGCTGGTGAAACTCCTCGGGAAGAAGGGGCATGAGATGGTGGACTTCGGTACGGATTCCGAGGTCAGTGTCGATTATCCGGACTATGCCCACAAGCTGGCGGCGGCCGTCGAAAGCGGCGCCGTCGATGCCGGCATCGCCCTCTGCGGCACCGGCAACGGCATGGCCATCAGCCTGAACAAGCACCAGGGCATCCGCGCCGGCCTCGCGTGGAACAGCGAGATCGGCCGGCTGGTCAAGGCCCACAACAAGGCCAACGTTCTGGTCCTGCCCGCTCGTTTCATCTCCTATGCGATGGCGACGCGCATTGTCCGGATTTGGCTCGAGACGCCTTTCGAGGGCGGCCGGCACGAGCGCCGCATCGCCAAGATCCCCTGCGATGGACGGTAGTGCCGTACAGTCCGTCCCCGAACCTTTCGTTCCCGGGCCGGGCGATGTCTTCTCCCGGGACATCGCCGATTATCCGGGCGGCATCGTCCTGGTCGTGGACAAGCCATACCGCTGGACGTCGGCCGATGTGATCCGCAAGCTCAAGTACGCGGCCATCCGGCATTTCTCCAAGAAAAACCTCAAGGTCGGCCATGCCGGCACGCTCGATCCCCTCGCGACGGGGATCCTCCTCGTGTGCATCGGCCCGGCGACCCGGCGGGCGGAGGAATTCCAGTCCCACGACAAGGAATACGTGGCCGGTGTCGCCTTCGGTGCGACGACGCCTTCGTATGACCTCGAGAAGGAAATCGACCGCCTGTTTTCCTATGACGGTGTGACGGAAGAGGCTGTCCGCCAGGCGCTTCCTTCCTTCCTCGGGGAACAGGAGCAGGTCGCTCCGCTGTTCAGCGCCAAGTCCGTCGACGGTGTCCGGGCGTATGAACTCGCCCGGAAGATGTACCGCGCCGCCCTGCGCGGCGAACCCGCCGCCGATTTCGACGCCGCGGCGCTCGAAACGCTGCGCACGGCCCGCATCCGGATTTCGGAAATCGAACTGCTGGGCTTTACCCCGGCCGCCGGTCCGCACCCTTCCGGAATCGCCGCCCCGGCTGCTGCGGCCGAAGGAGGGGCTGTCGGCGCCGACCCTGCAGGCGGGTCCCTATCGTCCGGCGGTGCATCCTCCCGCATCCACGTGACGGACAACAGTGCCCTCGGCCTGCCCCGCGCGGAAATACGGATAGCCTGTTCCAAAGGGACTTACATCCGCGCTTTCGCCCGTGACCTCGGCGAAGCCCTCGGTACGGGTGCCCACCTCGACGCGCTCCGCCGCACCCGCAGCGGCGCCTTCCGCATCGAAAACGCCCTCTCCCTCTCCGCCGCCCTTTCCCTCCTTTAGCCCTTTGGGGCAAGGTATCCATTATATAAGTTATTCATTAATAGCTCGTTGAGTCTGACGTGTTGCATCCGGGCGGTGTAGGGGACTGCGTCCCGGACCGCGGTAGCAGCATCAGTTTTTCGCATCAATGATTCTATCATTGATTTTTTTTTATATTTTTGTGTTTGAATGCGTTATTAGGATCATTCATCAAATACTAACCAATAAAATTCACAGCATGAACCAAAGAATCAGACTCCTGCTGGCAACCGTCCTCCTGTTCGCAGCGGCGGTGACCCTTTCCGGCCAGCAGAAAGCCGGATCGGCGTATGCCCTTCGCGGTGTCATTACCGACACGGAAGGCCTTCCCGTTCCCGGTGCCGCGGTCATGGTTCCGGGAGGTGACGCCACCATCACGGACCTCGATGGCCGCTATTCGGTCCGCGTCCTCCCGGATGCCGTGCTCCAGGTTGAATGTCTCGGCTATGCGAAACAGTCCGTTCCCGTGAACGGACGCGCTGTCATCGACATCGTGCTTGAGACGGAGGCCACGCAGCTCAATGAACTGGTGGTCGTCGGTTACGGTACCCAGAAGAAGGCCAACCTCACGGGCGCCGTGTCCGTCATCAAGGCGGAGGCCCTGAAGGACCGTCCTGCCCTGGATGTCGCCCATATGCTCCAGGGTGCCGTCCCGGGCCTGAACATTACCTCCGGTTCCGGCCGTCCCGGCCAGGCCGCGTCGCTGAACATCCGCGGTTGGAACTCCATCAACGGCGGCAGCCCGCTGGTGCTGATCGACGGTGTCGAGGGTGACCTCCAGTACATCAATCCCGTCGATGTGGAGAACATCTCCGTCATCAAGGATGCCGCCGCGGCGGCCATCTACGGTGCGAAGGGCTCCGCAGGTGTCATCCTGGTCACCACCAAGAGCGGGTCGAAGGAAAAGGACGGGCGCGCCAAGGTGACCTACAGCGGCCGCTTCGGCATCACGGCACCCACCACTTCCACGGATTATGAAACCCGCGGTTACGACTCGGTGTACCTGAACAACCTCTTCTGGGCGACTTACAGCCCCGGTACCAAGTACGCCAACTATTCCGACGAGGACATGGTCGAACTCTGGAACCGCCGGAACGACGTGGTGGAGAATCCGGAACGCCCGTGGGTGGTCATCACGCAGCAGAACGGCAAGGACGTGTATAACTACTATGCCAATACGGACTGGTACCACGTCCTGTACAACGACATCAAGCCCACCACCAGCCACACGGTCTCGGCCAGCGGCTCCACCGACCATGTGAGCTACCTGGTTTCCGGCGGCTACACCTATGAGCAGGGCATGTTCAAGGAGAAGCCCGACAACTACCGCCGGATCAACCTGCGCGCCAAGATCGCCTTCGACGTGACGGACTGGCTGCGCATCGGCTCCAATACGAGCTATTTCAACAGTTCCTACTTCTATCCGGGCCAGAGCGGCATCAACAACAACTTCGCGAAGAGTACCGGCCATGCCCTGGCCAGCTACCCGGCAACCAACCCGGACGGGTCCACGCTCTACCTGACGAAGTACAACACCTACACAATCATGGACGGCCTGCTCATGCTCCTGGCGGGGGACCACTTCAACCAGGACAACGTGGACAACCTGAGCGAGACCGTGGACTTCACCTTGAAGCCGTTCAAGGGTTTCACCGTCAAGGGTGACTATACGTACACCCTCAAGTACAACCGCTACCTGAACCGCGCGGTGCCCGGGACCTATTCCCAGGTCCCCATGGAAATCGTCGACTACGGTGAGAAGGATCCGTTCCTCGACAAGCTGACGGAAAGCGCCAATACCAACATCTACCAGGCCTACAACCTGTATGCGACCTACGAGAACAGCTGGAACCAGGCCCACAACCTCAAGTTGATGGCCGGTGTGAACTACGAAACCCGCTGGATCAAGGACCTGGGTGCGGTCGGTTACAACCTGTACTCCACCTCCCTCAACGACCAGAACCTGATCGGTGCCGATCCGTCGGATCCCGACGGCAAGAAGCGCATGGAGACCAGCGGCGGCCAGAACGAGCTCAAGACGGCCGGTTACTTCGCCCGTCTGAACTATGACTACAAGGGCCGCTACCTGCTGGAACTCAACGGCCGTTATGACGGTTCTTCCCGCTTCCTCCGCGGCAGCCGCTGGGTGTTCTCCCCGTCCGCTTCCCTGGGTTGGAGAATCTCCGAAGAGCCGTTCTTCAAGCCCATGAAGGCCTGGTGGGACAACGCCAAGCTGCGCTTCTCCTACGGCCAGCTGGGCAACCAGCAGATGAGTTCCTATTATCCGGCCATCCGGACGGTTTCCACCAGCGGCAAGTCTTCTTACCTGCTGGGCGGCGCCAACCTCCCGCAGGCCTCCCTTTCCGCACCGGTTTCCTCCGGCCTCACCTGGGAGCGTTCCGTCCAGGCGAACCTGGGCCTGGACCTCTCCTTCCTGAACAACCGCCTGGATTTCAGCGCGGAAGCCTACATCCGCGACACCAAGGACATGCTTACCGCCGGTGAGCCCCTGCCGTCCGTTTACGGCGCTTCCACGCCGCAGGAAAACGTGGCCGACCTCCGTACCAAGGGTTATGAGTTCACCATCGGCTGGCGGGATTCCTTCCGGCTGGGCGGCGATGCCTTCCACTATGGGGTGAACGTCGTTTTCAGTGACTATGTCTCCCACATCACCCGCTTCAACAACCCCGACAAGCTCTTCGCCAAGTCCTACTGGGTGGGCCAGAAGTACGGTGACATCTGGGGCTACCACGTCGACGGCCTCTTCGCCACCGATGAGGAGGCGAAAAACTATGAGGTGGACCAGACCAAGGTGAATGATGCGCAGATCTTCCCGCAGGGCCTCTTCGCCGGCGACATGAAATTCGCCGACCTGGACGGTGACAAGGCCATCAACAAGGGCGCCGAAAAGGTGGGCGAGAGCGGTGACTGGCAGATCATCGGCAACAGCAAGCCGCGCTACAACTACGGTCTCAACCTGAATGCCTCCTGGTTCGGCTTCGATCTCGCCGTCTTCTTCCAGGGCATCGGTCACATGGACTGGTACCCGGCGGCGGACGCCCGTAATTTCTGGGGTCCTTACGCCCGTCCTTACATGACCTTCATCCCGCGCGACTTCCTGAGCGACTGCTGGAGCGAGGAGAATCCCAATGCGTACTTCCCGCGTCCCCGCGGCTACATCGCCATGAACGCGAACCGTCCGCTGGGTGTCGTGAACGACCGTTACCTCCAGAACATCGGCTACCTGCGCCTGAAGAACCTCACCTTCGGCTACACCCTGCCTGACCGCTTCACCAAGATGGTCTCCATCTCCAAGCTCCGCCTCTATTTCACGGGCGAGAACCTCTTCTACTGGGCACCCGGCCTGCATGGCAAGTACGTGGATCCCGAAATGGCCATGACCAATGGGAATATGCGTATCTACCCCTGGCAGAAGAGCTTCGTCTTCGGTATCGACATAACCCTCTAATGAATCCCGCGATGAAAAAGATACTTTACCCCATTCTGTTTTTGCTTGCCGGATTCGCTTTTTCCGGCTGTGACGACCTGCTGGACACCGTGCCCAGGGACAGGCTTTCCGCCGACACGTTCTTCAAGAGCGAGAGTGAGCTGAAGGCCTATACCATCGGCTTCTATGAGTTGTTCCCTTCCACGGACCTGTACCTTGCCAACGACGACCACTACACCCAGAACAACATGTCCAACGAGGGGATGGGCAAGCGCACGATTCCCGCCAGCGGCAGCGGCTGGAGCTGGACCGCCCTCCGGAACATCAACACCCTCCTGGAAGACCTGGACCACTGCCCGGATGCACAGGTGCGCGTCCGCTACGAGGCCCTGACCCGCTTCTTCCGCGCTTACTTCTATTTCGCCAAGGTCAAACGCTTCGGCGACGTCCCGTGGTATGACAAGCCCGTGGGCTCCAAGGACCTGGATGCCCTCAACCGTCCCCGCGACAGCCGCGAGCTCATCGTGGACAAGATGGTCGAGGACCTGGATTTCGCCATCGCGAACCTCTCGTCCACCAAGAGCGCCTATGAGGTGACCAAGTGGACGGCCATGGCCCTGAAATCCCGTATCCTGCTGTTTGAAGGCACGTTCCGCAAGTACCATGCAGGGGATCCGACCCTGGCCACCCTGCCGGCCGACGCCAAGAACTACAAGTGGTACCTGGACGAGTGCGCCAAGGTTTCCGCCGAGTTCATCCAGACGAGCGGCTACGGCCTTCACAGCGGCAACGTGAACACCAGCTACCATGAGCTGTTCACCACCATGAACGCGACCGACCTGATGGACGAGGTGGTCCTCGCCCGCGACTACAACAAGGCCTATGGCGCCATCCACAGCTCCGGCAACACGATGACGGTCGGCTCCATGGGCTGCCCCGCCATGACCCGGAAACTGGTGGCCAGCTACCTGATGAAGGACGGCAGCCGCTTCACGGACAAGGAAGGCTGGGAGACCATGCAGTTCCAGCAGGAAACGCAGGACCGCGATCCCCGTCTGGCCCAGAGCATCCGCACCCCGGGTTACAAGCGCATGGGCGAAGAGACGCCGACCGCGCCCGACCTGAAGGTGTCCTTTACGGGCTACCATCCGGACAAGTATGTGACCACGACGGACCAGGATACCTACAACAACTCGGATATCGACCTGATCATCTTCCGCGCCGCCGAGGTCATGCTCAACTACGCGGAGGCCAAGGCCGAAGCCGGTACGCTGGAGCAGGCCGACCTGGACATGTCCGTCAACAAGCTGCGCGACCGCGTGGGCATGCCGCACATGAGCCTGGCCGACGCCGACCGCAATCCGGACCCGTTCCTGACCAATCCCGCCTTCGGCGGTTACCTGAGTCCGGTCCTCGCCGGCGATGCCCATAAGGGCGTCATCCTGGAAATCCGCCGCGAGCGGGCCATCGAACTCTGCCAGGAAGGCCACCGTTACTATGACCTGATGCGCTGGAAGGAAGGGAAGGTGTTCGACGCCCCCTTCTACGGGATGTATTTCCCCGGCGTCGGCGCCTATGACCTGGACGGCAACGGAACGGACGACTTTGAGATCTTTTCCGGCAAGGCCGCTTCCAAGGCGGCTGTCGCCAAGGAACTGGGCGTGGATGTCATCCTCAAGGACGGCACATCCGGCATGGTGCTGCTGCACGGCGACATCTCCCGTTCCTGGAATGAGAACCGGGACTACCTCTTCCCCATCCCTACGGACGACCGCAACCTGACGGGCGGCGCCCTGACCCAGAATCCCGGTTGGGAAGACAATTTAACCTTCTAAGCGGACGTTAGTTATGAAAAAGATAGTATGTTACATGCTCCTCGCCCTGCCGCTGGTCTTTTCCTGCCAGCAGGAGAAAGACGGCCCCGCCGTCTCCAAAATGAAGGGCACGTTCTATCCGAAGATAGAAGGGGCGAACGGGATCATCGAACTGTCGCCCGGCAAGAGCAAGGTCGTGGACCTGCGTGCGATGGCCGACACGGAGAACGGCAGTGTTTCCGACTGCTACCTGACGATGACCTTCAAGGTCGTCCCCGAAGCGGTCGAGACCTACAATGCGGCCCACGGGACGCACTATGAGATGTTCCCGGGTTCCGCCTATGATTTCGGCGCCAACCTGGTGATGATGCCGCGTTACGGCGTTTCCTCGACGACGACCAAGCTCAAAGTGACCGCCTCCGGACTCGAGGCCGGCAAGGAGTATCTCCTTCCGGTCACCATCGACAAGGTGACGGGGACGGACAACTGGGCGCTGAGCGAGGGCGCAGTCGCGTATGTCACCATGAAACAGACCGATGTCGATCCGGACAAGGGCGACGGTTCCGCCGCGCTGCCGTATATCCTCTCCACTCCCGAGGACATGATGAAGATGTCCGAACTCGTGATCGAGAAGGAATGCGTCTATTTCAAGATGGGGGCTGACATCGACATGAAGGATGTGGACAACTGGATCCCGTTCAATGCCGGCTCCCCGTATGACTACCTGGTCGATTTCGACGGTGACGGCCACACGATCGACAACTTCCACTGCGACTATTCTTCCTATCCGAGTTTCTTCGGCGTGCTGTACGGTACGGTGCATGACGTGAACTTCACCAATGCCGTTATTACAGCGACGACCGGCCAGAGCTGCGGCATCGTCGCCGGCTACTGCGGTACGTCGAACCACCATGCGGAGGCGAAGAACGTCCATGTGCAGGGCAAGGTGACCGGCTCGTCCAAGACCGGCGTCGGCGGCATGTTCGGCGTCATCCAGGATGCGGTCGTGAGCATCTGCTCCGCCGACTGCGAGGTCTCCAGCAGCGCCAACTATGTCGGCGGCCTGTTCGGCTATGAGAAAACGCCCGCCGAGGTCCATGACTGCTGGACCTCCGGTTCCGTCGAGGGCCCCCAGCGCGTCGGCGGTATCTGCGGCGGCCTGATCCAGACCGATAACGGCATCTATAACTGCTACAGCCTTTCTTCCGTGACGGCCGGGTTCGCCATCGGCGGAATCGCCGGTCACTGCAACCAGGACCAGAAGGCGGGCACTCCGACCGAATCCAAACCGAACGACACCATCGATAAGTGCATCGCCTGGAACCAGTTCGTACGCGCCCGGACAATGGCGCCCGGCACCAACGACCATTACAGCGTCGGCGCCATCGCCGGCTTCACCTCCTGCCGGAACAACCTGACCGACTGCATGCGCCGCCCCGACCTGGATTTCCAGGATTACACGGACCTCTTCCCGATCCTTGACCAGCCGAACGCCACTTCGACGAGCCCGCTTGGCGTGGGGGTCTTCGAGCCCTACCAGTATCCGTACCACGGCAAGGCCGCCCCGTCCGGCTCCACGCTCTCCGAGGTGGCCAAGTCCCTTGGCTGGTCCGCGGAGATCTGGGATTTCAGCGGCCCGTACCCGGCCCACAAGGGCAGCAACGCCCCGGCCGAGATTCCGGAGGTGACCCCCGGCGGCCAGCTCCCGGACTTCGGTGAAAACGAGTTTTACAAATAATACCCGCACTGCCTTATGAAAACGAGAATATCCATTGCTTTAATGCTGGTTGCGGGTGTCGTCCTTTCCTGCAACAAGGTTTCCCGGACGGATCTTCCGGCTCCGCAGCCGGAGGTGACCATCCGTGCTTCCATTCCCGATGACGCGACCCGCGTTGGCGCCCAGTACGGCTTTTCCTGGAGCTGGGAAGCAACAGACCGTCTGACCGTTATCGGTGAGGAAACGCAAGTATTCAACATCAAGAAGGGGTTCTCCGCCAAGTTTGCGGAATTCACCGGCAGGCCTGTCTCCGGCGAATCCTTCACCATCCTTTATCCCGGCGTTGATGCCAACACGGCTGATTGGAGCAACCAGTCCCAGCAGGGGAACGGCGGGACCGCGCACCTGCGCTATACCTCCGCCCTGGAGGGCGTGGACGCCTATGAATCGTTCACCTTCAGTTCCGCTTGGGCGGCTGCCCATGGCGGCTCGATCAAGCAGAGCGGTGTCCTGAAGTTCGTCATCGCCCTCCCGGACGAGGTCTCCGAGGTATCCAGCGTGGCCCTCGTGAGCGAGACCCCGCTCTTCTACAGCGGCAACGGTGAGGCCAAAACGGACAAACTGAACCTCACGCTTTCCGGCGTCACCATCGGCCCGGACCATCTCCTCACGGCGTGGATGACCACTTCCTGGAACGACCTGACCGTCCCGGCGGGCACGCCCGTGAAGGTGGAGGTCAAGGCCGACGGCAAGTTCATCGACCAGCCCCTGAATTTCACGGCGGATGCTGTCCTCAAGGGCGGTACGGTCAATACGCTGACCCTTTCCGATGCCTCCCGCTGGGTTTCCGGCGAGAAGCGCTATGCCTCCGGTACCGGTGTCGCCGGCGATCCCTGGGTGATTACCACGCCCGAGCATATGTCCCATATCTTCGAGGATATGGCCGCCGGCGAGTGCCGCTACTTCCGTCTCGGCGCCGATATCGACATGACCGGCATGGAATGGACGCCGCTCAACACGACCGGCCCGTCGTACGACAAGGGCATCGACTTCGACGGCGACGACCACACGATCTCCAACTTCAACTGCACCACCTGGACCGGATCCTATGCCAGCTTCTTCGGCGTGCTGTATGGCAAGTGCTATGACGTAAAGTTCGTCAATGCCACCGTCAAAACCAGCAATGACGGCAGCGGTATCCTGGGCGGATACGGCGGCGTGAACGACCTCCCTTGCGAGGTGAGCCGTGTACATGTGCAGGGTTCCATCGACGGCAAGGGCAAGATCGGCGGCCTGTTCGGCAACGGCCGTGGGTGCGTCATCACCGCCTGCTCCGCGGATGTGGTCATCAACGGACCCAACGGACAGAAGTGCGGCGGCCTGGTCGGTACCGACGTCGGACGCGCGATCACGATCCGCGACAGCTGGAGCGCCGGTTCCATCGTTTCCACGGCATCCATCTGCGGCGGTATCGTCGGTGAATTGGTCGTGGAGGGTTCTTCCATCTACAACTGCTATTCCACCGCTTCCGTGACCACGCAGTACCTCTTCGGCGGTATCGTCGGCCGGGCCGTTGCCGGGCAGAAGTCTAATGCATCCAACTGCAACAGCTACGATCCCAAGAACCATGTGGAGAAGTGCATCGCCTGGAATACGCTCCTGAAGTCCAATTGCGGGGATGCGAGCGAGCATTACAGCAACGGTGCGGTTGTCGGTGCCACAGCCGTCAAGAACTACCTGGCGGGCTGCATCCGCAAGCCGGACCTGGACTTCCAGGATTGCATCAAGAATGCCGAACTCGGTACGTATGTTCCGTTCGACCAGGAGGATTCGGATCCGGATCATCCGATGGTCGGAGGTGCGGGCACCTATGCCTTCGCCTATCATGGCAAGGCGGCTGCCGCCGGCAAGACCGTCTCGCAGGTCGCGAAGGATCTCGGCTGGTCCGAAACGGTCTGGGATTTGAGCGGTGAATTCCCGAAACTGAAGTAATGATTCTATGAAAAGAAGGTTTATCTTTCTGATTGTTATCTTGTTCCCCCTGTTGCTCTCCGACTGCGGGGGGAACAAGATTACCGTCGAGGTGCCGCCGCCGAAGCCGGTTGAGAAGCCGGATGACACGACCACGCCTGATACCCCCGGCGATGAGAAGCCCGATGAAAAGCCAGACGAGACGCATCCCTGGGATGCCAACCGCGGCAAGGTGGTGACCCCGTCCGGGACGGGATGGACCACCTCCACGGTCGCCGACGGCGTCGTCTATTACGCTTTTTCCGGCAAGGATGCGCTGTCCAATTCGCAGCAGAAGGTGTATGTCGTGGACCTGGACCTTTCGAATCCGAAGTATGCGGTCAAGCTGACCTACTACAATCCTTCCGTCGTCGTCTCGCAGGTCTTCAAGGACCACAACAACGCGGTCGCGGCGATCAACGCGGGCTATGAACTCGCCTCCATCGTCGTCAAGGTGGACGGGAAGGTATGGTCCATGATGCCGAACAATGTCATCGGCACGACGACCGTCCCGCAGTGGAAGGACGAAGGGGCCCTGTACATCGAGGGCGACCGGGATATCACGATCGCCTTTGACGGCAAGGGCAAGACCATCGCCCAGCAGCGTTCCTTCTACAATTCGAGCAAGCACAGGAACATCATCACGAGCGCCCCGATGCTCATCGACGACTTCGAACCGGTGGGCGAGACCTTCGCCGATGCTGGGCTGACCAGTTCCCAGATCAACAAGCTCGACTATGAGGATCCGCTGCGCCACCAGGGCGTCCGGCATCCCCGTACGGTCGTCGCCAAGACCGAGAACAACCACTTCCTGATGATCGCCATCGACGGCCGGCGCACCTCCAGCGCGGGCATGACGGCCAAGGAAGTGACCCAGTTCCTCGTGAAGCACTTCAATCCCCAGTATGCCCTGAACATGGACGGCGGTGGCTCGACCGCCCTCTGTGTCCGCGGCCTGGGCAAGGCGGACACGCACCTGGTGAACGCCCCGACCGATGAAGAAGGCGAGCGAAAGCGCGACACGCACTTCGTGATTGTGGAGAAGTAAGTCCCTTGTGACGCTGACATTGAAAGCGGGACTGATCCTTGTCATACTGGCGTTCCTCGCCTCGGTCTGCTACGTGTCCTGGCACCTGTGGCGGATCACGCCCGGCGGCCTGCCCTTCAGGTTGGCCGCCGTCGGTCTGTTCCTGCTGTGGATGATCCTCGCTTTCGCAGGCATGGGCCTGAGCGAGAGGCTGTCCGTCCGGGCGGCGACCGTCCTCTCGGAGGTCGGTTATCCCTGGATGATTGCCTTCCTGTATCTGCTCGTCATCTTCATCCTTGCGGATGTCCTTACCCTGTGCCGGGTTCTTCCGAAGGGGTGTCTCTCCGAAAGCAGGGCCGGCCTGGCAGGCATCGCCGGCATTGTGGCCGTCGTGATGACCGCCGGCGGAATCCACTACAGGCACAAGTACCGCGAGGAACTGAAGATCCTCACGGACAGGCCGTTGGAAAGACCGCTCACCATCGTACTCGCCAGCGACCTCCATCTGGGATACGGCAACCGGCGCGGGGAGTTGTCCCGCTGGGTGGACCTGATCAATGCGGAAAATCCGGACCTCGTCCTCTTCTGCGGCGACGTGGTCGACCTTCATCTCCGCCCTGTCCTGGAAGGAGGCTTTGCCGATGAATTCCACCGCCTGTCAGCGCCGGCCTTCGCCGTCCTGGGCAATCATGAGTACTATGGCGACGTGGATGGGGCGGAGGCATTTTTCGAAGCCGCGGGAATCCGCCTGCTGAAAGACGCATCGGCCGACTTCGCCGGCATCCGTGTCATCGGCCGGAACGACAGGAGCTATCCCTGCCGTCCCGCCCTGTGGGAAATCACCGATACCACGGAACGGTTTACCCTCCTCCTCGACCATCAGCCCTCCCACCTGGAGGAGGCTGAAGAGGCGGGGATCGACTTCCAGTTCAGCGGCCACACCCACCACGGGCAGGTCTGGCCCCTCTCATGGATTACGGATGCCCTGTACGAGAAGGCATGGGGGCATCACATGCGTGGAAAGACCCGGTACTACGTGAGCTCCGGGCTGGGCATCTGGGGCCCGAAAATCCGCGTCGGAACGCGCTCGGAGTACTTGGTGTTGCACATTGTAAACGAGTAGGTCCGGTACGCCGCGGATGATGATGTGCGGCTGCCGGGCTGTCCGATATTTGTTCAGCCAAACACGAAATCGTGCGCTGAGGTGTCAAAACGTGCCGCACCCGCCTTCAGGAAAGGTAGGTGCGACACGGAAACGGGCATGCAGACGTGTAAACGTGTTTGTCCGCAGCGTCGGAGCGACGATCGCGCGCCTAGAACCAGTAGGTAAGACCGATCTCGTAGAGAAGGTCCATGAACATCTGGCTGGAGCTGGTGACTTTCAGGGTCTCGGCGTCCTTGCGCTCTTCCGTGAAGAAGGAGGGGCCGCCGCCGATGCCGCCCCAGATGGAGAAGCGGCCGAGGTCGACGCCGGCGATGCCGAGGCCGAAGAGGTCGAACTGCGTCGCGTTGCAGTAGAACTGTCCGGTCTCGATGCCCGTCTGGATGTGGCTCGGAATCAGGTAGCGGAGCTTGATCCGGGCGGCGAGAAAGGGGCTGACCGTGGTCTTGAGGAAGGAGTATTTCGCTTCGCCATAACCGGTGACGAAGAAGTTGTTGCCGACGTTCGGGCGCTGGTTCCATTCGCCGCCGAGGCCGGCGGACAGGCTGAAACCGTTGCCGAATACATGGCCCGCACCGGCGGACAGGCCGGCGCCGAAACCGCGGTCGCCTTCGGCTGAAAGCTGGAAATAGGTCCCCTTGAGCCGGGATATGTTGCTTTGGGCCGCCGCCGTGCCCGCCGTGAAGGCGAGAAGGGCGAGAAGGATCAGGATCTTTTTCATAATCAAAGTGTTCTTCCAAGTTTTTCTGCGATGTAACCCATCCGGGCCGCAAACTCGCGCCGTCCGATGAGGGAGATGATGTCGGCGATGCCGAGGCCGCTGGAGGCGCCCGCAAGGGCGAGCCGGAGGCAGTTCATCGTCTTGCCCATCGGATATTCGCGCATCTTGATGTACTCCTCGAGGGCCGTTTCGAGCGCCGGTTTGGCCAGCGGCCCGTAATAGGGATCGAGGTCGTCGAAGCCGAAGTTGACCCCGCTGATGTACTGGGTCACTTCGAAGGCGCAGGTGTAGTTCTCCATTTTCCAGAACTTGTCCACGTCCTTGGCGAGGAACGGCGCGGTGGCCGCATCGTCATAGACCTTGGCGCGCGGGTCCGGTGCCCGGCGGGGATCCGCCGGCTTCTCGGCGACCGCCGCGCCGGCCTTCACGCCGAAGGCCTCGAATTCGGACGGGGCGATGAACAGGTAGGAGGCGATGGTCCAGAAATCGGAGACGAAGGTGGCGCGTTCCCGGATCAGTTCGACGACCCGGCCGACATATTCCTTCGTGAAGATATGGTTCTGGAAATCATGGCCGGCAGGGGAGAGCTCCGCACCGGCGACGAGGGCGCAGGCGGGGCATTCCACGACCTTCACCCCGTGGGATTCCAGGACCGGAACGAACAGGTCCACAAGCTCTTCCGTCGGTTTCATCCGCAGGTACTCCTTGTTGTACCATTTCGCCTTGTCCGCATTGAAGCGGGCCCCGGAGCGGATGACGCGCTCCAGCGAGAAGGCCTCCACGAGTTCGTCGAGGGAGAAGAGTTCGCGGTCGTCGCCCGGGTTCCAGCCGAGGAAGGCGAGCATGTTGACGAAGGCCTCCGGGAAATAGCCGTCCTCGCGGTAGCCGCGGGAGACTTCGCCCTCGGCGTTCACCCAGCGCAGCGGGAAGACCGGAAATCCGAGCCGGTCGCCGTCCCGTTTGGAGAGCTTGCCCTTCCCGTCCGGCTTGAGGAGCAGGGACAGGTGGGCGAAGCGGGGCTGGGTCTCCGTCCAGCCGAACGCCCGGTAAAGCAGGTAGTGCAGCGGCAGGGACGGGAGCCATTCTTCGCCGCGGATGACCTCGGTGATTTCCATGAGGTGGTCATCGACGATATTGGCCAGGTGGTAGGTCGGCAGTTCGTCCGCCCGCTTCCAGAGCACCTTGTCGTCGAGCGTGTCGGTATTCACTTCGATGTGTCCGCGGATGAGGTCGTCCATTGCGACGACGGTATTCTCCGGCATCCTGAAGCGGACGGTCCAGTCCGTCGTTTCCGCGAGGAGGCGTTCCACCTCTTCCGCCGGAAGGGTCAGCGAGTTGCGGAGCGATTTCCGCGTCGTCTGGTTGTAGATGAAGGTCTGGCCGGCCGCTTCGGCTTCGGCGCGTTTCGCGTCCAGTTCAGCCGCGGTGTCGAAGGCGTAGTAGGCCCATCCGGCGGCGACGAGCTGCTCGGCATACTGCCGGTAGATCGGACGCCGCTGGGACTGGCGGTACGGAGCATGGGGATGGCGCACGGAAGGCGTTTCCACGACCTTCCCGTCGGCATCGACTCCCTCGTCGGGCACGATGCCGCACCAGTTCAGCGCTTCGATGATATATTGCTCCGCGCCGGGCACGAAGCGGTGGGAGTCGGTGTCCTCGATGCGGAGGATGAAGTCACCGCCGCGCTGCTTGGCGTAGAGGTAGTTGTACAATGCCGTCCGGACGCCGCCCATGTGCAGGGGACCGGTCGGGGACGGGGCGAAACGTACGCGAGTCTTTCTTTCCATATCCTAGGATTGTCTTCTGATGGCCGGCACATTCCGCAGGAGGGAAAGGTCTTCCCCCTTCCGTACGTAGAGGCACGGCGCCGTGTCATAATTGAATTTGCAGGTATTTGCGGTCGTGTTGAAATCGATCTTGGTGATGGGGATTTCCGGCAGTTCCACCTCGCCTTTCTCCGCCGTGGAGCGGGTCCAGGTGAAGCCCGGGTCGATGACGATGATGTTGC
Source organism: Bacteroidales bacterium (assembly GCA_016287075.1). Lineage (GTDB taxonomy): Bacteria > Bacteroidota > Bacteroidia > Bacteroidales > UBA932 > Cryptobacteroides. The sequence continues at coordinate 75,745 of JAEEVC010000006.1, read as the reverse complement.
CGAGGTTCACGTCCGTGATGTTCCCGAGCGTGCCCATGTCGAAGCCCGTCGCGATGGCGGTGATCCGGACGCGGTCCCCGAATTCGGGATCATCTTCGTAAATGATGCCGCGCTTGAACTTGTTGGCGTTGCCGGTGTATTCGCCGATGAGCTTGTTGATCTTCTCCATGTCGCTCATTTTCACGCCCTTGTCGTTCCTTCCGACGGTGATGTTGATCAGGACGTTCTTGGCCGTCTTCAGGTCGAAGTCGTTCAGGAGCGGGGATTCGAGGGCGCCCTTGACGGCATCTTCGAGCCGGTGCTCGCCCCGGCCTTCACCGGTGCCCATCAGGGCCATGCCGCTTCCGCGCATCATGTTCGTGACATCCTTGAAGTCCACGTTGATGAAGCCCGGCTTGGAGATGATCTCGATGATGCCGCGGACGGCGGTGGCGAGCACCTCGTCCGCCTTCGGGAAGGCGTCCTGGACGAGTTCGTCGCCGAAGAATTCATACAGCTTCTCGTTGTTGATGATCAGCAGGCTGTCCACGGTCTGCTCCAGTTCGCGGATGCCGTCGACGGCCTTCGACTGGGACTCGTTGCCCTCGTTCGCGAAGGGGATCGTCACGACGGCGACGGTCAGGATGCCGCGGTCCTTCGCCATCTTGGCGATGACCGGCGAGGCGCCTGTCCCCGTACCGCCGCCCAGACCGGCGGTGATGAAGAGCATCTTCGTCCCGCTGTCCAGCGCGATCCGGGCGATGGCGTCCTGCGACTCGAGCGCGGCGTTCCGGCCGCCGATCGGGTCCGTGCCGGCGCCGAGCCCTTCCCCGAGCTGGATCTTCGTGGGGACATTGCTCTTCTGGAGGGCCTGCGAGTCGGTATTGCAGACGATGAAGCTGCAGCCTTCGATCTGCTGGTTGTACATGTATGTGACGGCATTGCAGCCGCCTCCGCCCACGCCGATGACCTTGATGAGCGCGTTTTCCGGGTTCCAGTCGTCCGGGAGGACGAAATCTTTCTCGATGGCCATATTCTTAAATATTGTCGTCCGTTATCTGTCCATACAGTCCGTCGGCCGCCTTGACGACCTTGTTCCACAGCATTTTGAAGCCGTTCTTTTCCGTGCGGACCTTCTTTTTCCGTTTCGGCGGTTCCACGGTCTCCCAGGCGTCGTCCCCGAGGAGCTGGCCGGTCGAGCCGTGGCGGAACTCTTCCTCGCTCATCTGGGCCGGCTCTTCGGCAGCGGGTGCTTCGGCCGGTTCCTCTTCGAGAACCTCCTGATACAGGGGCTCTTCCTCCTTCGGTTCATCGTACTGCGGCACCGGCGCTTCGAGGCATTCCGGCAGCCGGTCGTTCTTTGCCGCAAGGAGCATGCCGATGGCCGCCGTGGCGGACGGGTCGTAGACGCCCGTGCAGCCGGCGGCGGAGAAGAGGTGCTTCGGATAGCCGATCCGGACGTTGTAGCCGCTCATGTCCTTCAGCAGGAGCTTGACGTTGGCGAGGTTGGCCCCGCCGCCGGTCAGGACGATGCCGCTCCGGAGGATGCCGGCCAGCCCGCTCTCCTGGATGGAGTAGAGGATGGCGTCGAAGATCTCGCGGACGCGGGCGTCGATGATCCGGGAGATGAATTTGACGGCCACTTCCTTGTACGGCTGGTCCTCATACCGGATCTGGATGCGCTTCTCGCTGAGGGAGGCCAGTTTCTCCGGCATGCAGGCGCCGTAGGCCTTCTTGATGTTCTCGGCCAGACGGGGCGTAATCGAGCATTCCAGGCGGATGTCGTTCGTGATGGTCTCCGCGCCGAAGGGGATCGATTCGTAGTGGCGCATGATTCCGCCGTGGTAGAGGGTGACCGACGTGACGCCGGCGCCGAAATCGATGAGCGCGACGCCGTTCTGCTTCTCCTCCTCGCTGAGGACGGCCCGGGCGACGACGTCGGGCAGGAAATATTTCTTGGCGATGGCGATGCCGAGGTCGTTGAAGATCTTGTCGATGGCGGTCGTCGCGCGGCGCTCGCCGATGAAGACCTTGAAATTGCCCTCGAGCGACTCGCTGACCGTCCCGATGACATCCTCGTCCAGGAGCTGGATCTGGTCGTCGTTGGAGAAGGACTGGGCGATGGCCCCGTAGATGATCTGGTTTTTCATGTCATCCAGGGGATAGGATTCCACCGCGATGGATTTAAGGGTCTCCACCTCGTCGCGGGTGATGTAGTCGTCCGGCGTGCTCCGTTCGACACGTCCGTTGGCGGTCTCCTGGGTGACGCGGTAGCGCGGGAGTCCGACGACCACCTGGCGGATGCGGATGCCCAGTTCGCTTTCCGCCTCCCCGATGGCGCTGCGCAGCGGTCCGGATGCCTTCATCAGGTTCATGACGTTGCTCCGGGTGATGCCTTCGGACGCATGCTCCCGGTAGTAGATGACCTGGACGTCGTCTCCCGTCACCTTGGCGACGCTGAGCACCAGTTTGGCGGTGCCCAGGTCGATGGCGGCGATGTATTTCTCGTCAATCATATAGGGTTTACTTTTTACAGATGATCTGTTTGTCGTATTTCACGTTCACGCTCCCATAGCGGTCCGGCTCCCCGGCCGGGACGACGGCCTCGTAGTAGGTCCGGATCCGGCCGAATTTCGCCTCGATGTCCCGGGCGGGGCCGAAGAGGAAGCGCTCGCGGCCCGTATTCGGAATGAGGACCAAGTCGCCGCCGGGGAGGACGGTGACCTGGCTGAAGAAATGCCTCCAGGTCCTGTCCTGCTCCATGAAGCCGACCAGCCGGATCGCCTCCGCGAGCCAGCGGCGCTCCGTTTCCTGCTCCGGCGTGCCCTTGAATCCACGGGCGACCGTCAGCGGGACGGCTCCGTCGATGACCGGGACGCGGGCGGCGTCATTCTTCTGCAGCGGGAAGATAAATCCCTGGCTGTCGGCGTAATAGCCGTTATTCGCCGTCTGGAAACGGACAATGGGCTCGCGCTGGGAGACCCGGATATGCAGCACGCCGTCCCCGGTCACATAGGCTTCGCAGCCCCGGATGGCGCTCCGCCCTTCCAGCAGGTTCTCGATGCGCTTGAGGTCCACGCTGTCGATGCGCTGGCCGGTATAGTTGCCGTATTCCTTGAGGTAGTCCTTCACGTCCTGCTCCGAGACGAAACGCCGTTCGAGGCTGTCCGCAACCGTCACGTCCACTTCCTTGCACAGAACCTGGTGCCGGTCCTTCGCACCGGCGCGGAGGACGACCAGCAGGCCGCCGAGACAGACGGCGGTCAGGATGAAAGCGAGGAAATGGCGGACGATCCGGTTCATGCGAGGCGTTTTTCAAGGAGTTCCGTGATCGGGCCGATGAAGCGGTCCACGTCGCCGGCGCCGAAGGTGACAAGCACGTCGAGCGGCTCCCGGGCGAGGTAATCGAGGAGTTCCTCCTTCGGCAGCAGGACCTTTTCCGGGGCTGTGACGTCGGCGAGGATGATCTCGGAAGTCACGCCAGGGATGGGGAGCTCCCGCGCCGGGTAGATCGGGAGGAGGATGAGTTTGTCCACCGCGCTGAGGGCCTCGGCGAATTCCTTCGCGAAGTCCCGGGTGCGGGTGTAGAGGTGGGGCTGGAAGATGGCGGTGATGCGCCGGCCCGGGAAGATGTCCCGCATCGAGGAGATGGCGGTGGACAGTTCCTTCGGATGGTGGGCGTAATCGTCGATGTAGGAGAGTCCCGGACTGCTGACGTGCAGTTCGAGGCGGCGTTTGACGCCCTGGAAGGAGCCGATGGCGGCGCGGACCTTGTCCGGGGCGATGCCATAGGTCAGGGCGATCGCCGCCGCCGCGACGCTGTTTTCGACGTTCACCCAGCCCGGGGTGCCGACGCGGATGCCTTCGATCCGTCCGCCGGGGAATACGAGGTCGTAGCTGAAATGGCCGGTGGCGTCGGGCCGGGCGTTTTCCGCGTGGAAATCCGCCCTGGGATCATCGTAGGCGTAGGTCACGATGCGGGCGGGCGTGTCCGTCGCCGCGACCGGCAGGCCGTATTTGAGGATCAGCGTCCCGCTCACCTGCGCGGCGAAGGCCTTGAAGGCCTCGAGGACGTGGGCATAGTCCCCGTAGATATCGAGATGGTCGGCGTCGATGGCGGTGATGACCGCAATCTCCGGGAAAAGCTGGAGGAAGGAGCGGTCGAATTCGTCCGCTTCCGCCACCACCACCGGGGTCGGGCTGACCAGCAGGTTGGTGCCGTAGTTCTTGGAAATGCCGCCGAGGAAGGCGGAGCAGCCGGTGCCGCTTTCCGTGAAGATGTGCGCCGTCAGGGTTGAGGTTGTGGTCTTTCCGTGGGTGCCGGAAACGGCCAGGCAGGCCTGTCCGCGGGCGATTTCGCCGAGCATCTGCGAGCGCTTGACGACGCGGTAGCCGTGGGTCTGGACATAGACCAGTTCGCCCATCTCCTTCGGGATGGCGGGCGTATAGACGACGAGCGTTTCCGCCGCATCCTCCGGGATGAAGGCCGTGTCGTCGGTATAATGGACGGCGATGCCTTCCGCCTCCAGCGCCGCGGTCAGCTCGGAGGGCGTCCTGTCATAGCCGGATACGTCGTATCCCTTCCGTTTGTAGTACCGGGCGATGGCGCTCATGCCGATGCCCCCGATGCCGATGAAATAGACGTGCTTCATACAATCAGTTTATAGGCCTCGTCCGCGATGACCTGGGCGGCATCGGTGAGGGCGAGTTTGAGGATGTTCTCTTCGAGCGTGGCGATCCGGTCGGGCTCCTGCAGCAGCCGGAGCGCGGTCGGGAGGAGTTTCTCCCGGGCTTCCGCATCCTTCACCAGCAGGGCCGCGTCTTTCCGGACCAGGGCCATCGCATTGTGGGTCTGGTGGTCTTCCGCCACATTGGGGGAGGGCACGAAAACGGCGGCCTTGCCCAGCGCGCAGAGTTCGGAGACCGTACTGGCGCCGCTGCGGGTGATGACCACGTCCGCCGCGGCATAGGCGAGGTCCATGTTCGCGATGAAATCGGAATACCGGACCGCGGGCAGTTCGCGTCCTTCCATGAAGGCGTCCACTCCTTTCTTATAATACTTGCCGCACTGCCAGAGGACCTCGACATTGCCGCCGCCCGGGCAGCCGGCCTCGATCCAGGCCTTCATGGCGTTGTTCAGGGTCCCGCTCCCGAGGCTGCCGCCGACGATGAGGAGGTGTTTCTTCTCCGGGTCCAGGTTGTAGAAGGAGAGGGCCTCGGCCCGCTTTTCGGGCGTTGCGGGCTGGCTGACTTCCTTGCGGATGGGGTTGCCGCTGAGGACGATCTTGTCCGCGGGGAAGAAGCGCTCCATGCCTTCATAGGCGACGCAGATGGACTGTACGCGCTTGCCCAGCAGCTTGTTCGTCAGTCCGGCGAAGCCGTTCTGCTCCTGGATGAGGGAGGGGATTCCCAGCCGGGTGGCCGCCCAGAGCAGCGGCGCGCTGGCATAGCCGCCGACGCCGATGGCGATGTCCGGCTTGAATTCCCGGATGATCCTTTTGGCCTGCCGGATGCTCCTGAGGATCTTGCCGGGCACCTGGAGGTCGTTGACGATGTTCTTCCAGCTGAGCCGGCGCTGGAGGCCGACGATCGGCAGCCCCACGATGCGGTAGCCCGCCGCGGGGACTTTCTCCATTTCCATCTTCCCTTCGGCGCCGACGAAGAGGATTTCGGTCTCGGGATTCAGTTCCTTGAGCTTGTTCGCGATGGACACGGCCGGGAAGATGTGGCCTCCCGTCCCGCCGCCGCTGATGATGACCCGGATGGCTTTATACGTCATAATCTTCGGTCTCCATGTTTTCGAGGTCGGAGAGGGTGTCCCGGACCTCGTCTTCGTTTTGTACGCGGATCGGCTCCGCCGCGTCGATGGCCTTCTGGACCTTGGTGTGGATCATCCGGCTGATGGAGAGGATGACCCCGAAGCCGACGGAGAAGGCGAGGAACGACGACGCGCCGTGGCTGATCATCGGCAGGGTCTGGCCCGTCTGCGGGACCAGGTGGACGTTGATCGCCATGTGCATGAATGCCTGGCAGGAAATGGTCAGCACGAGGCCCGCCAGGACGACCTTCGCGTAGTAATTGTCACAGTTCTTCGCGAGCAGCGCCCCGCGGGAGAGCAGGCTCGCATAGAGGATGATGATGATGAGCGCGCCCCAGAGGCCGTACTCTTCCACGATGAAGCTGAACATGTAGTCGCCGAACAGGACGGGCACGACATACCGCTGCGTGCTCTGGCCCGGTCCCTTCCCGAGGACGCCTCCCTCCTGGATGGCGACGAGGGCGCTGACCGGCTGCTTGAGGTCGTCCAGCGCATCCTGGAACTGTTTGGAATTCCGGGGCGCGGTCAGCAGGATGTCCATCTTGTCCCCGCTTTTCTTGTGCTCGCGGAGCCGGTGCATCGCCGTGGACGTGCGGTTGGACAGGTTGATGCGTCCCTCCGTCTTCTCGTAGAGGACGAAGCTCAGCGCGATATAGACGATGCCGATGGCGGCCAGGCCGGCGATTTCCTTGAGGTTGACCCCGCCGATGAAGATCGTGAGGATCATCATCCCGCCGATGAACAGGGCGGAGGAGGTGCCGTCGCGGAGGATGAGCGCCGTGACGACCAGGACGGGCATGTAGATGTAAATGAGTTTCTTCCAGAACGGCTCGGCCAGGAAAGCGAGGCGCGGGAAACGGGAGGAGAAGAAGTTCGCCAGGGCGAAACTGTCGTCCTTGAAGGCATTCACCGCCCAGGCGAGATAGAGGATCATCGCGATTTTCACGACCTCATAGACATGGATCTGCAGGCCGAGGAAGGAGAGGTTGCGCCAGGCGTCGTTGATTTTCTGCGCGCTGATGAACCCGAGGTTCAGGTGGGCGTTCAGGATGACCAGCAGGGTGAGCGAGAGCAGGAATCCCCACTGGGACAGCCACTCGAAGACCTTGATGTTGCGGATGAAATAGCAGATGCCGATGATGGCGAGGCCGGCGGCGACGATGATGAACTGCTCCTTGACGATGCTGATCCGGGTCGTCTTCTGCTGGATGGCCAGGAGCGAGGTCGAGGAGAACACGGACAGGATGGAGAACATCATCAGCAGGAGGACGATCATCCAGATGACCTTGTCCCCCTTGAAATTCTCCACGAATTTCCAGAATCCTTCTTCTTTCACCTTCCTGCCCATCGGTTACAGTCCGCGTACGGCCTCCTTGAATTTCCGGCCCCTGTCCTCATAATCCTTGAAAAGGTCGAAGCTGGCGCAGCAGGGGCTGAGCAGCACGACGTCGCCCGGCTCGGCGAAACGGCTGGCCGCACGGACCGCCTCTTCGGCGGATGCGGTATCGACCATCTTCTCCTTGCCGACGATGCCCTCGAACGCGGCGTGGATCTTGGCGTTGTCCACGCCGAGGCAGACGACGGCCTTCACCTTCTCCCGCACGAGCGGGTCGAGGACGCTGTAGTCGTTGCCCTTGTCCTTTCCGCCGACAATCCACACGACCGGCTTCTGCTGGCATTCGAGCGCATACCAGGCGGCGTCCACGTTGGTGGCCTTGGAGTCGTTGATATAGAGGACGTCCTTGATGCTCAGGACCGGCTCCAGGCGGTGTTCGACCGGCTGGAAGGTCGCGAGGGACTGCCGGATGACGGCGTTGTCGATGCCCGTCGCCTTCGCGGCGAGGGCGGCCGCCATCGAATTGTAGATGTTGTGCCTGCCGCCGAGGGCGAGTTCCTTCAGATAGACGTCGGTCTCCTCTTCCTCGTAGCGCAGGACGATCTTGTCCTGGCGGAGGAAGGCGCCCTGCGGGACTTCATGCCGCTGGGAGAAGGGGAGCATCTTGCAGCGGAGCACGATGCTGTCCAGGTGCCCGATGGTGATGTCGTCGTCGCTGTCGAAGATGAAGCAGTCGTCCGGGGTGAGGTTCCGGGTGATGTTGAACTTCGCGGCGACGTAGTTCTCCATCTTGTGGTCGTAGCGGTCGAGGTGGTCGGGCGTGATGTTCGTGATGATGGCGATATCCGGCTTGAAATCATACACGTCATCCAGCTGGAAACTGCTGATTTCCAGCACATAATAATCAAAGTGCTCCGTGGCGACCTGGTAAGCGTAGGATTTGCCGATGTTGCCGCCGAGGCCGACGTTGAGGCCGGCGTTCTTCAGGAGATAGTAGATCAGCGATGTGGTCGTGGTCTTGCCGTTGGAGCCGGTGACGCAGATCTTCTTCGCCGTGTCGTAGCGCCCGGCGAATTCAATCTCGGAGATGATGTGCGTTCCCTGGTCGCGGAGCCGGCAGACCATCGGCGCCGCCGAGGGGATGCCGGGGCTCTTGACGACCTCGTCCGCGTTCAGGATGAGCGCGTCGGTATGACCGCCCTCCTCATAGGGGATATCCCACTCCCTGAGGACCTTCACATAATCTTCCTTGATCTTTCCGTTGTCGGAAAGGAAAACGTCGAATCCTTTTTTCTTGGCAAGCACCGCGGCTCCCACGCCGCTTTCCGCGCCTCCCAGTACAACCAGTCTGGACATAGTTATCTGTTATCTTTTTTTATTATCTCACTTTCAGCAGGGCCAGGGTAGTGACCGCCAGGATGATCCCGATGATCCAGAAGCGGCTCACGATCTTCGCCTCATGCTGCGGCGGAACCGGCTTGTGGAAGATCACGGGTCCGGGCAGTTCCTTCTTGTCCTGGTAGTGGTGGTGGATCGGGGTCATGCTCCAGATCCGCCGTCCCTGGCCGTATTTTTTCCTGGTATATTTGAAATATCCCCGCTGCAGGAGCACGGACAGGCTCTCGACGAAGAAGATCCCGCAGAGCAGGGGCAGGAGGAGTTCCTTGCGGATGAGGACGGCGCCGACGCCGATGATCCCGCCGATGGCGAGGCTGCCGGTGTCGCCCATGAAGACCTGGGCCGGGTAGGAGTTGTACCAGAGGAAGCCGATCAGCGCGCCGACGAAGGCGGAGAAGAAGATCGCGATTTCTCCGGTGCCCGGGAGGTACATGATATTCAGGTAGTTGGAATCGATGAGGTTGCCCGACAGCCAGGCCAGGATGCCGATGACCACCCCGACGATGGCCGAGGTGCCGGCCGCCAGGCCGTCCAGGCCGTCGGTGAGGTTGGTCCCGTTGGAACAGGCCGTGATCACAAGCACGATCATCAGGACATAGATGGCCCATTTGGCATACCAGCCCCAGGTCCCCTTGAACGGGGAGAGCCAGCGGTAGTCGAATTCGTGGTTCTTGACGAAGGGAATGGTCGTCTTGGTGCTCTTGACGACGTTTTCTTCCTTGTAAACGCTGTCCGTGACCAGGGTTTCCGTATTGACGGTCCGGGTGTCGCCCTGTTCGACGATCTGGACGGATTCGTCCCGGACCTTCTCGCGGACCACGATGTCCTTGCTCTGCCAGACGGCGATGCCGATGATGAAGCCGAGGACGATCTGGCCGATGAGCTTCTTCTTCTCGCTGAGCCCTTCCTTGTTGTGCCGGAATACCTTGATATAATCGTCGGCGAAGCCCAGCGCCCCGCACCAGACGGCGCTCAGGAGCATCAGCTGGACATAGATATTGGTCAGGTCGCAGAACAGCAGCACGCCGGTCAGGATGGACAGCAGGATGATGACGCCGCCCATGGTCGGGGTCCCTTTCTTCTCGATCTGGCCCTGGAGGCCGAGGTCGCGCACGGTTTCGCCGATCTGCTTCCGCTGCAGCACGCGGATGATGCCCTTCCCGGCGATGAGCGCGATGAGCACGGCGGTGACGCTCGCCAGGATCGCCCGGAAGGAGATGTAGTGCATCAGCCCGAGGCCGGGGAAGTCCAGGCCGGTCCGCTCGAGGTATTGGAAAAGATGGTAGATCATTTAGGAAAGCAGCTTGAAGGTTTCAGTCACGATTTCTTTCTCGTCGAACGGCAGTTTGGCGGTCCCGATGACCTGGTAGGTCTCGTGTCCCTTGCCGGCGAGGAGGATGGTTGCATGTTCCGGAGCGGTCAGGATGGCGGTGCGGATGGCCTCGCGGCGGTCCGTGATGACCAGCGCTTTCGCCGATCCGCTGAAGGACAGGCCCTTCCGGATTTCCGCGATGATGGCCTCCGGGTCTTCGGTCCGGGGATTGTCGGAGGTGATGACGAGCCGGTCGGCCCGCTTTTCGGCGATTTCCGCCATCTCCGGCCGCTTGGTCCGGTCGCGGTCGCCGCCGCAGCCGAAGAGGCAGATGAGCGGCCGCTCGGGGGCGACGTCGCGGAGGGTCTTCAGGACATTCTCCAGGGCGTCGGGCGTATGGGCGTAGTCGATGACGACGGCAAGGTCCCGCGGACCGCGCAGGGTCTCGAGACGACCCGGCGCGGCGGCGAGACGGCTGATGGCGACGAGCGTTTCGGTCGGGTCTGCACCCAGGCAGACCGCCGTCGTGTAGATGGCCAGCACATTGTAGGCGTTGTGTTCCCCGACGAGGCGGGTCCAGGCCTCCTGGCCGTCGATTTTCAGGAGCATGCCCTCGAAACCCTGCTCGAGGATGCGGGCGCTGTGGTCCGCGAGGCTCCGGCAGGAGTAGGTGACGACCTTGGCCACCGTGTTCTGGACCATCACCAGGCCGTTGCGGTCGTCCGTATTGACAATGGCGAAGGCATCCTTGGGCAGACAGTCAAAGAAGCGCTTCTTGCAGCGGAGATATTCGGCAAAGGTCTTGTGATAGTCCAGGTGGTCATGGGTCAGGTTGGAGAAGATCCCGGCCTTGAAACGCAGGCCCGTGACCCGGTCCTGGTCCACGCCGATGGAACTTACTTCCATGAAGCAGTATTCGCAGCCCGCATCGACCATCCGGCGGAGAAGCCGGTTGATGGTGACGGGGTCCGAGGTGGTGTTGTCGGTCTCAAAACGTTCTTCGCCGACATAGTTGGCAATGGTGGAGAGGAGGCCGCAGTTGTATCCCAGGCCGGTGAACAGGTGGTAGAGCAGGGTGACGGTCGTGGTCTTCCCGTTCGTGCCGGTAATGCCGACGAGGGTGAGGTCGCGGGACGGATGTCCGTAGAAATTGTCGGCCGCGAGGGCGATGGCGACCCGGCTGTCCGCCACGCGGACGGAGGCGACGCCTTCCGGCGCAGCGCCTTCCTCGTAGAGGACGGCGGCCGCTCCCTTCTGGATGGCGGAAGGGATATAGGCGTGTCCGTCGCGGCCGTATCCCTTGACGGCGATGAAAAGGGCGCCGGGGATGACGGTCCGGGAGTCGCTGGTCACCGCGGAGATTTCGCAGGAAAGGTCTCCCTGCGTCTCCAGGCAGCTGATTCCGTGTATGATCTGGTCCAGTCTCATTGCAAAGTCAGTGTTATCGTTTCCCCTTTCCCGAGTTTCGTCCCGGCGGCCGGGGTCTGGGCCTTGACCTTCCCGCAGCCTTCATAGCGGCAGCGGTATCCGTTGCTCTCGACGGCATACAGGGCGTCGGCGAGCCCGAGGCCCTTGACGTCCGGGGCCGTCCCGTCCGTCTGCGGAATGGCCGCGAGGGCGGTTTCGGCCACCGTTCCCTTGCGGGAGATGACCGGATTCCATTCCGGATCGATCGCGAAGATGTTGTCGACGATTTCCCGGACGGCCTTCGCCGGTGCGTCTCCGCCGTAGAAACTGCCGTGGGACAGCCGGGAATACACCGTCACGATGACGGAGTATTTCGGACGGTTGTAGGGGAAGAAGCCGATGAAGGTGCCCTGGTTCTTCTTCCGTCCGCTGGCATCCTGGTATGCGTTGCCCTTGATGGGTTTCTCTTCGGGGGAGAGGACGACCCGGGAGGTGCCGGTCTTACCCGCGACGGGCAGTTCCGCCGCGCGGAGCTTGCTCCGTGCCGTGCCATGCGTGACGACGCCCCGCAGGGCACGCGTCACCGTGTCGGCCGTTGCGCGGGAGCAGATGTTCCCGAGCACGCCGGGGCCGTATTTCTTCAGGACGCGGCCGTTCCTTTCAACGTCTTCCACCAGGTAGGGGCGCATCATCCTGCCCTTGTTGGCGATGCCGTTGTAGAAGGTCAGCAGGTGCAGGGGCGTGACGGAAACGGAATAGCCGTAGGCGGCCGTTTCCAGGGAGGCGTCGGTCCAGTAGGGGTTGTTGGCCGGCGTCACGACGCCCGGTGTCGCCAGGCCGTCGATATCGAAATCAAACTGCTCCGCGAGTTTGTAGCGGTAGAGTTTGTCGTAGAAGTCCGCGGGGTGGGTGTGGTAATGCTCCCAGGCCAGGTGGGCGAAGACATAGTTCGAGGAAATCTCCAGGCCGCGCTTGATGGGAATGGTCTTCCGGTGGGTCGAATCCTCCCAGTCGCGGATGTGGACGTCGTCCGTCTTGGCGTGGGGGATGATGCCGCGGTTGGTCGGGACGCATTCATCGACGGAATGGACATAGCCGTCCTCGATGAGGCTTGTCAGGGTGACGGTCTTGAAGACGGAACCGGGCTCCCCGGCCTGGCTGATGGCGAGGTTGAACTTCTCCGTCAGGGGGCTTCCGGCGAGGGTCGTGTCCCGGGTCAGGTTGACCATGGCGCGGATGGCGCCGGTGCCCACTTCCATGATCACGGCGCAGGCGCCGCTGAGCCGCTCCTCTTCCGTGATCTGCCGGCGGATCGCCCGGTCGGCGATGTCCTGGAAGTCGATGTCGAGGGTGGTGCGGATGTCGTCCCCGTCCACCGCCTTGACGGCCGTGCTGTCGAAATTATGGACCTTCCCGCCCTTGTCGGCCTTCCGCAGCCACTCGTAGCCGTCCTTCCCGTGCAGGACATAGTCGAATCTGCCTTCGATGCCGACCCGGACGGGATTCTGCTTCGGGTCATTGTTCCGGACATAGCCGATGGTGCGGCGGGCGAGGCTGCCGTAGGGATACTCGCGGGAATCGAACTTCTCCACGATGATGCCGCCGACATTCGGGCCCTTCGAGAAGAGCGGGAGGGCCTTGACCTCCTGCAGCGTGGCGTGGGAGATGCGGTCGCCGATCCTGACGTAGCGTTTGTTGTCGCGGCGGCTGGCGAGGATCAGGTCGTAATATTCCTTCGCGGTCTTGTCCTGGTAGATGCGGGCGAGGCCTTTGGAGAGGTCATTGGCCGCGGCTCGCCACTCTTTCTCCAGTTCCTCCCCGTGCTCCTTGTCCTGGCGGAAGAGGTCTTTCTGGACCGTGCAGTCCATATAGACCTGGTAGAGCGGGGTGGAGATGGCGAGGATGCGGCCGTCGTGGGAGAGGATGGCGCCGCGCCGGGGCTGTTCCGCCCGCTTGGTGTTGGCCGGACGGAAGAAGTGGGCGACCTTCGGGTCCACCCGGTACGTCACCTGGATATAGATGATCTTGGCGAAGATGGCGATGGACAGGCAGAAGATGAACGCATAGAAAAGGTCCAGGATGAATCCCACCCTGTCCTTTCCGAGGAGCGCTTTCTCCTTGATCCTTCTGTCTTTCTTTGCCATGGCCTATTTCTTTTTCACCGTCACGGGCGGCTGCTGCGGGATCTCCAGCGGGGAGCCGAGTTTCCGGAGCTGCTCCTGCACGGTCGAAATGCGGTTCATTTTTACCAGTTCGCCGGTCTTGGCGGCGTACTGGATGGAGAGGTCGTTCAGGACGGCCTTATTCTTCTCCACGGCCATCAGGGTCGTGTCGATGCGGAGGCTCAGCCAGATCACCACGAGCGCCAAGAAGAAGGCGTAGATGATGTGGATGAAGTACTTGTCCGCCCCGATCCGGAGGAGGAACTCGCCCTTGAACAGGGCTTTGACGCCCTCCAGCAGGACTTGTTTGAACTGGCCGCCCGTCATGCTTCCGCCCTCCTTTCCGCAATGCGGAGCTTGGCGCTCCGGGCCCGGGTGTTCCCCGCAATCTCCTCCTCCCGGGGGAGGATGGGCTTGCGGTTCACGGCCTCGAAGGGCGTCGCCGTCCGTCCGTAGATGTCTTTCTCCTCCCGGCCGTCGGTGCGGCCGGTCCGGATGAAGTTCTTGACCATCCGGTCTTCCAGGCTGTGGTAGGTGATGACGACCAGCCGGCCGCCGGGCTTCAGCGCCCGGGTGCAGCCGTCGAGGAACTTCTCGAGCGAGCGCATCTCCTGGTTGACTTCGATGCGGAGGGCCTGGTACACCTTCGCAAGGTACTTGTGTTCCGCGAATTTCGGGAGGACCGGCGCCAGGGCGCGGTCGAGGTCGCCGGTGGTGCGGACGGGTTCCTGCGCGCGGGCGGCGCAGAGGAGACGGGCCGCCTTGCGGGCGTTCTCCACTTCGCCGTAGAGGCGGAAGATGCGTTCCAGTTCCTCCTCGTCGCATCCGTTGACGACATCTGCCGCCGTTACGGGGGCCTGCGTGTTCATCCGCATGTCGAGCGGGGCGTCGAAGCGGAAGGAGAAGCCGCGTTCCGCCGTGTCGAACTGGTGGGAGGAGACGCCGAGGTCCGCGAGGATGCCGTCGAACACGGCGGGATCCTGCGTGGCCGGGTCGAGCTCCTTCGCCAGCCGGAGGGCGTAGTTCTCGATGAAGCGGAAGTTATTGTGGACCAGTGTCAGACGGGCATCGTCCGGGGCGTTGTCCAGGGCATCGACGTCACGATCGAAGGCGATGACGCGCGCGCCATCGTTTAAGCGTGAAAGGAGTCCGGCGGTGTGTCCACCGCCTCCGAAAGTGGCATCGGCGTATATTCCTTGCGGATTCGTTACGAGGGCCGAAACGCTCTCGTCAAGCATTACAGGCGTATGGTATTCCGACATGGCGGCCCTCCCTACTTCTTTTCGGAAAGCCTTGCTGCGGTCGCCTGGAAGACATCTGCCGGAAGGATTCCGGCCGCCCGTTTCTCCCTGGCCCAGATCTCGATCTTGTAACCGACACCCGCGAACTCGACTTCTTTCGTTATACCTACCTGTTCGAGCAATTCTGAAGGGATGTTCAGGCGGCCGAGTTTCCCGTCGGGGACAATCGTGTAAACGCCGTCGTTGTACGTGCTCCAGAAAGCAGCGTGTTCGGAATTCAGTTCGGTGTCGAGACCGTCGAGGATCTTGTCGGACCGGCGCACCCACTCTTCGAGGGTGAACAGGTTGAGGCAGGTCCCCTGGACGTTCTTCTTGATGATCAGGGTCATATCGGATTCTCCGCCACGGGCCATCGCGTCACGATAGACGGCCGGGAACACGATGCGTCCCTTGTCGTCTACCTTGCCGGTGGTCTTGCCGAAGAATCGGGTCATTGTCTGTTGTCTCTGCTGGGTTTAACTTAGTTCTTTCACGCTTGGGTACAAAGGTACGATAAATTTTCCATTTTATTCCATAATCTTACAAATTTTTCCACAATTTTTTCAACAGCCACCCCGGCCTTCCATAATGCTTTGATAATCATACTTTTACCACATTCAAATCGTAAAAAGCTGAGGGCCTGTTATTTATACAAAATCGCCCCCCCAAAACTGCGGGGGCGATTTTTTGTAAACGCCTTTGAATTAGCTACTTGCGATTTGAATGTTCTCCGGGAGGCTGTCCCGGCGCCGTTATTTCCTGCCGATCAGCTGGCCGGCCAGGTAGCAGAGGGTGGCGACCACCATGCCGTTGATGGCCGGGATGCCCCAGTGGACGAGGTTGGCGACGACGGCGCCCGCGATGACGCCGATGACCGCCCCCCAGTTGACCTTCTTCTCTTCCACGGTCCCGTCGAGGTAGGCCTTCCGGTGCGTGAAGTAGTGGATGATCAGGATGATACCGACGGGCGGCAGGGTGCAGTTGAGGACATTCAGCCAGCCGCAGAAATTCCAGTAGAGCCAGACGGCGGCGAGGGTGCCGATGAGTCCGGAGATCAGGACCATCGCCTTCTTCGACAGGCCGAAGATGTTGGAGAGGCCGAGGCCGGCCGTGTACAGGGCGTTATCATTGGTGGTCCAGATGTTCAGGCCGAGGACGAGGACGGCGAGGTAGAAGAGGTTGAGGTTGAGCATGACCTCGAAGATGTCGTTGCCGCCGGCATAGATGCTGGAGACGGCGCCGAACAGGAACATGAGGCTGTTGCCGATGAAGAAGGCGATGACCGTGATGATGAGGCCGACCTTCCCGCTCTTGGCGAAGCGCGTGAAGTTCGGTGTCGCCGTGCCGCCCGAGACGAAGCTGCCGATGACCAGGCCCGCGCCCGCGATGACCCCGAGCGACTTGCTGCCGACGGAGAACTGCTCGATGAGGCCCATGTCCCCCCGCTGGATGGCCATGACCATGGCGACGGTGCCGAGGATGGCGACGGCCGGAACGGCGATGTAGCTGATGATCGTGAGGCTCTTGATGCCGAAATAGGCGCTGGCGGTCATCAGGACGCCGGCGATCGCGACCATCAGGTAGCCCTGCCAGGGCATGTGGTCGGGCGTGACGTCCAGGCCCATCAGTTCTTTCGCCACCGGGATCGCGAACATCGCGAGGCCGACGCCGAACCAGCCGATCTGGGTGAAACTGATCATCGCGCTGGGGAGGTAGCTGCCCTTCGTGCCGAAGCTCTTGCGGGAGAGCAGGTCAAGCGACAGGCCGCTCTCTGCGCCGATCCAGCCGAGTGCGCCCGTGTAGGCGGCGAGGATGAGGCCGCCGAGCAGCAGGGCCCATACGAAGTCCCACCAGGTGAGTCCGGCGGCAAGGTTCTGCCCGACCCACATGCTGGCGGAGAAGAAGGTGAATCCGAGCATCACCATGAACATACTCAGGTTGCTCTTCCTTCCGGCGCGGTCCACCGGGGATGTCGTGAAATCGACATCGGTCATCTGCTTTTTACTCATATTGCTGTAGGATTGTGTTGATGGCTTCGATGCGCTGCAGCGCGATGGCTTCGAGCGAGAGGGCGTCGGCATGGACGAGCAGGTCCCGCTCGTCGGCCCAGAGGGCGGGGAGCCCAACCTCCTGCAAGTCCTGGAAATGCGTGATTTTCAGCCACTCATCATAGGTGACCGGGCGGTCGTAACCGAGCTTCTCTCCCACCAGCCGGACCGGGTCGATCCGGTCTGCGCGGCCCCAGACCCCTTCCCAGTATTCGAGCACTTCGTGGAAATGGACGGGAATCTCGTAGCGGCGTGCGCCGCCGTCGTAGATGATGCATTTCTCCAGCAGGGAATAGGGATGGTCGATGACGAAGCGGCGGAATCCCGGGGTGACGGCCCCGCCCTTCCAGCCGAAGTCGATGTCCGGGACGTTGATGCCCGATGCGCCGGGGTCCTCGTACACGCTGAAAATGCCTTCGTAGAAGAAGCAGTCGAATCCTTCGAATTCAGGGAAAAGCTTCCGGATCTCGGCGGTCATTTCCTCCATCAGGTCGATGGCGCGGGTCCCGCCGACGGTGAAGAAGATGATCTTCCGCAGGCTGCCGCCCCGCCGGCGGAAACGGTCCACGACCTGTCCGAGGCAGAGCCGGAGCGTATCGCCGGTCGCGATGATGTCCCCGATGACGAGGGTCCGGTCCCGGGTGACGCGCAGTTTCTCGTATTTGATGTCGAGGCCCGTGATGACGTGGTTCTCGATGGTCCGTTCGCAGGAAACGAAATGGATGTCCCGAACCCGGATCCCGCAGCGGTGGCAGGCCTCCTCGACCGGGTAGTTCAGGCCGCCGCGGAGGATGGTGAGTATATCGACATCGCCGCCCTGGCCGGAAGGAAATAGGTGGCGGAGGGCGGCGATGGTGGCGGGCAGCGTAGCGAGATAGGACTCGTAGCCGACGACTTCGGGGAAAGCCATCAGGCGACGGGTCCCCGGCCCGCTCAAAAGGTAATAGTGGTTGGTGTATTCCGTGCCGTACAATCCGTACAGGCCCGTTCCTTCGTTCAGCCCGAGAAAACGCAGGCTGGCGTCTTGCAGACGGTTGGACATAAAAAATCCCGATTAAATCACAACTTAACCGGGATACAAAGATAACACATCAAGGCTAAACTTCCAAATAAAAGTTTTCCTTGACTGTCACTTCGATACGGGTTTTTCCACGTGTTATCTTTGTACCTGGATGATTGAGGGGAGGACCCCTCAAGCTCCCCCGGTCGGCGACGCCTCCGAATTCCGAAGGAACAGTTTTCCTTGACTGTCACTTCGATGGCAGTTTTTCCAGGTGTTATCTTTGTACCTGGATGATTGAGGGGAATCAATCGGAGGCGACGATGGCGAGGCCGGGGCCGATTTTCCGCTGGGAGCCGTCGGATGGCTTGTTGCGGACGGAGAAACTGGCGCTCTGGCCATAGCCGGAGAAGTTCTCGTTGCGGACGACGAAAGTCGATGAGCCGCCGCCGTCGATGTTGAAGGCGGTCTCGCAGCCGAGCGCGAGGAGGATCTTCTGCATGTCCGGATAGTTCATGCCGATGGCAAGGGTTTCGTTCCGCCCGTCGATGACGACGAGGACGACGTGCCGGTTGTCCTTGCAGACCCCGAACATGGTCCGGGGATGGACGCCATAGACGCTGTCTTCCACATAGTTCGTCGCCTTGCCGTTCTCGACGAGGAACTGGCCGCCGCTGAACAGCTCCCGGAAGCCGCCGCGATCCTTGACCGTGGAATACTCGGCGCTCTTGGCCATATGAACCTGCTCGTCGTCACCCCAGTACACGAAGCAGCGGGGGCGGGTCGCCTGGGAATTGAACGTGTTTTTCAGGCAGTTCCCGTTGTGCCAGAAGGCGCCTTGGGGCGTGCCGGGACTGGAGCCGTCCATTGCGAAGAAATCCGTGTTGGTCCCGCCGATGACCCAGTGGGTCGCCATGTCGATGCGCTTGAACTGGCCGGTGAGCGTTTCGCGGCCGGCGTTGAAGCTGGTCTTGGCATCGCCCGGAACGGTGTTGGTCATGCTGACGGTCTCGTCGGAGAGATCGACCTGCATGACGAATACGGCCTGGGGGTTCGCCACGTAATCATTGTAGCGGAATTCGGTCACATCCACCCCGCTGTGGGGCGAATAGTGGTTGCAGGACTGGACGAAACTGACCAGGTGCATCTGCTTGAATGCGGTTTCCACATCGATGAAATCCGACCCGGCAGGCTCTTCCGGCACTTTCGGATCTTCCGGCTTTTCCGGTTCCGGATCCTTGGGCTGCGGAATGGGCCGGTCCGGTGTTATCTTTCCGCAGCCGGACAGCATCATGAGGGCCGCTGCGAAGAACAAGGCAATCAACGGAGCTTTTTTCATAGCAATGGCTGTTTATCAGGAATTATTCGACATGAATGGTCTTTTCCAGGATCTCTTTCCGGCCGTCGGCAAGGGTGACGCGCGTTTCGAGGAGATGGGTCCCTTCCGTCAGGACGATGGAGGTCAGGCTGACGGGTTCGTCATCGAGGTACCAGGCAACGGCGCTCACGGGACGCCGCTCCGATTCGAGCAGGCGCAGGGCCAGTTCGGCTCCCGGCGCACAGGTGGCGGGCGCATCGATGCTGTTGTGGCCGAAATAGGCTAGGTCATAGAACGGAAGGGTAAAGCGGACGCGCTCTCCGTCGAAGCGGATGTTCTCCAGCGTGAAGGGGGCGTCGGTCCCGTTCCAGTCCTTCGGCGTGTATTCGGTGGTATTCCCGGACCCCGGGAAGATGATCTTTTCGGGCGAACCGCTCAGGTCCCAGCTGATTTCGAGCCGGGTCTGGTCCGTGGAAGGAATCACGTAATAGCAGGGGTGGGCGGCATTTTCATTGATGCAGTTGTAGCTCTCCCAGTCGCTCCAGAGTTCCGCCGGCGTGATGTTGACGGAGTAATACCCGCTCCAGTCGTTGGGGACGCTGATCTGGATGGTCCGGTCGGACTTGTCGACATGATAGACGACCAGGCCCGTCGGAAGCGGGGCGTCCCAGCCCTTCCCGTCGCGGCACTCGTAAACGAAATACTCGTTTTCCATCGTGGTCGCGCTCCTGTAGGCCATGTCGTCCGAGACCGGCCCCAGGGTGACATCCCCGCTTTCGGGAAGGAACGCCGGCGCATCGGCCCAGCCGAGCATCATCCGTTCCTCGATGGTGAACCAGGGCGGGGTGCAGCCGTCGTTGTTGTAGGCGCCGTCGCACATGGTCGAGAAGGCATACACCGCTCCCGCCTCGTCATTGGCCTCGTCGTAGTCCGTGTCATAGAAATCGGGGAGACCCAGCGAATGGGCGAATTCATGGCAGGTCGTGCCGATCCCGTCCATGTTGTTCTTGTTGGTGGCGCTGCTCCCTTTCAGTTCCGAGGTGCAGAAGTACTTGGAAATGTGGACGCCGTCGAAACGGTTGCCGGCCACCTCCGAATTGTCGCTGTAGTCCATCAGCCACTGGTGGGGCCAGATCAGGTTGTTGTTGAAGGAGTTGGAGGCCTGGTTGAGTCCGGCGTAATAAAGCAGGAGCATATCCACATTGCCGTCGCCGTCGGAGTCATACCGGCTGAAGTCAATCTCGTCGTCCAAACCGGTCGCCGCCTGGAAGATGGCGAGCGCGGCATCATCGTTCGGGCCATACGTGGACATTTTGCCGGGCAGGGTAAAAGGGCCGTACACGTCGAAACTGGGATCGAAGGCCCCGTGCGAGTTGTCCAGGTAGAAATCCCGGACCGAACCGGTCCCCCCGTGGGCGGAATAGCCCTCCTGGTTGAGCAGGTTGTCGAAAGACTCCCGGGGATTGTCGATGATGAAGCTCTTGTCGCTGAAATTGACCAGCAGGACGGGGATGCGGCGCGCCCCGTGGGTCATCGGGAAATCATCGGCTTCCGCGCGCGTACGCGTCTTTTTCCTTTCCTGCGCGGCTGCGCGCCGGCGCGCGGCGGAGAGCATCCGCTCCGGCTTGGACGGCCGCTTCCCGGGATGGAAGAATCCGTCGCTGCCGAGTTCGATGACGTTTCCGTCGAGGTCGGTGGTATAGTGGCAGAATTCGTCGCCGTGGTTCCGGATGAGGATGGTCGTCCCGTCCGGAAGGACGTAAGGTACGGCCTCACGCCGGGCGGGGATGGCGGCTGCGCCAAGGCAGAGCCCGGCGGCCAGTATGCTGACGAGAAGATATTTCGTGTTCATTTCCAACTACTTCTTGATGATGAAACCATTGCCTTTTCCGTCGCTCAGCCAGAAGCGGGGGCCGCTTTCCCGGAGGACGGTGACACTGAAGCTCTTGTTGAGGTACTCCACCTTCCCGACGGTCCGCAGGGCTTTGACAGTGAAGGAGGAACCCTGCCGGATGTCGATGGGGATGCCGCTGACTTCCAGGGCCGTCTTGTCCGGGGTGAGGATGGTAAAGGACTGGGTGTCTGTCCCGTAGGTACGGCGGATCTGGTCCCTGGCCGCATCGAAGACATAATCGGTTCCGTTGAGATAAGCGCCGTATTCCTCCTTGTCGAGGAGCGGGTCCTCGACGACCGGCGCACCGGCCTCTTCCACGTCGGAGGCATACCGGAAAACCCGGACGTTGCGGGTCTGAGTGGTCAATGACCTGTAGCAGGAGAAAATCGGGGAACCGTTGTTGGGATTGAACAGCAGTTTGTTCCGGGAACCGCTCCGGGCTACGATGCTTGCGATGCCGCTGCTGACGCTGATGGTCCAGCTGGCGTAGTCGTCCACGGAGGTATTGGAATGGAGGTAGTTCTTGTTGGAAGTGCTGGTCGCCGCCAGGTACATGCCGCCTCGGGTTCTCAGGGCGAAGAATCCATTGGACGACCCGGCTTTGAGCGTGAGGATTTCCACGTTGGAAGCGGGCTCGGCGAGGATACCGTCCTCGACCGTGACGGCGGCTGCCCCCCGGTTGTGCGTGTTCTGGGTGGTGCTGACGGCATAGTCGCCGTCCTTGTTGGTGATGACGATCCGGTCACCCACGGCGAGGGCGCCCGCATCCTCCAGGAGCCGCCAGGCATAGACCGGGACGCTTTCCTGCACGGCATCGGCCATGTCGACGGTGAAAGAGGCGATCCGGCCGGAGGCGAGCTGCCGCCCGGCGGGGAAGGTGACCGTCTTGGTGTAGGCCTTGTTCTCATCCGTGTAGGCAATGACCTTCAGGACGGTGCCGGACAGGTCGGCCGGTGCGCAGGCGAACCAGATGTCGCCCGTCCCGTCGGTCAGGACGGTGATGGTGCTGGAAGCCGCCTTCGGGGTCATGCTCCCGTCGGCGCAGGCGTAGTACCATTCTCCCACGACAGGCGTGCCGAAGACGAAGTCCACCTTGTTGATGCGGAGGGATCCGGCTCCGCTGAGGCGGACGCGGCCGTAGGCGGTCAGGTGGTGGAAGGACAGGTCGGTTTCCTCCGGGAATTCCGCCGATTCCGCACTCGCAGCCACGAGGATCTGGGACGATTCCTCCACCGAGCCCGCGAGGGGCGTCTGCGTGGTGGGTATGGAAACGGTCCATCCGTGCCGGCTCGGGCTCATCGTCGCGGCGGCCGTGGCGGGGCTGATGGCATAAAAGGTATAGGGGGCGTCGCCTCCCGGGGCGAAAACGGCCTCGAAAGCGGCGCTCCGGTAGTCTTCGGACGGGGTGATGGCGGCCTTTTGGGCGGCGCCGAAGTTGAGGGAAATGCCGACGGACTTGTCACTGTCCGTCCAGAAAGTCGGATAGGTGTTTCCGTCGGGCGTGCCGAAGGCGCTTTTCGTCTCGATGGAGCGGACGTGGAAACGGACGGTCCGCTCGGGGGCGGCGGGCGCTTCCTTTTCCCGTTCCTGGCATCCGCAGAATGTACAAGCGACCATCACGGCCGCAAAGAATCGGTTTTTCATTTTCATGTGCCTGTTTCTCAAAGTTCCCGGCGGAGCCTCGCTTTCGGGATGTCCAGCTGGGAACGGTATTTGGCGATGGTCCGCCGGGCTACCTTGTACCCTTTTTCCGCGAGGGCGTCGACCAGTTCGTCGTCCGTCAGCGGGTTGTGTTTGTCCTCGCCTTCCACGCAGGTCTTGAGGACGTTCTTGATTTCACGGGTGGAGACCGCTTCACCATCTTGGTTCTCAAGTCCTTCCGAGAAGAAATACTTCAGCGGGAAGATGCCGAAATGGGTCTCGATCCACTTGCTGTTCACCACGCGGGAGATGGTGGAGATGTCGAACCCGGTCCGCTCCGCGATGTCCTTGAGGACCATCGGCCGGAGCCGGGTCTCGTCCCCGTCGATGAAGAAGTCGTGCTGGTATTCGATGATGGCGCGCATCGTGCTCTCCAGCGTGTTCTGCCGCTGGCGGAGGGCTTCGATGAACCATTTGGCCGAATCGATCTTCTGCTTGACGAAGGTGGCCGCCTCCTTCTGGGAGCGCTCCTGGGCGTATTTCCCCGTCTCGAGGATGTCCGCGTATTTCCGGTTGATCCGGAGTTCCGGGATGGAGAAGCGGGGCATCGACAGGACCAGCTCGCCGTGGTCGTAGTCCAGCAGGAAGTCCGGGACGATCTGCTGCGCCTGGTCGTTGTAGGAGTCGTCGATGTCGCCGCCGGGCGCGGGGTTGAGCCGCTTGATCTCGTTCATCGCCTCCTGCATTTCCTCCCGGGAGAGGCGGAGCCGGGTCATCACCCGCTGGAAATGCTTGCCGGTGAAATCGTCAAAGCAGTCCCGGAGGATCCGGATGGCCGTCTGGACGGACGGGGTCTGCTTCTTGTCCTCGAGCTGGATCAGCAGGCATTCCCGGAGGTCCCGCGCCCCGACGCCGGAGGGCTCGAACTCCTGGATGACGCGGAGCATCGCTTCGATTTCCCCGGCCGTCGTCTCGATGCCGGCCCGGAAGGCCATGTCGTCGACGAGGGATTCGAGGTCGCGGCGCAGGTAGCCGCTGTCGTCGAGGCTGCCGATGATGAAGGAGGCCACGGCCCGCTGGTGCTCGGTGAGGTTGCGGAAACCGAGCTGCTCCATCAGGCTCTGCGTAAAGCTCTGCCGGACGGAGAAAGTGTTGTACTCGGGCCGCTCGTCCTTGCCCCAGTTGTTGACATGGAGGTTGTAGGAGGGGATGTCGTCATCCCCGTAGGCGGTATAGCTGTCCTCCAGGGAACCGCCGCTGTTCTCCTTCTCCTCCACCTCGGAGAGAGAGACATCCTTCGCCTCCCCGTCGCCGCGGGGCTGCTCGTCGTCGAGCACGGGGTTGTTGCTGAGTTCCTCCCGGACATACTGCTCCAGCACCTGCACCGGCATCTCGATCACCTTGATGGTCTGGATCTGGAGCGGCGAAAGCTTCTGTTGCAGCGTCTGTTTGGTCTCTAATCCCTGTTTCATTGGAAGATAACGTCCGGATCCACAAGCGGATAGTTGATGTTTTCCTTGATGAGGAAGGCGGCGGGATACTGGACCTTCAGCTCATTGAACAGCCGCAGGGCTTCGTCCTTGGAACGGAAATCGCCGACGGAGACCTTGAAGTTCGGGCTTTCGAAAGTCCGGTACACGCGGAGGCCGGGGTAGCGGCCCGCGATGGCGCGGGCGACGGCCTCGGAGCGGGCGCGGGCCTTCTGGTCGTTGTCATAGTAGACGCGGATGCGGTAGCCCGGAATCGGCTTGCCGGCGTTGCGGGAGACATACTTCCGGAACGCATCCCGGACGGCGGCGGGCTGGTCGATCTCCGACTTGCCGTCGGACGTGCGGATGAGGTTCAGGATATCCTGTCCGCGGAGCGTCGAGTCGATGGCGGCCGGCACGTAGAGCGAATCGGCCTGGTCTTGGGCGCGGGCGCCGGCGGCGACCAGCGCAAGGACGAGGATAAGGAGGGCCTTCTTCATATCACTTTGCGAGTTTTTCGATGTCGAGGTCTTTGAATTCCAAGGTTTTGCCCATTCCGTTCTTCAGTTTGGCATGGAGCCGGATGTCGGCCGTGAAGCCTTCGAGCGAACGCCGGGAAATGAGGGTCAGCACCTCCAGCAGGGAAACCGATTCCGAGAGGGTCGCTGTGCAGGGGAGTTCATACACCTGGACGCTGCGCGCCTGCAGGGGCAGTTCACCGGCCGTGAAAGTGCCCATCTCGCGGTTCTGCAGCTTGATGGTGCCGTCCACGTCGGAGAGGGTGAAACCCATGGCGGGGTTGTCTATCTCCAGCAGCAGGACGCCTTCGGCGCTCCGCTGGCTGGTCGGTGTGATGTATTTCACGCCGACCGACTTCACCTGGATGTCCTTGATCTTCCGCACGCCGGAGCAGCCGGTCACAAGGAACGGAAGCAGGGCGAGCAGGAGTCCCGCCGCGATTTTCCAGACTTTTGACATCTTTCTTGTCCTATACAATCATGCAAAGGTAGGAAAAATCCCGGGAAATTCCTTATTTTTGCAGACAAGAAGCCCCATTGGTTCCGAAATGAAACGAATCTACATAGAAACCTACGGCTGCCAGATGAATGTCAGCGACACCGAGGTCATCTTCTCCATCCTCGCGGAGGACGGCTTTCAGCGGACGGAAAACATGGAAGAGGCCGACGTCATCCTGGCCAACACCTGTTCGGTCCGGGACAATGCCGAACAGCGCATCTGGGGACGGATCGAACAGTTCAACCAGCAGAAGAAAAAGCGCGGCGATGTGATTGTCGGCATCGTCGGCTGCATGGCGGAGCGCTTGAAAGACAAGCTGTTGGATACGAAGAAGGTGGACCTGGTCGCCGGCCCGGACAGCTACCGGCACCTGCCCGGAATGCTCGCCGCCGTGACGCCGGACAGCCCCCAGATCGACGTCCTCCTTTCCCGCGACGAG
Source organism: Bacteroidales bacterium (assembly GCA_016287075.1). Lineage (GTDB taxonomy): Bacteria > Bacteroidota > Bacteroidia > Bacteroidales > UBA932 > Cryptobacteroides. Next base: position 50,227 of record JAEEVC010000006.1, on the reverse strand, counting down.
ACCTATGCGGACATCACCCCGGTCCGGACGGACCGCAACGGCGTGTCCGCCTTTATCTCCATCATGCGCGGCTGCAACAACGTCTGCTCCTACTGCGTCGTCCCTTATACCCGCGGCGCGGAGCGCTCCCGGGACGCCCATTCCATCGTCCGGGAGGCCTGCGACGTCTTCCGGCGCGGCTATAAGGAGGTGACCCTCCTGGGCCAGAACGTCGACAGCTATCTGTGGAAGTCCGATACGGAAACGGTTGATTTCGCGGATCTTCTGGACCGCGTCGCCGCCATTTCCCCGCTCCTGCGCGTCCGTTTCGCCACCTCCCATCCGAAAGACATCAGCGACAAGCTCATCGAAACGATGGCTTCGCGGCCCAATATCTGCCGGCACATCCACCTCCCGGTCCAGTCCGGCAGCAGCCGGATGCTGGAGAAGATGCGCCGCAAGTACAGCCGGGAATGGTACCTGGAGCGGGTGGCGAAGATCCGTTCGGTGATGCCGGACTGCGGCCTGACGACCGACGTGATCGCGGGTTTCTGCTCCGAGACGGAGGAGGACCACCGCGAGACCCTCTCCCTCATGGAGGAGGTCGGCTTCGACTGGGCCTTCATGTTCCAGTACTCCGAGCGTCCCGGCACCCTGGCCGCGCGGAATTACCCCGACGACGTGCCGCCGGAGGTCAAGACCCGCCGGCTCAATGAAATCATCGCCCTGCAGAACCGCAAGGGCCTCGAGAGCTACCGCCGCGACATCGGGAAGCGCCTGACCGTCCTCGTCGAGGGACCGTCCAGGCGCAACCCGGACGACCTCTGCGGCCGCGCCTCCAACAACAAGATGTGCGTTTTCCCCGCCGGGGGGCACCGTGTGGGGGACTACGTCGATGTCCTCGTCGAATCCTGCACCTCTGCAACGCTCATCTGCTCACTGGCATAATTAATTGACACCGAATCATATGGAAGAAAAATTCATCCTCGCCCTCGACCAGGGCACCAGCAGCTCCCGGGCCATCGTCTTCGACCGCGACGGCAACGTGCGGAGCGTCGCCCAGAAGGAGTTCACCCAGCATTTCCCGAAACCGGGCTGGGTCGAGCACGACCCGAAGGAGATCTGGTCCTCCGAAGCGTCCGTCATCGCCGAGGCCATCACGGCCCTCGGCATCAACGGCAAGGACATCGCCGGCATCGGCATCACCAACCAGCGGGAGACCACCATCGTGTGGGACGCCGAGACGGGAGAACCGGTCTACAACGCCATCGTCTGGCAGGACCGCCGTACCTCGGCTTTCTGCGACCAGCTGAAGGCGCAGGGCCTCGTGGACCGCATCCGCGAGAAGACCGGCCTCATCATCGACGCCTATTTCAGCGGCACGAAGATCCGCTGGATCCTCGACAACGTCCCCGGCGCCCGCGCCCGGGCCAAGGCCGGGAAGCTCCGTTTCGGCACGGTCGATTCCTGGCTGATCTGGAACCTCACGCGCGGCGAAGTCCATGTGACCGACGTGAGCAACGCCTCCCGGACGATGCTGTTCAATATCAATACCCTGGAATGGGATGAGGAACTGCTTGAACTGTTGGATGTTCCCGCATCCATGATGCCGTCCGTGCGCTCCTCCAGCGAGGTCTATGGCCATACCAAGACCACCATCTTCGCCCATGAGGTCCCGATCGCGGGCATCGCCGGCGACCAGCAGGCGGCCCTCTTCGGGCAGATGTGCACGGTGCCCGGTTCCGTGAAAAACACCTACGGCACCGGCTGCTTCCTCCTGATGAACACCGGCGACAAGCCGATCCTGTCGAAGAACAACCTCCTCACCACCGTCGCCTGGAAGATCGGCGAAACGGTCAACTACGCACTTGAGGGGTCGATTTTCGTCGGCGGTTCCGTCGTCCAGTGGCTCCGCGACGGCCTCGGGATCATCAAGTCCTCCTCCGAAGTCGAAGCCCTGGCCGCGTCCGTCCCGGACAACGGCGGCGTGTATTTCGTCCCGGCCCTGACCGGCATGGGCGCCCCCTACTGGGACCAGTATGCCCACGGCACCATCTGCGGCCTGACCCGCGGCACCACGGCGGCCCATATCGCCCGCGCCGCGCTGGAGGGCATCGCCTTCCAGACGATGGACATCGTCGCGGCCATGGAGCGCGACGCCGGCGTGAAGCTTTCCGAGCTGAAGGTGGACGGCGGCGCATCCCGCAACAACCTCATGATGCAGTTCCAGGCCGACATCCTCGGCGCTTCGGTCATCCGTCCCCAGGTGACGGAGACCACGGCCCTCGGCGCCTGCTACCTCGCCGGCCTCGCCGTCGGCTTCTGGGGCTCGCTCGACGAGGTCAAGCGCCAGTGGCAGGCCGAACGCATCTTCCTTCCTTCCGACGCCGACACCGCTCCCGCCAAGGCGGGCTGGGCCGACGCCATCCAGCGGACACTAACGAAATAACCCGATATGCTTTTCCAACAATGCCTTTTCGAATTCCTCGGCACGATGATCCTCGTGCTGATGGGTGACGGTGTGTGCGCGGCATGCACCCTGAACAAATCCAAGGCGCAGGGCGCCGGCTGGGTGGTCATCACCCTGGCCTGGGGCTTCGCCGTCATGTGCGGCGTCCTTGTCGCCGGCCCGGTCTCCGGTGCCCACCTGAATCCGGCCGTAACCTTCGGCCTCGCCCTTGCGGGCCTCTTCCCGTGGTGCTCCGTTGTCCCGTACATCATCGCCCAGATGATCGGCGGCTTTGTCGGCGCCGTGCTGGTCTATGCCTTCTATGTGGACCATTTCGCCGCGACTTCCGACAATCCCGACGGCATGCTCGGCTGCTTCTGCACCATGCCTGCCATCGACCACAAGACGGTCAACTTCTTCAGCGAGTTCCTCGCCACCTTCGTGCTGGTCTTCCTGATCCTGGCCATCGGCTCGAAGGGCAACACCCCGATGGCGGGCGACGTTCCGATCGGCCTCGGTGCCGTCGGCGCCTTCCCGGTCACCGCGGTCATCATGTCCCTCGGCATGTCCCTCGGCGCGACCACGGGCTATGCGATGAACCCTGCGCGTGACACCAGCCCGCGCCTCGCCCACATGGTCCTTCCGATCCGCGGCAAGCGTGACAGCGGCTGGTCTTACGGCTGGATTCCCGCCATCGCCCCGCTCGTCGGCGGCGCCTTCGCCGCAGCCATCTTCCTGTTGGCGTTCTGACGGATATTATTGATAAAGAAAAGGTTCGGCCGCGTGGCCGAACCTTTTTTCATTTCTTCCCGCCGAAGGCGAGGTTGCCGGCGTCCCCGAGGCCGGGGATGATGCAGTTCTTGGAGGTCAGCTCTTCGTCGATGGCGGCCGTCCACAGGGTGATGCTGTCCGGGAGGGTCTTCTGGAAGTGCTCGACGGCGTCCCGGCTGGCGATCGGGATGGCCAGATGGATGCAGGCGGGGGTACCGCCATGCTCCTGGAGGACCTGCATCGCCATTTCGGAGGAGGCGCCGGTCGCAAGCATCGCATCGGTGAGGATGAGGGTTTTGCCCGTGAGGTCCGGGCAGGTGCAGTAATCCGTGCGGAGTTCGGAATAGCCGCCCTTGCCGTACTTGCGGAAGGCCGCGACGAAGGCGGTCTCCGCGTGGTCGAAGAAGCGGAGGAAGCCGGTCTGGAGCGGCAGGCCGGCCCGTAAGATGGTCGCTATCACGAGTTTCGTCTCCGGCAGTTCCATCTCTGCGATGCCCAGCGGGGTGGTCACTTCCTTCGGGGCATAGGCGAGGGTCTTGCTGATCTCATAGGCGAAGATCTCACCCACCCGTTCGAGGTTGGTCCGGAAACGGAGGCTGTCCTTCTGGACGGTCCGGTCGCGCATTTCTGCGATAAAACTGCTGAGAACGGTGTTGTTCTCCCCGAGGTTGATGACTTTCATACGGATTGACTGCTGTTCAAGGGACAAAGATACGTTTTTCGCCGGAATATCGGATGCTTTCCCGTGGGAATTCTGCTTCGCAGCAGTCATTTTGTGCCGCGTTCGCAGACGAGCCGTTCGTCGGCGAAACTGTAATAACTGTCGCCGGCGATGATGATGTGGTCCTTGAGGTCGATGCGGAACGTGTTGAGCGCCTGCTTCAACGCGTGCGTTTCCCGGAGGTCGGCCTGGCCGGGAAGGGGGCTGCCGGAAGGGTGGTTGTGGACCAGGATGACCGAGCGGGCGCGGTGCTCGAGGGCGCGGCGGGTGACCGCCTTCGGGTCGATGACGGTGGCGTCCTGGCTGCCGGAAGAGAGCCGTTCGTCGGCGAGGAGCCGTCCGGCGTTGTTCAGGTACAGGGCCCAGCATTCTTCGTGGTCGAGCAGGCGGAGGCGGGGGAGCATCAGGCGATAGACGGCTTCCGGTGCGGCGAGGCGGCGGCCGTCGGGGAGGTCGGGCTCGCCGGCCGCCCGGCGTCCGAGTTCGAAGGCCGCCTGCAGGGTCATCGCCTTGTTGATGCCGACGCCCTTCTGAACGCAAAGCGTCTCGATGGAGGCCGCGGCGAGCGCCGGAAGGTGCCAGCCGGCGGCGCGCAGCAGCTCCTGGGCGGCTTCCAGGGCGTTGAGCCCGCCTGTCCCCGTCCGGAGGAGGACGGCGACGAGTTCGGCGTTGGTGAGGTTCCGTACCCCCAGGCGCCGCATCTTTTCCCGGGGGCGTTCGGCCCGGTCGAGGTCCGCGATCTTCATGGGGACAAGATAGGCGCTTCCCGGGAGAAAGGAGGCCGGAAACGGAAAAATGATTTTCGCACCGATGGTTTCAGCGGGTATTTTTCCGTTTTTTACTAAATTTGTACAAATTAAACCCTTTGGTATGAAAAAGACCCTCACGCTGCTTGCAGCCCTTTTCATCGGCCTCTCCCTGATGGCCCAGCGGACACCCGACAAGGTGAAGTATGTGTACACGGAAGCTTCCGACCTGAACCTGATCGGCAAGATCCTCCCGACGCCCAACCCCTACCACCGCGTGGATACGGTGAAATACAAGGGTTTCACGACGGGCGAGAACAAGCAGGTCCGCTCCTCCGCCGGCCTCGCCGTCGTCTTCCGGACGAACAGTTCCTCCATCACGATCCGCGCGGAAGGCGATCTCTCCTACGCCTCCAACTCGACCATGCGCCTGGCCTCCCACGGCTATGACCTTTATATCAAAGACGGGAGACGCTGGCTGTGGGCCGGTGCGACCGCGCCGAACATCAGCAAGCCCGAAGCTACGATGACCCTGATCAAGAACATGGCCCCCGGCATGAAGGAATGCCTCCTGTACCTTCCGATCTACTGCGACATGCAGTCCATCCGGATCGGTGTCGAGGAAGGGGCTGTCCTTGAGGCGATCGAGTCCCCGTTCCGCCACCGCGTCGCCATCTTCGGCTCCAGCTATACCCACGGCATCAGCACGTCCCGCGCCGGCATGTCCTACCCGATGCAGTTCACCCGCCACACCGGCATCCAGATGCTCTCCCTCGGCTGCAGCGGCAATTGCAAGATGCAGCCCTATTTCGCCGACGTGCTGGTGGACGTCGATGCCGACGCTTTCGTATTCGACGCATTTTCAAATCCTTCCGCGGACATGATCCACGAGCGGCTCTTCCCCTTCATTGAGCGCCTGAACGCCGCCCATCCGGGCAAGCCGCTGATCTTCCAGCAGACCATCTACCGCGAATCCCGCAATTTCAACTGTGGCAACGACGACGTGGAGTCCGCCAAGCAGCACATGGCCGACAGCCTGATGAAGATCGCGGTCAAGAAGTATAAGGATGTCTATTTCATCCAGACCAACGCTACGGCACCGCTCCACGAGTCTTCCGTGGACGGTACGCACCCGGACGACTACGGCTACTACCTCTGGAGCAGGTCCATCGAAAAGCCCATCCTGCGGATTCTCCGCAAGTACGGCATCCGGTAGTGCAACAGAAATGATAACCTGCATCACCGGTGTCTGCTGCTTCGCAGCCCTGCCCGGGTAAATGCCACCTGTGATAGAAATAATAACCTGCATCACCGGTGTCTGCTGCTTCGCAGCCCTGTCCGGGTAAATGCCACCGGTAATAGAAATAATAACCTGCATCACCGGTGTCTACTGCTTCGCAGCCCTGTCCGGGTAAATGCCACCGGTGATGCAGGTTATTCTTTCACAATTCCTGGGAGCCTGCTGCTGACAATCTGCCGCTGACAAAGGGTAAGGGTTCCGGACGAATTTTTCTGAGTCCGGAACCCTTACCCTTTGTAAATGGGTGCAGCAGGCCTACTTCTCCCGCGGGAGGATTTCGACCTGAAGTTTGGCGTAGGCCTTTTCCACCTTGGCGAGGGCCTTTTCTACCGACTCGTCGCGGGCGAGGAGGACGCCGAAGCGGCGGTGTCCGCGGACTTCGGGCTTGCCGAAGAGCCGGATGTGGACATCCTCTTCGGCAAGGATGTCCTCGAGGCCGGAGAAGCGGACGGTGTCCGTATCTCCCTCGATGACAATGGCTTTCGAGGCACTGGGTCCGAAGAAGCGGATGGCCGGGATCGGAAGGCCGAGGATGGCGCGGGCGTGGAGGGCGAATTCGCTGAGGTCCTGGGATACCATCGTGACCATGCCGGTGTCGTGCGGGCGCGGGGAGACTTCGCTGAAGATGACCTTTTCGCCCTTGACGAACATCTCCACGCCGAAGATGCCCCGGCCGCCGAGGGCGCCGGTGATGGCGACGGCGATCTTCCGGGCCTGCTCCAGAGCCGATTCGCTCATCGGCTGCGGCTGCCAGGACTCGCGGTAGTCCCCGTCCACCTGGTGGTGGCCGATCGGCAGGAGCGTGGTCGTGCCGCCGATGTGGCGGACGGTCAGCATCGTGATCTCGTAGTCGAAATCAACGAATCCCTCGACAATCACCCTTCCGGCGCCGGCGCGGCCGCCTTCCTGGGCCATGTGCCAGGCCTTGTCGATGTCCTCCGGCCGCTTGATGGTGCTCTGCCCGTGTCCGGAGGAGGACATGATGGGCTTGACCACGCAGGGAATCCCCACTGCGTCAATGGCTTTGCGGAACTCCTCGTACGTGTCTGCAAAGCGGTAGGTTGCGGTCGGGAGGCCGAGTTCCTCGGCGGCCAGCCGCCGGATGCCTTCGCGGTTCATCGTGAGGAAAGCGGCCTTCGCGGTCGGGATGACATGGTATCCTTCCCGCTCGAGTTCGACCAGGGTCGGCGTGGCGATGGCTTCCACCTCCGGGATGATCCAGTCCGGTTTTTCCGCTTCGATGACGGCCCGGAGCGCCGCGCCGTCAAGCATGTTGATGACATGGCTGCGGTGGGCGACATGCATGGCGGGCGCGTTGGCATAGCGGTCCACCGCGATGACTTCGATGCCGAAGCGCTGCAGTTCGATGACGACTTCCTTGCCGAGCTCACCCGAGCCGAGCAGCAGGGCCTTCCGGGCGGTGGAAGTGAGGGGAGATCCGATTTGAAGCATGACTATCTGATTGAATGATACTTTTTTACAGGCCTTTCGCCGCACGGATGAGTTCGCCGAGTTCGGCGATGTCGCGGACGATGACGTCCGGCGGGTAGAACTCCGGATCCGGGTTCGTGCGGGCATCTTCGGCGACCTTTTCAGCCGTTTCGAGGGTGGTCTCGCCCGACAGGACGAGGACGCCGACGGCGCCGGCATTGTGGGCCATCGCCGTGTCCGTGTAGATGCGGTCGCCGACCATGGCGATCTCCTCCGGCTGCAGGCCGTGGCGGTCCATGATGCCCTGGAGCATCGTCGGGTCGGGTTTTCCGAGGACGATGTCGGGCCGACGGCCGGTGGCATGCTCGATGCATTTCTGCAGGGAGCCGCAGTCCACCAGGATGACCGGCAGGTCGGTCGGGCAGACCCGGTCGGGGTTGGTCGCGACATAGGGGATGCCCTGTGCTGCCCACCAGGCGGCCCGGCAGAGGCGCGGGTACACGAGCGTCGTGTCAAAGGCCACGACCAGCACGTCCGGCACGTCGAGGGGATCGTCCGCGCAGGCCTCGAACCCCGCCTTTTCAAACTGGGAGACCATCGAGGGCGTGCCCAGCATGAAGAGCCGCTTCGCCTTCGGGTAGGTCTTCCGGATATAGTCGATGGCCGCGAGGGAGGTCGTGTACATGTTTTCCTCCGTCGCATGGATGCCCATCCCCTCCAGTTTGTGGAGATAGTCGGCGACGGACTTCGTGGGGTTGTTCGTCAGGAAAGAGTGCTTCACGCCGATGGCTTCCATGCCGTCGAGGAAGTCGATGGTGAAGGGGAACAGATTGGCTCCGAGATAGATGGTCCCGTCCATGTCGAGGGCGAGATGCTTGATTTTCGCGAGCTTTTCCTTCAGTTCCGGGGTCAGGGTCTTGTTATGGTTTTCTTTCATCTTACTGTTTTTTCTTGAAGGTGCCGACGGGGTAGGAGACGGTCTTCCAGACTTTCTGGGCGTCGTCATGGAAGCGGAGCCTGGCCTCCTTGCGGTCGAGGGTGCATTCGAGGAGGGTCTGGTTGTCGTTGATCACGACCGGGAAGGCGGCGTTGGTGGTGCCGGCGGGCTCGATGCGGTGGACATGGTGGTGGGCGCAGAGCATCAGGTCGATGCCGGCTTCGTTGAGCGTCGGGACGAACAGTTCGGCGACCATCCGGTCCCCGTGCCAGCCCTTCGGGTTCGGGGACATGTGGGAGAAGACGATCCGGGCGTCGGCCGTGCGGAAGGCCTCGCTCGCGACGACCTCCTTCAGCCACGCCGCCTCTTCGCGGACATAGGGCTCGACGGCCATGACCCCAAGGTTGCGGATGTCGCTGTCGGGCTTGTCCTCGCCGCTGTCGAGGGCGATGAAGAAGAAGCCGCCGTAACGGAATGCGTAATAGGTCTTTCCGGTCGGCGTGTCCATGTAATCATACCATTTCAGGGCATCGTTGCCCCGGTATTCGTGGTTGCCGCGGACGATGTAGAGGGGCGTGTCGGAGGCGAACAGCTCCCCGGCGGAGCTGAGATAGTGCTTCACGACATCCTCCTCATGGTCGATGGCGGAGGTCATGTCCCCGTTGAACACGACGAAATCGTATTTCCCCTTCGCGTCCTTGAAGTCCGCGCGGAGGACGGAATCGTGCTCGTGCATGTCGTTGACGACGGCGAATTCCAGCTTGTCGTACGCCGCCCGCTTCGTCGTGACCTTCGTGGGATGCTTGCGGAGGTCGAGGCCGTACCCCTCGCCGTACACGATGCTCCGGCGGTTGTCCTGGTCCAGGACGCCCTGCATCATGATGCGGTAGCGGTAGGTCGTTCCGGGCTCGAGGCCGGAGACCGTCACCTTGTGGACCCGGCCGATGGGACGCCGCCCGAGGCCGCGCAGGTCATAGTATTTCGGCCGTTCGCAGTTGTAGAAATGCGTCCCGTCGTCCGGGGCTACCTCGACCCAGGAGAGGGCGTCGATGTTGGTGGTCCAGATGACCGTGAAACTGGTTTCGGTGACATGCTGCAGGTAGGGATAGCATACCTGCCGGACGTGCTGGACCTCGAAGGTCCGCGGCGCTGCTTCCTGCGCCGCGGCCGGCAATCCGAAGCCGGAGAAGAGGGCGGCGAGGAACAGGATCCAGGAAGATTTCTTCATTCTGCGCGCTTTTGTGGGTTTCGCTTTGCAAAAGTAGTGATAAAATATGTATTTTTGTAGCGTAATAATCGCATAAAAGGAATAACATGGATCAAGCAACCCAAAAAAAGTACAACCAGTGGCAGTGGAAGACCATCATCATCCTGATGATCGGGTACGCGATGTTCTATCTGGTCCGGAAAAACCTCTCCTTCGCGATGCCCGTCCTCGGGGCGGAATTCGGCATTACCAAGACCCAGCTCGGCCTTTTCCTGACCCTCCACGGGGTCATCTACGGCCTCTCCCGCTATGTCGTCGGCATCATCACCGACCGCAACAGCGCCCGTAAGGTGATGAGTCTCGGCCTGTTGCTCTGCGCTCTCGTCAATATCCTCTTCGGCTGTTCCGATTTCCTCGCACGCCTGCTGCTCGGCATCAGCGCGACGGCCGGTGACGGCGCTGCGCTCGCCTCCGCCCTCGTGTACATCATGGGTACCCTCTGGATGGTCAACGGGTTCCTTCAGGGCATGGGCGTCCCGCCCTGCACCAAGACCCTCACCCAGTGGATCAAGCCCGAGGAGCTGGCGACCAAGATGTCGATCTGGAACATGTCCCATTCCATCGGCGCCGGCCTTGCCATCGCCCTCTGCGGCTGGATCGTCATCCCCCACATGGGCGCCGACTTGAGCGGCAATCCGGACGCCGTCGCGGCCATCGCCGCCAACCTCGGCCTCTCCGACCTCTCCGATCCGAAGGTCCTGAACTTCGCCGCCCACTACGGTGCCTGGCGCTGGTGCTTCCTGATCCCGGCCGCCGTCGCCCTCGTCGGCTCGGCCTTCCTCTTCTTTACGATGAAGGATTCCCCGTCGGACGTCGGCCTTCCCGAGATCGTCGGCAAGAAGAAAAAGGCCATCGTCACCACGCCGGAAGAAGCCGCGGAGCATGCCGCTTTCGTCAAGAAGCATGTCTATGGCAACCGGATCATCTGGACCCTCGCCATCGCCAATTTCTTCGTCTATGTCGTGCGCTTCGCCTGCCTGGACTGGGGCCCGACCTTCCTGACGGAGAACAAGGGCCTTTCCATGGCCACCGCCACGACCCTGATGCTCTTCTTCGAATTCGTCGGAGGCAACCTCGGCATGGTTTTCTGGGGCTGGGCAACGGACCATATCTTCCACAGCAAGGCCCATCACACGAGCCTCATCTGCATGATCGGCGTCGCGCTCTGCGCCCTGGCCTTCTGGAAACTGCCCGCCGACGCTTCCTGGTTCTGGCTGATGCTGGTCTTCATGCTGATCGGCTTCTTCATCTACGGCCCGCAGGCCCTCCTCGGCATCTGCGCCGCCCAGCATGCCACCAACCGCGCCTCCGCGACGGCCAACGGCATCCTCGGCATCTTCGGCTATGCCTCGACGATCGTCTCGGGCGTCGGTTTCGGTTTCGTCGCCGACCACTACGGCTGGGACGGCACCTACCTGACGGTCGTCATCGCCGCGGCCGTTACGATCCTTATCCTCGCCACCATGTGGGGCGCCAAGGCAACCGGCTACGAAGAAGAAGCCCCCGCCGAGAATGCATAATACAATGAAACAGAAGTCCTTGATGCTGGCGCTGCCCCTTGCGGCCGCGCCGGCTTTTTTGAACGACTGCGCCGCCGCGCCGGTGCAGAAGCCCAACATCATCTACCTGATGTTCGACGATCTCGGCTACGGCGACCTCGGCTGCTATGGCCAGCAGCAGATCGAGACCCCGAACATCGATGCCCTCGCCGCCCGCGGCGTCGTGTTTACCGACATGTACACGGCCTGTCCGCTTTCCGCCCCTTCCCGCTGCTCGATCCTGACCGGCAGGCACAGCGGCCACAGCCAGATCCGCCACAACGAGGAGGCGAACGTCCGCCTCGAAGACCCGGAGGCGCTCTTTGCGCGCATGGCGGCCGACTCGACCTTCGAGGGCCAGTGGCCGCTGCTTCCGGAGACCCCGACCATCGCCCGGATGATGAAGGGCGCGGGCTACCGGACCGCGATGGTGGGCAAATGGGGCCTCGGCAACCCGGGTTCCGGCTCCATGCCGACGGACATGGGCTTCGACTACTTCTACGGCTTTATCTGCCAGATGCTCGCCCATTCCTATTACCCCGACATGCTCTGGGAGAATGACCACCGGGTGCCGACGGGGAATGCCTACATGCCCATCACCCGCCGGCTCGACCCGGGTGCGGATCCTTACGACATCCGCTCCTACGACAAGTTCAACCAGAAGAACTACTCCTGCGACCTGATGTACGAACGGATGGAGAAATGGGTCTGCGACAACGCCGGGGAGCCGTTTTTTCTGATGTGGACGACGACCGTCCCGCATTCGACCGTGCAGGCGCCCGAGGAGGAGGTCATGTACTATGTCCGGAAACTCGGCGAGGAGAAGACCCCCGTCACGGACGGCGGCTGGTATTATCCCGTCCTCTATCCGCACTCGGCCTACGCCGCGATGGTGACCCATATCGACCGGCAGGTCGGCCAGCTCGTGGAGAAGCTCAGGGAGCTCGGTGTCTATGACAATACGGTCTTCATCGTGACCTCCGACAACGGCCCCGCCTGCAACTCCAACTCCCCGATGGAATACTTCAGGAGCGGCGGCCCCTTCAAGTGCCGCAAGGGCTGGGGCAAGTCCTCCCTCCACGAGGGTGGGATCCGCATGCCCTTCGTGGTTGCCTGGGGCGACCGGCTGACCCCGGGGAAGACGGACTACGTCGGCCAGTTCACCGACCTGATGCCGACCTTTGCCGAACTTGCCGGTGTGGAAGCGCCTGAAAATGACGGTGTTTCATTCGTTCCGACCCTGCTCGGCAAAGAGCAGGAGCAGCAGCATGAATACCTCTACTGGGAGTTCCCCGGCGGCAAGGGCTGGTTCGCCGTCCGCTGGGGCGACTGGAAGGGCCTGGTCAAGAAGGCCACGGAAGCGGGCGCGAAGATGGAACTCTTCAACCTGCGTGAAGACCCCCGGGAATCCACGGATGTCGCCGCGGACCATCCGGAAGTCGTCGCCAAACTATGGTCTTTCATCGAGGCCGGTCACTCCGACCTCCCCGCCGCCTCCCCGGACCGCTTCAAACTGGCCGTCCCGGCGCATTGACCGGCTTCCCGGTATCGCCGGCAGGAGACGCTACGGCTCTACATATGCGACAATCTCCCCTTTGGCGACCTTGTCGCCCTGCCTGCCCGTGACGGCGACGATGCGGCCCGTGACGGCGGGGAGGATGGGTTCCATGCCATAGAAGGTCTGGATATAGCCGAGGGGCTCGCCGGCTTCGACGGCCGTGCCGGTACGCGGGGCCTTCGAAGGGCCGTCCACGTCGATCTCCCAGAGGAGCTGGCCCTTGGCGGGCGCCTGGACCGGGACGGCATGCGGATACTTCGCCGCGTATTCCTCCGCCGAGAATTTCGGCGTCTCGACGACCGGGCGCTCGATGACGACCGGGGCGCCGGCCTTGGCCTTGAGGTCGGCCAGTTCCTTGTTGAAGCGCTCCTTGGCGACGCCGCTGCGGTAGTCGCGGTACTGGCGTTCGTGCATGGCGAGTTCGAAGAGTTCCTCGTCGTCCTCGCCGCAGTCCCAGCCTTCCTCTTTCATCATCGCACGGAACTTCGGAAGTTCGTCCGGATAGTTGTCCTGCGGGTTGCAGGTGGTGAATTCCAGGCCCTTTTCCTTCGCGAGCGCGACGATTTCCGGGGCGAGCGGGCCGGGGAGCGTGCCCATGTGGCCGAGGATCATGCCCCAGGTGTCCTTGTCGATGCTGCTCCAGCGCGGCTTGTCGCTGAGCATATTGAGCAGGTTCATCAGCGCCGTGTTCTTCACATACTGGCTGAACGGGGTCACGAGCGGCGGATAGCCGAGCCGCGGCCATACGTACTCAACCTCCTGGAAGAGCTTGACCATCAGCGTGTCAAGCGACATTTCCGGGCGCCCGTGGGCCCGCTGAGCGGCGTTGATCGCGCCCTGGAAGCCCCGCAGGTCGGCCATCATCGAGCCCATCATGCCGCCCGGCAGGCCGCAGCCTACCAGGAGCGAGGTCATCTCCCGGTTGGTCGGGTTGATCCAGTAGCCGAGGAAATCATCGATGAATGACTGCGTGAGGCGGCGGACCTCCATGTAGGCGTCCATGTTGAGGTCTTTCACCTGGAATCCGTCGGCTTTCAGCATCTCGCGGATGGTAATCACGTCCGGATGGACCTTGCCCCAGGATAGGGGCTCCACGGCGACATCGAGGTAGTCGGCCCCGGCGCGGGCGACCTCCAGCATGGAAGCCGTGGAGAAGCCCGGCCCGGTGTGGCCGTGGTACTGGACCTTGAGGTGGGGATACTTCTTCTTGATGTCGCTGACCAGTTCGCCGAGGACGCTCGGCCGGCCGATGCCGGCCATGTCCTTGAGGCAGATCTCGTCGGCGCCGTACTCCACGACCCTGTCCACGACGCCCATGTAGTAGGCGACCGTATGGACGGGGGAGTGCGTGATGGAAAGCGCTACCTGTGAGATCATTCCGGCCTTCTTGGCCCCGATGACCGAGCCCTTGAGGTTGCGGTGGTCGTTGAGGCCGCAGAAGGAGCGGGCGATGTCCACGCCCTGTTTCTTCTTGACGGAGAACATCAGTTCGCGCACGTCCAGCGGCACCGGGTTCATGCGGAGCGCGTTCAGGCCGCGCTCGAGCATGTGGGTCTGGATGCCCGCCTTGCGGAGCGGGGCGGTCCAGGCGCGGACCGCCTTGTTCGGATTCTCGCCGAAGAGGAGGTTGACCTGTTCGAAGGCGCCGCCGTTCGTCTCGACGCGGTCAAAGCAGCCCATGTCCACGATGGCCGGGGCCACCGAGACGAGCTGGTCCACCCGGGGGACATATTTCCCGGAACTCTGCCACATGTCCCTGTAAACCAGGGAGAACTTGATTTCCTTAGCCATGGCTCAGTGTGAATCTTTCCGTAAAATTACGGATTCTGCAGAAGATTTGCAAATGTGGTGCGCAGGTCCTCCCAGCGGTAGAACGGGCCCTCGTCCGGGAGGAGGGACGTGCGGACCTCCCGTTCGTTCAGGAGGATCTTGACGAGGACGGGGTCCTTGGCGCCCTTCCGGAAGAAGACGAGTTGGATGTTGCAGGCCATCGGGACGATGGCGTAGTCATGGAACACCGTCTTGATGTCCCCGTAAGCTTCGGCGCGCCCGTCGCATCCTTCCAGGCCGATGAGGGCGCCGAGGGTGGCGACGTTCTGGTCGTGGCCATAGCGGAGATGGGCGCCGTGGCTGCCGTCGGCGATGACCGCGTCCGCCTCGGCGATGATGCGGCGGAGGACATTGTGCCCGTCCCGGAGGATCCGGTCGCCGTAGGGGAGGGAGTTGCACTGGCGGAGATAGAACCGCGCATTCTCCCGTTCCCAGATGGGATAGACATCCTCCTTGTCAAGGTATTGGAACAGATTGAGTTCCGGGAATCCGGACGCTTTTGCATCGGCGGCGAGATGGTAGAGGTCGAACAGGGCGATCCAGGCCTTGTCCGGTCCCAGGAATGCGCCGCCGTCGGTGAACAGGCGGGCATTGACCCGGCCCGCATCCAGCGGTACGCCATGCATGTTGTCCTCGCTGTACCAGCCCTGTTTCTTGAGTTCCCGGCCGAGGATTCCGCTTTCCCTGAGGTCGAAGATCCATTCCCAGTTGCCCGGGGCCGCACAGCGCGTGACCCGGATGCCGGGATTGCATTCCTTCAGCCGCTCGGCGGCGAATACTCCGCTCAGGGTGCTCCGCATCCGGGCGGAAGACTGCACGTCGAGGAAGGGCTGCATGCCGCCCCGCTTGCGGAAAACCTGCGGATAATGCCGGAACATCCGTTCTGCGATGTGGCGGTGCTCCCGCTCGCCGACGGGACTCAGTTCGCCGACGCGTCCCTCCGCGTCCCCGGCGAGGATCCGCACGGCGGCGAGCGCCTCCCGTCCTTCCGCGGTCAGGACACCCAGGCTGTCAGCCTTTTCCATCCAGCCGAGCGGCCGCCGGTAAATCCGTTCTTCGCCCTGGAGGCGGGACCCGTGACGCCCGAGATGGCTGATATAGAATGGCTTATACCCTTTCGGCGGCGCGGTCGACGGCTGCTCGATATCCGGATACGGCCGACAGATGCCGGAAAGCTCATCCCAGGACATCGTCTCGTATGCCGGCTGCGCAGTGACATGCAAAGCGATAAAGAGCAGTGCCGGGATCAGGAATCGATGGAGTCTTGTCTGCATGGATGTTGGTATGATCGGAGTCTCAAAGATACGAAAAAAACCTTATTCGCTGACCGTGAAGCGTACCGAGACCGTGCGCCCCTGGGCGTCGACCAGGGTCGCCGTATGCGGTCCCGGTGCGGGATTGACCGACATTTTGTGGACGAACTTCGTCTCGCCGAGGTAGTGGTCGTCGAGATGCCACCAGAGGGTCGCTGCGGGATCCCGGTGGGCGGCCTGCAGCACGATGCCTGGGGTGGAACCGTCCAGCTGGCGGGGAATGTACAGCGTGCTGCCGCTTTCCGGATAGATGAACGCGAGGGCGTCCGGGGTGTGGACGGGCGTCCGGTATTCCGGATGATGCGGTTTGTAGTACCATTCCATGGCGGGCGGAAGGACGAAGGCGCTGACCCCGCCGATTTCCCGGTGATAGGGACAGGGCTCGCTCCGGAGGGCGTTTTTCGGCAGCAGTACCCGTTCGGAGGCATCGCAGTACAGGCCTTTCAGGTGACCGGATGCAGGGCAGACTTCCGCCATGACCCCTTCCGCGGGATCGGGCTCCGGGAACCAGTCCGTCCCGGCGGGCAGCAGGCCGAGTAGTTCGAAGAGCACGGGGCCGGCGGTCTTGGCGCCGGTCAATCCCGGGACACCCTGCCCGAGGGCGTTGCCGACCCAGACGCCGACAGCCCAGTCCGGGGTCACGCCGACGGCCCAGGCGTCCCGGAAGCCGTAGCTGGTGCCCGTTTTCCAGGCCGCTTTCCGGACGGAGGTGATCAGCCGCCAGTCGATTTCATCGGGCCGGTTGACGGCCTTCAGCGCTTCCAGCGTGTGCCAGAGGGCCACCTTGTCGTTCAGCGGAAATTCTTGCTGCATACCGAGATAGGTCCGGGCCAAGGAAGCGTAGATGGAAGTGATTTCATACAAGGTTCCCTCGCCGCCGCCGAGGATCAGCGAGAGGCCGTAATGCCCGGCGTCATGGGTCAGCGTCGTCATGCCGCAACGGCGAAGCAGGGCATGGAACTCCGGAACGCCGTAGGCGCGGAGCAAATGGACGGCGGGTACGTTCAGCGAACGGGCGAGCGCCTCTGCCGCCGGCACGGCACCGTAAAACTGCAGGTCGAAATTCTGCGGAGAGAACCCGTTGATATTCACGGGGATATCCGGCAGGAGCGTGCGCGGGAGGATGGTCCCTTCCTGCAGGGCGGCGGCATAGAGGAAGGGCTTCAGGATGCTGCCGGTCGAGCGCGGGGCGCGCAGGATATCGACTTGGCTTCCCGGCCTTTCACGGAGCGGGGAGGCGTTCCCGATGTAGGCGACGGGTTCCCGGGTGCGGAGGTCGAAAATGACGGCGGCAAGGTCCGCGATGCCGCTGCGGTCGAGTTCATCGGACCAGCGGTTCGTGACCGTCTCCACCGCCTGCTGGAGGTCCAGCCGCACGGCGGTCCGGGTACGGACACCCTCCGGCGCCTGTGCCACGAGATGCGGGGCATGGGAAGGCAGCGGATGCGGCGCGTCCGGCAAGGGCTCCTCGCAGGCGAGTTCGTAGGAGGTTTCGTCGATGTCGCCATGTTCCATCAGCCTCTTCAGCAGGCGGTTCCGCTTTTCGAGCAGGGCCTCCCGCCGCTTCCCCGGATGGATGCTGGAAGGGGCGTTCGGGAGGACGGCGAGGGTGGCCGCCTCGCCCCAGGAGAGGTCCTCCGCAGGGCGCCCGAAATAACGCCACGCCGCGGCCTCGAGTCCGACGACATTGCCGCCGAACGGGGCGTAGGACGCATAGAGCGCGAGGATTTCATCCTTGGTGCAGCGCAGTTCCAGCCGTGTCGCGAGGACGGCCTCCACGGCCTTCTGCCAGAGCGTCCGCTTCCTGCCGCGCGACAGACGGACGACCTGCATCGTCAGCGTGCTGCCGCCGCTCTCCACTTTCCCCGCGCGGATGTTCTGCACGAGGGCACGGGCAATGGCCCCCGGATCGATGCCGGGATGATAGCGGAAGTGCCTGTCCTCGAATTGGATGAGAGCGGTTTCATACCGTTTCGGCATGCTGTCGCAAGGGGGAAAGCGCCATTGCCCGTCCGCCGCGATCCGGGCCCCGAGCAGGTTCCCGCCGGCATCTTCCACGACCGTCGAACAGGGGACTCCTTTGAAGAGGTCCCTCGGCAGGCAACAAAGGTAGGCCGCCACAAGGACGGCCATACCTGAAAGGAATATGATTCTCCGGCGCGTCACCGGACCACTTCCGCCTTGCCGGAAGCGGTGTTCGCGGCCACGTGCGGGTCGTACATGGCCTCGCACGTTACGGCCGGGAGGACATAACTGCCCTCATACGCGGCCCGGAGCCGGATCTGGAAGGTCTTGGCCGTTCCGTGGGGAAGGTCGAAGAACCAGTCGCAGCGGTCGTCGCGGATGTCCTGGTAATCATACATTTCCCCGTCGAGGATGCCGAGCAGCCGCTGGTTGAGGATCTCCCAGCCGGACGGGACTTTCATCCGGAGCGCCAGGTTCCGGTAATCCCGGGCGGCGGACGTTCCGGCCACCGTCACGCTGGCGGTGAACTCGGTGCCCTGTCGGATGGACGCGGGATTGACCGGTGTGCCGTCCGTGAGACTGTACGCGACCCGGAGGGAGAGGCCGTCCGCGCGGGCGGGGACCGGCGTTCCGGCCGGCCTGCGCTCGGTCGTCAGGAGAGTGGCATAGAGCGGTCCGGCGCCGGTGTTCCGCACGTTCACGTCGCCCTGGACCGGCAGGGAAAGGACGGCCTTGGCCGACGAGACATCCTGTTTCTTGCCGGCAGCGGTCACGTCTGCGGCGACATGCTCCGCCGGGAACTTGCCGTGGAGACGATCCATCGCCACGGCGGCAAAACCGGCCTCCTGGGTCGAATAGCTTCCGGCATTGACCTTTTCGGAAATCTCCAGCGCCAGCGGCAGGGCGCCGCCGATGTCATCGGTCAGCGCCAGCGCCTCCAGTGCGAGGGCTTTGTCCCTCAGGCTGCTTCCGTAAGTGGCATAGCCCGCGGCATATTCCTCGAAACTGTCGGTGATCGTGCCGATGAGCTGCTTGGCGATCTGGGCCTTGCCCGTGACGGCATAGGCCGATGCAAGGACCCATTTGGCGCGGTAGCCCAGCCCGGCCGTCTCCTTGAGGCGGTTCATGGAACCGGCCTCCGGCGAGCCGGCTACGGCAAGGGTATAGAGCCGGTAGGCCTCGTCCAGTTCGCCGAACGCATCGTCGGCCTTGCGGCGGAAAATGCGGCACTGTTCCTTCTGATACTTCGTCCAGGCGCGCAGGACGCCCTTTTCAACAGGGAAGCCCTTTCCGCTGGCTTCGCTGAGGAACGCACCGGCCATGGAGCTGACCCATGGATCGGCGGCACGGGCGCCCGGCCAGTAGAGGAAGCCGCCGTCGCCGTTCTGCCGTGCGTACAGCTTGGAGATGATCGCGGGGATGCGCTCTTTCGCCTTGGCGGCGTCCGCATCGCCCAGCTGCGGGAGCAGGTGGAGCAGGGCGAGGCCGCGCGCGGAGAGCTGCTCGGAGCATTCGTACGGGTAATCACCCATGTAGGAGGCGACCGCTGCCGCATCCAGGGCAGGGAAGACGGCCAGTTCCAGGGTTCCGCCTGTCGCGGCCTCGAAGGAGGCCTGTTTTCCGGGATCGACCTTTTCCCGGGCCGTCAGGCGGATCACCGGGTTCGGATTGCCGACGGAAAGGGCGACGGTCTCATGGGCCTTGTGGCCGTTGCCGCTGGCATTGACCGTAAACTTCGCCGTCCCTTCCCCGGTGGTGACGATGTGGAACCGGGCGACCTTGTCGCCGGCCTTGCTGAAACTGAGGGAGGTGGAGGCCGGCCCTTCGATCCGGACCGGGCCTTCCGCCGCGATGCGGACGGTCACGTCGCGGACATCGTCTTCCATCGCGAACACATTGACCGGCAGGGTGAAAGCCTCGCCTTCGGAAACCGTCCTCGGCAGCGTGCTGAGGACCATCAGCGGTGCCTTGACCGCCACGGTCTTGTCCGTGGCGCCATACGCGCCGTCATGCCCGGCGACAACCATCACACGCACGCTGCCGACATACATCGGAAGCGTGATCTTATGGGTGAAGGAGCCTTTCTTCAGGGTGAAAGGTCCGAGGAACTTGACGACCGGGTTGAAGCGGTTGTCCTTCTTGGCCGCGACGATGTTCTCCTGGTCGCCGCCGATGCTGGCGACGGGGGAGAAACGGCCGCTGAAGGCGCCGATGACCTCGTCGAAGAGGTCCCAGGTCCGCACGCCGAGCGCTTCCGTCTCATACATCGCCGACCAGGGCTGCGGGGTCTTGAAGCCCGTCAGGTCGAGCAGGCCTTCGTCCACGATGGCCAGGGTATAGGTCATCTCCCGGCCGGATTTCTCGCTGACCTGGACGGTGAAAGGTTCCTCCGGATGGATGCTGGCCTCCATCTTGATGACCGGCTCCAGGTGCGAGGCCGGGTTGGTCACCGCGATGCGCTTGACGCCGTAAAGGCGCAGCGGCAGGTCGTTGGCGGCCGATCCGTACGGCTGGATGAGGGTGATGTGGACATAGAAATTCGGGGCCATTTCCTTCGTTATGGGGATCCGGACCGCCGTGTCGCCGCCGGCCGAAGTGGATACCCACTGGCGGGAGAGGACGCGGCTGCCGTTCTCCAGCGAGACGAGCGCGCGGCCGCCTGCCGCAGCGGGGATGTACACCGTGGCAACCTCGCCGGCCTCATAGGCCTCCTTGTCGGAGGAGAAGGTCAGCATGGTCAGCGCCTCCGGGTCGCGGCGGTCGGCGCGTCCGCGGGTGGCGGGCCAGTCGATGGTGACGATATCACCGGAGACATGGCCGCTTTCCGTGTCGCGGACAAGGACCAGGTAGCGGCCCCAGGTCGGGTAATCGACCCGGATGGTGAAGGAGACGTCCTTGCTGGCGGAGGAGGTCAGCGTGCCGGAGAGGATCGGCTCGGCATCGCTGCCGTTCACATAGGAATCCAGTTCCTCGCGGCGGCTTTCCCACCACCAGCGCCAGTCGAGCTTGAAGACGCGGTATTCCAGCGGATGGCCGCCTACGCGCTTCCCGGCCGCATTCACGACCGCGATCTGGACCTTGTTGTCCCGGTCGGTCTCCAGGTAGTCCCCTTCCGGGAATTTGACGCCCACATAGGCCTGGAACGGGGAATAGGGGAGGGTGGCCGTGGTAAAGCTCTCGTCGCCGCCGTTCTCCTCGACCGTCGATACGACGAAGGCGGTAAGCATGCCGGGCGCATTCTCCGCATCCGGCAGGCTCACCTCGACGGTGGCCTCGCCATTCTCATCGAGTTTGGTCCGGTAGAGTTCGGTTTCGCTCCGTGCGAAGGTGGAGGCGGGATTGCGGAAGATGTAGCCGTCGAATCCCTGGAACGTGGTCGTGCGGGAAGAGAGGGTCATCGTCGCATGGGCCTTGAGACCGGATGCGGGGGCGCCGGTCAGCCAGGCGGCATTGACGGAGACGGGCAGTTTCGTCCCGGCCTCCAGTGTCTTGACGCCGAATTCCGTGTTGATTTTCAGACGGTTCGGCTTGATGGTCTCGAGGTGGAGGCTCTTGTGGAACGAGACGCCGCCGACCTTGACATAGGCGTTCCAGAAGCCGGTCGGATCCTGCGCGGCCGTCGGGATGTGGAAGGTGAAGAAACCGTCCTGGCCGACCGCCGTCTTCCGGGAGTGGAACTGGCCTTCCGGCGTGTAGAGTTCAAGGGTGGCGGGATGGCCGGCGGGGAGGGGCTTGTCCCGGTCGGAGACAAGCAGGGTGACGTGGAGGGTGTCGCCCGGACGCCAGACGCCGCGTTCGCCGTAAATGAATCCCTTCAGTCCGCCGGTGAGCCGCTTTCCGCCGACATCGAAACGGCTGAGGGACTTTTCGTTCGCGTCCGTGACCTTGAGGTAGCTGGTGCTGTTCCCGCTGCGGGCGACGACGGCGAACGGCCGTCCATCGACGGCGAGTTCGGCCATGCCTTCGCCGTCGCTCTTGCCGGAGGCGATCTTCTGCAGCTGGAAGTTATACACGTCGAGGGTCGCCCCTGCGAGCGGCTTCGCGCTGATCAAGTCGGTGGCGGTCAGCCAGATGCGGTCGCCGCCGGCGTATTTCGCCACGAGGCCGATGTCCGAGGTCAGGAGGTTGACCGTCGGGAAACGGTCGCTTTCCATGTAATAGGAAGGGGTGTCCGGGTCGTCCCGGTCGTCCCAGTCATACAGGTCCCAGTCGAAAGAGTTGTCCCAATAATAGGTCTCCGGGGTATCCCAGACGGCCATTTCCTCGGGCGTCGGCGTCCCGTCGGAGATCTCGGTCATCGGGGAGAGGGTCGAGGCGTCCTTGTTGTAGAGCGAGTATTCCGGCTTGAAGGACAGGTGGATGCGGTAGATCGCGCCGGGCTCCTTGCGGAAAAGGCCGGAGAGGTCGATGGAGAAGTCCTGCCATTTGTGGAGGTCCTTCGAGGGGTTGCCGGCGAGGTCGATCCGCTTGGAGCAGACCAGGCGGCCGGCGCGGCGGATGGAGGAGGATTCGTCCAGGTCGTTGTCCTGGAGGAACATCAGGATGTTGCTTTCATAGATCCGGATGACCCGCAGGTCCACCGCGCGCAGGTTGGCGCTGCGGAAGGGGAGGATGAGGCGGGCCTTGTCCGGGAGGATATTGCCCTGGACCGGCAGGATGACGGCCGGCTTGATCTCACTGCCCGCAAAGCGGCTGCTCCAGTCGGTTCCGAGGCGCACGCCTTCGGCGCTCTGGATGGTCCGGTGGACGGTCACGGTGATTTCGTCGGCCTTCTTGCCTTCGAACCAGGCGCGGGCGATGTTGTCGCTCACGCTGACATGGTAGCGGACCACCCCGTCGAGGGTGATATGGCCCTTCTCGGCCGCCTTCGGGGAAAGCGCCTCGCTGAACTGGACCTCGATGCAGGGATTGTCCTCATCGACATACCGGGCCGACAGGATGCGGAAATCCGTCTGTGCGGGAATGACGGCCTCCACCGGCGTGCATTCGAAATCGTCTCCCTCCAGCCGGAAGCGGATCGTCCGGTCCATCTCGCTGCGCGAGACACCGGCCACCTCGAAGCGGAAACTCTCCGTCCCGTCGGAAAGGTTGACCACGGTCGAGCCGTAGGGATACTCGCAGCGGAACATCCGGACGGCATCCTCCCGCGCGACCGGCTCGCTGAAGGTCAGCGTTCCCTTGACCAGGGCCTCGGTCTTGCCGGAGGGGATCGTAATCTCGTCCACCGTGATGCCGGCCTGCCGTTTGGCTACGCTGAAGCCAAAGCGGAAGTCCTTGAGTTCCTTATCCTTGACTTCCGCCACCTTCCCGAGCTTGAAGGTGCAGTTGTAGGCGGTGCCGTTGGTGAGGGCGCCTTCGTCCGGCAGGAATTCGACCGTGTGGTCGTCGGCCCACCGTACGGTTCCCTTCAGGGACGGCGAAAACTGGAACAGCCCTTCGGCGGACCGCGCCTCCTCCGGTACGGCCTCGACCAGGTCCACGCGGATGACCGAGCGGCTGGACACCGTCCCGCCCGTATAGGCTTTGACATATTCCGCATACGCGGTATCGGGAATCACGGGTGCGGCCTTCTTCGGCCCGCAGGCCACCGCTGCGACCATCGCGGCGACGGCAAGGATCAGAATGTGGAAACGTTTCATGGCGAACTCGCTCTTTGTAGCAAATATAGGTATTTTTGGGCGAAATCCCCTTCCGCAGGGGTTATTTTGCGGAGAAATCGTCCGTTTGTCGGCGGACGGTGGGCGAACTGTCGACGGGCGGTTGGCGGATTGACGGCAGACGGCATTTGGTGGACGGCATTTGGCAGGCAGAGGGGGGCAGGCGGAGGGCGGCGGCTCCATGGCGGGGAACGGCGGTCGCGGTCGGGGAAAGGGGTTCGTCCGGCTAACTCGCGCGGGGGACGGTGCCCCCGCGCTCAAACACACGCCGGCCGTCCTGACGGAACACCCCTTTCCCCGGGCTCCTCTGTAACCGTTCCCCTTAATATCCGCCGCCGCCCTCCGTCTGCCGCTTCCTCCATTTAAGCCGTGGCAGGTAAACACCTGCAAATCAAATGATAAAGCATGAGTGCTCCACCCCTTTTTAGGGGGCTCTTATTTGTAAACAGCTGATAACAAGACGCTTATCCGCCACGGCGTGTATCCCGAGGGACAGTCGCCAGCGGGCGTTCAGCGCCCCGCGCGGCGGCGGTAGCAGCGGAGGGTGTTCTGCATGAGCATGGCGATGGTCATGGGGCCGACGCCGCCCGGGACGGGGGTGATCCAGGCGGCGACGGGCTCGGCGGAGGCGAAGTCCACGTCGCCGCAGAGTTTGCCATCGGCATTGCGGTTCATGCCGACGTCGATGACGACGGCGCCGGGCTTGACCATGTCGCCGGTGACGAGGCCGGCGCGGCCGGCGGCGACGACGAGGACGTCGGCCTGCCGTGTCACGGCGCCGAGGTCGGCCGTGCGGGAGTGCGCGATGGTGACGGTCGCATGGCGGTCGAGCAGGAGCTTGGCGACGGGTTTGCCGACGATGTTGCTGCGGCCAACGACCACGGCCTGCTTTCCCTTGAGCGCCACGCCGGTGCTGTCGATCAGCCGCAGGATGCCGGCCGGGGTGCAGGGCACGGTGCAATCCTTCCCGATCCACAGGCCGGCGACGTTGGACGGGTGGAAGCCGTCCACGTCCTTGGCGGGATCGATGGCGTCAAGAACTTTCTCCTGGTCAATCTGTTCCGGAAGGGGAAGCTGGACGAGGACGCCGTCCACGGCCGGGTCCGCGTTCAATGCGCGGATGTGGCCGAGGAGCGTTTCCTCGGTGGTGTCGGCCGGCAGTTCGATGAGGCGGGATTCGATCCCGGTGTAGGCCGCGGCCTTCACTTTGTTGCGGACATAGACCTGGCTCGCCGGATTCTCCCCGACGATGATCACACACAGGCAGGGAATGCGCCCGCCTGCCGCCCGGATGGCTTCGACTTCGGCGCGGACCTCGTCCTTGACGAGGGTGCTCATGGCTTTTCCGTCAATGATCTTACCCATGGTATTCGAGCGCGCAATGCGCAATGTCATTTCGATGGAACAAATTGTCACAATGAATCTTGGCTACTTCCCGGTACACCCGTTCCCGGGCATCGGCCACATCCGTCCCGCCGGCGACGACCATCAGGACACGCCCGCCGGCGGTGACCAGCTGCCCGTCGCGGAAGGCCGTGCCCATGTGATAGACGCACCCGTCCACCGACTCCGTTCCCGCAATGGGGAATCCTTTGTCGTAATGGCCCGGGTAGCCTTTGGAAGCGAGGACCACCCCGAGCGTGACCCCGTCCCGCCAGCGCGGCTCAGGCGCCGGCCGGCCGGTGGCGACGGCCTCGAAGATCTCGTAGATGTCGCTTTCCAGCAGGGGCAGGACAACCTCGGTCTCCGGGTCGCCGAAACGGGCGTTGAACTCGATGACCTTGATGCCGGAAGGGGTCTTCATCAGCCCGCCGTACAGCACGCCGGAGAGCGGACGCCCTTCGGCGGCCATCGCGGCCGCGGCCTTGCACAGGATATTCTCATAGGCAAATGCCCGGTCCTCCTCCGTAATGAACGGCAGTCCCGTGTAGGCGCCCATGCCGCCGGTATTCGGCCCCTTGTCGCCGTCGAAGGCGCGCTTGTGGTCCTGGGAAAGGGGCATCGGATAGACGCGCTCTCCGTCCACGAAGCACAGGAACGAGAATTCCGGCCCGGTCAGGAAGTCCTCGATGACGACGCGGCCCTTGCCGAAGGCTTCGTCGAGGAGCATGGAGGCGAGCGCGGCGCGCGCCTCTTCGAGGTCCTGCGCGATGACGACGCCCTTTCCGGCGGCCAGCCCGTCGTACTTCAGGACGGCCGGGAAAGGCCGTCCGGCGACGTACGCCACCGCTTCGTCATAGGACGAGAAACTGCGGTAGGCGGCGGTCGGGATGCCATATTTGCCCATCAGTTCCTTAGCGAATTCCTTGGAACTCTCGATGGCGGTCGCCGCCCGGGTGTGGCCGAAAATGGCCAGTCCCGCGGCGCGGAAGGCATCCACGACGCCGGCGGCGAGGGAGGCTTCCGGGCCGACGACGGTCAGGTCCACCTGATTGTCCCGAGCAAAAGACAGCAACCCTTCCACGTCCGTGTCTTTCAGCGGGACGTTGAACGCCTGCTGCCCGATACCGGCATTGCCGGGGGCACAGTAGATCCGGGAAACCTGCGGACTGCGGCTCAGCGCATCCACGATGGCATGCTCCCGTCCGCCGGAACCGATGACCAGCACGGTTTTCCCGATGCAGTTCTCCAGCGTGATCTCCCTGTTTTCCGGGGCGATATGGGTCTGGGGTAACACGTAAATGCTTTCCATAAATCAATGTTTGAAATGCCTGACTCCGGTAAACAGCATGGCGATGCCCAGCTCGTCGGCCTTGGCGACGGCGTCCGCGTCGCGGATGCTCCCGCCCGGCTGGACGATGGCGGTCACGCCGTAGCGCCCGGCGAGGGCGACAGTGTCGTCGAACGGCAGGAAGCCGTCGGAGGCGAGCACGAGGCCTTCCGTGAATCCGGCGGCTTTCGCTTCTTCCAGGGCGATCTCCGCGGAGCCCACCCGGTTGGTCTGGCCGGCGCCGACGCCGATGGTGTGCCCATCCCGGACGACGGCTATCGCATTGGATTTCACATGTTTGACAATCTTCCAGCCGAAGTCGAGGTCGGCAAGGAGAGCCTCGGAGGGCTTCGCCTTCGTCACGCACATGTCAAGGGTCACTTTCTCGACCTGCGTGTCCAGCTGCTGGGCAAGCATGCCGCCGTTCACGCTGACATACTGCGGGACCGGCTTGTCGCTCCGGGTCATATCGACCTGCATGACGCGGAGGTTTTTCTTCGTCGCGAGGATTTCCAGCGCCTCGGGGGTATAGGACGGGGCGATGACGATCTCGAGGAAGATCGGCTTCATGCCGCGGGCCACCTCGGCGGTCAGTTCGCGGTTGACGCCGACGATCCCGCCGTAGATACTGACCTTGTCGGCCTCATAGGCGGCCTGCCAGGCCTCCTCGACGGTGGCGCCGACGGCCGCGCCGCACGGGTTCATGTGCTTGAGCGCGACGCAGAAGGGCTCCTCGAAATCGCGCAGGACGTTCAAGGCCGCGTTGGCATCCTGTATGTTGTTGTAAGACAACTCCTTCCCCTGGATCTGTTTCGCAAAGGCCAGGGAGAATGGCGCCGGCTCCAGGGCCGCGTAGAAGTTGGCGGACTGGTGCGGATTCTCGCCGTAGCGGAGCGGCTGCCTGAGGTCATATTCCAGGAAGAGCTTTTCCGGCAGCCCGGCCTGTGCCCGCATATAGGTGGCGATGCAGGCGTCGTATTCCGCCGTATGGGTATAGGCCTTGGCGGAGAGTTTGAGCCGCGTCTCAGGGGTGGTCGCGCCGTTTTCGCGGAGTTCGGCGAGGACGGTCCCATAGTCGGCGGGATCGCAGACGATGGTCACGTCGCGCCAGTTCTTGGCGGCGCTCCGGACCATCGACGGCCCGCCGATGTCGATGTTTTCGATGGCCTCTTCCAGGGTGACGCCCTCCTTCGCGATGGTCTGCCGGAAAGGATACAGGTTCACGCAGACGAGGTCGATGGTTTCGATGCCGTTCTCGGAGAGGGTCTCCATGTGGGCGGGCAGTTCCCGGCGGGCGAGGATGCCCCCGTGCACCTTCGGGTGCAGGGTCTTTACACGGCCGTCGAGGATCTCCGGGAAGCCGGTGACTTCGCTGATTCCGATGGTTTTCACACCCTCCCGCTCGAGGAGCTTCTGCGTCCCGCCCGTGGCGATGATTTCCCAGCCGAGGGCGACGAGCCCGCGGACGAAATCCACGAGTCCGGTCTTGTCGCTTACACTGACTAATGCTCTCATTATCAATAATTTTATATGATCCGTACGCCGGGGTCATCCGTCACCCGACCGATGATCGAGGCCTTTTCCCCGGCCGCTTCCAGGAGGGCGATCGCCTTTTCCGCCTCGGCAGGCGGGAGGACGGCGACCATCCCGATGCCCATGTTGAAGATATTGAACATCTCCCGGTGGGGGATGCCGCCGAGCCGCTCGAGCAGGCGGAACACCGGAAGGATCTCCCAGCTGCCCTCGCGGATCTCGATGCCCTGTCCCTCGCGCAGCACGCGCGGGATGTTCTCGTCGAAACCGCCGCCGGTGATGTGGCAGATGCCGTGGACATCGCAGGCGCGGATGACCCCGAGCATCTGTTTCACATAGATTTTCGTCGGCGTCAACAGGACGTCGCCGAGCCGCCGGCCGCCCAGTTCGGGCACCGGGTCGGTGTAGGCGAGTCCGGCGTCCGCGACGATTTTCCGCACGAGGCTGAATCCGTTGGAATGGACCCCGCTGGAGGCGACGCCCACCAGCACGTCCCCGACGGCGACCTTCGTCCCGTCGATGAGGCGGGACTTCTCGACGACCCCCGTCGTGAAGCCGGCGATGTCGTATTCGCCGCCCGCATACATCCCGGGCATCTCGGCCGTCTCGCCGCCGACGAGCGCGCAGCCCGCCTGGCGGCAGCCTTCCGCGACGCCCGCGACGATGGCTTCGACTTTCGCCGGAACATTCTCACCCAGCGCGACATAGTCGAGGAAGAACAGGGGTTCAGCCCCCTGCGCGAGCACATCGTTGACGCACATCGCGACCGCATCGATGCCGACGGTGTCGTGCCTGTCCATCGCGAACGCGATCTTGAGTTTGGTGCCGACCCCGTCGGTGCCGCTCACCAGGACGGGCTCCTTCAGCCCGAGGGCGGCGAGGTCGAACATGCCGCCGAAGGAACCGATGTTCCCCATCGAACCGGTCCGGGCCGTGGAGGCCACGTGGGACTTGATCCGCCGGACGACCTCGTAGCCGGCTTCGAGCTTCACGCCCGCTTCTTCATAGGATTTTGCCATCGTTTATTCGTCGTTTTCTTCTTCGTACAGGAGGGTGGGGTATTCGCCCGTGAAACAGGCCTGGCAGGGATCCGCGCAGCCGAAGGCGGAGTCCCGGGTGGAGGCCGGGCTGAGGTAGCCGAGCGAATCGGCCTTGATCATGCGGCAGGCCTCTTCCAGCGACCGGGACGAGCACAGGAGCTCTTCCGGCGTGGAAGTGTCCACGCCATAGTGGCAGGTATATTTCATCATCGGGCTGGCGATGCGCACATGGACCTCCTTCGCGCCGGCCTCCCGGAGGAGCTCGACGATCTTCAGGCAGGTCGTGCCGCGGACGATGGAGTCATCCACCAGGACGATGCGCTTGCCGCCCACGATGCTGTGGACGGGGGAGAGTTTCATCTTCACGCCAAGTTCCCGCATCGACTGCACGGGCTGGATGAACGTGCGTCCGACGTACTTATGCTTGACCAGGCCCATCTCGAAGGGCAGTCCGCTGCCTTCGCTGTAGCCCATCGCGGCGCTCAGGCCGGACTCCGGCACGCCGACGACCAGGTCGGCGTCCGCCGGGCATTCCTTCGCGAGCCGCCGGCCCGCCTCCTTGCGGTAGGCGTGGACGTTGCAGCCGTCGATGTCGCTGTCGGGACGGGCGAAATAGATGTACTCCATCGCGCACATCCTGTATTTGCAGAAATGCGAATACAAGGTGCTGCGGACGCCTTTCCGGTCCAGGGAGACGATCTCGCCGGGGCGGACGTCGCGGAGGAAGGTGGCGCCCATGATGCCGAAGGCGCAGGATTCGCTCGCGACCACATAGCCGTCGCCGAGCCGGCCGATGCACAGCGGCTTGATGCCGTATTTGTCCCGGCAGGCATAGATCCGGTTCCTGGTCATGATAACGAAGGTGAAACCGCCCTCCATCATGTTCAGCGCCCGGACGATGGTATGGATGCGGTCTTCGTCCTGGGTCTTCTTGACCAGGTGGGCGAGCAGTTCGCTCTCGGTCCCGGTCTGGAAGATGGTGCCGTGCTTTTCCAGGAATTCGGCGATCTTCCCGCCGTTGATCAGGCTGCCCTCGCCGGCGACGGCGAAATCGCCCGACCGGTGGTGGAAGAAGACGGGCTCCACGTTGTCCAGCCCGCCTTTCGAGGCGTTGGCATACTTGACGGCCCCGATGCCCATCGAGCCCTTCAGCGCGGCGATGTTCTTTTCGTTGAACACCTCGCTGAGGAGGCCGAGGCCGCGGATGCGGTCGAATTTCCCCTTCTCGTCATACAAGGCGATGCCGGCGCCTTCCTGGCCCCGGTGCTGCAGGTTGTGCAGGCCATAGTAAATCAGGGTGGAGGCGTCCGGGACGCCGTAAACTGCAAGGACTCCCATCTTATGCTCCTTCTTTCAATACTTTTTCGAGACGTTCGAGGACGTTGCGGTACGAGGCGACAACGTCGCTCAGGTCCAGGCGGAAACGGTCCTTGTCGAGCCGCTCCCCGGTCGCCTCGTCCCAGAGGCGGCAGGTATCCGGGCTGATCTCGTCGGAGAGGATCAGGGTGCCGGTGTCGGCGGCC
Source organism: Bacteroidales bacterium (assembly GCA_016287075.1). GTDB lineage: Bacteria > Bacteroidota > Bacteroidia > Bacteroidales > UBA932 > Cryptobacteroides. The sequence goes on along the minus strand of JAEEVC010000006.1, from coordinate 19,959 downwards.
CGGCCGAACTCGAGCTTGATGTCCACGAGTTCGATGCCGGCCTGGTGGAACACCTTCTGCAGCAGCGCGTTCGCCTGCAGGGCTGTCCGCTCCATCCACGCGAGTTCGTCATAGGTGGCGATCCCGAGGGCGACCGCCTGGTGGGCGTTCACGAGCGGGTCGCCGAGTTCGTCGTTGTTGTAGCAGAAATCGACGACGGTGTTCGCCGGGCGGAAGCCGTCGGGGAGACCGAGCTTCACGGCGAGCGTGCCCGCAATCCGGTTATGGACAGTTACTTCCAGCGGCACGATGGCAATCTTGCGGCAGACCTGGTCCCGTTCGCCGTCCTGGAAGAGGAAATGGGTGTCGATCCCGTTCCGGTTGAGGTAGCCCAGCAGGAGGGCGGAAATCCGGTTGTTCATTTCCCCCTTTCCGATGAAACGGGCCCGCTTGACGCCGTTGTAGGCGAGGGTCACGTCCCGGAAATGGATGATGACCCGGTCCGGGTCTTCCGTGGCAAAGACCTTTTTCTCCTTGCCGTCGAAAATCAGTTCGTTTTTTGTCATTTATCTTTTCCTGAAGTAGTTGACTGCATTTTCAAACAGGGGCTGCCGGCGGTTGCCGGCGATGTTCCGGAATACGTTCTCCTCGTAGCGCTCGGAGTGGCCCATCTTGCCGAGGATGCGGCCGTCGGGGCTGAGGATGCCTTCGATCCCGTAGTAGGACCCGTTGGGATTGTCCACATAGCGGAAGGCGACCTGACCGCGGGCGAACAGGTCGCGGGCGAGGGCTTCGTCCACGACAAACTTGCCTTCGCCGTGGCTGAAGGCGATGCTGTGTCGCTCACCCGGGGTAAAGCCCCGGAGCCAGGGGGAACGGACGGAGACGACTTCGGTGGTCGCCATGAGGGAGATATGGCGGTTGATGTCGTTGCGGAACAGGGTCGGCGAATCCGGGGTCACGCAGCCGGTCTTCCCGTAGGGGAGGAGGCCGCTCTTGACGAGGGCCTGGAAGCCGTTGCAGATGCCGAGGATGAGGCCTTTCCGGGCAATGAGCCGCCCGATGGCGGCGGAGACCTTTCCGCTCGCGATGACGTTGGCGATGAATTTGCCGCTGCCGTCGGGTTCGTCGCCGGCGGAGAAGCCGCCGCAGAAGGCGAGGATATGGCAGTCGTCGATGCGGGCGGCAAGGGTGTCGATGGAGCGGAGGACATCGTCCGGCGTCAGGTTGCGGAACACGAAGGGGCGCACTTCGGCCCCAGCCCGGCGGAACGCCTTCGCCGTGTCGTAGTCGCAGTTCGTGCCCGGGAAGACCGGCAGGCAGACGATGGGCGTTTCCACTGCATCGAACGGATAATCAAGTTCTTCCGGAGAGAAAGGCTGCGGCTCGACCGCCGGTGCGGGCGCATCGAACTGGGGCTTCACGCGGGCGGGATACAAGCGGGCGTAACGCCCTTCATACGCTTTCTCGAGCGCATCGAGAGACAGTTCTTCGCCGTTGATGCGGAACCCGCCGCCGGTCACTTCGCCCATCGCCTCGAAGGGGCAGGCATCCGTCATCTCGAAAACGACGGAGCCGTAACTGAGGGAGAACAGGTCCGCTTCGGAAACCGAAACGTCCACGCCGAGGCCGTTGCCGAGGGCCATCTTCACGAGGGCTTCCGCCACGCCGCCGAACCCGACGGACCATGCGGAGACGACGGACCCGTCCAGGATCCTGTCATGCAGCCAGTTCCAGTTGGCCTTCAGCGCTTCGGTGTCGGGCATCCGGTTCGCCAGCGGGGTGTGCCGGAGCAGGCCGATGCGGTTGCCGGGCTTCTTGAATTCCGGGGAGATGACCGTCCGGGCATCGACGGTGGTGATGCCGAAGGCGACGAGGGTCGGGGGGACATGGATGTGCTCGAAGGTGCCGCTCATCGAATCCTTGCCGCCAATGGACGGCAGGCCGAGGGCCGCCTGCATTTTCAGCGTGCCGAGCAGGGCCGCGAGCGGCTTTCCCCAGGTGTGGGGATCGCGGGTCATCTTCTCAAAGTATTCCTGGTAGGAGAAGCGCATGCCCGACCAGTCCGCGCCCGAGCAGGCCACTTTCGTGCAGGCCTCGACGACCGCATAGGCCGCGCTGTGATAAGGGCTCCAGACGGCGAGGTCGGGGTTGTAGCCGAAGGCCATGACGCTGGCCGTGTCCGTGTAGCCGTCAACGGGGAGTTTCTGGACGGAAACCTGCGTCTCCGTCGCCTGGCGCTTCCCGCCGTAGGGCATCAGGACGGTCGAACGGCCGATGGAGGCGTCGAACATCTCGACAAGGCCCTTCTGGGAGGCGACATTGGGGGATCCGAGGACGGCGGCCATCTTCTCGGAAAGCGTGCGGCCTTCCGGATTCAGGGCGAAGGGGTTGCGGTCCTCCACCGCGCCGACGGCCGCCCGGGCGAAATGCCGGGCGCCGGCGCTGTCGATGAACGAGCGGGCGAGGTCGCAGACCTGCTTCCCGTGGAAGAACATCCGCATCCGGCCGCTGCCCGTGACGTCCGCCACGTGGGTGACTTCGACGTTGTCGGCCGCGCAAAGCGCCATGAACCGCTCTTTATCAGCCGCTTCCACGACCACCGCCATGCGCTCCTGGGATTCGCTGATAGCGAGTTCCGTGGCGTTGAGGCCGGCATATTTGGCCGGAACGCGGTCGAGGTAGATGTCAAGCCCGCCGGCGAGTTCGCCGATGGCGACGCTGACGCCGCCGGCGCCGAAATCGTTGGATTTCTTGATGAGGCGCGTGACTTCCGGGCGGCGGAAAAGGCGCTGGAGCTGCCGCTCCTCGGGCGCATTGCCTTTCTGGACCTCGCTGCCGCAGGTTTCGAGCGAGCTTTCCTTGTGCTCCTTGGAGGAGCCGGTCGCGCCGCCGATGCCGTCGCGGCCCGTCCGTCCGCCGAGCAGGAGGATCACGTCGCCGGGCGCGGGGCTTTCCCGCCGGACGGCGGAAGCCTTGACGGCGCCGACGACTGCGCCGATCTCCATGCGTTTGGCCGTGTAGCCTTCGGCATAGATTTCCCGCACGTGGGTCGTTGCAAGGCCGATCTGGTTGCCGTAGCTGGAATAACCGGCGGCCGCCTTGCGGCTGATCATCCGCTGGGGCAGTTTGCCGGGAATCGTGTCCGCCACGCGGGCGCAGACGTCGCCTGCCCCGGTAACGCGCATGGCCTGATAGACGTAAGCGCGGCCGGACAGCGGGTCGCGGATCGCCCCGCCGAGGCAGGTGGCCGCGCCGCCGAACGGCTCGATCTCCGTCGGGTGGTTGTGGGTCTCGTTCTTGAACTGGAGGAGCCATTTCTCCGGTTTCCCGTCCACATCGACGTTCACGAAGATGCTGCAGGCGTTGTTCTCCTCGCTCTGCTCCAGGTCGTCCAGCTTGCCGTGGGCACGGAGCCAGCGGGCGCCGATGGTCGCCAGTTCCATCAGGCAGAGGGGCTTTTCCGTCCGGCCGAGCTCCTCCCGCATCCGCCCGAGCAGTCCGAGCGAACCCTCGATCTCCTCGCGCAGGAAGGATGCATCAACCGTAATCTCCTCGATTTCAGAGGTAAAGGTCGTATGGCGGCAATGGTCGCTCCAGTAGGTGTCGAGGATGCGGAGTTCCGTCTCGGTGGGATCCCGCCGTTCGGCGCGGAAGTAATGCGCCACCTCGCGGAGATCGTCCGCGTTCATGGCGAGGCCATGGGCCTTGCAGAAGGCCTCATAGCCGCTCTCGGTCAGGTCGCGGAAGCCCGACAGGTCCTCCAGCGGCTTCACGTCGCCCTGCTCCCCGAAGTCCAGGACGGACAGGTCCTTCTCCCGGCATTCCACGGGGTTGATGAAGTAGGGCCGGATCTTCGCCAGCGTCTCTTCGGGAGTGTCGTCAGCGAAAACCAGCAGCCGTGCGCTGCGGATCCGGATGTCGGCCGCCGGGTCGACGAGGTGGACGCAGGCGACGGCGGAGGAGGCACGCTGGTCGAACTGGCCGGGAATGTATTCCACGGCGATGTATTTCTTCCCCTCGAGGGGGAAACGGTCGGTGACGGTGTCCGTAGCCACCTCTCCGAATACGCTGTAACGGCACTGCTCCAGCAGCGTGTCGGAAAAGCCGTCCAAGTCGTACACCTGGATGAGCCGGAGGGAGGGGAGCTGCAGGGACAGGTTCTCGTTGAACTCCGCGAGGAGACTGGCCGCCTCCACCCGGAATGCTTCCCTTTTCTCTACAAAGATGCGTCGAGTCTTCATAATTTATAAAGCGGATGCCCACCGTTGCGGGGTGCGCGGGTGGGCATCATGTCAGATTACGGTTTGCAGGACCTTGTCGCTTTGGACTCTCCGGAATTCCGCGAGTTTCCCTGCGAGGCCTTCGTCCGAGAGGGCGAATATCGCAGCCGCGTAGAGGGCGGCATTCTTCGCCCCGTCGATGGCCATCGTCGCGACGGGGATGCCGGAGGGCATCTGGACGATGGAGAGCAGGGAATCCAGGCCGCCGAGCGCCTTGGACTTCACGGGCACGCCGATGACGGGGAGGGTCGTGAGGGCGGCGATCACGCCCGGCAGGTGGGCGGCTCCGCCCGCTCCGGCGATGACGGCGCCGAAACCCTGCCCGGCCAGGCCGGCGACGTAGTCGGCGAGCGGCCCGGGATTGCGGTGGGCGCTGAGGACGCGCTTCTCGTACGGGATGCCGAACGCTTCGAGCGTTTCCCAGGCCGGGGCCATGACGTCCCGGTCGCTGGCGCTGCCCATGATGACGGCTACCTTCCTCATGCGAAGAAGAGCTTGGAAAGGGTCATCGGGTCGATGTATTCGCCGTCCTTGTACACGCGCATGTTGCCGGAGGCGATCTCGTCGATGAGCATCACCTTGCCGTCGGCGTCGTACCCGAACTCGAACTTGATGTCGTAGAGGACCAGGCCCTTTTCGAGCATGTCGTCCGCGACGATGCGGGTGATGCGCTGGGTCATTTCCTTGATGGCGTCGTACTGCTCCGCGGTCATGATGCCGAGGACGATGAGGCCGTCCTTGGTCACGAGCGGGTCGCCCTTCGCATCATTCTTGAACGTCATTTCCACGTAGGCAGGGAGGTCGGCGCCCGGTTCGATGTACTCGCCGTAGCGGCGGATGAAACTCCCGACCGCCTTGTGGCGGCAGATCACCTCCAGCCCGTGGCCGAAAACCTTGGCGGGCAGGACTTCCATGGTCGTGTTGGCGAGGTCCGCGCTGACGAAGTGGGTGCGGATGCCGGCGGCATTGAGTTTCTCGAAGAAATGGATGGACATCCTCAGGTTGACGTCGCCGACCCCTTCGATGGTCAGGCCGATGGAGTTTTCACCCGGATCGAACACGCCGTCCTTTCCGGTGCAGTCGTCTTTGAACTTGAGGAGATAGTGACCGTTGTCGAGAGCGAAGACATCCTTGGTCTTACCCGTGTAGATACGTTCCATATATACAAAAGGTTTAAGAATTACCACTAACAACGGGATACAAAGTTACGCGGAAAATCCGAACGGCGCAAGGGCGTCCCTTCCTTTTTTCAAACTTTTTTTCAACATGGTACCTGTTGATAATCATCGAAAATTTGCAAAGTCGGAACTTATTCTTTATCTTTGCTTTCGATATGTTCAGGAACATCGCTCATTTCCATCACCATTTCCCGGCCCGATAGGTCTGGTGAGCGGAGCGTGTCCGGAAAGACGCGGGGGGGCTTGCCAGGCGGCAGGTCCCCCTTTTATTATTAAGGTGTCGAACGACTTGACAAAGGATGAATATGATCAGATTGGCAATCCAGTCCAAGGGACGGCTGAACGAGGACAGCCTCAAACTCCTCCGCGACGCGGGCATCGGCGTCGATGACGCGAAGCGGAAATTCCTCGGCAAGGCGGAGAATTTCCCGCTGGAGGTCCTGTATCTGCGGGATGACGACATCCCCGGGGTCGTCGCGGACGGCGCGGCGGACATCGGCATCGTCGGACTCAACGAGGTGGCCGAGACCGGCGCCGCCGTGGAGACGGTCCGGAAACTCGCCTTCGGCCACTGCCGCCTTTCGCTGGCGGTCCCGAAGACGGTATTCCCCGCTCCGGAGGACTTCTTCCCGGCTTGGCTGCAGGGGAAATCCATCGCGACGTCCTATCCCCGCATCCTCCGGAAGTATCTGGATGAAAGCGGGATCGATGCCGAGATCCGGGAAATCCGGGGCTCGGTGGAGATCGCCCCGGCGGCCGGAATCGCCGATGCCATCTTCGACATCGTGTCCTCCGGCGGGACCCTGGTCTCGAACGGGCTCGTGGAGGTGGCGTCCGTGCTGCGGAGCGAGGCCGTGCTCATCGCCCGCCCCGGGCTTCCGGCGGAAAAGCAGGCGCTGCTGGAGCGGATCCTCTTCCGCTTCGACGCCGCCCTGGAGAGCCGCGGCAAGAAGTATCTGCTGATGAACATCCCTACCGACCGGCTGCAGGAGGCCTTCTCCCTGCTGCAGGCGATGCGGAGCCCGACCGTCATGCCCCTGGCCATCCCGGGCTGGAGCTCGGTCCACTCCGTCGTGGAGGAAGCCTCTCTCTGGCAGACGGTCGAGCGGCTCAAGGCCATCGGCGCGGAGGGCATCCTGGTGCTGAACGTGGACAAGATCATCGACTGACCATGAAAAGGTACATCGAAGCGGACCGGTCGCTCTGGCCGGCCCTCACCGCCCGGGTCAGCCGGGACGATGCCGCCCTCCAAGGCCGGGTCGCGGAAATCCTTTCCCGCGTCCGCGGGGAAGGGGATGCCGGCCTGCGGGCTGTCGTAGCGTCGATCGACGGGACGGTCCCCGCGGACTGGCGGGTCAGCGAGGCGGAATTCGCCGAAGCGGAAAAAGCCGTTCCTGCGGCCCTGCAGGCGGCCATCCGCGCCGCTTACGCCCGGATCCGGACCTTCCACGAAAAGCAGCGCCCCGGGGAAGTCGTCTGGGACGACGGGGAAGGCATCATCTGCCGCAGGCGCTACCTGCCGGTCGGCCGCGCGGGACTTTATGTCCCCGGCGGTTCGGCCCCCCTGTTCTCGACCGTTCTGATGCTGGCCATCCCCGCTGCTGTGGCGGGATGCAGGGACTGCATCCTTTCGACGCCGCCGGACAAGGAAGGCCGCATCGCCCCGGCGATCCTCTTCGCCGCCCGTCTCTGTGGCATCCGGACCGTGTTCAAGCTCGGCGGCGCCCAGGCCATCGCTGCCATGGCCTACGGCACGGAGACGGTCCCGAAATGCGACAAGATTTTCGGACCGGGTAACCGCTATGTCCTGAAAGCCAAGCAGTTGGTTAACCGTGAAGGCGTCGCCATCGACATGCCGGCCGGACCGTCCGAGGTCATGGTCATCGCGGACGTAAGCGCCGTGCCGGCCTTCGTGGCGGCAGACCTCCTGTCCCAGGCCGAGCATGGCCCAGACAGCCAGGTGATGCTCGTCTGCGCCGATGCGGCGATGGCCGATGCCGTCGAGGCGGAAGTCGCGCGCCAGAAGGCGCTCCTGCCGCGGCAGGGCATCGTCGATGCCGCCCTGGCCGAGAGCCGCATCCTCGTTTTCGCCGACCCGGCGGACCGGATGGACTTTGCGAACGCATATGCGCCGGAACATCTGATCCTTGCGACGGAGAACGCGGCGTCCGACGCGGAGTCGGTCACGGCGGCGGGCAGCGTCTTCATCGGCAACTACGCGCCGGAGAGCGCCGGCGACTATGCCAGCGGCACCAATCACACCCTGCCGACCCTCGGCCTCGCTTCCGCCTGGAGCGGGCTCGGCGTCGACAGTTTCCTGCACGCCGTCACCTATCAGCAAATCTCGCGGGAAGGCCTGTCCCGTCTGGGAGATACCATCATCGGCATGGCCCGGGCCGAGGGGCTGGACGCCCATGCCGAAGCCGTACGCATCCGACTGGAGGGAGATTATGGAAAGAACTGACATACTGCGTCTTGTGCGGGACAATATCCGCAATCTGGAGCCGTATTCCACGGCGAGGGACGAGTACCGCGGGGCCCTTGGCATCCTTCTGGATGCCAATGAGAACCCGTACGGTGAAGGCCTGAACCGCTACCCGGCCCGCCTGCTCCGCTCGCAACTGCTCGAACGCATCGCGTCGTTGAAAGGTTTTGCGCCGGAACAGGTTTTCCTCGGCAACGGGAGCGACGAGTCCATCGACCTCTGCTACAGGGTTTTCTGCCGCCCGGGGATCGATAATGCCGTCGCCATCGCCCCGAGCTACGGCATGTACCGGGTCTGTGCCGATGTCAACGACGTGGCATACCGCGCCGTGCCCCTGGAGCCGGACTTCTCCCTGCCGGTCGACCGGCTGCTGGCCGCCGCGGACGGGAACAGCCGGCTCCTGTTCATTTGTTCCCCGAACAATCCGACCGGCAATGCCTTCCCCGAGGCGGACATCCGCGCCCTGCTGGAGCGTTTCCCCGGCATGGTCGTGCTGGATGAGGCCTACGCCGACTTTTCCGGGCAGGGGTCTCTCTCCCGTCTGCTGGCCGAATATCCCCGTCTCATCGTCCTGCAGACCCTTTCCAAGGCCTGGGGCCTGGCGGGACTCCGCATCGGCATCACCCTGGCCGACCCCCGGATCATCACCCTCTTCGACCGGGTCCGCTATCCCTACAACATCGGTACGGATACGCTCGCCCTGGCGCTCCGGAGCCTCGATCCGGTCCGCACGGCGGCGGAGGTCGCTACCTTGAAGGCGGAGCGGAAGATGCTGATTGACAAGTTGAAAGGCTTCCGCTGCATCCTTCACGTCTTCCCGAGCGACGCCAATTTCCTGCTGGTGCAGACCCCGGACCCGAAGGGCCTGTACCGCCATCTCCTCGCCGACGGCATCATCGTCCGCGACCGCTCCACCACGGCCGGCTGCGGCCCTGCCCTCCGCCTGACAATCGGTACGCCGGAAGAAAACCAAAAGCTTCTCCAAAGCCTCCAAGCCTATGAACGCCAAGCCTAAAGTCCTATTCATCGACCGCGACGGCACGATTCTCCGCGAGCCGGAGGACGAGCAGATCGACAGCCTGTCGAAATTCCACTTCGTGCCCGGCGCCATCGGGGCGCTCCGCGTCCTCCGCGGCTTGCCGTACCGGCTGGTCCTGGCCTCCAACCAGGACGGCCTCGGAACGCCCGCCTTCCCGGAGGAGACCTTCCGTCCTTGTCATGAACTGATGCTGGAAACGCTTTCCGGTGAGGGCGTTACGTTCGACGACGAACGCATCGACGTGACTTTCCCTGCAGACGGAGCACCGACGCGGAAACCCGGCACGGCCCTGTTCAAGGACTATTTGGACGGCGCATACGACATGGCGGGCAGCTACGTCATCGGCGACCGGCTGACCGACGTGCAGTTCGCGAAAAACCTCGGTGCTCAGGCCATCCTGCTGGCGGATCCCGCCGCCGTCGAGGATGCCGTGCGCCAGGCTTGCGTCCTTGTCACGGAGGACTGGTCGGCGATCGCTGAATTCCTCCGCCGGGGCGTCCGCCGCGCCGAGCGCGTCCGGGAGACGCGCGAGACGCGGATCCGCGTTGCCGTGGACCTCGACGGCCGGATGGAATCCCATGTCGATACGGGCCTCCGCTTCCTCGACCACATGCTGGACCAGATCCCGCACCACAGCGGCATCGCCCTGCAGGTGGACGCAAAGGGGGACCTGGACATCGATGAGCACCATACGATGGAAGACATTGCCATCACCCTCGGCGAGACCCTCCTGGCGGCGCTCGGCGACCGCCGGGGCATCGCCCGCTACGGCTTCGCCGTGCCGATGGACGAGTGCGACGCCCGGGTCCTGCTGGATCTCGGCGGGCGGACGGACTTCGCCTGGAACGTCGTTTTCACCCGGGAATATGTCGGGGACACGCCGACCGAGATGTTCAAGCATTTCTTCCATTCCCTCTGCACGGCGCTCCGCTGCAACCTCCACATCGAAGCCGCGGGGGAAAACAACCACCACCTCGCCGAGGCCGTCTTCAAGGCTTTCGCCCGGGCGCTCGGCTGCGCGGTGCGGCAGGAGCCGTTCCGCTATGACATCCCCAGCAGCAAAGGCATGTTATGATCGCGGTCGTGGACTATGAGGCCGGCAATGTCCGGTCGGTATTGAACGCACTGCAGCGCTGCGGGGCGGGGGAGACCGTCCTGACGGCCGATCCTGCGGTGCTCCGCGCCGCGGACAAGGTCATCCTGCCCGGCGTGGGCGATGCATCCGTGGCTGTTGCGAGCCTCCGCACAGCGGGTCTGGATGCGCTGATCCGGTCCCTTTCCCAGCCCGTCCTCGGCATCTGCGTCGGCATGCAGATCCTCTGCCGCCACACGGAAGAGGGCGATGCGGAAGGGCTCGGCATTTTCCGCACCGATGTCCGCCGCTTCCGTCGGACCGATCCTTCGCTGAAGATCCCGCACATGGGATGGAACATCCTGACCCACAGGCAGTCCCCGTTGTTCGAGGGCTTCCCGGAGGATCCCTTCGTCTATTATGTCCACTCCTATTACGCGGATATCTGTCCCGACACCGTCGCCCGGACCGTCCATGGCGTTCCGTTCAGCGCGGCGCTCCGGCGGGACAATTTCTACGGCACCCAGTTCCACCCGGAGAAGAGCGGTCCCGCCGGGGCCCGGATCCTCCGCAACTTCCTCGCCCTATGATTACGATCATTCCCGCCATCGACCTGTTCGCGGGCCGTTGCGTCCGGCTGTCCCAGGGCGATTTCGCCCGCGAGACCCGGTATCCGGAGCGCCCGGAGGAAATGGCCGCGCGTTTCCTGGAAGCCGGCCTCCGGCGCATCCATGTCGTGGACCTGGAGGGCGCCAAGGCGGGGCGTCCGATGAACCTGCCCGTGCTGGAACGCCTCGCCGCCATCGGGGGCCTGGACATGGAATGGGGCGGCGGCCTCAAGACGGAATCCGACCTGGAAACGGTCCTGGAGGCCGGTGCCGGCCATGTCATCCTCGGGACCGTCGCCGTCCGGGAGCCGGACTTTTTCCGCCGCGCGCTCGACCGTTTCGGCCCGGAGCGCATCATCCTCGGGGCCGATGTCCGCGGCACGGCGGTCGCGACGCACGGCTGGCTGCAGGATTCCGGCACGGACATCACCGATCTCATCTCCTCCTTCCTCCCGGCCCTCTCGGAGGTCATCGTGACCCAGATCGCCCGGGACGGCATGCTCGGCGGGGCTGACGTCGCTCTCTACCGCCGGTTGCAGGACCGTTTCCCGGGGGTGACTTTCACCGCCAGCGGCGGCATCGGCTCCGTCGCGGACATCCGCGCCCTCGAATCCGCCGGTATCCCGCGCGTCATCGTCGGGAAGGCCTTGTATGAACATAAGATACGCCTGGAAGAGCTATGGTCGCCAAACGCATAATTCCCTGCCTGGACGTCAAGGACGGCCAGACCGTCAAGGGGATCCGCTTCCAGGGCCTCCGCAGCGTCGGCGACGCCGTGGAGCTCGGGGCGAAATATGCCGCAGACGGTGCCGACGAGCTGGTCTATCTGGACATCAGCGCTTCGCAGGAAGGCCGCCGGACATTCACCGCGCTGGTTTCGGCCATCTCCGCACGGATCGACATCCCCTTCACCGTCGGCGGCGGCATCGGCTCCCTCGCGGACGCCGCCCGCCTCCTGGAAGCCGGCGCCGACAAGGTATCGGTCAACAGCGCCGCCCTCCGCGACCCCTCGCTCATCGATGCCATCGCCAGCCATTTCGGCAGCCAGTTCGTCGTCGTCGCCATCGATGCGAAGACCGTCGACGGCCGCTGGATGGCGACGACCCACGGCGGCAGCCGGCCGACCGACCGCGAGCTCTTCGAGTGGGCGAAAGAGGCCCAGGAGCGCGGTGCTGGCGAGATCCTCTTCACTTCCATGGACCATGACGGGACGAAGAAGGGCTATCCCTGCGAGACCTTCGCCCGCCTCTGCGACAGCCTTTCCATCCCGGTCATCGCCTCGGGCGGCGCCGGGAGCGCGGAAGACATCGCCGCGGTCCTCACCGACGGCAAGGCCGACGCCGCCCTTGCCGCCAGCATCTTCCATTACGGCGAAACAACCATCCGTCAACTCAAGGACGACCTTGCCTCCCGGGGCATCCCCGTCCGCATCCTACCGCAATATGGCAACGCTTGATTTTACAAAAAACGCCGACGGCCTCGTTCCGGCCGTCATCCAGGACGCCGCGACCGGCAAGGTCCTGATGCTGGGATACATGAACGCCGAAGCCTGGGAGAAGACCTGCTCGACCGGTCTTGTCACTTTCTGGAGCCGCAGCCGGAAACAGCTGTGGGTCAAGGGAGAGACCAGCGGGAACTATCTCCATGTCGTGGAAACGTACGTGGATTGTGACGCGGACACGGTCCTCGTCAAGGCCCGTCCCGACGGCCCGACCTGCCACCGGGGCACGGTCTCCTGCTTCGACACGCCGGCCGAGGAAGGCTTTCTCGGCGCCCTCGAACAGGTGATCCAGGGCCGTCACGCCGAAATGCCCGAAGGCCACTACACCACGCTCCTGTTCAACAAGGGCGTGAAGAAGATTTCCCAGAAAGTCGGCGAAGAGGCGGTCGAAACCATCCTCGAAGCGGCTACCGGCGACCTCGACCGCTACATCTACGAAGCCTCCGACCTCCTCTACCACCTCCTCGTCCTGAACGAACAGATGGGCGTCACCCTCGCCGACCTCCAGAAGGAACTCCTCTCCCGGCATAAATAGTTTCATTCTCCGGAAAGCAAAGGAACAGGGTCCGGACTTCAGAAGAGTCCGGACCCTGTTCCGTATCCGGAGGCCTTCGGCCGACCGGGTGAGGCTTTTTCAAACGGCCGGGCCGTTTAGAAAATATAGTTCAGTCCGATGTTGATGCCGAGGTTGACGCCGTCGTTCGGGTCGAAGCACTTGCCGAACTCGAAGTTGATGTTGAAGTTCTGGTTCATGATCACATGGAGGCCGATACCGGCGCTCATGTGGAGCTTCTGGGCGCCTTCCTGGTAGAAGTCCTTGGCCGTATAGGTCGTGGTCTTCTCCGTAGCCTTGTCCGTGATGGTGTTGATGAGGGTGATGTCGCCGGCGAGGGCCTTCATCTGCTCGGGGCGGTACGGCTGGACGATCATGCCGGCATCGAAGAACGGGTTGGTCGCGAGGGTCCAGTTCTGGTTGATCCAGCGGAACTTGGCGAAGCTCCAGCGGAGCTCGGTGTTGAGCCAGGCGTAACCGTTGCCCTGGAGGCGGTTGGCGATCGTACCGCGGACGGTGCAGGTGGAACCGAGGCCTTCCGTGTTGATCTGCTTCATGTTGATGGACTGGATGCTCTGGAGCATGTAGTACGGGGCGTTACCCCAGATCAGGCCCTGGTATGCGAGGTGGGCGCCGAAGGTGAGGCGGTCCTGGACGATCGGGATGAACTGCTTGAAGTGGACGGCCAGTTTCAGGTAGTTGTTGTCATGCTTGGAGATGATGTCCGGGGAGCCGAACATGTACACCTCGAGGTTGGTGCCGCGGGTCGGGTTGTTCTCGTGGTCGCGGGAGTCGAAGACGACGCCGGCCTTGAATTCCAGGTGCTTGCCGCCGTCTTTCTCGGCCTCGGGGATGACATTGTGCTTGACATAGAGGTCATAGAGGGAGATGTCGCCGCCGAGCTGGCCGGGAAGGTTGTTAAGGCCCTTGTTCTCGGCATGGCCGGTCTTGATGCCCCAGTAGGTGAGGCCGGCCGCCCAGCCCCAGCGGCTCTCGCCGAAGGTGCCCTGGAAGCAGGTGGCGACGCGGAAGATGTCACGGCGCATCAGGTAGAAGCCCTGTCCGTCCGGGACATAGCCGAACTTGTCGTTCGGGCCGGTGATGCGGTCGAGGGCGGGGAGATAGACGGAGTTGCCGCCGTTGAAGCCGTAGAAGCTCGTGGTCTTGTTGCCGAAATAGGAGACGGCCGCGGAGACACGGATGCCCGGGATCAGGTATTTGCTGTCGAAGAAGCTGTGGTACACGGAGTTGCCCTTGGAATACCAGGAGGCCTCGACGTTGGCCTTCCACATGTATTCGGGATAGGTGGAGCCGTCGCCGTACCAGTAGATATCGGTCAGGGCGCCGTAGTGCCAGCCGAGGTCGGAGGAATAGCCGACCGCCGGGAGGGGGCCGAAGTTGAGTCCGGTCTTCGCCACTTCCTGGGCGGAGAGGGACAGGGTCGCCGCGAGGGCGACAAGCAGGGTGATGGTTTTTTTCATGTTATCAATAAATTGTGGATTATCCGAGTAACTGGCAGATCAGCACGCCGAGGTAGTTGCCGGCGGCGTAGCCGATGACGCCGATCGAAAGGCCGGGCATGAGCACGCGGCTGTTCTTCATCGAGGCCGCGATCATCGGGACGAAGGGCGGCGAGTTGATGTAGGTGACGGAGGCGATGACGGCGGTGTCCGCATCGACCTTGAAGAGCTTCGCGGAGAGGAGCTGGAGGGTCAGGGAGACGATTTCCATGAAGAAGAGGAAACCGATGATCCAGAGGACCCCCGACAGGTCCATCGCCCGGAGGTTGGCCATCGAGGCGACTACGACCGAGAAGATGTAGATGAAGTACATGCCGATGTCGTAGCCGTACTTGCGGTCGTGGAGCGGCTTGATGAACGAGGCCGCGATCGAGAGGGTCGTCAGGGCGAGGAAGAAGTACATCATGAAGGTCCCGGGCAGGATCTTGGTCAGGCCGAAGCCGATGCCGGCGGAGACGCCGACGACCACGAGCGTCGCACCGAAGAGGATGAGCGCATCCTTGATGCCGCCGCTGGTGAGCAGGCCCTTGTAGGGGTTCTCGTCCGCCTTTTCCATCTCGCGCTTGACCGCCGCCTCGTCATAGGCAGCGTCCAAAGTCTTGACGGGCAGGAACTTCCGGGCGAGCCGGATGCCGAAGGCCATGATGAAGACCAGGTAGGTGAACGAGACGATCATGTCGCAGGTGTTCAGGATCACGAACTGGCTGTCCGGGGCGCCGAGACTCTTGCTGACGGCCGCCATGTTGACGGTGCCGCCGGTCAGGCAGGCCGTGTACATGCCGGCCACCTTCGGCGCGTCGGGAATATGGCCGGCGAAGATCGGGTAGCCGGCCGCGACGGCGACGACGACAGCAATGAGGCCGGTCACCATCGCGATGACCTGGTCGCGCGTCTCGCCCTTCCGGTAGGTGAAGGAGAAGAGCATCATCGGGATGGCCAGCGGGATCATCGCATTCGTAAACAGGTTCTGCATCTTTCCCAGGGCTTCCGACGCATTGGTCTCAGGCGGCGGGAAGATGCCGAGGTTGGCGACGATGGCGCCGAGGAAATAGAGCAGGAGGATGGGGCCGATGGTCTTGGCCCACTTGTAACGCCGGCAAAGCCAGAGCACCCCGGCGGGGGCGAGGCAGTAAAAGAGTGCCAGCAAAATCAGTTGCAGTGTTATCATAAGGCGCAAAGATACACAAAAATCCGTTAATTCCTATTTTTCGCGCCCGGCGTAGGCGCGAAGGCCGTCGCGAAGCCGCCGGAGACCTTCGAGCAGGCGGGTGCGTGGACAGGCGATGTTCAGCCGTTCGAATCCTTCACCGGCGGCGCCGTAGATGGTGCCGGTCGAGAGGACGAGCCCCTCTTCGCGGTCGCGGAGGAAGTCCGCGAGCCGGGCGGAGAATCCCTCGCCGGGCTCGGACGCCGGCTTGTACGCCCGGCAGTCCAGCCACATGAGATAGGTGCCTTCCAGGGGCGGCCATGTCACGCCCGGGAGTTCGTCCCGGAGGAAGTTACATACGGTCAGGTAATTGTCGTACAGGTATTTCCGGAGTTCGTCAAGCCAGTCTTCGCTTTCGTTGTAGGCGGCGACGAGGGCGGCTGCCCCGAATACGTTGACGTCGCAGCACTCGTTGTCATTGATGGCGCGGTCGATGCGGCGGCGGACCTCCGGATCGGTCGCGACGATGTTGGCGATCTGGATGCCGGCGATGTTGAAGGCCTTGGTGGGGGAGCAGCAGGTGGCGCTGCGGCGGACGATTTCCGGCGGCAGCGTGCCGAACGGGGTATAGTCGTGGCCGGGATAGGTCAGTTCGCAGTGGATCTCATCTGAGATGATGAAAACGCCGTTGCGCAGGCAGATGTCGCCGATGCGCCCGAGTTCCGCCCGGGTCCAGACGCGCCCGGCGGGGTTGTGCGGGTTGCAGAGCAGCAGGACGGTCGCCCGCGGGTCGGCTGCCTTCCGCTCCAGGTCGTCGAAATCGATGGTGCAGTCCGTGCCGTCCCAGACCAGGGTATTGTGGCTCTCCAGGCACTTGTTGTTGCGGATGGCGGGGTAGAAGGCGTTGTAGCAGGGGGACTGGATGATGACCTTGTCTCCCGGGGAGGACATGGCCTTGATGCAGGCGGAGTAGGCGGGGATGACGCCGGTCGTGGGGATGATGTCGTCCTTGCCGAAGCCGGTCCAGCCGTGGCGCCGGGCGAACCAGCCGGTGATGGCGTCGTAGTACGCCTGCGGCAGGAGTTCATACCCGAAAACGCCGTGGTCCAGGCGTTTCTGCAGGGCGTCCAGGATGGCGGGCGCCGCCCGGAAGTCCATGTCGGCGACCCACATCGGGAGGGCGTTCTCCCCGTATTCGTCCCATTTCACGCTGGCCGTCCCCCTTCGGGCGGTAAGCGCGTCGAAATCGTATCCCATCAGTATCCCAGGGTTTCGGAAGGAATGCCCAGGTCCGTGTCCGGATCGTCCCAGGTCTTGATCTCGCAGTCGGCCGGGGCCTTGATGTTGCCGTCGAGGATGACCTCGCCGTAGGACTGGGCGAGGATGCGACCGCTGCGGGGATTCTTGACGCTCGTGACGGGGCTGAGGATGCCGGCGTTGACGCGGGAGTATTCAAAGGCCAGGTCGGCGTCCGGCTCGAAGATGCAGTTCTCCAGGACCAGGCCGTCGCAGTAGCAGAGCGGCTGGGTTCCCGCGATGCGGCAGCCGATGAGCCGGAGGTTCTTCGCATACCAGCCGAGGTATTCCCCGCTCAGCACGGAATCATGGACGGTTACGTTCTCCGTCTCCCAGAAGGCGTCCTTGGAATCGAGGACGGCGTCGCGGATTTCCACGTTCTTGCAGTATTGGAAGGCATAATTGCCCTGGTGGCGGTAGTTCCGGATCCGGATGTCGCTGCTGTGGAGGAAGAGGTAGTCGCCCTCGGCGAGTTCGACGTCCTCCAGCTCGAAATCCCGGCAGAACCAGAAGGTCTCGTGGGCATGGGGGATTTGGACATTCTTCAGGGAG
Organism: Bacteroidales bacterium; assembly: GCA_016287075.1. Classification (GTDB taxonomy): domain Bacteria; phylum Bacteroidota; class Bacteroidia; order Bacteroidales; family UBA932; genus Cryptobacteroides. Next base: position 2,746 of record JAEEVC010000006.1, on the reverse strand, counting down.
GCGTGCTCCATCTCCCGGAACATCTTCGGCGCCTCGACGAGGGTGTCGCGCATCTTGAGGTCGCGGCTGTACCAGAGCGCGGCGCGGGCGCCCTCCCGGAAGATGCAGTTCTCCACGGTGAAACCGTCCGTCTCCCAGAAGGGATATTTGCCGCGGAACTCGCAGCCATAGGCCTCGATGCGGGCACATTCCTTGAGGGCGGATTCGCCCGGGTGGATGGTGATGTTCTCCAGCCGGAGGTCTCTGGAGGCGTAGAGCGGCCGTTCGCCGCCGAATTCGGCATTCTTGATGACCTGCATGTTTCTTCTACAAATAATGAACGGACAAAGTTAGCAAAAAAGCGGGGATTTCCGCGGGCCGGTCCGTTTCTTGGCATTTCGGAAGAAAATATGTATTTTTACCGCCGGTAAAATACGCTGCGCATGAAAAAGTATCTCATTGGCATTCTTGCCGTTCTGGTCCTGGCCTCCTGCGGCCAGAAGAAAGGTCTTCCGCTCATTCCGGAGAAGAACTTCGCCGACTCGCTCGCCGGCAGGGAAGTGAAGCTCTATACCCTTCACCGCGGGAACATCACCCTGCAGGTGACCAACTACGGCGCCCGCGTCGTCTCGCTGTTCGCCCCTGACCGGGAAGGCAAGTTCGCCGACATCGTCGCCGGCCACAAGACCCTGGCGGAATATGTCAACCCGACGGGCGAGCGTTATCTCGGCGCCTGCGTCGGTCCGGTGGCCAACCGCATCGGCGGCGCCTCGTTCGAGATCGACGGCGAGGTGTTCGAGACCCCGAAGAACGACAACGGGGTCAATACGCTCCACGGGGGTGAATTCGGGCTGGACAAGGTGGTCTGGGACGTCTTCACCTATTCGTCCGACACCATCATCTTCGAGTACGACCGCCCCGACGGGCAGGACGGCTTCCCGGGCAACCTCCATGTCACGCTGCTCTACATGCTCAATGAGCACAATGAGCTTGTTATCCGCTATCTGGCCAATACAGACAAGGTTACGCCGGTGAACCTTTCCCACCACTCCTTCTTCAACCTTGCGGGCGAGGATGCCGGCTCCATCGAGGGTCACCTGATGTGGATCGACGCCGACGCCTACACCCCGATCGATTCGCTGTCCATTCCGACGGGCGAAATCCTGCCGGTCGAGGATACGCCGTTCGACTTCCGCCAGGAGCATGCCATCGGCGAGATGATCGCCGCGGACGATCCCCAGATCGCCTGCGCCAACGGCTATGACCACAACTGGGTGCTCAACGGCGAGGCGGGTACGCTCCGCGAGGTCGTGACGGTCTATGAGCCGGAGAGCGGCCGTATGCTCACCGTTTCGACCGACCAGCCCGGCATGCAGATGTACAGCGGCAATTTCTTCGACGGGGCGACCACCATCGGCAAGCGGGGCAAGCCGCTCGGCTTCCGCAGTTCCTTCGTGCTCGAAGCCCAGAAATTCCCCGACAGCATGAACCATCCGGACTTCACGGACATCCTCCTGTATCCCGACGAGGACTACACCCAGACCACGGTTTACGAGTTCTCGGTCCGGTAGGATTTCCCCGGACATGACAAAATGTCAGCGGCGTGCTCCTTGGCACGCCGCTTGCCATATTCCCGGCGGCATGAAACCAACAAAAACACCAACAATATGATCAGACCACTTGGAGACAGAGTTCTCATCGAGCCCAAAGAGGCTGAGACCAAGACCGCCGGAGGCCTTTACATTCCGGATACCGCCAAGGAGAAACCCCAGCAGGGGACCGTCGTCGCCGTCGGCCCCGGCAAGAAGGACGAACCGATGGAAGTCGCCGTCGGCGAGAGCGTTCTCTATGGCAAATATGCGGGTACCGAGGTGACCGTGGACGACAAGAAGTACCTCATTGTCAAGCAGTCGGACATCCTGGCTGTCCTTTAATCCAGTAAGGAGGAATCATTATGGCAAAGGAAATCAAATTCAATACCGATGTACGCGGCGCGATGAAGAGCGGCGCCGATGCGCTGGCCAACGCCGTGAAGGTGACCCTCGGCCCGAAAGGCCGCAATGTGGTCATTGCGAAGAAGTTCGGTGCGCCCCAGGTGACCAAGGACGGCGTGACCGTCGCGAAGGAAGTTGAACTGGAGGACCAGTACGAGAACATGGGCGCCCAGATGGTCAAGGAAGTCGCTTCCAAGACCAACGACCAGGCCGGTGACGGCACCACGACCGCCACGGTCCTCGCCCAGGCCATCATCAATGTCGGCCTGAAGAACGTCGCGGCCGGCGCCAATCCGATGGACCTCAAGCGCGGCATCGACAAGGCTGTCGCCGCCGTGGTCGCGGATCTCAAGAAGCAGAGCCAGGAGGTCGGTGAGGACTATTCGAAGATCGAGCAGGTCGGCACCGTCTCCGCCAACAACGACGCCTACATCGGCAAGTTGATCGCCGATGCGATGGCCAAGGTCAAGAAGGACGGCGTCATCACCGTCGAGGAGGCCAAGGGCACCGAGACCGAGGTCAAGGTGGTCGAAGGCATGCAGTTCGACCGCGGCTACATCAGCCCGTATTTCATGACCAACGGGGACAAGATGGAGGCCGTCCTGGACGACGCCTATATCCTGGTGACCGACAAGAAGATCTCCCTGATGAAGGACCTGCTGCCGCTTCTCGAGCCCATCGCCCGGGAAGGCCGTTCCCTGATGATCATTGCGGAAGATGTTGATGGCGAGGCGCTTACCACGCTTGTTGTCAACCGGCTCCGCGGCACCCTC
>JAEEVC010000005.1 GCA_016287075.1 Bacteroidales bacterium | reverse complement strand
CAAACACACGCCGGCCGTCCTGGCGGAACACCCCTTTCCCCGGGCTCCTCTGTAACCGTTCCCCTTAATATCCGCCGCCACCCTCCGTCTGCCGACTCTTTGTCCCCAGCCGTGGCAGGTAAACACCGGCAAATCAAGTGATAAAGCATGAGAGCCCCACCTCTTTTTAGGGGGCTCTTTGTGGGAAATAGCTGCTAACAAGACGCTTATCCGCCACGGCCAATTCTGGCCAGTCCTGTTTGAAAGGGATGTCGGGTCGTCCGGTGGCGCAGGGATAGGACTCCGGAGGAATTCTTTCTGACTCTGGAGCCCTGTCCCGGAGCAAAACAGGACGGCACTGCAGCAACCTGTCCTGTAGCAAAACAGGACGGACCAGCTGAAACCAATCCCTCGTCAAGTACGGCCCTGCACTGCAGCGACCTGTCCCGGCGCAAAAAGGACTGCCCGGCCGCATCCTGCTTCGAAGTTTTGAAGACAGTGCGGATGGCGTGATGCTGCGCTGATGCTGTTGCTTACGCTGATGCTGTTGCTTACGCTGATGCTGTTGCTTACGCTGATGCTGTTGCTTACGCTGATGCTGCGTTTACGCTGATGCTGTTGCTTTTGCTTTTGCTGCTGCTGCTGCCCTACAGCCGGTCCTTGACGTTGTAGTCGTTGCGGGTGGGGGCGGAGCGGGAGATCATTTCGCCGAGGAAGCCGGCGAGGAAGAGGAGGACGCCGAGGATGACGGCGAGGAGGGCCAGGTAGAAGAGGGGCTGGTCCGTGACGGCGCGGAAGCGGACGCCCTGGGCCTGGTGGACAAGCTTGGCGGCGATGATCCAGACGGTCATGATGCCGCCGATGAGGAACATCAGGATACCGCTGGTTCCGAAGAAGTGCATCGGCTTCTTGCCGAACTTGGAGAGGAACCAGAGGGACATCAGGTCGAGGAAGCCGTTGACAAAGCGTTCCATGCCGAATTTCGAGACGCCGTATTTGCGCTTTTCATGGTGGACCGGCTTCTCCGTGATCCTGCCGTAGCCGGCATTCTTCGCCAGGTAGGGGATGTAGCGGTGCATCTCGCCATAGACCTCGATGCTCTTGACGACTTCCTTGCGGTAGGCCTTGAGGCCGCAGTTCATGTCGTGGAGTCTGATCCCGGTGACTTTGCGCGCCGTCCAGTTGTAAAGTTTGGACGGGAGGTTCTTGGTCAGTTTGTTGTCCTGGCGGTGCTGCTTCCAGCCGGAGACGACGTCGAAGCCGTCTTCCACGACCATCCGGACCATCTCGGGGATTTCTTCGGGTGCATCCTGGAGGTCGGCGTCCATCGTGACGACGACATTCCCCTGTGCGGCGGCGAAGCCTTCGTAGAGGGCGGCGGACTTGCCATAATTGCGGCGGAAGGAGATGCCGTGGACGGTGGAATCGGCGGCGGCAAGTTCCCGGACGACATCCCAGGAACCGTCGGTGGAACCGTCGTCGATCAGGAGGACTTCATAGGAATAGCCCTGTCCGGCCGCCATGTCGCGGATGCGGGAGATGAGTTCGGGAAGGGATTCCCGTTCATTGTAGAGGGGTACGATGATCGAAAGGTCCATAAGCTATTGCTCGTCAGGAGTGTTGTTGTTCCGCTCGTCGGAATTCTTTCCCATGCGGCGGTCCAGTTCATCCATCATCTGCTGGATGCGCGGGTCGCGCGGGATGTTGCGGGCCAGGATGGAGGAAACGATGCAGCCATACAGCCAGGCATAGAGGAACTGCGAGAAGAAGAGGACGCCGGGCCTGTCGGCGATATCAATGCCTTCGAGGGCCGCCCTTGCGTCGGCACCGAGGGCCGAAGCATAGGTCTCGGATGCCTGGGCGAAGGAGGCCGAGAAGATATTGTCGGGGACATATAATACCAGGGCGACGACCGCCGAGGCGAGGATGAACGAGGAAAAGATGCACATCCGCCGGCCGAGCATGTAGCTGTCCCGGCCCGTCACGTCGGGCAGGTCCGCCTCCTGCCGCTTCATCGCGTCGCGGAGGATCAGGATGCATCCGAAGAATTCGACCAGCCAGAGGATGATGCCGCCGCCGGCTTCCAGCAGCTGGATCCCGGAGGAGGCGGCAAGCTGCTTCAATACCAGGCACACGGCGGATAGCCCGCCGAGCAGCGCGCCCCGTTCGGAGGCCCGTTTCCAGATCAGCCTGTTTCTTTCTTTTTCGTCCATCGGATACAAAGATAGGAAAAATCGCCGAAAAACGCTATCTTTGCCGGATGCAAGTTAAAGACTTGGTATGTAATACACTTGTTGAACAAAAAAACGAAACCACAGCTATGATGATTAACATCACGTTCCCCGACGGCAGCGTCAGGACCTATGAAAAGGGAGTGACGGGCTATGACATCGCCATGTCCATCAGCCCGCGGCTCGCAGCAGACGTACTGGCCGTATCAGTGAAGAAGCCGGGCGAGCCCGAGGCCGCGAAGGGAACCACCATCGACCTGCTCCGCCCCATAGAAGAAGATGTGACGGTCAGGCTCCTCAAATGGGAAGACGAAGAAGGCAAGAAGGTCTTCTGGCACTCCTCCTCCCACCTGATGGCCGAAGCCCTCGAGGCCCTGTTCCCGGGCGTGAAATTCGGCATCGGTCCCGCCGTCGAGAACGGCTTCTATTACGACATCGACATGAACGGCCGCACCCTGACGGACGCCGATTTCACCGCCATCGAGAAAAAAATGCTCGAGCTGGCACGCGGCAAGGAGGACTTCGTCCGCAAGGAGGTCTCCAAGGCCGACGCGATGGCCTATTTCACCGAAAAGGGCGACCAGTACAAGCAGGAACTGATTTCCGAACTGGAAGACGGCACCATTACCTATTATACCAACGGCCATTTCACCGACCTCTGCCGCGGACCGCACCTGCGCAACACCGAGGTCATCAAGGCCGTCAAGATCATGTCCCTCGCCGGTGCGTATTGGCGCGGCGACGAGACGCGCCAGCAGCTGACGCGCGTCTATGGCATCACCTTCCCGAAACAGAAGATGCTCGATGAATACCTCCAGGTCCTGGAAGAGGCCAAGAAGCGGGACCACCGCAAGATCGGCAAGGACATGGAGCTGTTCACCTTCTCGCAGCGGGTTGGCCCGGGCCTGCCCCTGTGGCTTCCGCGCGGCGCCGCCCTCCGCAATACGCTCGAGAATTTCCTCCGGAAGAAACAGGCCGAATACGGCTATCTCCCGGTGGTGACCCCGCATATCGGCGGCAAGGAACTCTATGTGACCTCCGGCCACTATGCCAAGTACGGCAAGGATTCCTTCCAGCCGATCCACACCCCGCAGGAAGGCGAAGAGTTCATGCTCAAGCCGATGAACTGCCCGCATCACTGCGAGATCTACCGCAGCGCGCCGCATTCCTACAAGGACCTTCCGCTCCGTTATGCCGAGTTCGGTACGGTCTATCGTTATGAGCAGAGCGGTGAACTGCACGGCCTGACACGTGTCCGTGGCTTCACCCAGGACGACGCCCACCTTTTCTGCCGCCCGGACCAGCTCCAGGAAGAGTTCGAGAAGGTCATCGACCTGATCCTGTACGTGTTCAAAACGCTTCATTTCGAGAAATATACGGCCCAGGTATCCCTGCGCGACCCGAAGAATCCGACCAAGTACATCGGTTCCGACGAGAACTGGGAGAAGGCCGAGGCCGGCATTATCGAAGCCGCGAAGAAGAAGGGGCTTCCCTATGTCGTCGAGACCGGCGAAGCGGCCTTCTACGGCCCGAAGCTCGACTTCATGGTCAAGGATGCCATCGGCCGCAGCTGGCAGCTCGGCACGATCCAGGTGGACTATAACCTTCCGGAGCGCTTCGAACTGGAGTATGTCGATTCCGACGGGACCAAGAAGCGTCCGGTGATGATCCACCGCGCGCCCTTCGGTTCCCTCGAGCGTTTCGTCGCCGTCCTGCTCGAGCACACGGCCGGCCATCTGCCCCTCTGGCTCCATCCCGATCAGGTTAAAGTGCTGCCAGTGAGCGAAAAATACGCAGATTATGCGAAAAAAGTTGTAAATCTGCTGAATAATTCCGAAATTCGCGCTTCCATAGACGACCGGAACGAGACGCTCGGAAAGAGGATCCGCGAGACCTCTTTGAAGAGGGTCCCCGTTCAGGTGATTGTCGGCGAGAAAGAAGCCGCCGACGGCACCGTTTCGGTCCGAAGGGACGCTGTGGATCAGGGATCGATGACAGTGGAAGGCCTGGTACAGTACATCCGGGCTGCTGTTGCCGAGGAACTGGCCCAGTAAACATATGTATATTAATTAATTAAACAGGAGGACAGACTTATCGCTGCACCGTACAGACCGAGGCCCGCGGGCCCCAGACCCAAACCCAATGCCAACCGCTCCAACGGAGTGAAGAAGGATGAGAACGAACTTCGGATCAACGAGGAAATCACCGCCCCGCAGGTCCGGCTTGTCGGCGAGAACATCGCCGAACAGGGCGTTTATCCGCTCGCCAAGGCCCTTGCCATGGCCGAGGAGTTGGAACTGGATCTTGTGGAGATCAGCGCCAAGGCCGAGCCTCCCGTATGCAAGATCCTCGATTACCAGAAGTATCTCTACCAGCAGCGGAAGCGGGCCAAGGAAATGAAGGCCAACGCCGCCAAGGTCGTGATCAAGGAAATCCGCTTCGGCCCCAACACGGACGAGCACGATTTCCAGTTCAAGCTCAAGCATGCCCAGGAGTTCCTCCAGGAGGGCTCCAAGGTCAAGGCCTCCATCTTCTTCCGCGGCCGGTCGATCCAGTTCGCCGAGCAGGGAAAGAAGCAGCTGCTCCGCTTCGCGGTGGAGCTGGAGGAGTTCGGGCGCGCCGAGAGCATGCCGGTCCTCGAGGGCAAGCGGATGAGCATGATGCTTGCTCCGCAGAAGAAAAAATAGTCCGCCTGTGTGCGGAAATGTATAATTATTAATTGTTTAACACAATGGCAAAGCTCAAAACCAACTCCGGTGCCAAAAAGCGCTTCACGCTTACCGGATCGGGAAAGATCAAGAGGAAGCACGCTTACCACAGCCACATCCTCACGAAGAAGACCAAGAAGCAGAAAAGAAACCTTGATCATTTCGCCATCCTCGACGATGTCGATATCAAGCGCGTCAAAGAAATGCTGGTCCTCTAACACTTATTTGTTTAACTGGAATGCAGTCCGAAAGCGCTTCCCCCGCGAAGCCACTGCCTCCAAAAAGTAAAAAAATTTATGCCTAGATCAGTTAACTCAGTTGCCTCAAGGGCACGCCGCAAGAAGATTCTCAGCAAAACCCGCGGCAATTTCCTTTCCAGGAAGAACGTCTGGACGGTTGCAAAGAACACCTACGAAAAAGGTCTCACCTATGCCTACCGTGACAGAAAAGCGAAGAAGAGAGAGTTCCGCTCCCTCTGGATCCAGCGTATCAACGCTGCCGCCCGTCAGTACGGGATGTCCTATTCCCAGTTCATGGGCCGTATCGCCAAGCAGAACATCGGTCTCAACCGGAAAGTGCTGGCAGACCTTGCTATGAACAATCCCCAGGCATTTGAGGCGATTATCAACTCCGTCAAGTAGCAAGTGCCTCTCATGAGCTTGAAAGAAATCCTTCGCAACCGCTGGTTCAAGCTGGGCTTCTGGGCCCTGCTCTATGTTGCGTGGGTCATCTGGTTGGGGAATTACTGGTGGCTGCTGGGCCTCGTCGTGATCTTCGACCTCCTCATCACCAAGAAGGTGAAATGGCTCTTCTGGAAAAAAGAGTACAAGGAGGGGGAGAAGCACAACGCGTGGCTCGACTGGCTCGACGCCATCATCTTCGCGGTGATCGTCGTGACCTTCATCAATATCTTCTTCTTCCAGGCTTTCAAGATTCCGTCCTCCTCGATGGAGAGTTCCCTCTATACGGGGGACCGGCTCTTCGTCAGCAAGCTCGCTTACGGTCCGAAGATCCCCGAGACGCCGCTGACCATCCCCTTCACCCACAACGTCATCTTCGGAAAGGAGTCCTATTCGACCCTGATCCACAGTGACTACCGGCGCCTCAAAGGCTTCCGGAAAGTGCAGCGGGGCGACTGCGTCGTCTTCAACTTTCCGAACGGCGACACGGTCCTCACCAAGGCTCCGGCCGAGGACTATTACGCTTGGGTCCGTACCTCCGGAAGGGACTATACGCTGTCCAGGCTCGGCCCGGTCATCGTCCGTCCCACCGACAAGAAGGACCATTATGTCAAGCGTTGCGTCGCCATCCCGGGCGATACCCTGACCGTCCGCGACGGTCTCGTCTGGGTCAACGGGGAGCAGCAGGAGACCTATCCCGGCCTCCAGTTGAGCTACCGGGTCGTCACCGACGGCCACAAGATCAATGCGCGGATCCTCGATGAACTGAACCTCAATACTGGGGAACTGTTCTTCGATTCCCGTCTGCCGGGTTATCCGGCGATGCCGCTCACGGCAGCCATGCTCGAGCGGGTCAAGGGTCTTTCCAACGTCGTGGACGTGAAGCCCAACCTGGATACCTACCCGTACATGCAGGAGAGCTACCTTTACCTGTTCCCGTTTACGGACAGGACGCATTGGACCCGCGACTTCTACGGCCCGCTCTGGATTCCGGAGAAAGGCGCCACGGTCGCCCTCGATGCGGACAGCCTCCCGCTCTACGAGCGCATCATCCGGGATTATGAGCACAACGACCTGACGGTGAATGCCGACGGCATCTTCATCAACGGGGAGAAGGCGGAAAGCTATACTTTCAAGCAGGATTATTATTTCATGATGGGAGACAACAGGCACAATTCCCTGGATTCCAGATACTGGGGATTCGTTCCTGAGGATCACATCGTCGGGCGACCGGCCGTGATCTGGCTCTCCACCGACGGGAACCGCAAGTTCCCGCACAACATCCGGTGGCGCAGGTTCTTCAAGTTCCTGTAGCCCCGAAAAACAGTAACAAAGTAAAAAAGAAAATATTATGTCAAAGGTTTGTCAAGTTACCGGCAGAAAGCGCATGGTGGGCAGCAATGTCTCCCACTCCAAGCGCCACACCAAGCGTACCTTCGATCTCAACCTCAAGACCAAGCGTTTCTGGTCCGAGGCCGAGCAGCGGTACATCACCCTCAGAGTCTCCTGCAAGGGGATGCGCATCATTGAGAAGAACGGCCTCGACGCCGTCCTCCGGGATGCCCAGAGCAAAGGATACGTTGACCTTGTTTAATTCAGTTTAGTTATGGCAAAGAAAGCGAAAGGAAACAGGGTGCAGGTCATCCTCGAATGCACCGAGCAGAAGGCCAGCGGAGTCCCTGGCATGTCCCGTTACATCACCACCAAGAACAAGAAGAACACGCCGGAGCGTCTTGAGCGGATGAAATACAACCCGTTCCTCAAGAAGGTTACCCTCCACCGTGAGATCAAGTAAAGCATAGGAGATTAGAATATGGCAAAGAAAGCAGTCGCAACGTTCGACGCCAAGGCCGGTGCCAAGCACATGGTCAAGGTCATCCGCATGGACAAGTCTCCCAAGACCGGCGCCTACGTCTTCGTGGAGCAGCTCGTCGAAGAAGGCAAGGAGAAGGAATTCTTCACGAAGAAGTAAGTCCTTCCGGCCTTACGCTGAAAAAAGACAGCCTGTCCTTTCCGGACGGGCTGTTTTTTACATGCAGGAACCAAATAAAATGACTATATTTGCAAGATACGAAACTTGCAGAAATGGGACTCTTTGACAAAGGCTTCAAAAAGACCAACCAGAACTTCTTCCAGAAGCTCTCGCGGGCCATCGTGGGCAAATCCCGGGTGGACGAGGACGTGCTGGACGCCATCGAAGAGGCGCTCCTGTCTTCGGACATGGGTGTGGAAACGACCCTCAAGCTCATCGAGAACCTGGAGGACCGCGTCGAAAAGGACAAGTACATGTCCATGGACGAGCTGGTGGACATCCTGCGGGATGAGATTGCGAAGCTCTTGAATGTCAGTGCGTCCGATGCGGAGGATGCGCCCGTCGTCCCCTTCGATTTCTCGAAGAAGCCCTACGTGGTGCTGGTCGTCGGGGTCAACGGCGTCGGCAAGACGACGACCATCGGCAAGCTGGCCTCCATGCTGCGCGCCCGCGGCAAGAAAGTCGTCGTCGGCGCGGCCGACACCTTCCGGGCCGCCGCGGTCGAGCAGCTGACCATCTGGGCCGAGCGCGCGGGGGTCGATATCGTCAAGCAGGAGATGGGCTCCGACCCGGCGTCCGTCGCCTATGACTCCGTCCGCTCCGCCGTCGCCAAGGGCGCCGATGTCGTGCTCATTGACACGGCCGGCCGTCTCCACAACCGCATCGACCTGATGAATGAGCTGACCAAGATCCGCAATGTCATCCGCAAGGTCGTCCCGGACGGCCCCCACGAGGTCCTGCTCGTACTGGACGGCTCGACCGGACAGAATGCCTTTGTCCAGGCCAAGGAATTCTCCAAAGCCACGGATGTGACGGCCCTGGCCGTGACGAAACTCGACGGTTCCGCCAAGGGCGGCGTCGTGGTCGGCATCGTGGACCAGTTCCGTTTCCCCATCAAGTTCATCGGCATCGGCGAAGGCGTTGACGACCTCAAGGTCTTCGACAAACGGGCGTTCGTCCAATCCCTTTTCTCCAAGGAAGATATTGAAAAATAAATAGATATGAAGATTTCGTACAACTGGCTCAAAACGTATCTCGCATGTGACCTTACTCCGGAAGCGATGGCCGAGGCCATCACCTCCATCGGTCTTGAAGTGGATTCCGTCAGCGTCCAGGAGGAGATCCCGGGCGGACTGGCCGGTGTCGTCGTCGCCGAGGTCCTGACCTGCGAGGCCCATCCCGACTCCGACCATCTGCACATTACGACGGTCAACGACGGCTCTCCGGAGCCCGTGACCGTGGTCTGCGGCGCCCCGAACGTGGCCGCCGGACAGAAGGTCCTCTTCGCCCGCCTCGGGACGGTGCTGCCCGGCGATTTCAAGATCAAGAAGTCCAAGATCCGCGGCGTGGAGTCCTTCGGCATGATCTGCGCGGAGGACGAGCTCGGCATCGGGTCCAGCCATGACGGCATCATGGTCCTGGAGCCGGAGGCGGTCGTCGGCACCCCTGCCAAGGAGTATCTCCATCTCGCCGAGGACGCCGCCATCGAGATCGAGTTCACGGCCAACCGCATCGACGGCGCCTCCCATATCGGCGTCGCCCGCGACCTGTATGCCTACCTCAAATCCCGCGATATCCCCTGCGAGTTCCGCATCCCGTCCGTCGAGGCCTTTGCGGAAGGGGAGGGTGAATCCATGCCGGTGGAAGTCCTTGACAATGAGGGTGCTCCCCGGTATGTCGGCATCACGGTCAAGGGGGTGAAAGTCGCTCCGTCCCCGGAATGGCTGCAGAAGCGGCTCCTGGCGGTGGGGCTCCGCCCGATCAACAACGTCGTCGACATCTCCAACTTCGTCCTTTATGAAATTGGCCAGCCGCTCCATACCTTCGACGCAGACAGGATCCGCGGCGGCAAGGTCATCGTGCGCCGCGCGGCCCAGGACGAGAAGATCGTGACCCTCGACGGCATCGAGCGGAAACTCGACGCGACCGACATGGTCATCGCCGATGCCGAGGGCCCGATGTGCATCGCCGGCGTTTTCGGCGGTGACGAGTCCGGCGTGACGGACGCGACGGTCAATGTCTTCATCGAGGGCGCCTACTTCGATCCGGCCTCCGTCCGCAAGACGGCCAAGCGCCAGCAGCTTTCCACCGACGCTTCCTACCGCTTTGAACGCGGCGCCGATCCGGAAGCGGCCCTCTGGGGCGCCAAGCGGGCCGCCCTCCTGATCCGGGAACTGGCCGGCGGCGAAGTCGTCGGAAAGGTCCGCGAGGTCTATCCGCAGCCAATCGGCCGCAAGCGGATTGAACTGGACTATGCCCGGATCGAGCGCTTCATCGGCAAGGCCATCGGGCACGCGACCATCGAAAAGATCCTGGAAGCGCTTAATTATCAGTTTGTTGAAAAACGCGAAGGCGGCGCTGTTGTCGCGGCGCCGACCTATATGGTCGATGTGTACCGCGAGTGCGACGTCGTGGAGGAAATCCTCCGCATCTACGGCTACAACAACATCGAGCTTCCGGACAATCTCCGGATGTCGGTGAATGCGACGCCGTCCCCGGAGCCGGAAGCGATCCGGAACAACATCTCCAACTTCCTCGCCGCCAACGGCTTCGTCGAGACGATGAACAACTCCCTGACGAAGGAAGAGTATTATACCCGGCTCGAAACCTGGCCGGCGGAGCGCTGCGTCCATATCGTCAACCCGCTGTCCTCCGACCTGAACGTGATGCGCCAGACCCTTGTCCTGAACGGTCTGGAGGTCATCGCCTACAACATCAACCGGCAGGTCACCTCCCTGCGTACGTTTGAATACGGCTCTGTCTATCAGCGCCTTCCGGAGAAGGACGGGACCAAGCTCGAGGGTTATGAGGAGCATCAGAATTTCGCGCTCTTCCTGACCGGCACGCCCGACAAGGTCTGGCGCACGCCGGCCCTCAAGAGCGATTTCTTCCAGCTCAAGGGCTATGTGGAACTGCTGATGAAGCGCTACCGCATCGATCCGTCCACCCTGCAGACGGCCGCCGCCCCGTCGGATGTCTTCGCGGAAGGCCTTGTTTACAGCCTCCCGGGCAAGGAACCGAAGGTCCTCGCGACGGTCGGAACGGTCAATCCGGTCCTGGCCAGGCGTTTCGGCATCAAGCAGCCGGTCTTCGCCGCGGAAATCAACTGGCAGGTCTTCTTCGCCCTCGTGAAGCGGGACAAGTTCAGTTTCAAGGAGATGCCGAAGTTCCCGGAGGTCCGCCGCGACCTGGCGCTGCTGCTGGACGAGTCGGTCAGCTATGCCGATCTCGAGAAGAGCGCCCTCCGTGCGGGCAAGAAACTGATCCGCCAGGTCTCCCTGTTCGACGTTTACCGCGGCGACAAGATTCCTGCCGGCAAGAAGCAGTATGCCTTGAATTTCGTCCTCCAGGATCCGGAGCGGACCCTGACGGACGCGGAGGTGGAGAATGTGATGGGCAAGGTCCTGGCGACCTTCGAGAACGGTTTCGGCGCCGTCCTCCGCTGATGAAGGGTTTCCGGCATACCGTCCTTGCGCTCGCGATTGCCGCGGCGCTCGCGGCCTCCTGCGGGCCGCGGGTGATTCCGCGTGGCAAACTGTCCGACATCTATGTCGAAATGTTCCTCACGGACCAGTGGCTGCGGGAGAATCCGTCCGTCAACCGGACGGCCGACACGCTGCTCGTGTATGAACCCATTTTCAAGCGGCACGGTTATTCGACCGACGACTATCTCAGGAGCCAGGAATACTATCTCCGGGATCCGGACCGGTATGCGAAACTGCTGCGCGGTGTCTCCCGGAAACTCGACAAAGAGCGCCAGGTCATCCAGAAGCAGATCGATAAGGAAGACTATCTCTCCGGGCTGCATCTCGGGCGCGTCAGCGTGGCGGACAGCCTGCTGGCCACGTTCCGGAAGACCTATGCCGGCCGGCCCCGCGTGATTGTCGATTCGCTGTTCCGGCTCCGTCTGGCCGATTTCTCGTCCGATACGGTGTATGAGGGACCGCGGATGATCGTCTGGAGCGATACCCTCCTGCGCGATACCCTCGCCGTGGATTCGCTCGCTCTTGCGGATTCCCTCCAGCTCGATTCGCTGGCCAAGACGCATGACATCATGCGGGAGGTCACGGATTCGGGCGAGGTCTTCGTGGGCCGCGTCCCCGTCCGGCGTCCCCATCCGCGGCCGGAAATCTTCCAGGAAGCAATAGAACCCGTTGACGAATGAAACGCTTTGCTGCCCGCTACGTCTATCCCTTGACGGACCCGGAACCGATTGAAAACGGGTTCGTTGAGTTCGGCGCGGAAGGGGAGGTCCTCCGGACCGGCCGCTGCGACGACCCGTCGTCGGAACCCTGTTTCCACGACGGGGCGCTTGTCCCCGGCTTTGTCAACGCCCATTGCCATGTGGAGTTGTCCTCCATGAAGGGCCTGTTCCGGAAAGGAACGGGGATGGCCGGTTTCATCGACCAGATCAACGCCCTGCGGGATACGAAATCGCCGGAAGAGAAACGCCGTGACCTGCGTGATGCCATGGACCTGATGTGGGAGCGGGGCGTTTCCGCGATGGCGGACATTTCCAATGGCGCCGACTCCTTCGGCATCAAGGCGGCGCATCCGATGTACACGCGGACCTTCCTGGAAGTATTTGGTACTGAGCCGGAAGACTGCCCTGCCGTCATGGCCGGTGTCCGCGCGTTGCAGCGTGATGCGGCGTCCTTCGGACTGGATGCCGCGCCGACGCCGCATGCCTGCTATACGATGAGTCCCGAACTCGTCACTGCCGCCAGCGCTGCGGCAATGGAGGCCGGTTTCCTTTCCTTCCACAGCGAGGAAACGGACGAGGAGGAGGACATGCTGAAATACGGCCGCGGGCCGATGTGGGAAAACCGCAAGGCCGCCGGGATGAGTGTGCCGCCTGTGACGGGTCGCTCCTCCCTGCTCTATTTTATCGACCGGCTGAAAGCCGCCCGTCCGGCTCCTTACGATGCCCATATCCTGCTGGTCCATGAAGTCTGCATGGACCAGGAAGGCATCGATGCCGTCAAGGCGGCGATGCGCCATCCGTATGTCGCCCTCTGCCCGCTTTCGAACCTGTTCATCCACAATGCCTTGCCTCCGGTCGGGCTGATGCGGGAGAATGGCTTGAAGCTCTGTGTCGGGACCGACTCCCTTTCCAGCAACGACGATCTGGACATTGTCGCGGAGCTGTACTGCCTCCAGCACCATTTCCCGGAAATCCCGCTGGGTGAACTGCTGACCTGGGCCTGCCGGAACGGCGCGGAGTTCCTGTCCCGTCCGGAACTGGGTGCCCTGGAAGCCGGCCGGAAGCCCGGGCTTGTGCTGTTGGATCAACTCGACGACCGGGGCGGACTGACCGCCGCCAGTCGTTCCAAACGCCTTCTCTAGCGATGCTGCGGGAAAAAATCGTCTTCGGACCCATCTTCAGCCGCCGGCTGGGCGCATCTCTGGGCATCAATCTCTTGCCGGAGAAAGGAAAAATTTGTAATTTTGACTGCATTTACTGTGAGTGCGGCTGGAACCGGGATGGAAGGGAAGACAGGCGGATGCCCACCGCGGAAGAACTCCGCGCCGCGCTTTCGGCCAAACTGCAGGAGTGCCGTGCCGCCGGGACGCCGATCGACTCGATTACCTTCAGCGGAGACGGCGAACCGACGCTCAACCCGGATTTTCCGGCGGTCATTGATATCACCCTGGCCCTCAGGGATGCCTGGTACCCTGCGGCAAAGGTCTCCGTCCTTTCCAATGCGACGCGGCTTCGCCGCCCCGGCGTTTTCGAAGCGCTCCGGAAGGTGGACAATCCCATCCTCAAGCTGGATGCGCCGACCGATGCCGCAGCGGCCATGATCAACCAGCCCGCAGGGGAGTACCACGTGGCGGATATCGTGGAAGACCTTGCCCGCTTCGAGGGCGCATTCGTCCTGCAGACGATGTTCCTCAAGGCGCCCGATTTTCGGACGGAAACGTGGGTGGGTCCCTGGATGGACATCGTCCGCCGCCTGCGGCCGCGTGAGGTGATGGTTTACACCCTGGACCGGGAGACGCCGCAGCAGGGATTGGAAAAATATACGCCGGAGGAGATGCGTGCGCTGGTACAGCCGCTCATCGACGAAGGTTTTACGATACAGATAAAAGGATAATTCATTGATTATGACAAATATCTCGACCAAGTACGGCTATGCTCCGGACCGAGAGGCGATCGCCCGCCATCTCGAACTCATCGCTTCGAACCTTGACAATGTCGTTTCCAACGACGTGCTCAAGGAGTGCTTCTCCCTGATGGACCTGACCACCCTGAGCCCGAAGGATACCCCCGCTTCGGTCGCCAAGCTTGTGGAGAAGGTCAATTCCTTCGCCGTGGACTATCCGGATTATCCGCTCCCGGCCTCCGTCTGCGTCTATCCCAACTTCGCTTCCGTGGTCAAGGAGCACCGGCATAACCCGGCCCTCCATGTCACGACGGTCGCCGGCTGCTTCCCGACTTCCCAGAGTTTCCTCGAGGTGAAGCTCCATGAAATCGAAATGGCCGTGAAGCAGGGGGCGGACGAGATTGACATCGTCCTGGCCCTCAACTCCTTCCTGACGGGTGACTACGCGACGGCCGGCGCTGAAATCGCCGCCTCCCGCGCCTGCATCGACAAGGCCGCCGCCGGCCGGAAGGTCGTCTTGAAGGTCATCTTGGAGACGGGTCTGCTCGTGACCCATGAACGGATTGCCGAGGCTTCCTTCCTTGCCATGGAGAACGGCGCCGACTTCATCAAGACCTCCACCGGCAAGGTCGAGGTCAATGCGACGCCTGTCGCCGCCTATGTGATGTGCGAATGCATCAAGAAGTTCTATGAGCAGACCGGCCGCAAGGTCGGCTTCAAGGCCGCCGGCGGCATCTCTTCCGCCATGGACGCTGTCTGCTACTATTCCATCGTCTCTTCCATCCTCGGCAAGGACTGGCTTTCAAAGGACCTCTTCCGCTTCGGCGTCAGCCGGCTTGCGAACCAGCTTCTCTCCGCCGTCGAGCAGAAGACCGTGAGTTATTTCTAGGCGCGTTTTCCGGCTTATTTGCCGGAGAAAGACAGTTTGCAGAGTTCTTCCCCCAGTTTATGGAGGGAGGACTCGATTTTTTCCACCTGCTTCTTCCTGGGGCGTGTTTTCCCATGCAGATAGGACCAGAGTTGTTTCGGATGGATGCCGGAAATCCGTCCCAGTGCAGTCGGCGTGATGATGCCCATGTAATACTCCAAAAGGGCCCTGACATCCCATCGGACATTGAATTCATAGGGGCGGTCCATCCATTCCGGATAAACGAAAGCTTCATCCTTGCCGATTTCCTCCCGGTAGATGCGGAGGGTTTCTTTCAGTTCATCCATGGCCTGTTCCACAGTCTCCCCGGATCCAAAAAGAAGGGGACTGTCTTCGCAGTAGAGCGTGTAGAATCCGTCATCGGCTCTGGATATCAAAACATTAACTCTTTCCATTGTTCTCTTGGTCGATGATCTTCATGATTTTTGGGGCCAAACCGGGTCGTTCTTCTTTCCCTCCGTGAAAAGGTATGGCGATGGTCTTTCCGTTTTTCCTGTAAATGATATGGCTGCCATTCTGCCGGACGGTGTCCCAACCCTCTGCCCGGATGAGCCTGTGTAGTTCTTTTGATTTCATGCAAATATAGAAATATTTCTATGAAAAGACAATTT
Source organism: Bacteroidales bacterium (assembly GCA_016287075.1). Lineage (GTDB taxonomy): Bacteria > Bacteroidota > Bacteroidia > Bacteroidales > UBA932 > Cryptobacteroides. The sequence continues at coordinate 118,704 of JAEEVC010000005.1, read as the reverse complement.
TTGTTGATATTTTTCTATTATAAGATGATTTCAAAAGAGAGAGTACGGGTCCAGCGGTCGGTGCCGAGGATGAGGGTTGAGGCGGCGAAGTCAAGGTCCAGCGTCAGGTCTTCCAGGTCGGGAGCGGTCCAGTCATAGCCGGCGGCCGCGATGATTTGGCCGAGGGCGAAAGTCCGGAGGGGCGGCGTCTCTTCGCCGGCGTTTATATCGCAGATATTCAGGAGCAGTGAATCATCCCTCTGGCGGGGGAGACAGGCGGTCCAGTCCGTTTTCCCTGCCTGTCCTGGTGAAGGATCCGGCCTGCAACGAAAGAATCCCGGTACGGGGTAACCGCTTGTGTCATAACCGGATACACCTCCTTCGAGCACGAATCGGTAAGGGCGTGATGCGGGCGTACCCGTCAGGCGGATGGTCAGGCGGCAGTACATTTTCCGGAGCCGTACGGTCGCCTGGGCGTTTTCACTCCTTGCGTCGATGGCCGCCGTCCAGAGGCGGACAGGCGGACAACCGTGACCGGGTTCAATCTCAAGTCCCTCATCGAACTGCCCCTCATCCCCGGTCACGGCGTACACCTGCGCCCCTCCGCGGGGCATCGCAACATGAAAGACGCCGGCTTCGCAATCCTCCTTCGAGAGCAGGCCGGTGTCGGACCACGCTCCCTGCGAGAGGTGCCAGCGGACCGGAAACGCATCTTCCGGTACCGCGGACGGCACCTCCCGCAGATCGAGCGCGAGAGAACAAGGGCAGTCGCTCCGGTCCTCCTTGACCGAGCAGGAAAAGGCACAAAAGCCACCCAGCCACAGGAGGACACACTGCCCTATGTGCCTAAAAGACATAGACGAGTGAAAGGGTTATCTCGTTCGGCAGCAGGAACTTCCGCTCACCGGTTTCTTCGGTGAATCCGCAGACGGGACAGGAATAGACCGTGTAGCGGTCATAGCCGCCCCAGATCCCGGCGCCGAGTTCGACGTTGAGGTGCGGATGGAGCATGTAGGCGTAACCGGCGGCAACGCCGATGCCGTAGCGGTCGCCTTCCTGCGTTTCCTGGGACGAGATGCCGCCCCGGTTGTATTCCTGGTATTGGGTCCGCGCGGACAGCCACCAGCCGGAATAGACATTCCATGGCCAGAACCGGGCCCCGACGGCATAAACCTGTTGCCGGGAGGTGAGCGGCAAACCGTCCCGCCTGTGGTATAGGAACGGGTTGTATTTCGCTCCGGCATGCAGGCTCCAGCGGCGGGCGACTGCCATCGAGGCCTCTGCATTGAGGGTTCCGTACTGAGCGTAGTCCGCCAGGTTCGTTCCTGCGCTGAAACGCTGGGCCAGCGCAACCTGCGCAGCGCCGAGCAGCGCTGCAAGAAGCAACCACCGTTTCATTCCGCGTACCGTTCAAAGACCTGGTCAATCATCTCCTGCCGCTCGGGATAGAGCTGGATGAGTTTCTCCTGCAGCTTTTCGCGGGAATTGACTTCCGCGGTCAACGCCTTGAACAGCTGGGAGCGGCCGAGCCCGCGCTCATCCAGGTACCGGAGGATCTGCGGCCGGAACCAGAAGGAGGTGCCGAAGGTCGGCAATACGCCGCCGTACCGCTCCTTGAACATTTTGCTCTCGTTGTAGTAGGCCCATGTCTCGCCGACCTCACAGTAGCCGGCAAAGGGCATCGAGCCGTCTCCATAGACCATCTGGCCGCCGGAGGCGATGTAGGAGGAGAGGATGTAATCGATGAAGTGGTTCCAGTAGGTTCGGCCGACGACGCTGAAATGGCTGGCATGCGACATTTCGTGGACGACGGAGAGGTAGATGTCACAGTATTCGGTCTCTTTGGCCGTCCCGAGCGTGATGTCCGGCAGGAACAGCCTGACGACCGACTGGAACTTGCCGAGGTACTTGGCGATCTGTTCGTCATCGACGACGGCGCCGTGATGCAGCATCAGGGTGCTGCTGGCCTCGAAATGCGGAAAGATCCAGAACCGGAGGTCCGCCGGGGGCGCCTTGATGCCCATGTCGTCGTCCTTGCATCGCTCCAGGTACTCGTAAGCGGCATTATTGACGACACACCGGCGGAAGAGCGCCCCGTCCGAGGCATTGCTGACGATGGTGTTCATCCCGTCCGGTTCACCCTTTCCGAGGGTGGAGACGGAGGCCGGGACAAGGACGAGATTGATCCCGATGCCGAAGCCCTTTTCATTCTTGAATACCAGCCGGTAGCGGGGTGTGGCGGAGAAGGCCGTCGGCATCTCATAGTAGCCGTCGCGGTCGCAATAGGTCGAGGCGAATTTCACGAAGGAATTGCAGGAAACCTTCACGCCGGCGACACCGAAGGGCTTTCCGCCGTTGGCATTCGGGTCGATGATGGTGATCCGGCCCGACGGTTTGACGCTTTCCGCCCGCGTCTCCGGCGCGAGAAGCGCGCCGTTTCCGGTCAGCCGGTAGGATTCCCGTTCGACGGCGGCCCAGTCGATCCCCTCGGCGGAGCGGGTCTTGCTCCGGTCATGTTCCGTGATGTAACAGCGGTCGATCAGTTCGTACGGGATGTCATCCGGAAAGACAAAGTCGTGCGGGACGACGGCATATTGCCAGGTGATGGCCCCTTCGTCCAGGGACGGGTCGTGGTAGTAATCCCCCTCGCGGACAATCCGGTAGTCGAGCGGATGGTCCATCATCTGGACGCCGAGGGAGACGAGACGTTCATAATCGCTCTCATCCTCAGGGAGAAAGCGGACGTACAGGTCGGTCGGTGTCACGTCCACGCGTTCCGCGCGCGTTGGATAGAGGGACCGGAGGGCCCGGTTGACGTTTTCGACCGTGTAAGGGTCATCCAGCCTTTCGCCGAGGACGATCAGGCCATGTTCGACTGGGGGCGCCGTATCAGGGATTTCCGGTTCGGCCCCGCCGGTCCGGCAGGCGGTCGCGAGGAGCGCTGCGACAAGAAAGGGTTTCCAGCATGTTTTCATCTTTCCATTCTCTTTGTTGTTCCGGTGGCAAAGCTACGGGGGAAAAAAGGTGTATAAAAGATAAAAACGTTTATTTGCTGAAAACGGCCTCCCTTGCATTTGCAAAGCCGTTTTTTTATCTTTGCAAGGCCCCAAAAAGTTGAAATATGCGGTTTTTCTCCCGACTCCTCCTGGCCCTTTCGGCCTTCTGTGCCTTTGCAGGGCCTGTTTTCCCCCAATCCGTGGTATCAAACGTTTGGGAGAATACGGGCATCTATTCCAGCGTCTATGCTCCCTATGTTTTCCGGGAGGTGGAGGATACGCCCGCGCCGAAGGGATATAAACCCTTCTATATCAGCCACTATGGCCGGCACGGCTCCCGCCGGCAGACTGAATCCAACGCCCGCCGTGCCTATGATGTCTTCCTCCGGGCCGATGCGGCCGGATTGCTGACGGGTACCGGAAGGAACCTGCTTCGGGACATGACGACGCTGATCAAGGACCATGAAGGGCAGTACGGTGAACTGACGCCCCGCGGTGCCATGGAGCACCGCACGCTCGCGCAGCGGATGGCCCGGCGCTTCCGCCCGGTCTTCCGGAACCGTCACCGCCGGGAGGTTTTCTGCCAGTCCAGCACGTTCTCCCGCTGCCTGGTCAGCATGAATCATTTCTCCAACAGTCTCCAGCTCCTCGAGCCTTCTCTCCGCTTCGAATTCGTGACGGGCGACCGCTACCTGGAGATCCTCGCCCATGATTTCTACCGCTCGAAGGAGATCTTCTCCTCCGACGAGCGCATGTACGACTCGCTGATGCGCGCCGGAAATGACCCGAAACCCATCCTGGAGCGCTTCTTTGTGGATGATCCCGCGCGGATGCGGAAAGTGGTCCCGGATACGGTCTTGCTGCTGAAGGGCCTCTATACGCTCGGCGCCATCTGCGGTTGTGTCGATTATCTCGGTATCGACCTGTTTACCAAGTACTTCACGGAGGAAGAGGTGCGGGCGATGGCCATCCCGTACACCAACCGCATCTATGGCAATTACGGCAATTCCGTCGAATTCGGCGACCGCTGCAGCTGGGCGGCCAAATGGCTGCTCGAGGACATCGTCCGGCGGGCGGACATGGCCCTCGCGGACGGGAGCGCCTGTGCCGCCGACCTGCGGTTCGGCCATGATACCGGCATCATGCCCCTCGCCGCCCTCATCGGCCTCGGGGACATGGGGACGAAGCTCCCACGCGCCACCGCCCATCTGCATTTCAACACCGCCGAGCGGATGACCATGGCGTCGAATATCCAGATGATCTTCTACCGCAACCGCGCGGGCGAGGTCCTCGTCAAGTTCCTGTACAATGAAGACGAAGTGCCGCTGACGCCTTTACAGCCCGTCAGCGGCCCTTACTACCGGTGGACGGAGGTCCGTCCCTATTTCGTGGACCTGTTTTCCGACAAAACGCCGCCCCTCGTTACGATCCGGAATGAAAAATAGTTTGCAGATTCAAAAAATGTTTGTACCTTTGCAGAACCTTCACGAGCGCGAGTGGCGGAATTGGTAGACGCGCTACTCTCAGGAGGTAGTGCCCGTAGGGCGTGTCAGTTCGACTCTGGTCTCGCGCACGAAAACACCGGTCCCCGAAAGGAGACCGGTGTTTGTCGTTATTATCGGATCCCGTTACAGCAGGAATAGCCGCTCCCCGTTCATGTACCGCTCCTGGACCTCGCACATGGAGAGGATTTCCTTGCGGGAAAGGCGGTAGGAGAGGTAGTCGCGGTTCAGGACGGTGGAAATGAAATCCTTGATTTCGTAGCGGAGGCCTTCGCCGGCGAAGGGGTAGAAGAACTTCTTGTTGAGGTTCTGGTCCTCGAAGCGGAGTTCGAAGTAGTCGGTCTTCCACCAGGGAGCGGGGACATAGGCATAACCTTTGGTGCCGGAAATGACCATGTTGCCCTCCGATTTGGCTCCGAGGCCGACCTGGAAGGAGGCGACAGCCCCTTCATACAGGAAGACGGCCTTGGTGTAGATGTCCACGCCGCGTTTCATCTTGGAATAGAAGACGAGGTCTTTCCAGTCCGTGCCGAGGAACTTGAAGACCGGCAGGAGCGGGAAACAGGCGTTCTCGCTCATGGAGCCGCCGAAGCGCCTGCTGTCCATTTTTTCGCTGTCCTCGTCCGTCAAGGTCGTCACGGAGGCATTGACCTCGACGATCTCGCCGATAACGCCGGATTTCAGCATGGAGACCAGGTGGCCGAAAGCGGGGCAATAGGCCGTCTTGTGGGCCATCATCAGGACCTTTTCCGCCCGGTCTGCACGCGCATACAGGTCTTCCGCCTCGCCCCGTTTGAGCACGAGGGGCGTTTCGCAGAGAACGTGCTTCCCGGCATCCAGAGCCGCTTTGGCATAGTCGTAATGCGTATAGTGCGGGGAGGCGATGTAGACTGCGTCGCAGGCGGCGAACAGTTCTTCCTTCGTGCGGGCGGCCAGCGGCAGTCCGAATTCCCGGCAGAAGGCCTCGGCGGCGGAGAAATCCGGGTTATAGGCTGCCGTGACCGTGTTGCCGCTGACGAAAGCGGCTTCCGGGACGAAGCGGCGGGCGATGCTGCCGGTGCCGATGAGCCCGATACGTACATTCGGCCGCTCAGCACGGAGCTGCGTGGAGGAAATCCCCTCTGTGCGGGGCAGATAGACCACTTCGCAATACTCTTTCAGATAGTCGAAATAACCCTCCCAGTCGGATCCGATGGCGAAGATATCGACCCCGTAGCGCTGGATGTCGTCGATTTTCTGTCCCTTGTATTCCTCGATGATGATCTGGTCGGCATAGCCGCTTGCCTTGACGGCTTCGATGCGCTGCATGACATTGTCGCAGGTATTCATCTTCCCGCGTTCGAGGTCGAAGTTGTCCGTCGTGACGCCGACGATCAGGTAGTCCCCGAGCGCCTTGGCGCGGCGAAGCAGGTTGGCATGGCCCTCATGGAAGAGGTCGTAAGTGCCGTAGGTGATGACTTTCTTCATGCTTGGCTTTCAAGTTCGTGGATATGCAGGGCCAGTTCTTCCAGTTCGGCATCCGTCTGGAGCCCCATGTGGGAGACGCGGTAAAAGCCGGGAACCGCCCCGGGCATGATGAACGTGTCGTATTTTTCAATGAGTCCCCGGAAGACCTTGCGGTCCATGTCGCGGGTCTGGAATCCCGTGATGGCGACAGACGGCACTTCTGCGGGCACTTCCCAGCCGTATTTCCGGCAGAGGGCGCGGAAAGTATCGCAGCGGTGCCGGACGTCGGCGATGTTCTTGTCTTCGCCGCCCTCCGCCATCAGCTGCTTCAGGCGGGCATTGAGCTGGAGATAGATGGAGGTGGCAGGGGAGAAGGGCGTCTGCCCCCGCTTGAGGTTCGAGAAGTTGGTCTCGAAATCCCAGTAATATCCCTTGCGGGCGAAAGGGTAGCCGTCCAGGGCCTTGCTGAAGAAAAGGATGGAGAGGCCGGGCGGGATATTCAGGCCTTTCTGGGTGCTGGTGATGCAGATGTCGATGCCGTACGCATCCATGCTGAGCGGTTCGCAGAGGAAGGAACTGATCACATCGACGACCAGCGAGACGGAGAACTTCCGGCAGAGGGCCGAGATGCGTTCCAGGTTGAACAGCTGCCCGGACGAGGTCTCATGGTGCTGGCAGAGGAAGACATCCGGCCTCTCCGCCGCCATGCGGGCCTCCAGGTCCGCGTAGTCGATATCTTTCGCGAACGGGACCTCGTAATGGACGGCATCGATGCCATAATAGCCGCACAGGTCCCACCAGCGGTGCCCGAAAGATCCGCCGTCAATGACGAGGGCTTTCTTCTTGGTGGACACGTAGTTCTCGATAACGGCGCTCATCGCGCCCGTTCCGGATCCGGTGTAGATGATGGTCCGGCCGCCGGTGCAGTGGATGAGCTGCAGCAGCATCTGCTCGGAGGCCTTGTTGACGGCGGAGAACTCATCGGTCCGCATATAGGGAATCGGCTGGGCGCCGATGGCGGCAATGGACGGGTCCAGGTTGCCGGGGAAGACGTAGGATTGCATATTCAGGATGGATTCTTTTTCTTCAGGTTGCCCAGGACGAGGTCGAGGAAATACCGGAAGGCCTCGCGTGGGGCGTACTTCAATGCAAAGGGAAGGCGCCTGATATAGCGCTTGGCCGTATCGATTTTCCGTTCCCGGGTCTCCCCGGAAAGCGCTGCTTTCCGGCTCTGTTCATAGTGACCGAAGTTTCCGCCTTCTTCGATGATGGCGAGGAGCGTTTCCGGCGGGACGGGCTTAATGGAATCGCCAAAGATGTCCTTCAGCCCCAGATACTTCCGGAGGAAGGAATAGAGCAGCACGTTCCATTTCAGGAGCCCGGCGCGGCGGTAGGTTTCCAGGAGCGCCTCCGGCTCGAAGTCCAGTTTATGGTAGGCGACGGCCATGTCGCAAAGCTGCCGCAGACCGATGCCCGGCCCGGATGCATGCTTGAAAATATGGGCGGAGAGCATCAGCAGCGTCGCATAGGGAGAGGGAACAGCCGGTAGCCTGCTCTCCGGCAGATAAAGGTCGAAGTACTTGTCATGCAGGTCGAAATCGACCCCCTGGCAAGCGTAGTGGACACTCCCGTCCGCGAGTTCGACCTTGTCGCCGAGCGATGCGCGTACCTTGTGGAATTCATCCCCGCGCAGGTAGATGTCGATATCGCCGCTTACGCGCAGGTGCGGAGTGGGATAATGCCGGGCAATGGCCGGCCCTTTCATCACGATGGGATGGAGCCCCTCTTCTTTCATGCGCTGGAATTCCTTCCAGGCGACGGCCTCTTTCCGCTTGCTTTCCTGCTCGATCCGGTTGGCCTCCGCCACAAGGCGGAAAGTTACATCCGTGGGGACTTCGTACTCCGTCCCCAGCCGGGATAAACCATGGTACATGATTCCGGCAACCGTTTGCCGTTGAGCCGTTTCCAGCAGTTCGTCCCACTGCCCGGCGCTCAGCTGGGGAATCATTTCCGGCGCCCGGTCTTCGTAGAGCCCGTTGCGGAGGAGGGGGAAAAGGATGTCGTTAATCGAAGTCAACGCTTCCTGCTTCTTTTCTTGAAGGTACGTTTCCACCAGGAGCGCTTTTTGCGGCGCATGCCGGAAATCATGGAATAGATCGTGTCCCAGTCGGGAAGCCCGCCGAGATTGTGGTCATCGATGTAGATGTCGGCAATCACCTTGCAGGATTTGTCGGAACGGCCTTGGAAGAGATAGTTCTTCGGATGGTTGTTGTTGACGGCAAAAAAATTCAGGCCGCGGCTGGCGCACCACTCGACCGCCTGGTCGAGCAGTTCGCCGTCGCGCGCCGTCCAAAGGATCAGAGTATGGCCATCCTCTTGCAGAGAACGCAGTGTCTCTACGGCAAAGGGCTTCTCCTTGCCGATTTTGGGATACTCGTGCTCAACAATCGTCCCGTCGAAATCGACGGCGATGGTCAATCCTTTACTCTTCTCCATATCCGTAGCCGTAGCCGTAACCATAGCCGTAGCCGTAACCATAGCCATAGCCGTAGCCATATTTGCCGAGCCCCTTCTTGAGCTCGCTGCCGTTCAGGATCACCGCCATGTTGTTGAGGCGGCCGCTGTCCTTGATCTCATCGATTTCCGGGAGGAGCCGCCGGTCGATCTGTCCGCTTCTGACAACGAAGAGGTTCATGTCAACGCAGCGGTTGATAATGATCGGGTCGGCGACGACATTGACCGGAACGCTGTCGAGGAGGACGTAATCATAGCGGTCCCGAAGCTGTTCGATGAGCTGGTCAAAACGCTTGCGGTTCAGCAGTTCGGTCGGGTTCGGCGGAACGTGACCGGCCGGGATCAAATCGACGCCGTCAATGACATCTTTCCTGATAATCTCTTCCAGGCTTGTATTCTCGTCATACAGGTAGTTCGAGAGGCCTGCGGTTTTGTGCTTGACCTTGAACAGTCCGGAAATCGTCCGTTTCCGGAGGTCGACGTCGACGATGATGACCTTTTTCTTCGCGTCAGCAAGGCAGGCGGCCATGTTGCTGGTCATGAAGGTTTTACCAGCGGCGGCGCTGAAGGAGCATGTTGCCACGACAGGATGCTGGACTCCTTCCGGCTTCATGATGTCGAGGTTCGTGCACATCAACCGCATGGCCTCCGTGAAGATACCCTTGGAATTCGGGTCATAATAGATATTGTTCTGGATCTGCTTCTTTTCTTTCTTGGAAAGCTTCTTGAGCGGAATCTCGGCGAGGAAGGGGGTCGAGATCGTATCTTCAATATCTTTTCGGGTTTTTACACGAGTATCAATAAAGAGGATAGCGATAAGGATGACAGCAGGAATCATTAGTCCAATCAAGAAAGCCAGTAGAAGCGTCTTGTTTCTACTCGGATAGATAGGAGCAGAAGATCCAGACGCAGCATCGATCATCCTAGCATTGTTGTCGACCATTGCTTGGGCGAGGGCATTCTCTTCACGTTTGTTGAGGAGGAAGAGGTAAAGAGACTCCTTGATTTTCTGCTGGCGCTCAATCGAAAGCATTTCCCTTGCTTTAGCCGGCATTGAGGTGAATTTCCTAAGGGATTCCTGTTCTCTGCCTGCAAGATCGTTTTTGCGGACATTTAGACTGGCAAGAAGATTGTCGATCGTGCCAATAATATTCTGTCTTTGCGACTGAAGCTGTGATTCGATTTGAAGCACGGCAGGACTCTCGCTACTACTGGCACGGATGAGTTTCTCCCTCCGCTGAATCAAGTCGTTATAGAGAGCTACGCCCTGATCTGTCTTCGCATCTTCAAATCCGGTGTTGACCGGGATCATTTCATAGGTGCTGAATGAATTCTGGATATAATCCCGCAGGGATTCCGCCAGGGAAATCCGGGTCTCGAGCTGGACGATCTCCGCATTATATCCCCGGCTTTCCGCAAGATACTGTGACGCGGTTTGATCTACGCTCATGATGCGTTCGGAACTCTTAAAGCGTGCGAGATCCCTTTCTACATCACCAAGTTCCTCCTGGATGATCAAGAGACGCTCGTTGATAAAAGATGCTGTGTTGACTGCGGAACGGTTTTTTTCCCGGATGGCGTCGTCATTGTACTTTTCAATCAGCATATTGAGCACGTCGCAAGCGCGGTTCGTTGTCGCATCCAGCAAAAACATGTTGAGAATGGAGCCCTTGCTTTCTGTGATCCTGAGGCCGCCCAGAAAATGAGCCGCTGCTGATTTGACCGGGATCTTTTGGATGAGAATCTCTTCTCCCAACAGATAGTTGCCATAACTCGTTCCAGGTTTGAAAACAAGAGGCATGCCGTTATAATTGAGAGTGTCCCCAAAAGCAACTGTTTGTTCGCAACCGCCATCTCTGACCTGATCAACTCGAACTCTGTTGCCCTCCAGGGGTGTGACCTTAAAGGCAAATGAGGGGACCTTTTCTTCATCGCGTTCAAAGAACACACGTACGGGACTGTTCCGGTACAGTTCATTGTGGCGAAGCTTTTCCTTGATGGTATAATTAACATCCGCATCCAGCGCCTTGACTACTTCGGCCATCAGTTGCTTGGATTGCAACTGAAGGATTTCGTTAGTCATGTCCACGGAATTGATCATCTCACTGTAACGGCCGAGTTGTGCTGCCGCGCGAGTGTTGCTCGGGTTCTTGATGATAACGGTTGCGTCTGCCCGGTAAGTGAAGGGCGTTTTTGAATATTGGTAGTAGGCGTATCCTACTGCAAGACCAGCGCATAATACGAACCAGTACCATTTGCTGAGCAAATAAAAGAACAGGTCAACCAGATTCAGTTGGTTGCCTTGCGGAGTTTTCTTCCTATTCCTGTTGTCCATATTCCGTCGCGGTTATTTTTTGTCCCTGAAATAGAGCGTTAGGGTGGTGATCATGGTTGCGAAATTCATTCCTGTACCGATTAGTCCAATCAGAGTCTGGAAATTGGTAGATACTCTCCAGCCTTTCGGCTTTGCGTACACGATGTCGTTTTGTCTCAGGTAATAGACCGGAGACATAAACAAATCTTTGGACTGAAGATTGACGGAATAGGCGGTTCTCTTCCCGTTCTCAACCCGGACAACCATCACATCGGAGATCCGTACCTGTTCCCGGGCAGTTGTTCCGGAGACAATTGCTTCCAGAAGGGTCATGGATTCGTTGGCAACCGTCACAACGTGCGGGTACATTTCACCGATAACGGTAACAGTGAAGTTGTCCATATTCACGTTGACAACAGGATTCTTGATATAGCCCAAATCCTGGATCTGTCCGCTGATGCGGTCTTTCACTTCTTTGATGGTGTTTCCTTCAATGTGCAGGGTGCCCAGGACAGGGAAGTCAATGCTTCCCTCCTTGTCCAGCGTGTAGGTATTCATCATTGTGGCTACAGTACCGCCTTCGCTTGTGATAATCCCGGCGTTGAAAGGAACGGCAAGTGTCGGGTCTTCGCTGAAGACCTGGATCCGCAGACGATCGCCGGGCTGGAGGCGGAGTTCTGGGGCCGGCGGAGCATCGTACGGCTTGTTGTACTCCATGTCCCGCAGATAGGCAAGAGAGTACGGCGTCACGCAGGACACGGCCGCCAGGCCGACGGCCAGAATGGCCAGACTAATACGTTTTCTCATGTTGATATATTTTAATTGTTTCTTCAATCATGCTGTCAAAGGTAAAGTGCTTCCGGAAGCGGTCGATGGCACCTTCCGAGAAAGCACTGTAGTGCTCCGGAACTTCACAAATCTCTTGGATGGCATTGGCAAGGGCTTCCGGGTTACATACGGGGACATTGAGCCCCGAGATGCCATGCTTGTTTACCCAGGAAACACCGGATTCGGGGATTTCAGTACCCACGACAGGCTTCCCGCAGGACATGGCTTCGATCTGGACGATGCCGAATGCCTCCGTCTTCATGATGGAACTGAGGACGAATATGTCGCAGGCGCCGTATAGGGCAGGTACCTCTCTGTCCTCGACATAGCCCAGGAGTTGGACATGTTCCTGCAGGTCCAGGGCTTCGATTTCGGCCTGAAGGTTCTCCTGAAGCGGCCCGCTTCCACCGATAACGATCTGGTAATCCGGCCCCAGGTATTTGGCTGCCGTGGCCAGGTAACTGAAGCCCTTGTACGGGATCAGCCGTCCGAGGGAAAAGACGATCTTCTTGCCGGCATACCGGGCCCGGATCCGGGCCGCCTCCTCCGGATTGAACCGGACGGGTTCAATGCCAATGGGAACGACGGCTGTTTTGTCCTGGACATGCTGGAGGCAAGGAGACTCGCGGAGATAGACCGGCGTCGTCCCGATGATGCATTCGGCGCGCCGGATCATCCAGGACTGCAACGGTTTGTAGAAGGCGAGGAAGAACTTCTGGGAAAGGATGTCGCTGTGCCAGTGGAGGATGACGCGCCCCTTGTAACCGCTGAGGAAGAGGGCGAGGCAGGCCATCGGGTCCGGGTGGTGGATATGGATGATGTCGTATTCCTTGCGGTGCTTCCGCAGCCAGAAAATCATGGCGGGGGAGATCATGGTTGCCGCGGCCTTGAACCAGGCGCGCACCATGAGTACGCGCGCGTACGCATTGACTTGCAGCATGCCGGTCTTCCCTTCTTTCCGGAACAGGGGCATATGCTCCGCGTCTATCCCGTCGTTGCGGCGGGTGGCACAGAGCATGTCACAGTCGATGCCCCGTTCACCGAGGCCGCGGGTCAGGTCCCACATGACCTTTTCCACGCCACCCCGGATGGGATAGAACTTACCGAGCTGCAGTACTTTCATCGTCAAGCAATAATGTAAACAATGCGCCCCAATCCTGTGCGTACGGCGCGTGTACGGGCGCGCGCATAAAGCCTTCAAAGTTACTAATATTTCCCCGAATTGCCAACTCCATCTGCCGGGCAAGCGATTTCTCGTCCAGGACGGGGAAGAAAGACACCTTTTCGGCCCCTGCGGCGCTCTCGTGCGCATAGGGTAAATCCGAGAGGATCATCGGTTTCCCGGACGGCTTGAACTCGGAAATCGGGAGCCCCCAAGTCTCTACGCGGGAGGGAAAAACCAGGCAGGCGGCCCTGCCGTAATAAGCATAAAGCTCTTCCTTGGACATGAATCCATGAAAGTCGATTGATGCGACATGGCCCCACTTCCTCTTGAGCCAGGCGGCATAGCGGTTTTCAGTCCCGTTGAGGGTCAGGACAACGCGGAACGCGTTCTGTCCAAACTGCTTCTCCAACAATGCGGCGGCCTTGCAGAGGGTCTCGAAGTTCTTGTGGCAGTCCGGACTGGCCGGGTACAGGAAGAGTGGGACGGACTCTCCGGCACTCGTGTCGTGGATCTCCGGCGCGACGAAGGCCGGCGGGGCGACGATGAACCGATCCCGGGGCAATCCCAGTTTCCTGGAAAGTCCTTCCCGGAGCCATTCCTGCTGGACCACGAGATACCGGTTCCGCCGGACGTTCATCTTGTAGGCATACTTCGTAAAGAGGGCGAACAGGGGAATCTTCCTGTCCATGAAAAAGTCCCGCGCCCGGATCTTCAGGAACGGGAACGAAGTCTGGCAATAGACGGCTTGTATTCGTGCCGTAACGGAAGGGGTCGTATCATGGAGTGAGAACCAGAGGTCAACGGGCTGGAGTTCCTCGGAAATTGTCCGGAGCGTCCGGTATTCGCAGTGCAGGCGTTTGCCCCAACTCTCTATGCTCCAGGGAATTTCGATGTATTCAATCCCCGGATAATCACAAAGGGCCTGCTTGTGCACAATGGCCGTCACCTGCAGGTCCTGCCTGCCCGCCAGGTAGCGGAGACAGTCCCGCAGCACGGTCAGCGTGCCACCCTTGCGGATGTTTACCGCCGAGATGACGACACGTTTTCGAACAGTTCCGTCCATTGTTGCATGATGGTTTCCAGATCCCATCTGTCAGCTGCCCGGAGGGCGTTCGCCCCCATTTCCCGGATCCGTTCCGGGTGGTCCATCAGGCTCCCGAGGGCCGATGCAAAGGCGTTGATGTTGCCTTCGGGCACCAATAGCCCGTCGACTCCGTCGGTGATGACGTCGCGCGGGCCGCATTTGCATGTAAAAGCCACAGCCGGTATCCCATAGGCCTGCGCCTCGAGAAGGACCATCGGAAGGCCTTCATAATGAGAGGTAAGCGCCAATAGGGAGGTGTTCCGGTAAACGGGGTCCATCCCATCCTTCGCTCTGCCGAGCTGGATGCATTTGCCGAGGCCGTATCGGTTGACCTGCGCCTGCAGTTCCGCTTTCAATTCGCCGTCACCGACGAGCCGGAGCTGCCAGTCCGGGTGCTTGATGGCGACCAAGCGCCAGGCTTCAATCAGCCGGTCGAGTCCCTTCTGGGGGGCATAACGCCCCACCGCCGCGACAACCTTGGCCTCCAAGCCGGAAGGCGTTTCCGGCCGCCGTGCAAGCGGGTTCGGGATCACCACCATGTTCGGCAGGTCGCCCCAATACCCCTTGTCCTCCTGGGTCAGGACGACGAAACGGTCATATTTCCGTACATCGCGCAGGTCCATCCGGCTCATGATCCTGTCCGCCGCACCCCACAGACCCTTCCGGCCATATTGGAGCCGCTTGAAGCGGGAGAAATGGACCTCCAGGACCTTGGCGCTCCCGTCGTGGATCTTCGGCAGGAACGATACTTCGTTGCAGAACATCGACACGGTCACATCCGGCCGGATTTCCAGCAGCAGACGTTTGAGGGCGCGCCGATGCCGGAGCCGCCGGAAGGGAAACCGTATCAGCTTGTTCAGCAGGTTCTTCCCGTTGTCATGCTCATAATTGATTCCGAGATCGATGTGGCGGATCTTCCCGTCCATCGGGAAGGCATCCGCCTGGGCGCGCTGATCGGTTGTCACGATGATGACCTCATGCCCGTGCCCGGCAAGCCAGTTGGCCTTGTCGGCAAGGACACGCTCCATCCCCGCAGGGCGGTAAGTGCCGGCTATGCAGTAGAGGATTCGCATGATTCAAGTTCTTCCGGTGGGGCGTCCGTGTCTTCGCCGTCGCGCATCTTTAGGAATTGCAAATCTTGGGTGAAGAATGCCGCGCTGGCAAAAACGGCCAGAAAAGGGAACAGGTCTGTCGAAACTTTCAGCCAGATGATAAAATTGCAAAGGACCCCCATCATGAAGATATGCGCATACTTGGGAAATGCCTTGCTTGCGATGACGCCAGTATATACCATGACAGCCGAGATTGCAATCAGTCCGATGACGCCGAAATAGAAGATAAACCGTAAATATCCGATATCCGTTCCCATATAGAAACCTTCCGTCGTGGCATCCCCAATATAATTGGCATCATTCCGCTGATTCTCGAAATATCCGTCGCCGATAATCCAGGTCCGGAGTTCTTCCGGCCAGACAATCATCGATTCCAGTTTTTCACTTGAGTCCGTTTTGAATTCTCCTTCCTCAAAAAGGGAGAAAAAACCTTCGAAACCGAAGCGGAGGAGATCATGGAATTGTTCGTTGACATTATAGAGGACAACCGCTATCGGAACTGTAATGGCAAGGATGAGGAGCCAAGCGCCCAGCGGACTCTTATAATCGGTATTATCCTTTTTCTGCAGGAGTCTTATCGATTCCATCAAGAGAATATATACGAGTCCGACCGCCACTCCGATAAGCGTCGTCCTGGCAATCATGTTGCCGACTACCGTAATGATGACAAAGGCGAAAACAAGCCAAATCTGAGAGATGTTATTCCGGCTTTGCCTGTCCTGGACCATTAAAAAGGCCAACGCAGCAAGAACGGCAGCAAACCGGCTTCCACCGACATCCAGGTTGGCGCCGAAGCCATAGATCCGGTTCAGATCTTTCAAGAGATCCTGTCCTTGTTCGACAATCGAATCAATAAAAATCTGAAATGAAGGACTGAACTGTATCCCCATTGCTACAACGCATTGAAATACACAGGCTCCAGCCAAATAATTGACGACAAGGGGAATATCTATTCTCTTATGTATAATATAGATTAAGAAGCAAATAGCATATGCACCGCTCAACCAAATAATCGGGGATCGGAGGTATGTTACATAGGTGGTATCCGGTGTTTGGTTGTAGACGATGGAGAACAGAGAGATGATGGAGACGGCAGATGCAAACAGCAGCAGGATCACAAGTTCTTTGGGTAAACTCAGTTCTTTTTTCCGAAGCAGCGTGATCACCATGCAGATGATTCCGACGACGGCGAGCATGTTCTTCGTGTTTGACACCGGGAAAAACTTGAAAACGACGGGAAAATAAAACAGACTGACAATAAAACCTGTCAGCAGTACTCTGAGCCATTTCATACGCGGAACCGTAATCCGTAATAAACCTTGTTAACCAAAAAAGAATACAGACTCACCAGGGGAAACAATCCTTTGGCGGCGAACCACTGCACCATCCGGGTCCGGAAGGGCAGATGCTTGTTGTCGGACAGGTAGGAGTCGGCTTCCGGGAACCATTCTTTCCACAACCGGTTCTGCTTCCGGTTGTCGGAGAAAAGAAGCGGAAGCTTCGTATTCAACTTGAAGAATGCCAGATACTTCTCCTTTTCCGGGACATCCCAATCCGACAACCCCTCTATCGTCCGGTTGACATTGAAGAAGATGTCGTCGATGTGCCGCTGCGAGAAGGTGTTTGAATAGGCGTTCGTATTGAGTTTGACATAATGGTACAGCGCCTTCCTGACATGCGCGACGCGATGCGCTTTCGCCGCAAGCAGGATCATCGTCATGTCTTCACCCATGCCGTGCCCCTCCGGGAAGCGGATGCCGCTCTCCGTGTACAAGTCGCGTCGGACCAGTTTGTTCCAGACATTATACTTCATCAGTCCTGCCATGAAACCTTCTTTGATCATCTGCTCGGGATCCGAATAATCCGGGTTCCCCATATAGCGCTCTTTCTCCCCGAAATTCAGAAAAAAGTCGCAATAGACGTAATCGGCCCCATTTGCCTGAGCGGCATCATACATCCGCTCGAGCAGGTCCGCTTCGATCCAGTCATCCGAATCGCAGTGGTAGATGAAATCGCCCGTAGCCGCCTCCAGCCCTGTATTCCGTGCGCCGGGCAGGCCTTTGTTGACCGGGTGGGTGACAATCCGCGTCTGCCTTTCCGGATAGCGGGCAATCACCTGTTCTAAAAGGGACCGGCTGCTGTCCGGGGAGGCATCATCGACAAAGATGAATTCAACGTCTGCAAGCGTTTGTGTCAAAAGCGATTCTGCACATCGCTCAATGAACGATGCGACCTTGAAAAAGGGGATGATGACGGAAACTTTCATTGGAATCGGTAGGTCTGCGCCAGCCAGTCGCCGAAGAACCGGTCGTATATCATATAGCCATCTTCCGACGGGTAAATGATTTCATCGTCAACCAGTCGGCTCAAGGCGCTCTTTACGCTGCTCGTGGCCGTGAGGCCGTACTTTGTGATAAATGCTCCCGAAGTGATCCCTTTGGCAATCCGTTCATTTGCGATGGCTTTGAGGAGTTTCCCCTGACCTTTGGAGTAGGCGCGGAGCAGTGTCTGATAGTAGTATTCGTTGTCTTTGAGAATGTCAGCGATGGCTTCTGTCACTGCTTCATCGTTCAGCAAAAGATGTTGCTTCTCATAAAGTTTGTTCAGGACTTTCTGGACGTACCAGGTGTGACCTTGATACCGGTCATACAGGAAGCGGAAAGTCTCCTCAGGCAGCTTGCGCCCTTGCCAGGCGAAGAAGTGTTCTGCGAACGAGAAATAGGATATCTCATCGATCGGTCCAATCGTCTTGTTGGTTGAACTCTGGTAAAAGGGCCGTTTCGGTGAAAGGAACATCTCGTTCAGCATGTGCACACGGCTTCCGGAGAAGATGAAATGCACGTGATGGAGATTCTGGATATGGGAGCGCAACAGGGCCTCGACATTCTTTTCAGGATAGGTCGCAATTTGCTGGAATTCATCCAGGGCGATATAACACTCCTTTTCGTTTCGTTTCAGATAATCAAAAACCTGTTCAATCGTCGTGGTTTCGTTTCCTTGTGTGACATCCACGCCGAGTTTAGGCTGTCCTGTGATCTCATCCACCGTCATGTTGAGGCGAAGACCTTTCAATAATGCCGTCGCCTTTTTCAGGATTCTCATCGGATTGGAATCCAGTTGCCCCAGAACTCCCAGAGAGAATGTCCGCGCAAAGTCGGTGAGATTCTCCGTGGGAAACAAGTCGATGTAGATTGTTTTCCTCTGCGGATACAATTGGTTCAGCCGCTGGAATGCGTGCAGAATCAATCCCGTCTTGCCCATTCTTCTGGGAGAGGTGAGGGTAACATTCTGCCCGTTCTGCAGGGCTGTCAGCAGATCTTCGGTTTCCTGGACGCGGTCACAGAAGAACTCGGGTGACTCGTATCCGGATACCAGGAAAGGATTGTCAATCTTTGTTACCATAGGATTGCGCTTTTATCGTTGCGTAAATTCCGCAACGCAAATATCGCAATTGTTTTTGGAAATACAAAAACAAAAGGAAGAACGGGTCCGGAATAAATGAATTATCGATTGGCACCAAGCCGTTCTTTCCTAATGTAAATGAATCTGGAGTATAGGATTCCTTCCTGATTGTAAATGAGTTAATCAACGCTGAATCAGGCTTATGGTCAAATCGATATCCGCCTTGTTGAGACTATGATGCATCGGCAGGCAAATCACGCTGTCGGCCATCTTGTGGGCCTGGGGAAGGTTCTCCCGGGAGGCGCTGGGGAGGCCGCGGTAGGTGCTGAATGTGCTGATGAGCGGATAGAAGTAGCGGCGGCCGAGGACGCCGTTGTCTTTCATCTTGAAGTAGAGTTCATCCCGCGTCATGCCGTATTCCTCCGCATCGACGAAGATGGGGAAGTAGGAATAGTTGTGGCGGACGCCGGGCATGTCGTCGAAGAAGGTGACGCCCTTGATTCCGCGCAGTGCCTCCCGGTAGCGGATGGCGACCTGGTGGCGCGCATCGATGGCGGCATCGACCTGTTTCAGGTTCAGCAGGCCATAGGCCGACCGGACTTCGTCCATCTTGCTGTTGATGCCGGGACCGACCACCTCGACCTCGTTCGCAAAACCGAAGTTCTTCAGGTAGTCGATCCGTTTCTTGGTCTCCGCATCGTGCATGACCAGGGCGCCGCCTTCGATGGTGTTGTACACCTTCGTCGCGTGGAAACAGAGGGTGGATAAGTCACCAGCATTGAGGATGCTCTCCCCGTTCACTTCCACTCCGAAGGCATGGGCGGCGTCATATATGACCTTCAGCCCGTATTTGTCGGCGATCTCCTTGATCCTTGCCGTATCGCAGGGTTTCCCGTACACATGGACGGGCATGATGGCCGTCGTCTTCGGGGTGATGGCGGCCTCGATCCGGTCCGGATCCATATTCCCGGTCTTCGGGTCGATATCGACGAATACCGGACGGCAGCCGTTCCACCAGATGGAGTGGGTCGTGGCGACGAAACTGTAGGGCGTCGTGATGACCTCGCCGGTAATCCGGAGCGCCTGCAGGGCCGTTAGCAGCGGCAGCGTCCCGTTCGTGAACAGGCTGATATACGGGACTTTCAGATACTCGCAAAGGGCGGCTTCCAGTTTCTTATGGAAACTGCCGTTGTTGGTAATCCATTTGCTGTCCCAGATTTCCTGGAGGACTTCATGGAATTCCTGCAGGTCGGGGAGGAGGGGGGAGGTGACGGTAATCTTGTCCATAAAAAATTCGCAGCATTCCTTATTTCCAATAAAACTCAGCAAAACTATTTTTCGGTACTTGCTCGTTTTCCGGAGGAAGTTGCATATAGTCCCCGTATATCGCTCTCAAATATGCATCATATTCGGCAATAGCCTGGAATCTGTGCCCTTCAAATTCCACGTCAATGTAAGAATCAAACCATTCAGCGGGGAAGTAACAACGAGTGCCATCATCGAGAACGCCAAGTTGTGAAACATGTCTTGTGCTTCCGCAAGGAAAGCCTTGCGCTTTTTCCCTTAATTTTGCATTCGTTCGCCGGAGCAGTCTTTCTGCGGATAGTGAACACTTGATTGACGAGAGGATGAGAATCTCCTTGGGAGAAAACACACGAAAGATATCTTTGAAAGACGATAAAGCGTCCCGATAACGCATCTGCTTGACCCAAAGCGGCTTCATTTCTGCGATCTGGGCGGCAAAGACATCTGGGGAGTCAGAAACATTATCCATTGGGAATACGTCGATCCAGATGCCTCCTCTGTATTTTTTCGTGAAAGGAATTACGGTGTGGCAGAATGTGTTATGTGAGTCAAATACGCGGCAAAAATTAATGAAACAGTTGTTGTCCTTTTCTGAACTGATGCCGACATTAGTATGTTTAAATGATTTACAAAATTTTTCATAATCCGGGCGTGGCATGATGATATCTATATCATCATCCCAAGGAATGAATCCCTTGTGGCGCACCGCGCCGAGAAGTGTTCCGTATGCAAGTGAATATCGTATCTGATTATCTGTGCAAAAGCGGTGGACAAGATCGAGAAGGGAAAGACTTTTCTGTTGCGCTTCCTTGAGCGAAAGCCTTTTATACATTGGACTCTTGCTCCTGTCTTTAAAGAGAGAACGAAGGAAACACAGATAATTATAAGTATAGGAACTTCTTATCCAATCATTATTCAATTGCTTCCTGAAAATAAAAGAACTATATGTTCTACCTGGTATATTGGCGAAACCGCAGATGCGGAATCCATTCTTCTTGTGCCATTTGACGGATGATTTTGCGCGTACTGCTGTATCACTGATTAAGTATTGTACCCCTTTTGATTTACATTCGTCAATAACAACTTGAAATAATGTTGAAGCAATTTTTTTCCTTCTTGCGTTTTTGGAACTGGCTAAATACTCAATATGGGCGAACCGATGTTTGCCTCCATTCCGTTCGTCTATTATATAAGTAATTGTTCCAATAACATCTAATGTATCTTCATCAATGGCGATTAACGTAGTTCCTTTCCGGATGTGATTTCTGAACTCATCTTCTGAAAAGGTGGCGCATGAAAAATACATACGTTCCTTCAACCTTTCTTCAAATGACGAGTGAATCAAAGATAGCGCCTTTGAAAACAAGTCGGATTGTAGATCTAAATGCTGAATAATCATTCGGGGAATATAGGGAGTATTAGTAAAGAATAACTTATTTCCAATAAGCCTTGCTTTTATGCACGGAGTCCCTTTTCATCCTGCTTGAAGGTTCGGCAGAATCGCTCATGATCGGCCCGGTGCATGACAATGTCAATATCGTCATTCCAAGGGATGAGTCCCTTGGGACCGATAAGCGATCTAATGGTAGTTGTTTCATATGAAGCATAGATTCCCTTAAAATAGACGATCAGATGAGATGATGTGAGTTGTTTTCCTCAAGAATGAAGTGCTCTATAATAGGAAGGTCGGCAGGATATGTTATTTTCATGTTCTTAACATCACCTTAAACAACATAGACCTGAGTTTCTGGCAAGTACTTAAAAACTACTCCGCAATCGTCAGTGGTTTGAAAAAGGGGTCTTGCAGTGCAATCTGATATGCAGAACGAATGAGAGAACGGTGGAAACACTGTGGCGTTTGTCCATTCCATAGTAGATGTCTTGGAGGTATTCCGTTAATTACACCGTCTTTAACCTGGATGATTGTATCCGTTTTCGGAGTGGCAATGTCGACGGCGGAATAAGGGTTGATGGCGGCAGCACATTCATCATTATTCCTTTGACTTAGATTGGGTCTAACAGCGTCGTGAAAGAAGAGGCTATCGTTGTCAGTAAAAGCATTGATTTCCGTAGGAGAAGACTCATACCGACTTGCCACCTTCTAAAACCTTCTTAACTTTGGGATGCTTCTCGTTAATAATAATGCGTTTAACTGTTTCAAAAAAATCAGGGTGTGCTACTATTGAGATTTCATCTATATGGTTGTTTCTCTCAAACGCATCAACGGTGTGTTCTATGACCGTCTTTCCTGTCAGATGCAAAAATTGTTTTGGTAATTCCGAACCGAATCCCGCGCCGCAACCTCCTGCGAGAATTACGGCGATATTGTTTTTGTGTATGATCGAGCACATATACACGTGGGGAAATTAAACCCAAAAAGCTCTGATGTTGTGGTTCGAGATGCATTTCTCCGGCGGAGGAGGAGTCATATAATCGCCGAAGATAAGAGTCAGCCATCCGTTGTAATCCTTTGGCGCATAAAAATAGGATCCCTCAAAAGAAAGAAGAATCGGATAATCGAGAAAACCCTTTTTTAAAAGAATGGGGTGTAAATCCGTGAAATCACAAATAAAACTGCAGGTCTCGATAGAGAAAGACTTTAATATTACGTCTTCTTTCATCAGCAGTTGATTAAGGGAAAGGAATGGATGAAGAATCTTGCCGATTGCGATGCTGACATTCTTTTTGAATCGATGCTTCTTAGAAAGCGTGTAGTGTCTTGTAAATCTCTGGTTGGCAATAAGATGCCTCATGAAATTTATTTTTTTGCAAGTTTTCTTCCATTGTTTTTCTCCAGGTGTTCCATCCAGAGGAAAAACATCAACGAAAATCCCCCAATTACCATCTCCCCCGTCTTCTTCGACAACTGTTCGACTATCGTGAATCTTCATAAAATCGAGCGGATAATGCTTATCTGTTTCGGCTGTCAGGACCTTGTAATAGGCGTGATTGTACTCTTTTTTCATTCGTTCGTAGTCAGGTCTTGGCATCCAGATGTCAATGTCGTCATCCCAAGGGATAAACCCCCCGTGTCGCACTGCACCAAGTAGAGTTCCGTATGCAAGGTAGTACTTGAGCCCATTCCCTTCGCAAAAGCGGTGAATATCCTGTAAAATATCCAGCATAAGCACTCGCAATTCTGAGGGCGAGATTTCTTTCCGGTTCATAATTCTCTCTGTTTCTTGTCGATGGGGTAGCGGGCGACCATTTTCAGGCGCTTGGTCAGCGAGGTCCTTTCCAGCAGGAAGGTCTGGTCCTCCCAGAAGTCAAAGCAGAAATTCTCGTTGAAAAACGGGGATTTCCGGTAGTAGAACCACCAGATATCCATGTTCATACAAGATCTTTTCCACGGCTTTGCGCCATTATAATGGACAATGCCGCATTTGAGTGCATGGAGGATTTCATCTTCACCGTAAATCTCAACCATTTCATCACGGCGTGTAACAATCAACTTATATAGAAAATTAGAGAGGCAGTAAGCCGGGCCTAAAGGCAAGATGCGTTTATTGCAAACGATGTTAATAATGGCCATATCCTGGTCATAATAATCATTCTTCGCGCATTCTCGAAATCGGTCTGCCATATGATCTTCCCTTTGAAGAGCTGCATTGATTACGAGATTCCCTGAATAAAAGTAACCGTTAGTTGGGTCCAACCCAAGTGAAGATACATATTTTTGAACAGAGGGACGAAGTCGGACTCCGTTATCAACAGCGGCAAAATAGTGGTCTCCTAGTTCTATATCATAATACTTTCCCAAATCTTCCCTGAAAATCACATCGACATCGGAGTAAAGAAATTTTTCGTATTCGGGTATTAATTCAGGAGATACCAGGCGGTAATAAGCCGTTTCCGGAATGCCTCGGATTTCATAGGCTCCACGGAATTCATTCTCGACCTGGCGGAAGGTGAAACGGGAATGGGGGTATCTGTCTTGAAGTCGAGTCAGTATTGAATCCTCCAGGTTGCAATCGGGGCTATGGAGGATAAAGATATCATAAAAAGTATCCGGATAAGCATTCTCCAGTAAAGACGTAATGCAAACGCCTGCCGGTATGATGAGTTTCTCATCGAATGTGAAAAGGATGGGAATAGTTCTCATAACAAATCTGTCCAATAGGAGTCATAATCGTGCCGACTGATTCGCTGCTCTTCAGGTGGAAACTGCATGTAGTCGCCGAACAGGCGCTTCAGATAATCATCGTAATGGGCCAGGACAGCATATTCTTTCCCTTCGAATTCCAGCGTGGTGTAATCAGTGAACCATTCCGTCGGCATGAATTCGCGGATGTCGTCATCTCCGAAATAGGCGCCGGAAAGGGGCGATTCCCCGAAACGGCATGCCCGCAGATCCTCGTTGATGGCCTGCTTGATCCCGGCACAATTCTTCAGGGAAGGATATCGGAGCCGTTTCAGGCAGTATTTTACGAACCAGCGGAACTTGTCTTTGCCGACGGTCCGATAGAACGGGCACAGGCGGGAAATCCATTCCCGTTTCCGGCACATCGCCCCGTAGTGTTCTTCCAATCCTTCTTCCGGGGCGCCGTCGATGGGGAAGACATCGACATTAACCCCCCAGAGTGCCCGTCCCAGTTTCCGGTCGATCATTCGCGTCCCTTTCCGGCAGACTTTGACGAACGTCTCCACGCAGAGATTGCTCTGCGACAGGTCCAGCACCTCGTTCTGCTCCGACTGGAACTCCCGGACAAAACGGTCATAGTCCGGCCGCGGCATCAGAAGGTCGATGTCATCGTCCCAGGGAATGTAACCCTTGTGGCGGACGGCCCCGATCAGCGTCCCGTAGGCGAGGGAATAGCGGATGCGGTATTCTTTACAAAAGCGGTCGATACTGTCGAGGATTTCCACTTGAATCCTTCGGAGTTCTTCCGTATTTAAGAAATCTCTCATTATCTGCAAAAAATGTCACAACTGTATCGAGACGGATGTGGAGTTGTCTCATCAATAAGGATACAGTGTTTTGTCATTTTATTTGAAACGTAAGAACCAGCTATGGATGTGGTACAGAACAGATGAAAAAGAAGGTGAGAACCGGTTGATATCTTTGTACATCTCGGCCGTATTGTCGGTTTCATCAGTCCTTTGGATGTCTAGCAATCTCCTTCCGAAGCAGGAAAGACCGGAACCTTTGAACAGGATTTCGAAAATATACCGATTCCCCAATTCCGTGATGGGTGGAATTGAAGAGAAAGCATTGGGGCTGGCGATAAAGCCGTTCAGCCAAGTAATGTCCTGCGGACCGGAGTAGGGCATGAGGAGTTCGAAATGTCCAATTCTCTGTTCGTATTCTGACTTTTTGTTGACAAATTCATTCCTCCACATGTTGACGGTTTTTCGCTGGAACCGGCCTTTGTGGGCGGCACCTTTCGTGTGAAGATAAAGGACGGATTCCTCATGCTGTATAGAATACAACTGGGCGAATCGAAGGGCAGGATATTCAAAGAGGATGCCCGGTGCGGGCTGCCTGACAGAGAATACGTTGTATTTCTCTGTTAACCAAGACAGCATATATGCTTCTATTTCTTTACCGTTTTCGGATAGCAGAACTCCTAAAACACATGTCCGGCACTTGTGCATCATATTGTCATGGCGGCATTTGTGTTCGATAACCTCGATGCCTTTGGCTTCAAGTTCGTTCTGGAAAGATTCTATGACAGAAGACATTTATCTGGATTCTTTGATCTGTTTTAACTTCAAGTAGGGTTTCCAAGCCTGTTTTGTGATAGCCCAAACCAGTCTTTCGCACGGACGGAAATCCGTGAAGCCCTTCATGTAATAATCGGCACTCTCGATCTTGCATTTCATTAGAAATGATGGTAGTGTCTTACGTGTGCTGGCTCCGCCAGTATGTAAGGCTGTACATGTGGGAATACAATAATTACGCAGCCCCCTCTTGGATAGAATGCTGCAAAGGATATTCTCCTCATAATACAAGAAAGTCCCTTTCTCGAAACCGCCGAGAGTCTTGAAAAGTTGTTTGTCTATGAACATGAAGGAACCGCTGGGCATTCCGATTTCGAATGCGTCGCCATTCAGGAGTTCCGGTTGGCGTGTAAGAACGCATTCTTTGCCATAAGCGCGTGAAAGAATATGGAAACAATCCCGGTTGAAGAATGCAAATGGTGCGATAATCTGCCAGTTGGTCGGTACAGAGCGGGCACAACTATACTCAATCCGGCCGGTTTTGTTAAAGATGACAGGCGTTAGGATTGCTGGATGATCCAACTCCTTCCGGGCGTACAAAAGGGCCGTAATAATATCTGTCAGGAATAGGATGTCGTTGTTGAGAATTAGAATGTCTCGGATATCGTCGTCCTGAAACGCAAATTTCAATCCCTTGTTATTTCCGATAGCGTATCCGTCATTTGTCTGACTGATAATTAGGTTGGCTTTAAGAAGTCGTGCCCCTTCATCATGTTCCTGGATTATGTGATAATCCTCACCGAATGTCGTGGATAGAAAGCGGTTGATTATTTCTATTTGATTTGGTTGTGTGGATCCGTTGTCGACAATGATGAATTTTACTGGTGCAGAATTGTGCACCAGTATGCTATTTATGCATTCGACGGTTTCAGCTGAGCCGTTATAGTTCAAAATGATGATTCCTATCGACATAATGCTACGTTTCGGATATCGTCTGTTTGTTGTCGGCAATCGTCCTTCCGGTCCAGAATGTCTTTTGGGCGGAGTGCTCGACATAATACCTTTCCTCATTTGTCAGGGAAGACGAGTCGACATACCAGGGATTATGCCGGATGACATAGGGGAAACCAGTCCGGATCATCATGTGGTGATCATTTGCAGCACCATAGCAGAACGGACGGTATAAAGCGAATGTCGTATCCACCTGCGCCAGGTAAATCCCTTCCTGCAACGGTTTCTCCCAGAATTTATTTTCGTGTTCCAACACGTAATCCTTCATTTTGAAAGTGTCTGGAATATCATCAATTCGGATTCCGAATCCCACTTTCAAGCAACGAGGATACTGATCGAGGATTTGTAAAAACCGCTCCATGAAATCGTCCGGACAGTGTTTGTCGATTACTACATCCGAATCTGTATAGACATAATACGAACGTTTAAAGCGATCATAAACTCCACTATCCCAAATAGCCTTGAATCCATAGTTCCGGTCCAGTTTGATAATGTGATAGGGACAGGTCTCGTACCATTCCAGCAAAGGAGGGTAAGTTGACTGGTTGTCGAGGATAATAATGTTGTCATATCCACGGCTGACCAGCGACTCGATTAGTTCTTGCAGAAAAGACAACCTGTTGAAATTGTTGATAATGATCGGAATCTTATGAATATCCGGATGGCGCCAGTGTGTGACATGGTATACAATGTATTTACAGTACATTGATATGGCGCGGAAGGCGTCGGCCAGCGGCTTTCTGATCCGGCGAGGGAAAAGTTGCCAGATATCCCAGATTTTTTTCATTCTTGCGAAGTAATGGAAGAGGATGGGAAAACGCGCCTCAACGTTTTCAGGATCATGCGTATAAGTGCTTGTCTTTCCGCTTTGTCGCAGCCCAGGAACAAAATGCTCGGTGTAGTGCATATGACGCTCACGATGCAGACCGAAATTAGCCGGAGCCATCCGTATTCCATCTTCTGGTGAACGAGATACGGGATGATATAGGAGCAAAGGGAGACGAGGAGGGAGGGAATAATCAGTTGTGTAATGATATCCCGAATGCGCAACCCGAGGAGTTTTTTTGCGAAGTAGATAGAGATGCTAGCCTGAGTGACACTCAGGGCAATACCCGTAATATATACCCATTCGGGTTGAAACCCTTTATGCATCATCACATAGGAGATTGGAAAAATCATGAAACTGTTTAGACTGGAAATCAATTTGAAGTTCCGTATCTCTCCCGTGGCGTGGATACCCATGTTGAAAATAACGAAAAATGGCGTCAAGAGGTTGGTGAGTAGCAACAACTGGAGAAAACTAACCAGATGTTCGGGCTTTTCTCCCAGCCAAAGGTAGGTAACGAAGTCAGATTCTAGCAGGAGTGGAAGGGTTATGAAGAATAAGATGAAATATGAGAACTTTGTACCTCTGAAAAGCAGGGTTTTCATATACTCCTTTTCTCCTGCGGCATACGACTGGGTGATTTGAGGGTTGACGGCCAGCGTAAAATTGTTGACCAATAGGCTGACCGTGTTCTTGATGGTATTGGCCAGATTGCGGGATGCATTGACGGCTGGCCCCCAAACAACGTTCAGCACCATGTTCACGCCCTGGCCAGAGAATGTCCCTGATATGCTATCTACGAAATTCCAGCCTGCGTAACTGAATAGCTCCTTGAACAGATCCTTGTCTCGGACCCATCGTATCTTGCACTCATCAAAATGCCGCATGGCATAAACTCTAGCGACCATCTGCGTGAGTAGGGTGACAAACAGCCAGAGTGCAGCATACCAGATCAGGCGGTCTCCAGTAAGGTTCCCGTATGCGAGTACAAGTGCGATGATCAGTCGGGAAATAGCTTCAAAGATGTTCAGATACGCATATACTCCCATTTTTTCATGGGCGATGATCAGGGAGTTGAATGGAGATACAGTAAACCCGGAGACTACGGTCAGAATGGAAAACTGGAACACCCAGAATGCTGCAGTTTCCCTTCCTTCGGGAATCGTCATCCTGTTGTTTAGGAACCACATGCCGATGGTCTCCGCCAGAATGATAACGATGATGGACAGCAAAACCATGATGATGAATGACGTGGAAAATACCTTTTGGGTTTTCTCCATGTCAGCGCGTCCCATTTCAAAGTTGAGGAAGCGGCTGATTGCACTGGAAAGGGAACCGGATACCAGCCAGAACATCGATACGAATCCGCCCACTGCATTGTATGTTCCGAGGTCGTTTACTCCAAGTGCTTGAAGGACAAGCCGACTGGAGTATAACGAAATGAACAGTGTGAACAAAGACCGTAGAAAGAGTATGAATGTATTCTTTACGATCCGCTGTTTCTTTACACTTTCGTTTTCGGGCATGGGGCTTATTTCAGTCGTGCGGGGAATGATTTGGCGAAGGCCGCTCCTTTTCTAAAAAGAGCGATGAACTTCATTGTCAGGACGTTGAGAGTGTACAGTACCTTCCCGTAACGGTAATTCCGTAGTTTTATGTAAAACCGATCGTAATCAGTGTTCTGGTATCCCGTCCCTTTCGTAAACTCTAGATAATCCTGCGTAATCCTTTGAGGAATGAGTTCGTCGAGGACTTTCCTTCTTTCCTCTTCGACGACGAGTGGGCGCGTCGATGAAATACCTGTTTGGTCAAAGAAAGCGATATCCCTGTCAATCAATTGGTAGGATGCATTATATAGAATGAGAACTTGAAGAAAAAACTTCCAGTCTGATACGATTGTTAGCGTCTCGTCATAAGGGTGTTTTAAAAGGAGATCCCGGTGAATGAATGCAGCTGAGTGTGGAATGCTAGCCTTGTACATCCAGAGATATGAGATGATTTTGGGAACGCTGGATCGCCGAGTCCCTTCGAAAATGGTCCCTATGTACAGGTCCTTGCTTCCGTCAAGGTACGGAAGAACGTCTTTAATGGCATCGGGATCGATCAGATGATCACCAGAATTCAGGAACAGGAGGTAATCTCCAGTAGCCATTTGTACGCCCATGTTCATTTTCTTGTAGATGGGTTTGACGGGCTGGCTTGTCCATTTGTCGACTTTCCCGTCGTATTCTTTGGCCAGCATCTCCCCGCTACCATCATCAGCACCGCCATCAACAACAATGTATTCGAACTGATCTCGAGCAGTTTGACTCAAGACATTGTCCATCGTCATTCGGAGTCCTTCCCGGTTATTCCAATTGATCGTTATGATAGAAAGTTTCATGTGATTAAAGACTCTTGATCTTGTCAAACAGCCTGTCTCCCAGCCAGATCCGCAAAAAATGCTTCACCTGGACCGTCAGGAATTCCCGCAGGTCGCGGGCACGGATCCTGGAGGCCCAGACGAAGGCGTCCCGCCGGTAGGCCTCACTGATTTCCGGGAGGACGAGGGCCTTGGGGTCCCGTTCGGCCAGCGGCGTCAGCAGCGCCTGGTCGTGCCGGTGGCCGGCAAAGCCGGGGCGCTGGTGGCGCAGCTCTTCTTCCGTGGGGTCGGTGATCAGTTCCGGATGACTGAACATCAGTTCTTTCCAATCCTTCAGAAGGGCGTTGTCCCGTCCTTTCATGAAAAGGATGCCTCCCATGATCTGTTTCAGTTCCCCGATGCCCGGATCCTGGAAATAGGTCTCGGCGAAATCCAGTGTGGCCGCTTTCGTCCAGTATTTGATCTTCGCCGATCCGGCGCCCCATCTCTCCCATTGCGGCTGGGACTCGTCATACTGGAAACAGATGGTGTCGTAGCGCTGCATGAGGCGGAGGTATTGCTCCCATTCGGATGACTTCCGCAGCGTGCAGCCGGCATCGACATAGATGACAATGGTCCCTTCTTCGTTCTTTTGGAGCGTTTCGTGGATGAGAGCCGGTTTCCAGCACCAGTAGCCCGCCCCGCGCGCGCATGAAAAAAGCACCGATTCCTTCACATAGTCCGGTACATCCGCCGGCGTATAGAGGATCACTTCGTCGAAAATCCCCAGCCGACGTGCCTGGCGGCCGATCCGCCGGAGCGAATAGGCCATGGCCTCGTTGGCATAGGAAATGAAAACCGTCTTAGGCATTGGGCTTCCAGTCCTTGGGCTTGACGCCGCGGAAGCGGAGATACAGCCTGTGATAGGTCTTCGGGAAGATGGCCTTGAAATAGCCTGTCAGAAGGATGATCGGATAGCGCCACGGGAAACAGCGCCGGCTGTAGAGAAGGGCGTTGTGGAGGTTGAGTCCGTTTGGCGCATGCAGGGCTTTGATGCGTTCCTTCAGCGGGAGCTTGAAGAAGTCGGGCCGTCCGCCGTCCTTGGGATGGTCGTTCCGGCAGGCGGCGGAATAGTGGGGGAGCACCAGAACCGGAAAGCCGGCTTTGTGAGCCAGGTAAGTGTAGTCATGGTCCGTCCCGCCGTGGATGTAATCCTTGCAGAAAATGCCCATCTCGTCCACCACGTCCGCGCTGACGAAGGTAATATTGCCGTGAGCGGCCTCGCAGGGCTGCAAGGTCCCGTCCGGGGGAAGCATTTTGTCCTTGAGCGTCAGCTTGTTCGTGTAGATGAAGCCGCCATAGGTGAATGCGCCGGTGTCCGCATCTTTTGTCGAGCCGACGTAGATGCCTCCCTTTCCATGCTTCTGCAGGCTGAAGCGGTCTGCGTCCAGCAGATCCTGCCAAAACTCCGGCAGCACGACGGCGTCGTCATTGAGCCAGAGATAGCCGTCCCAACTGAATTCGGACATGGCAGCCTTCCAGGAGTTGATCATCCCGCCGTTCCAGTAGAGATTGCCGTCTCCCTGCAGGATGCAGACCGGGAACGGATAGGTTTTTTCACGGATGGCATCGGCTGTTCCGTCGGTAGAGCCGTCGTCGGTCAGGAATACCTTCAAGGCGATATCACTGGCGAATGGCTGCCAGGTCGCTGCGATGGATTCCAGACAGGCGAGCGTTTTTCCCCGCCGGTTATGGACGGTCATCAGGACTGCGATTTTCTGCATGGGCTCCCTATTTTCAATCAAAAGGTCTTGTCTGATCCTTTTTGGCACCAGACAAGACCTTGATTGTGAAAGAGTTTCTCTACTCCGACTTATTCGGAGAGGCGGAACTCGATACGACGGTTGCGGTGGCGGGCCTCAGGGGTCTTGTTGTCCGTGATCGGACGGGTCTTGCCGTAACCGACAGAGGAGAGGCGCTTGGCGTCGATGCCCTTCTCGATGAGGTACTTCACGACGGCGTTGGCGCGGTTCTCGGACAGCGTCTGGTTGTAGGCGTCGGAGCCGATGTAGTCGGTGTGACCTTCGACGACGACGGTGACATCCTGATTCTCCTTGAGCCAGGCGGCGACATCGTTGAGGACCGGGATGGCCTCTTCCGTGAGCTTGTAGGAGTCGAAGTCGAAGAGGACGATGCCCTCGTTGAGCGACTTGTTGATCTCGACTTCCTTCTCCTGGATGTCGCGGACGTAGACGGTGTCGACCTGCTTTTCGGTGACGACGACGGTGTCGCGGACGTACTTGACGGTCTCGACAGGGGTGACGACCGGAACCGGGACGTACTTGGTCTTCTTACCGAGGTTGAAGCGGAGGCCGAGGGTGGCGCTCAGGTTCAAGCCCGGGAATCGTTTGCCGTTATCGAATGCACTGTTGTCAAAAGCCGTAGCCTTGAAGTCGGGGATGATGGCGATCTTCTTGCTGATGTTGATCGGAAGGGCGAGACCCACACCGCCGGCGGCCGTGCGGTAATCGATCTTCATGAAGCCGGCGTGGACGTACGGGACGAGCCACTTGAACGGGCGGAAGAGGGCGTCAGCGTGGAGATACATGAACGGGTTCTTGCCGAAGTCCGTGTAAATGTCGCTGATGGAAAGGCCCTGGTAACCGGCGCGGAAACCGGCCCAGTTGTTGATCCACTTACCGGCGTAGACGTCCATGGCGAAACCGGCGCCGTTGCCGGAGTTGTTGCGGGCGACGAATTCACGGCCGTTGTAACCGAAATTCATGCCGCCGCCGATCCCGGCGAACCAGTAATCATTCACCTCGACGGGTTCAAACTGGTTGGCCGTCGTCGCTGCATCCTGGGCAAAGGCCGCGAAGCTGGTTCCCAGCGCGACGGCCACTGCAATGATTTTGTTGATTTTCATATGACTTGTATTGTTATGATTTGGCTGTTAGAAGCGGCAGACGGCACCGAGGGAGATGAGTCCCCTGAGGTCGAACGGGAAGCCGGCGTAACCGTGGAAGGCGTCGAAGTCTCCGGATTCCGGCATGAGGCCATTGAAGTTGTCCGTGTATGCCTCACCGGTGATGTCGGCGAAGATGCCGAAGTTCTGGCTGAAGTTGTATTCGGCGATGAAGCCCAGGCGGAATGCCACGACACCGTTGGACTCGTTGACGTCCTGCCAGGGGTGGAAACGCTTGTAGGTGGGGTCGGTCTTCGTGTAGGAGCCGAAATTCACCTCGTTGAAGCCGAAGGTCTTGGCACCGCCGAGACCGAAGTACAACTTCGGGCAGAAGGCGGACCAGCTGTTGTTGACATAGTTCAGCTGGAGGATCGCATCCACGAAGCAGCTGATGTTCTTGAAGGAATACGGATAGAAGCCGTGCATGGCCGTGTCGTACGTGTTGCAGGCGCTCATGTTCTTGCCGTAGCCGATGTTGGCACGGAGTCCGAAGGCCTTGGTGAAGTCGTATCCGACGCTCACGGAAGCCTGCGGGGTGATGAGTTTGGCCGTCTTGC
Organism: Bacteroidales bacterium; assembly: GCA_016287075.1. GTDB lineage: Bacteria > Bacteroidota > Bacteroidia > Bacteroidales > UBA932 > Cryptobacteroides. The sequence goes on along the minus strand of JAEEVC010000005.1, from coordinate 85,696 downwards.
CGTTGTCCTTGTACGAGAAGGCGTTCTCGCTGATGGACAGCATCGGACCGCCCTGGACGGAGATGCTGAATTTGCCCGTCGGGTCGTAGGAAGACCAGTTTTGCGCGGAAACTGCAGTAACACCCAAGAAGAGGGCCGCGCAAATTGTAATGAATCTGTGCATATTTGTTGGAATTTTTTAATGATTTTTCGTAAGGTTTCCTTAATGGCTTCGCCCTTGTGCCCATGGCTTATGGACACAATATCAATGAGTTATGATGAAATGACCTGCATTTCGAAACACAAATTTACGGCATTTCTCCCGCAATTCCAAATTTCGCGTCATTTTTTGAGCCGGACCGGCATGCCCGCCGGGCCTCTCCGGCTAATCGGACGGAGACAGCAGATTGTCAAGGGCTTGGTGGATTCCATCGAAGGGGAAGGATGCGAGGACTGCGTCCATCCGTGCGGCGATGGCATCGTTGCAGAGGTTGCCGATGGAGCCGGCATGGGTATGGTGGAGTTCCCCCTGGAACGTGAACGTCCCGGCCGTAATCTCGTCTGCGACCTGCCGGTACGCGTCACGGAACGGGACGCCATTGGCTGCGCGGCGGTTGACTTCCTCCACGCTGAAAGCAAGCGCGTAGCGCGGGTCGTCCATCAACCCGTCGCGGACGCGCATGGCGGATACGGCATAATCGGCGATGTCGAGGATGTCATCCATGCGGTCGAAAAGAGGAAGGAACTCTTCCTTCAGCAGTTGCAGGTCCCGGAAATAGCCGGAGGGGAGGTTGCCCGTAATCAGGCGGATGGTTCCGGGAAGGGCCTGGATGCGGTTGCAGGAAGCCCGAAGCAGCTCGAACACGTCGGGATTCTTCTTATGGGGCATGATGCTCGACCCCGTGGTCAGGTTGTCCGGGAGGGAGATGAAGCCGAAATTCTGGCTGTTGAACAGGCAGCAGTCCATGGCCAGTTTCCCGATGCTCTCGGCAAGGGATGCATAGGCGAAGGCAACCTGGCGCTCCATCCGTCCGCGCTCCATCTGGGCATAGACCGCATTGTAGTCCAGGTCGGCAAAACCGAGAAGCCGGGTCGTCAGGGCCCGGTCGAGGGGCGCGGAGGACCCGTAGCCGGCCGCAGACCCGAGCGGGTTGCGGTTGACGATGTCCCAGGCGGCCTTCAGCAGGACCATGTCGTCCGCCAGACTCTCGGCATAGGCGCCGAACCACAGCCCGAAGGAGGAGGGCATCGCCACCTGTAGGTGGGTATAGCCGGGCATCAGCACGTCCTTGTTCTCCTCGCTCCGGCGCTGGAGTGTCCGGAAGAGGCGTTCGGCCTTTCCGACGGTTTTCTCAAGGCGCGTGCGTGCGTACAATTTCAAGTCCACGAGAATCTGGTCGTTCCGGGACCGCCCGGTATGGACCTTCTTCCCCGTTTCGCCGAGCGCGCGGGTCAGTTCCATCTCGACCTGCGAGTGTACGTCCTCGACGCCCTCCTCGATGACGAACTGCCCTTCAGCGGCTTTCCGGTAGAGTTTCCGCAGTTCGGGAAGGATGCGCTCCACCTCCGCGGCGGGAATCAGCCCGACCTGCCCGAGCATGGTCACGTGCGCAAGCGTCCCCAGGATGTCGCAGGGGGCGAGAAGGAGGTCCAGTTCGCGGTCTTTGCCGACCGTAAAGCGCTCGATCCGTTCGTCGAGCGTATAGCCTTTGTCCCAGAGTTTCATATCTTTCCAAGTTGCAGCCCGTCCAGCAGGCGGACATAGGTTCGGATGCCTTCCCGGATTTCGGAGAGGCGGATGTATTCGTCGGGTCCATGGGAACGGGCGGAGTCCCCGGGCCCCGTTTTGATGCAGGGGAACGGGCACAGGGCCATGTTGCTCATGGTGGGGGAGCCGAAGGCGGCGAGGCCGAGGGAGCGGCCGCGCCGGACGGCGGGATGGTCCGCCGGGATGGCGGAACTGCCGAGCCGCAGCGAGCGCGGCGTGACGCTGCACCGGACATGGGACCGCACGGCCTCGAGGATTTCCGCGTTGGAATACAGCCCGTTCGGCCGGATGTCCACGACAAAGGAACACAGCTCCGGCACGATGTTGTGCCGGGTTCCCGCCTGGATCTGGGTGACGGTCATTTTCACCGGTCCGAGGTGCTCGGATACCTTGGGAAAACGGTAGGTCCGGAACCATTCGATGTCCGGAAGTGCCTGATACAGCGCGTTGATGCCTTCTTCCCGGGCGGCATGCCCGCTCCGTCCGGCCGCCACGCAGTCGAGGACCAGCAGCCCCCGCTCCGCGATGGCCATCTGCATCCCGGTCGGTTCGCCGATGATGCCGAGGTCCACGGGGCCGGTCTCAGGGAGGATCCTTTCAATGCCTCCGGCCCCGCTCACCTCCTCTTCGGCGGTGGCGCTGAAAACGAGCCGGTAGGGCTGCACGGTATCTTTCAATAAAAGGTATGCCCCGAGCAGTGCCGCCAGGGAACCGCCGTCGTCGTTGCTGCCGAGACCGTACATGCAGTCTCCTTCCAGGGTCGCCTCGAAGGGCGGCCGGGTATAGCCGGCTGCGGGCGGCACCGTGTCGATATGGGCATTCAGCAGGATGGTCGGCCGCCCGTCGGAAGGGGCGCTTTCGCACCAGAGATTGTTTCCGACACGGTGCGGTTGCAGCCCATGGGCGGTCATCCATTCCGCAAGGGCATCCACGGCGGGCCCCTCTTCCCGGCTGAGCGAAGGGATGCCGACCAGCCGGGCCAGCAGGCCGGTCACGGCCGTGGCAGTCTGTTCCAGGGCATTCATCAGCGGACGGAATGGGAAAGATGGGTGGAAATATCGGGGAACAGGTCCTCGAGCTGGGTCAGGGCCGTCTCGTGCGAGACGCCCTCCCGGAGCACCACAAGGATGGTATCATCCCCGGCGATGGTCCCGATCACGGCCGGCAGGTTGCTGCCGTCGATCCGGGAGGCGATGACGGGGGCATAGCCGGGCGTCACCTTGACGACGCAAAGGGCGCCGGAGAAGGCGAGCCCGTGGATACCCGCTTCGATATGCCCGTTCCGGATCCTGACGGAAGGACGGGACGGCTGGTAGCAGACATAGCCGTCCGCATCCGGCTGTTTGACGACCTTGAGCGCCCGGAGATCCCGGGAGAGGGTCGCCTGCGTGGAAGAGATCCCGCGCTTTTCCAGCGCGGTGATCAACTGCTCCTGGCTGACGATCCGTTCCCGGCCGATAATCTGCAGGATGGCCTCCTGCCGCGCGTTCTTCTCTTTCATAAATATTCGTGTTTTTGCAAATATACGCATAATTATTTATAAAACAAAGCGGATTTCTCTGGTTTATTCCTGTTGTCTGCATATTTCCGCCGGCTTTCTTGCTGGTTATCAGAAAATAACGTAACTTTGTAAGATAAAGCGGCTGGTCCCATTTCGCCACAAATGGCGGGATTTCGCCACAAAAGTATTGCAGGTCAAGTTGTTGTATGAACAGGAAGCACATCGCTCTCGCCGTCTCCGTCCTCGCGCTGATGATCGTCGGGATTGTCGCGCTGGTCCGCAGTCTGTACGCCGAAAAAGAGCCGGACAGGCCGGAAGCGTCATCCTCCGCCTATGCGGAACTGCTCGCCGCCGTCCCTTCCGATGCGGCGCTGGTCTTCTGCCTGGACGGGTCGCGCGCCGCGCAGCGCCTGGCGGCGGACTCCACCGGTGTCCTCGGGGCATTCATCTCGCCCGGCTCCCCGGCGGAACTCCGTGCCTTCCTTTCGCATGTCGCCCGCGAAAAGACGGTCGTCTCGCTCCATAACAGCGGTGCGCTGGTTCCGCTGGTCGTCGCTTCGTTCCCCCATGCGGATTCGGCGTCGCTCGCCCCTGTCGTCGCGCTCGCCGCTTCGGCCGGTCTGAAAACGGCCTGCGACGGCGGCCTGCTCCTCGCAAGCCGCTCCGAGACGCTGGTCGGAACGGCCCGTCGCCATCTTTCGGACGGCTACTCCATCCTGCAGTCCGAAGGCTTCTCCGAGGCCCTTTCATCCGCCCGTGACGGCAATGCCGTGCTGGTCAACGGCTCTTATGCCGCGAAAATCTATCAGGTTTTTGCCGCCCCCGCGCGGCGCAGCCATGCTTCCGCCGCTGGAAACGTGGCCCGCTGGCTGTCCTTCGGGATCGGGCAGCTCTCCCGGAAGGGGATCGACCTCGCCGGCTCTGCCGTGACGGCCGACCGGAACTACCTCCGGGTCTTTTCCGGGAACAGCCAGGCGGAAGCCGCTTTCCCTGAAGTTCTTCCGTCCGAGGTCCAGTCAGTCATCTCCGTCGTCGTCCCGGACCTCGACGCGTACCTGGAGGGCTTTGCGCGTTACCGTGATGCGCGGAGCGGCCAACGTACGCTGGACGACGCCTGGGTCCGTCACCTGTCGGTCCGTGAGGCCGTGCGGGCGACGCTTGCCGACGGTGCCCGGGTCTTCCTTGTCCGCTGCGCCTCCGAGCCTGCCGGCGGGAAGGGTATCCGCCCGGATCCCCACGCGGCGGAAATCGCCGCCTGCTTCGGCGCCCCCTTCGCCGGCGTGAAGGATACGCTCTGCCTGAAAACCGGGAAATGGCTCGTTTATGGCCCGGAGAAGGCGCTTTCTTCCCTTTCGGAAGGCCCCCGGCTGAAAAAGCTCCTGTCGGATGCCGGGATTTCCCCGGAGCCGCTCAATGGTGTCGTCTGCTATGCGGCGGTGAACGGGACGCTGCTGGGCGACCTCTTCTCTCCTGCCGTCGCCACTTCCCTTACTCCTTATATTCAAGGGATTCCGCTCGTTCCGTCGGTGCTGGAGGCCGGCTCGGCTGCGGGCCACGGGCATCTCTCCTTCCGGCTCGCCCGCCTGGAAACCATTCCCGGTGATGCCCCTATGACCGCGCTTCGCGATACGGCCGTCCTGGTTCCGAAAGGGCCCTTCAAGGTCCGCAACAGCGCGACGGGCAAGGATAACACCCTCTACCAGAACGCCCATCTGTCCATCTGCCTCAAAGACGAAAATGGCAAGGACCAGTGGGGCGTCCCCTTCAAGGAACCGTTCTGCGGCTGTGTGGAAACGATTGATTATTATGCGAACGGCCGGCTGCAGTTCCTTTTTGCCGCCGGTTCGAAGCTCTATCTGATCGACCGGCTGGGCCGTTTCGTCAACGGCTTCCCGGTGGATCTCGGCAAGGAGGTCCTGCTCGGCCCGGCCGCCTATGATTTCACAGGCGCCCACGGCTACCGGGCCATGGTCCTTCACAAAGACAATACCCTCTCCCTGTACAACCTCCACGGCCAGAAGGCGGAAGGCTGGCAGGATATCACGCCCGCCGAGCCCGTCAAGGGCCTGCCGGAATATGTGGACGGGGGAGACGGCAAGCATTACTGGCTTGTGCCCACCGCGGTGGGGACGGCCGTTTACGGCTTCCATGGCGGCGAACCGCTGCCGAAGAAGGAGGCCGTCAGGATTTTGAAACGTACCAAAACCAACGGATAAATGGAATTCCAATCAGTCAACAAGCTGCTCGAGAAGAGTTTCCAGGTGAACTGGGACCGCGCTGCGCTCTCCAATTACCAGGGCGTGACCCTCTCTTATCGGGATGTGGCACGGCGCATTGCCAAACTGCACATCGCCTTCGAGCAATGCGGCCTGGAGCGGGGTGACAAAGTCGCCATCTGCTCCCGCAACCAGGCCAACTGGGGCGTCAGCTTCATGGCCGCCATCACCTATGGCGCCGTCGCGGTCCCGATCCTCCATGAATTCAAGCCCGGCAACATACACTATCTGGTGAACCACTCCGAGGCGCGCGTCCTCTTCGTGGACGAGGTGATCTGGGAAGGGCTGTCGCCCGACGAGATGCCCGGCCTGTCGGTCATCGTGCAGATCAACACCTTCAAGTTCCTCTATGCCCGGAGCCCGGAGCTCGCGAACATCCGGGAGCACCTGAACGAGTCCTTTGGCCGGAAATACCCCAACAACTTCGAGCCGGAGGACCTGGACTATTACGTGGACAGTCCGGAGGAACTTGCCCTGATCAATTATACGTCAGGCACTTCCGGCTATTCGAAAGGCGTCATGATCCCGTACCGGGCGCTCTACTCCAACATCGAGTTCGCCCACAAGGATGCGGAGCCCCAGCTCAAGGCCGGCATGAACTGCGTCTCGATGCTGCCGACGGCCCACATGTACGGGATGATGTTCGAGTTCCTGTACGAGATGACCATCGGCATGCATGTCCATTTCCTGTCCCGGGTCCCGAGCCCGAAGATCATCATGCAGGCCTTCGCGGAAATCCATCCGGACATCATCATCGCGGTCCCGCTGATCATCGAGAAGGTATATAAGTCGAAGCTCAAGCCCATCGTGGACCGGAACAAGTTCATCATGGCCCTGCCGATCCTGGACAACGTGATTGCCAAGCGTTTCTGCACGGAACTGACCCATGCTTTCGGCGGCCAGTTCGAGGAGGTCATCCTGGGCGGCGCGGCTTTCAACCCCGAAGTGGAGCGTTTCCTCCACAAGATCGGCTTCCATTACACGGTCGGATACGGGATGACCGAGTGCGCGCCGATCATCGGCTATGCCCACTGGGACAAGGTCAAGGTCGGCTCGGCCGGCCGCGCCGCGATGAACATGCAGATCCGCATCGATTCCCCGGATCCCCGGAACATCCCCGGCGAGGTCCAGGTCGCGGGCCCGAACGTGTGCCTCGGCTATTTCAAGAACGAGCAGGCCACGCGGGAATCCTTCACGGAGGACGGCTGGTTCAAGACGGGGGACATGGGCATCATCGACGAGGACGGCTACCTCTTCCTGCGGGGCCGCTCCAAATGCATGATCCTCGGCCCGTCCGGCCAGAACATCTATCCCGAGGAACTGGAGGCGGTCATCAACAACTACACCTATGTCGTCGAATCCCTCGTCGTTGAGGAAGCCGGCGGCCTGACCGCCATCATCTATCCGGATTACCACCAGGGCGAACTCGACGGATTCCGCCGCGCCGAACTGGAAAAGCGTATGCTGACCTACCTCCCCTCGATCAACCAGCAGCTTCCGAACTACGCGCAGATCAAGAAGATCGAGTTCATCCCCGAGGATTTCGAGCGCACGCCCAAGAAGAGCATCAAACGTTACCTTTATCAGCGTTAAGACCATGGAAAAATTCGATTCCAGATACCTGGAGATGGCGGAAATCTGGGCGCACAACTCCTACTGCAAGCGCCGCCAGGTCGGCGCCCTCATCGTCAAGGACCGGATGATCATTTCCGACGGCTACAACGGTACGCCGTCCGGTTTCGAGAATATCTGCGAGGACGAAAACGGGGTGACGAAGCCCTATGTCCTCCACGCGGAGGCCAACGCGATCACCAAGGTCGCGAAGTCCGGCAACAGCTCGGAGGGAGCCACTCTCTATGTGACGGCGTCCCCCTGCCTGGAATGCTCCAAACTCATTATCCAGTCGGGCATCAAGCGGGTTGTCTACCGCGACGAATACCGCCTGACGGACGGCATCGACCTGCTCCGGAAGGCGGGGATCACCGTCGAAAAAATCGGTTAGCCCATGGACGGAAAGCGCAAAGACTCCCTGGTCCGCCTGGCCGAGATCCTGGTCGGGATCGTTTTCGGCATCCTCATCGCGGTGTTTGCCGGGCAGGTCCGGGAATCCTCCCAAGGGAAGAAGGCCGCTTACGGGAACTGGCGGAAACTCAATCTCATCCTCACGGAGGTCGAGAAGAACTATGTGGACACCGTCGATGTGGTCGCGGTGACGGATGCAGCTGTCGCCGCCGCCCTTGAGGAACTCGACCCCCACTCGGTCTATATGCCGCCGGTGGAGAAAAAGGAATCCGACAGCCAGCTCCAGGGCAATTTCGAGGGGATCGGCATCCAGTTCAATGTCCCGAACGACACGGCCATCGTGATGGAAGTCATCGCCGGGGGCCCGTCCGAGAAGGTTGGCCTGCTTGCGGGCGACCGCCTGTTGAAGGTGGATGACAAGGTCATCGCGGGCGTGAAGTTCCCGCAGGACAGCATGGTACGCCGGATGAAGGGCCCGGCCGGAACGAAGGTGACGGTGACGGTGAAGCGGGGGAGCGATGTCATCCCGTTCGAGATCGTCCGCGGCCGGATTCCGCTCCACAGCGTGGACGCCTCCTTCATGGTCAACGACACGACGGGCTACCTGCGCGTGAGCAAGTTCGCCCTCAATACGTACACGGAAGTGATCAATGCCCTGTCGGGGCTTCGGAAGCAGGGGATGCGCCGGCTGGTGCTGGACCTCCGTGACAATTCGGGCGGCTTCATGCAGCAGGCGGTGCTGCTGACCAACGAGTTCCTCCACCGGGGCGACACGATCGTCTATCTGGAGGGCCTCCACCGGCCCCGCGAGGATTACCGGGCCGACGGACGCGGTTCGCTCAGCGAACTGCCCCTGGTCATCCTGATCAACGAAGGGACCGCCTCGGCGAGTGAAATCCTTGCCGGAGCCATCCAGGACAACGATGCCGGCATCCTGGTCGGCCGCCGGTCCTTCGGCAAGGGCCTTGTCCAGGAGCCCATCGACTTTACGGACGGGAGCGGTATCCGCATCACGGTCGCCCGCTATTACACGCCTTCCGGGCGCTGTATCCAGAAGCCGTACGACGACTATGGCCATGACCTGTACGACCGGTACCGGGACGGCGAGATCTTCTCGGCCGACAGTGCCAAAATCAACCGGGAGGATGTCCATTACACGGTTTCCGGCCGTCCGGTCTATGGTGGCGGCGGCATCATGCCCGATGTCTATGTCCCGATGGATACGACCCGTGCGACGGGTTTCTTCGTCGCCTGCAACCGCAAGACGACCCAGATGCGCTTCGCATCGGCCGTGTTCGACCGGTATGCACCCCGGCTGCGCGAAATCGATTCCTTCGAGGCGATGGACCGCTTCTTCACGCAGGTGAACCTGAAGGACCAGTTCCTCACGTTCGCCCGCGAAAAGGACGGCCTCCGCTGCAGCGAGGAGGACTGGAAGAAGACCGAGCCCTACCTGATGCCGCAGCTCCGCGCCCTCGTCGCCCGTTATTCCAAACTGGGAGACAATGCCTTCTATAAATATTACCTTCCCGTTGACGAGACGGTGAAGGTGGCCCTGCAGCAACCTTAGGATGAAACAGGAAATCCAGCGATTCGGAAGGACCCTGAGCGCGATGGTGATGCCGAACATCGGCGCCTTCATCGCCTGGGGCCTGATTACGGCCATGTTCATTCCCGGCGGATGGTGGCCGAACGAGCATATTGCGAAGATGGTCGCGCCGATGCTCAAGTATCTGCTGCCCACGCTGATCGCCTTCACGGCCGGCAAGAATGTCGGCGGCTACCGGGGCGGCGTGGCGGGTGCCGTCGCGGCGATGGGCGTCATTATCGGGACCGATACGCCGATGTTCCTCGGCGCGATGCTGATGGGCCCGCTCGCCGGCTGGTGCGTCAAGCGCTTCGACAAGCTGGTCGAAGGCAAGGTCGGCGCCGGCTTCGAGATGCTGGTTGACAATTTCTCCCTCGGCATCATCGCCATGCTGCTTGCGATCGCCGGCTACCTGGTCATCGGCAATGTCGTTTCCTGGATCACCGACGCCCTCAGCAACGGGGTCAACTGGATGCTCTCGCACAAGATGAATCCGCTCCTGGCCCTCCTGGTGGACCCGGCCAAGGTGCTCTTCCTGAACAATGCGGTCAATCACGGGATCATGACCCCGCTCGGCATCCAGCAGGCCGCCGAGATGGGCCAGTCCATGCTCTTCCTGGTCGATCCGAACCCCGGTCCCGGCCTCGGTATCCTGCTGGCCTGCTGGGTGTTCGGCCGCGGCACGACGAAGCAGTCCGCTCCCGGCGCCGCCGTCATCCAGCTGCTCGGCGGTATCCATGAGATCTATTTCCCGTATGTGCTCGCGCGCCCGATTCTGCTGCTCGCGGTGATGGCGGGCAATGTCTGCGCCCTTTCCTTCTATACCCTGACGGACTTCGGGCTTGTCGCGCCGGCCTCGCCGGGCAGCCTGATTTCCATCATCCTGATGTCCCCGCGCGGCCGGACGCTCATCGGTATCCTGGGCGTTCTCATCGGCACGGCCGTTTCCTTCCTGCTCTCGATCCCGATGGTGAAGTCCCGTCCGGACTTCCAGGGCGAGAGCGAAGGGGCCTCGTCCGCGCCGGCCGGGGATCTTTCCGGCTCCCTCGGTGTCGCGGCGGGCGCGCTGGGCGATGTCCGGAAGATTGTCTTCGCCTGTGACGCCGGCATGGGCTCCAGCGCTCTCGGCGCCACCCGTTTCAAGGCGCGGCTGATGAAAGCGGGTTTGCAGGATATCAAGTGCACGAACTGCGCAGTCGGGGAGATCCCTGCCGATGCATCCCTGGTCGTGTGCCAGCAGGAGCTGGCCGACCGGGCCCGGCTCTCCGGGAAGGAGGTGATCGCCATCACGAATTTCCTTTCCGACCCGATGCTGGATGCGCTCCTTGCCCGCCTGCAGGCCGGTCCTTCTTCCGGCGAAGAAAAGACGTCTGAAGAGACGATCCCCGCTTCGGAAGCAACTGGGTCTGAGCCCGATGTGGCTCCCGTCCTTCAGCGCGGGAACATCCTGACCGGTCTTGCCCCCGAGCCGAAGGAAACGGCCATCCGCCGCGCTGGCGAACTGCTAGTCGCCGGTGGCTATGTCGATGCATCCTATGTGGACGCCATGCTCGCCCGGGAGGAAATGGCCACGACTTACATGGGCATGGGGCTTGCCATTCCGCACGGCACGTCCGAGGCCAAGGCGGCCGTCCGCCGCAGCGGAATCGTCGTCCTCCAGTACCCGGAAGGGGTTGATTTCGGGGACGAAAAGGCCCGTCTGGTCATCGGCATCGCCGGCGTCGGCGACGCCCATCTCGACCTCCTCGCCCGCGTTGCCGGCGCCCTCGAGGACCCGGATGTCCTCGAATCCCTCTCCACTACCCCCGACCCCTCCGTTATTTTCGAAGCCTTACAATAGAACAGGCCTTGGTTCCGGCAGGGATGAAGGTCTGGGACCTGTGGCCGCCCGTGGCCACATGAACGGGAGGGTCCCGGACCTTCATCTCTGCCGGAACAGCCTCCTGAATTACTGCGCGATAAAAGCGTAGGTAATGGTCCCCATCTGGCGGGAAGGCGCCGTGGTCGATGAGGAAAAGCGGGAGAGGCGGGCGGCGCGGATGGCGAAGTTGCGGAGGCAGCCGTCGGAAGAGGAGATGTCTTCGTCCACCTTGGCGTTCATAACCTGGCCCTGGTTGTTGACGGCGATGATGACCGTCACCTGTCCGGCGCCGATGCAGCGGTAGGCAGGGATGGGCAGGTGGCTGGCCCGGCGGCCTTCGAGCGACCAGGAGAGGACGGAAGGACCGGAATAGGTCTGTTTCTTGGTAATGGGCTCTTCCTTTTCCTGCTTCTGCCCCGTCGAGGCATAATCTTCGGGATCTTCCTGCCGGTTCTGCCCGCTTTTCAGTTCCTCCGCCAGCCTTTCCGCATCGCGGTAGAGCTTTTCCGCGTCCGTATTGCGGTCGTCCTTGAGCTGGCCGGGGGAGCGGTTGACGGTGACGTTGCGGATCTCGACGCCCCGCTGGAGCATCGCGGCGGCCGCCAGCATCTGCTCCAGTTTCTCCGCTGCGCTGATCTTCAGTTCTTCCTGTTTCTCAAGACGTTCCTTCTCCTCCTGCTTCGAAAAATCAAGCACGAAGGTGTTCTCCTTCTTGACCTGGAACCCGATCTGGACGGCCAGCAAAACGACAATCACCGCGAGATGGATGATCGCGGTGATGTACAGGCCTGCCTTCTGGTCGGGCGTGAGTTTCATTTTTTCTTGCCGATCTTGGACATCGCCTTCTCGACGGTCGCCGAGATGACGTCGATGGCGACCTTGTTGTGGCCGCCCTGCGGGACGATGATGTCGGCGAAGCGCTTGGAGGGTTCGATGAACTGCAGGTGCATCGGTTTGACGGTGTCGCAGTAGTGCTCGATGGCCGTTTCCACGGTCCGGCCGCGCTCGGCGATGTCCCGGACCATGATGCGCATCAGGCGGTCGTCATCGTCGGCGTCCACGAAGATCTTGATGTTCATCTGGTCGCGGAGTTCCTTGCAGGTGAAGATCAGAATGCCTTCGATGATAATCACTTCCGCCGGCTCGACGGTCACCGTCTCGGTCTTGGAACGGGAGCAGGTGATGTAGGAGTACACCGGCTGCTCGATGGTACGGCCCTGCTTGAGTTCGCGGATCTGCTGGCACATCAGTTTCCAGTCGATGGCGTCCGGATGGTCGAAATTGATGTTGCGGCGCTCTTCGACGGGAACATGGCTGGAGTCCTTGTAATAGGAATCCTGCGGGATCACGACGACCTGGCCGCCGAGCTGCTGGGTAATGGCCTTGACGACCGTTGTTTTTCCGGAGCCGGAGCCGCCGGCGATACCGATGACAAGCATATTCTTCCTTATTTGCCTTCCTCCCCTACGGTTAGGGGAGGATAGAGGTGGGGTGATCGTATAAACCTGTTAAAACTCGGCGTTTTTGGGAGTTCTCGGGAAAGGTATGACGTCGCGGATGTTGGCCATGCCGGTGACGAACAGGAGCAGGCGCTCGAAGCCGAGGCCGAAACCGCTGTGCGGCACGGTGCCGTAGCGGCGGGTGTCGATGTACCATTCGAGGTTCTTGCGGGACATGCCGAGCTCGTCGATGCGCTGCTCGAGCTTTTCGAGGGAGGCCTCGCGCTCGCTGCCGCCGATGATCTCGCCGATCTTCGGGAAGAGGACGTCCATGCCGCGGACGGTGCGGCCGTCTTCGTTCTGCTTCATGTAGAAGGCCTTGATGTCCTTCGGGAAGTCGATGAGGATCACGGGCTTGCCGAAGTACTCCTCGACCAGGTACCGTTCATGTTCGCTCTGGAAATCCGTTCCCCAGTGGACCGGGTACTCGAACTTGCGCCCGTCGGCGACGGCCTTTTCGAGGATCTCGACGGCCTGGGTGTACGTCACGCGCTCGAAGGGGATGCCGAGGACACCCTGCATCCGCTCGATGAGGCCGTCGTCGTATTTGTCGTTGAGGAAGCGAAGGTCGTCCATGCAGTTGTCCAGGGCATACTGGACGAGGTATTTGACGAACGCTTCCGCGAGTTCCATGTCATCCTCGATGTCGTAGAAGGCCATTTCCGGCTCGATCATCCAGAACTCCGCGAGGTGGCGCGGGGTGTTGGAATTCTCGGCGCGGAAGGTCGGCCCGAAGGTGTAGATCTCGCCGACGGCGGTGGCGCCGAGCTCGCCTTCGAGCTGGCCGCTCACCGTCAGGCTGGTCTTCTTGCCGAAGAAATCCTTCGAGAAATCGACGTTGCCCTTCTTGTCGAGCGGGACGTTTTTCAGGTCCATCGTCGTGACCTGGAACATGTCGCCGGCACCCTCTGCGTCCGATTCGGTGATGAGCGGGGTGTTCAGGTAGACGAAGCCCCTGTCGTTGAAGAATTGATGGATGGCGAAAGCCATCGCGTGGCGGATGCGGAGCACGGCGCCGAAGGTGTTGGTCCGAAGGCGCATGTGGGCGACGCTGCGGAGGTACTCCAGCGACGTGTCCTTCTTCTGGAGCGGGAAGCGCATGGGGTCGCAGTCTCCGTAGATCTCGATCTCCTTCGCCTGGATTTCGACGGCCTGGCCGCTGCCGACGGACGCGACGAGGGTCCCGCGGACACCGATGGAGGCACCGGTGGTGATGCGCTTGATGAGCTCTTCGTCGAAGAGGCCGGTATCGGCGACGACCTGGATATTGTTGATGGTGGAACCGTCGTTGAGGGCGATGAATTTCACCTGCCTGTTGCCCCGCTTCGTGCGGACCCAGCCCTTGGCCAGGACCTCGGCCCCGGGCTCGCACCCGAGCAGGGTCTTGATCTTGCTTCTTTTCAATTTCTCCATAGCCTTATTCGTTCAGCATGTATTTGTTGCGGTACCAGTTTCCGTCCTTGGCCTTGTAGCAGCGGATGGTCTGGGTGAAACTGCGGCCGTTGTCGAGCGTCACTTTGGTCTTCACATCGGTGAAAGAGGCATTGTCGATGGTCTGGTGCTCGGTCCCCTTGATGCTGTAGCGGGCGACGTTCGTTTTGTCACGTTCCTGTCCCTGGTAAATATCCTGCTGGTCCTTGACCGTTATGTGGATCTGCTTGCGGAACTGGTATTCAAAGGTGGACAGGGCTTTTTCAGCGTCCCGGGCCACTTCCGCATCATAAAAAGCCTTGGCTACGTCCTTGGCGGAGCGGTAGCGGACATCGAGTTCGATCTCGTAGGGGTCGACGTGATAGGAAATCCTGCGGCTGACGGTATCGCCGTTTTCGGTGCGGCACAGCCAGTTGCCGTGCTTGTCGAAGTCCTTTTTGTCATAGGTATATTCCACCGTTTCCAGCCTTTTCCATCCCAGGCTGTCCACGGTTTCCGTCTCTTTCTTCACGGGATAATAGGCGTTCCCTTCGTACGTATAGGTAATGGTCTTTTTCTTGTCGTTCGTTTCAATCTCGGAAATGCGGCCCAGCTCGTCGAAGGTGGAGTTGACGAGGGCGTTCATGTCCAGCCGCATCTCTTTCCGGGTACGGCCATGCATGCCGACCTTGACATAGACCGGGCGGCGGAGATCGCCCTCTTCCGTAAAGCGGAGCGAACTGTCCTTGTACCGTACGGTCTGGACATTTCCGAGCAGTCCGTACCAGGCGCGGTCGGTCGTGATATCAATATCGGGGCTGCCGACTGCGAGAGCCTGGTAGTTGGGTTCCTTCGTCCCGCAGGCGGCGAGGCACAGCAGGCAGGCAGCTGCAAAAAGTACTTTCTTCATATTCATCTCTTTGTCTATAGGACTTGTGAAAAAACAACCTGCGTCACCGGTGGCATTTACCCGGACAGGGCTGCGAAGCAGCAGACACCGGTAATGCGGGTTATTTTTTCTGTTTCACATAATCATGCAAAGTTAGCTTTTCTATCCGTATATTACAAAAAAAGCGGCCCGAAAAGGCCGCTTTTTTCAATGATGGGACGGAATCCTATTGGACGCCGGTCTTTCTTGCCGCGTACATGATCTTCAGGGCGGAGCAGCGCCGGAGCTCCTGCTTCACGTCTGAAACGATACCCATGCGGACGTCTTCGTCGACGCGCAGATTCACGGTCATGTAGGAACGGTCGGCCTCGCTCATCGCGTCGCGCTCCGCGGCGATGAAGTCGCGGATGTCGTCGACGGTCTTGAAGGAGTCATTGAGCTGGATGCGGGCATCGGTACCGAACATCGCCTGCAGATGCCTGACAGGGGTGCCGATATTGATGTTCGCAGACAGGTCCTTCCGTTCGAGCTTGACGACTTCCGTGGCCTCCGGGAGCTTCACGACGACCTTGTTCTCGGTCTCGCGGAGCTGGGTGGTGACCATGAAGAAGAAAAGGAGCATGAAGACGATATCGGAAAGCGATCCGGAAGAAATTCCCGGAACGTCCTTCTTGCTGTTGGAACCTCCGAATTTTGACATATTCTATCCTCCTTTATCTCTTTTTGCCTACGTCTTTCGGTTCAGCCTCGGAAATGTTCTGAGGGATGACCTTCTTGACAATGTTCTGCTCGTCTTCCGAAATGAAGAGGAACTTCTTGCCGTAGTTCTGCATGCAGTATTCGTCACGGAGTTCATTGACGGCCTTGACGAGTTCGTTCTGCACGGCGATGTATGCCTGGTAGCTGGTACCACGGTCGTTCTGCAGGGAAATGACGCCCTTGGAAACGGGATACATCTTGCCTTCGATTTCCTTCATCTCCTTCTCCGGGAGATTCGGGTCGTCTTTGGGGTTGGAAAGGAATTCCTTGATCTTGTCCTTGAGAAAGGCGACGTCGATGGCTTCGTTACCGGCAAACAGTTTATCTGCAGAGTTAATCTTCACAATGATGATATTGCGCCGGTTGACCTTGACGTCCTCCTGCTTCTGATTCGGGTCGGGAATCGGAGGCAGACGACGCTGCAGACCTGACTGATCACCCATGGTGGTGGTCATCAGGAAGTAGCACAACAGCAGGAACGCGATGTCCGCCGTCGAGCTGGAATTGATTTGCGGTGTTTTCTTCTTGGCCATGACATTTATGCCTTTTTGCCGCGTACGCTCATGATGATCTCACCGACGATGATGGCGAGGATGGCACCGGCGCCGAGGATGTAGGTGAGGTTGAGGACGGTATCGGTCAATTTGAGTTCGGAATCTGTCGTTGTGCCGGTAAAGCCGAGGGCGGGCGCGCCGGAAGCGAAGAAGTAGGCGGCGAGCAGGGCGGCGACGATACCGACGACATAGAGGATCGTCTTGACCGGCCGCTTGACGACCGGGTTGTCTTCGAGACTGGTCGCGTTCTTGCGGATGTCGATGAACAGGGCGATGCAGATGATGAGGACGATGGCGATACCGAGAATGATATAGGCCCAGTTCAGCATCAGGGTGACTGCGCCTTCCTCACCTGCGCCACCGAATTTCGGGAACGCGAATACAAGAAGCCCGACACTGACGATCAGCAACGCCCAGCATACCCACTTGAATATTTTAGCGTATAACTGTCTTTCCATTGCGAATGGTGTTATCAGGGTTGGGGATTACTTGTTGTACTTGGTGATGAGGTCGACGAAACGGATGGAGGAATCCTCCATGTCGATGGTCAGGGAGTCGATCTTGGCAAGGATGTAGTTGTAGAAAACCTGAAGGATCATCGCGACGATGAGACCGCCGACGGTGGTGATAAGGGCGACCTTCATACCACCCGCGACAACGTTCGGGGAGATGTCACCGGCAGCCTGGATGGCGTCGAAGGCCTGGATCATACCGATAACGGTACCGAGGAATCCGAGGGACGGGGCGATGGCGATGAACAGGGAAATCCAGGAGAGGCCGCTTTCCATGAGGCTCATCTGGACGCCGCCGTAGTTGACGATGGTCTTTTCAACGACATCGACGCCCTGGTCCATGCGGAGGAGACCCTGGTAGAAGATGCTGGCGACCGGGCCGCGGGTGTTGCGGCAGACCTCCTTGGCCTTCTCGACACCGCCTTCCTTCAGCGCGTCCTCAACCTTGGCGAGGAGCTTCTGGGTGTTGGTCTTGGAGAATGCGAGGTAGAGGATACGCTCGATGGCGAGGGCGAGACCGAGGATGAGGCAGATGAGGACGAGGGACATGAAGCCCGCGCCGCCTTCGATGAACTTGGTCTTGAGCGCCTGGTGGAGCGGAATCTCCTCACCGGAACCGGCGAAAAGGTCGGTGACGGGCTCGGCGGGGGCGACGGCTTCCTCAGCGGCCTGCTCGGTGGCCTCGGGAGCGGCGTTCTCCTGATCCTGGGCGGATGCGACGTTTGCAGAGAAGGTCATAAGACCTGCGACTGCCAAAAACATGAAAATCTTTTTCATAACGTTTTTGTGTGTGTAAATAATTAGTTGTTAAATAGTTAATAATATTCTTCCCAAAGGGGTTGCCTTCTATGGCCCCCAAATCTCGTGCAATTTAGCAAAATAATTTCAAACGGCAATAATTTATTTGCTAATTTCTCCGCGCAGGTCCTTGCCGAGCATGCTTTTCACCCATTCGTTGTCCCGGCTCCGGCCCATCAGGTAGAACAGCTTGGCGAGCGTGCCCTCCGTCGTCCCGTCGAAGCCGTTGACGACGCCGGCGCATTCCATCGCCTTCCCGTTGGCATACAGGTCCATGTTGACCGTCCCTTCCAGACACTGGGTCACATTGACGAGGATCTTTCCCGCGGTGCAGGCCTCGCGGACGATATCGAGGAACCAGGCCTTCCCCGGGGCGTTTCCGGAACCGTATGTCTCGAGGATGACCGCCCGCGTCTCCGGGCTGCAGAGCACCGTCCGGGCGAGCTGCGGGGTCATTCCGGGATGGATCTTGAGGATGGAGACGCGGGTGTCGAGGGCTGTGTGGATGGCGAGTGCGGCGCCGCGTCCCGATGGACGCAGGATGTGCTCGCGATTGTAGCGGATGTGGATGCCGGCTTCGGCCAGCGGCGGACAGTTCGGGCTGCGGAAAGCGCTGAAATTGTCCGCGCTGACCTTGGTCGCCCGGTTGCCCCGGAGCAGCTTGGCATTGAAGTAGATGGCCACTTCCGGGACCAGCGCGTCGCCCTCGCCGTCCTTCGCCGCGGCGATTTCCACGGCGGAGATGAGGTTTTCCTTCCCGTCCGTGCGCAGCGTGCCGATGGGGAGCTGGCTGCCGGTGAGGATGACCGGCTTGGAGAGGTTCTCCAGCATGAAACTCAGCGCGGATGCGGTGTAGGCCATCGTGTCCGTGCCGTGGAGGATGACGAAGCCGTCGTAGTGGTCATAGCGCTCCCGGATGAGCTCCGCGATGGCCTGCCAGAGGGAGGGTTCCACGTCGGAGGAGTCGATCAGCGGATCGAAGGTGTAGGTGTCGAGCCGGACGGCAAATTTCGACAGTTCAGGAACTTCCCGAAGGATTTCCCCGAAATCGAAGGGACGGAGCGTGCCGTCCACGGGGTCGGCTTTCATGCCGATGGTCCCGCCGGTATAGACCAGGAGGATGGATGCCTTGTTCATAGGCGGAAAAGTTGGGTGGCGTTGGCTGTCGTGACGGCCTCGACCTCGGCGGGATCCACTCCCTTCAGTTCCGCGATGCGGGCGGCGATCAGGGGCAGGTAGGCGCTTTCATTGCGCCGCCCGCGCCAGGGGGTGGGGGCGAGGTAGGGGGCGTCTGTCTCGAGCAGGATCTTTTCGAGGGGGATCCGCTTGACGGTCTCGGCGAGCGAGGCGTTCCGGAAGGTCACGACGCCGCCGATGCCCACGGAGAAATCCCCGTATTTCTGTGCCCGCAGGTAGATTTCATAACTGGCCGTGAAGCAATGGAGGTTGCCCCGCAGGCCGAGATGGCGTTTCTCCGAGAGGATGGTGAAAAGGTCCTCCCAGGCGTCCCGGAGGTGGATGTTGACGGGCAGGTCCCAGGCTGCGGCGAGCTCGAGCTGGACGCGCAGCGCCTCTTTCTGCTGCTCCTTCCACTCCGTGCCCTCATGGTAGTCGAGGCCGATCTCTCCGATGGCGACGATGCCGCGGTCGCGATAGGCCGGCAGGAGGGCGATCTCCTCCTCCCAGCGACCGTCGACCGACCCCGGATACAGCCCGAGCATCGGGTACAGGACCCCCGGATGGGCGTCGTTCAGCGCCCAGAGGGCGTCGCGTTCCCGGCTGTCGACGTCGGCCTGGATCATCTTGCCGACGCCGGCTTCCAGCGCCCGGGCGATGGCGGCCTCCGCGTCGGGAAGCAGCCATTCGTCGTAGAAATGGGTGTGCGTATCGATCAACATTCCATCCGCAAAGGTACGGATTATTTTGCAGGAATCGAATAGCGCTGGAGCAGGTCCGGTTCGATGATCCCGTCGGCCGCGAGCAGGGCAGCGGCCTCCGCGACGAGGGTGTAGGAACGCCCGTTCCGCGCGGCGATTTCCTCGGCTGTCAGGTCGCGCCGGTCCCGGACGGTCGCCGCCGTCTCCAGGAGGATTTCCAGCCGGTCCGGCGGCAGGGTCCCCCCGTAGCGCTTCCGCAGCGCCCCGATGAGCTCGGCCCTGTCCCTGCGCTTCGGGCGGCCGAGGCCAAGCCGTTCCGCAAGCGACTCCGGGTCGGCGATGATGTCGGCCATCTTCTCCTGGATGAGCCGGTTGCAGCCGGCGGACCGTCCGTCGTCGATGCGCCCGGGAAGGGCGAATACGTCGCGGGAGTAGTCGTTGGCATAGCGGGCGGTGATGAGACTGCCGCCCCGGGTCGCACTCTCGATGACGAGGGTCGCGTGGCAGAGGCCGGCGATGATGCGGTTCCGCCGGATGAAATTGAGGGCGACGGGGGAGGTACGGAGCGGATAATCGGTCAGGAGGGCGCATCCGGGCGTCTCCGCGATGCGCCGGGCAAGTTCCCGGTGCTGCCAGGGATAGACGGCGTCGATCCCCGTGGCCATGACCCCGGCGGTCGGCAGTCCATAATCCAGGGCTGCGATGTGGGCGATGCCGTCTGTCCCGTATGCCAATCCGCTGACAATGAGCGGTTTCTCGCCGGTGTCCGCAAGGGCCCTGACGATGCGCCGGCACCATTCCCGTCCATAGGAAGTCACCTTGCGGGTCCCGACGATGGCAATGGCCGGGCGGCCGTCGAATACGGCTTCCGGCGGGGAAATCCCCTTGTAATACAGGCCGAGCGGCGGATCCTCGCACTCGAGCAGGAGGGCAGGGTAGTCCTGCGCGCCGACCGGGACGAAACGGGCGCCGCAGGCTGCCGTTTCGTCCAGTTCCCGCGCGGCGTCCCGAAGCGCCTCTTTCCCAAGTTGTTCCGCATGGTCTGCATAGGGACCGAGCAGGCGCGCCAGTTCGGCAGGCGGGATGCGGAAGACGGCGCCGGCCGAACCGGCATGGCGGTATAGGGCCAGCCCGGCCTTGGGCGTGTAGCCGAACACTTTGTTGAGCGCGCAGAGGCAGACGCTCTCATCGAAAAAACCTTCCATCTTTCCGTTTTTGTGGCAAAGATAGAAGGTGGCTTCCGGGAAACGCTGGTTTTTTTCCGTTTCCGCGTGTTTTTTTCCGTTTCCCTACAGGATCAGGAGGGCGTCGCCGTACGGACCGAAGCGGTAGCCTTCCTCAAGGGCGGCCTTGTAGGCGGCCATCGTGGGTTCGTAACCGCCGAAAGAGGCGACCGCCATCAGCATCGTCGATTCCGGCAGGTGGAAATTCGAGACCACCGCGTCGGGGATGGCGTAGCGGAAAGGCGGGAAGATGAACTTGTTGGTCCAGCCGTCGAAGGCGTTGACTTCGCGGTTGGTGGTGACATAGGTCTCCAGGCCGCGCATCACCGTGACGCCGACCGCCAGGACCTTGTGCCCGTTGCGGTGGGCCCGGTTGATGTCGTCGGCGGCAGCCTGGCCGATGATCAGCCGCTCGGAGTCCATCCGGTGCTTGGAAAGGTCCTCGACATCGACGCGGCGGAAGTGGCCGATGCCCATGTGGACGGTGATGAACGTCTTCTCGATGTCCTTGAGGATCATGCGGTTAAACAACTCGCGGCTGAAGTGGAGGCCGGCCGCCGGGGCGGACACGGCACCCTCATGGGCGGCGAAGATGGTCTGGAAATTCTCTTCGTCTTCGGGCGTGACAGTCTCCTTCACCCACTTCGGGACGGGGGTCTCGCCGAGGGCGTAAAGGGCCTGCTTGAACTCCTCGTACGGACCGTCGTAGAGGAAGCGGAGGGTGCGGCCGCGGGAGGTCGTATTGTCGATGACTTCGGCCACGAGGCTGTCGTCCTCTCCGAAATACAGCTTGTTGCCGATGCGGATCTTGCGGGCCGGATCGACGATCACGTCCCAGAGACGCTGCTCGCGGTTGAGTTCGCGCAGGAGGAAGACCATGATGTCGGCTCCCGTCTTCTCTTTCTTGCCATACAGGCGGGCGGGGAAGACCTTGGTGTCGTTGAGGACGAAGATGTCGCCCTTGCCGAAATAGGAAACGATATCCTTGAACTGGCGGTGCTCGATCTCGCCGCTGTCTTTGTGCAGGACCATCATCCTGCATTCGTCACGCCAGCGGACGGGCTCCTGGGCGATCCGCTCCTGGGGAAGCTCGAAATTGAATTGCGAAAGTTTCATCTCTTGATCTTGTTGATACTATTACAATACGGCGGATTTTGGAAAAAAGTTTCAAATCCGTGCTTCGCGGAACACTTCCACGATGGAGGGGAAGGTATTCTTGAGGAAGGGCGGCAGGCTCGACTTGGCGACCCAGGCGGCTTTCGTGATGTCCTCCTCGCGCTGCGGGGTGAGGTTCGTCGGGTCCGTATAGAGCATGTCGTACCACCAGGTGTGCTTGAGGTGCCAGCGGCCGTCGCGGAAATAGCAGTGGTCGGTCACGCAGATCAGGCGGCGGAGTTCGAGCTGGTCGACGCCGGTCTCTTCCTGCACTTCGCGAAGGGCGGTCGTCTCGATGTCCTCTCCGGCCTCCTGATGCCCCTTGGGCAGGTCCCAGAGGCCGTTTCTGGAGATGAGGAGGAAGTCCCCGCGCCGGTTCGAAACCAGCCCGCCGGCGGCATTGACCTCCTTGAATTCCGCGCAGACGCGCCGGTACGTGCGTTCCGGCGATTCGGTGGGGATGTAGATGCGGGCGAGGGTGTCCTGCACCTCGAACATCCGGACGAGGTCGTGGATGTCAAAGGGTTCGCCGAGGTGGAACTCGACGGCGTTCGGGTCGGACAGGGCTTCGTCGGAAGGGGTACAGATGACGATGCAGCGCTTCTCGAAGTAAATCTTGCGCATATTTTTGTTATATTTGCAAGTTGCAAAGATAGTGATTATGACGGAAATTGAAAGCAAGCACGGGATTGTTTCCCGCCAACCCTACGAGGTATATATGTCCTTTACGGACCTGAGCAACTTCGTCCGCTTCCTTCCCGCGGACAAGCGGGAGGGCATCCAGGCGGATTATGATACGCTGACGGCCTCCCTCCAGGGGATGAGCTTCGGGCTGAAAGTCCATGAAAGGGTGCCGTATTCCCGGGTGGAACTGGTCGATTACGGCGCTCCCTTCGCCTTCCATATCGCGCTCCATTGCGATCCGGTCCCCGACAATCCCTACAAGACCGACTTCTCCATCAAACTGGAGGCCGACCTGAACTTCATGCTGAAGATGGCGCTCGGCGGCAAGCTGCGGGAAGCGCTGGACCGCCTCGTGGACGGCCTTGTGGATGCTTCCAACGGCCAGATGCCCGAGGGCTTCGACCCTTCGCAGTACGACATGCATGTTTGATCCCGCTTTCATACGGATGCTCACGGATGCGGTGGGGGAGGAACGGGCGCGGACCGTGCTCGAAGGCCTCACCCTTGCCCCCTCCGTGTCCGTCCGCATGAATCCCGCCAAACTCCCGGAGTGTCCCTTTGAAGGTGCTGTACGCGTGCCATGGAGTCCGTATGGCTATCTCTTGAAAGACCGTCCCGCCTTTACGCTGGATCCGCTTTTCCATGCGGGCTGCTATTATGTCCAGGACTCCTCGGCGATGTTCGTCGGGGAGCTCTTCCGCCGCGTGCTGCCGCGCTTCACGGCGCCCGTTTCGGTCCTCGACCTCTGCGCCGCCCCGGGCGGCAAGACGACGGACCTCGCCGCCTCCCTTCGGGAAGTCTGCGGCGATCGTTTCTCCCTTGTCGCCAACGAGGTGATGCACAAGCGTTTCCCCGTTCTCCGGAGCAATGTGCGGACCTGGGGAGACCCGCGTGTGGGCGTGACGTGCCTGGACCCGGGCGCCTTCCCGAAAAAGCCCCTTTTCGATATCATCGTGGCGGATGTGCCCTGCTCCGGCGAAGGGATGTTCCGCAAGGACGGAAAGGCGGTGGAGGACTGGTCGGAAGCGACCGTGGACTTCTGCGCCGCCCGGTCCCGGCGCATCCTCGCCGACATCTGGCCGGCGCTCAGGCCCGGCGGCGTGCTCCTCTATTCGACCTGTACCTTCAACCGCCTGGAAAATGACGGGACCGTTGCCTGGATTGCCGGTGAACTGGGTGCGCAAGTGCTTGATCCCGGTGATTTTCCGCCAGTTGTGAAGACCGGGTACGGCTACCTGCTCCTGCCGGGATTCGTCCCGGGTGAGGGGCAGTATGCCGCCGCGCTCGTCAAGGACGGAACGCCCGCTTCCCGGACGGCCAGGGGCGATGTCCTCGACCTCGCCGAGCGTCCGGTTCCGCCGGATCCCGGCTATCCCCGTTACGACCTGGACCGCGAAACGGCGCTTCGTTATCTCCATGGTGACGCGCTCTGCCTTCCCGATGCCCCGAAAGGACTCCTGACCCTCTGCTTCGAAGGCCATCCCCTCGGCCCCGCCAAGAACCTCGGCCCCCGTTGCAACAACCTGTATCCCAAAGAGAACCGTATTCGAATGAATCTCCGATGAAACGATATCCCGCCTTCGTCGCAGCCCTGCTGCTCACCCTTTCCCTCTCCGCGCAGACGACCCCCGCGGAGTTCGCCGCCCGTTATGACCGCCTGGTCGCGCGGGTCGGCATCGCCGGCGCCGGCGTGGAAACCCTCCTCGAACGTTGGGAGGAAGCCTTCCCCGACGACCTCAAGATGCTGGAAGGGAAGTTTGCCTGCTATCTGGAAAAATCCGGCACCCCGAAGGTCATCCGCCTTCCCCGGGACCGCTATCTCGGCCGGGAGCCACTGCTCGCCGGCAAGGATTCCACCGGCGCGGCGCTGAATTTTTTCGAAGACATGGAGTACGACGATGAACTCTTCGGCCTCTCGCAGTCGGCCCTGGACCGGGCCATCGCCCTCGCGCCGCTCCGGCTGGATTACCGCCTCGCCCGGGTCTCCGCGCTGACCCTGTACGAGAAGGAAAGCCCGGACATGGCGATGCAGAACCTCCGGGCACTCATCGACTATCACTATGCCACGCATCCGGAATGGGTCTATCCCGTGCTGGACAAGGTGGATGACGCGGCCTTCAATTCCCTCATCCAGGAGCAGGCGTACAATTTCTTCCGGATCGCCAGTCCGCAGAGCCGGGAGGCCTTCCGGGAGGTGTCCGAGCTGATGCTCAGGCACAATCCGGATGACCCGCTGTTCCTCGACAACCTGGGCTCCTATTACCTCGTTTTCCAGAAAGACGGGAAAAAGGCCCTGAAATACTACAACAAGGTCCTGAAAAAGCATCCGGACGACGTGACGGCCATCAAGAACAGCCTGCTGGTCGCCCGGCGGGACCGGAACGTGAAGCTGGAAAAGAAATACCTCGCCATGTATGTCAAATACGCGGAGAACGAGGGCGAACGCCTTTCCGCGCAGGCGCGGCTGGATCTCCTGAACAAGCAGTAAACCAACGATATGTACTCATTCCTCATCAGTCTGGTGGCCCTTGTCCTGGGCTATGTCCTTTATGGGAAATTCGTGGAGCGGATCTTCGGCCCCGACCCGGCCCGTCCGACCCCGGCCGTCGCCAAGGCCGACGGTGTGGACTTCATCGTCCTGCCGTCCTGGCGGGTCTTCATGATCCAGTTCCTCAACATTGCGGGAACGGGCCCGATCTTCGGTGCCATCATGGGGGCGAAATTCGGCCCTGCGGCCTATTTCTGGATCGTTTTCGGCTGCATCTTCGCGGGCGCCGTCCATGATTATACGAGCGGCATGCTTTCGGTCCGCCACGGCGGCATCGGGCTGCCCGAACTGGTCGGGAAGTACCTGGGAAAGACCACGAAGACCGTGATGCTGGTCTTCTCCGTCCTGCTCCTGCTGCTCGTCGGCGCGGTGTTCGTGTATTCGCCCGCCCTTATCCTCGGGGACATCGCCGGCAACGGCAGCCGGGCGGCCATCATGATCTGGGTCGGGGTGATCTTCGTCTATTATATCATTGCGACCCTCCTGCCGATCGACAAGCTGATCGGCAAGATTTACCCGCTGTTCGCGTTCGCGCTCATTTTTATGGCGGTCGCCCTGATGGTGTGCCTCTTTGTCAAGTGGCCCGCCCTCCCGGAGATCTGGGACGGCCTGGGGAACCGCACCGGTGCGGCGACGCCCATCTTCCCCTGTCTGTTCATCACGATCGCCTGCGGGGCGATCAGCGGCTTCCACGGCACCCAGAGCCCGCTCATGGCCCGGTGCATGGCGAATGAGAAACTCGGCCGCCCGATCTTCTACGGCTCCATGATCACGGAAGGGATCGTCGCCCTCGTCTGGGCGACTATCGGCTCCTGGTTCTTCTTCGGAGGCGGAGCGGCCGCCGTCGGCTCCGACGTCACCGCCGCCGCCCCGGCCGTCGTGACGAAGGTTTCGGAGAGCTGGCTCGGCCTTTTCGGCGGCATCCTCGCCCTGCTCGGCGTCGTCGCCGCCCCGATCACCAGCGGCGATACGGCCCTCCGTTCCTCGCGCCTGATCATCGCGGACTTCCTCAAATTCGACCAGCGCCCGATGAAGAACCGCCTGGCCATCGCCATCCCGATGTTCGCGGTGACGGCCGTCCTCCTGTGGTTCAACGTTTCCCAGCCTTCCGGCTTCGACATCCTCTGGCGCTACTTCGGCTGGGCCAACCAGACGCTCGCCGTGTTCACCCTCTGGACCGTCACGGTCTATCTGGCCACGGCGAAGAAGGGACTGGGATACCTGGTCACTTTCCTGCCGGCCTGTTTCATGACCGCGGTCACGGTGACCTACATCTGCATCGCGAAAATCGGCTTCAACCTGCCTCCGACCTGGAATTTCTGGATCGGCGGCGCCACCTTCCTTCTGTCAATGACCCTGTTCTTCATCTGGTTGAACAGAAAAAACAGCAAGTGCCATGAAGAGTAAACTGCTTTGTCTGCTGGCCGCACTCCTCGCTGTCGCGGCCTGCACCCGGGACCAGGATCCCGGAACCGGGAAAAACCAGGTGATCACGCTCCTTGACAACGGCAAGGTGTCGGAAGGCCGCGGTTCGATAGATGATTATGTGGGCGCGGGGAAGCATACGCTTCTGTTTTTCTGGACATCGTGGTGCCATTTCTGCAAGGAGGACGCGCCCAATATCGTCTCCCTCTACGAGCGATATGCCCCGAAGCTGCTTGTGGTCGGCATCAATGATGATAAGGAGGAGAGCCGGGAGGCCGCCGTGGATGCCATCAGGGAATTGGGGTTTCATTTCCCGCAAATCCTTGACGCGTCGCATGAACTGCTCCAGCAATATGAGGTCACCGGCTACCCGGAATACATTCTTGTCAGCCCCGACGGCAGTATCCTGGCGAAGGGGGGCCGGGCGGCCGTGATAGAAACGGAAATCAAGAAGGTGCTGTAGCGGAAACTACAGCACCTCCTGCCACTTCAGCAGCGCTTCGAGGAAATAATAGTCGGCGTAAGTGAGGGGCACGTCCACCTCGCTGTTGCCGGGCAGGAAACCGACGCTGTGCCTGAGCAGGAAGTGGCAGTTCTCGCCGACGGGGGCGAGATATTCGGGCGAAGCGAGGGTACGGAGCTGCTCTTCAGCCATCTTGCGGCACTGCTTCGCGAGGCGGCTGTCCGCCGTCTGGCGGGCCAGGTCGATGAAGGCGGAAGCCATGATGGCGCCGGCGGAGGCGTCACGGAGGGCGTCCGGGATATCCGGGGCGTCGAAGTCCCAGTAGGGGATGCCGTCCTTCGGAAGCCGCTTCAGCAGCATCTTCGCAATATTCTCAGCCTGAGAGAGATAGGCGGGTTCTCCGCTCTTCCGGGCCATCATCGTGTAGCCGTACAGGCCCCAGGCCTGGCCGCGGGCCCATGCGGAGTCGTCCGAATAGCCCTGGTGGGTGCACTTCATGTTGACATGGCCGTCCTCCGGGCAGTAGTCCACCACATGCCAGGACGTATAGTCCGGGCGGAAATGGTTCTTCAGCGTCGTATTGGCATGGGACAGGGCGATGGCCTTGAGCGAATCGACGCCGCAGAGCCGGTACCCCTCCATCAGCAGTTCGAGGTTCATCATGTTGTCGATGATGACCGGGAACTCCCACTGGGCGTGTTCGGACGAGAAGTTCCAGCTCCG
This sequence comes from Bacteroidales bacterium, assembly GCA_016287075.1. Lineage (GTDB taxonomy): Bacteria > Bacteroidota > Bacteroidia > Bacteroidales > UBA932 > Cryptobacteroides. Next base: position 58,182 of record JAEEVC010000005.1, on the reverse strand, counting down.
GGTACAGCCGATGACGGGGTTGTAGCGCTTGCAGAGGGCGTGGGCGGCGTCGATCACCGGCTGGCGGTACAGCGTGTCGCCGGTGATGCGGAAGGCGTTGCCATAACTGCAGTTGGTGACGAATCCGATGTCGTGGCTCCGGGCCTTCTGGGTTTCGGGCCAGACCTTGGCGGTGTTTTTGTCCGCCAGGGCGCGGAAGGCCTCGTCTCCGCTGTAAAGATAGATGTACCAGAGACTTCCGGGGAAGAAACCGGCGCACCACCAGGTCGGGTCGGACTGCCGGAGCGCCCCGTTCCGGATGGTGCGGGGGAGCATTCCCTCGTCGAGGGTGGCGTCCATTGCCTGATACTGCGTCGCGGCGGTTGCGAACACGCGGGCCGTGAGCTTGTCCATCGGCTCCCGGGAACAAGCGGAGAGCACCGCCAGGACGGCGGCTGCGGAGAGAAGGAGGCGTTTCATGGGACTAGCGCATTTCGGTGTACTGGATCTTGTCCATGTCGCCATAGTCGAGGTTCTCGCCCGCCATGCCCCAGATGAACATGTAGTTGGAGGTGCCGGCGGCGGCATGGATGGACCATTCCGGGGACATGATGGCCTGCTCGTTGGCGAGCCAGACGAGGCGTTCCTCCTGCGGTTCTCCCATCAGGTGGCAGATCATGTTGCCGGGCGTGACGTTGAAATAGAAGTAGGCCTCGATGCGGCGGGCGTGGGTGTGCGCGGGCATCGTATTCCAGACGCTGCCGGGCTTGAGTTCGGTCAGGCCCATCTGCAGCTGGCACGGTCCTTCTTCGAGTACGTTATTGACAATCAGCTGGTTGATGACGCGGTCGTTGCTGTCCTCCATCTTGCCGGCGGCGAAGGAATTCGCCTTGAGCGAACCCTTCCGGCCGTCGATGGTGATGAGCTGGGTCTTGTAGGCCTTGTGGGCGGTGGCGCTGTTGAGGTAGAACTTCGCCGGCTCCGCGGGATTCTTGCTGCGGAAGGTCACATCCTTGCAGCCGCGGCCGACGTAGAGGGCCTCCTTGAACTTCAGGAGGTATTCCTTGCCGTCCACTGTGACGACGCCCTCGCCGCCGATGTTGATGACGCCGAGTTCACGGGAATAGAGGAAATAGGGGGCCTTGAGCGGGTCGATGGTCTCGAGGACAAGGGTCCTGGAGACGGGCATGGCGCCGCCGAAGATGAACCGGTCGTACATCGAGTACGTCAGGTTGATCTCGTCCGCGACCATGACCTTTTCCATCATGAAACGCTCGCGGAGGGTTTTCGTATCGTAGTTCTTGGCGTCCTGCGGGTGGCAGGCGGTCTGCATCCGGTAATTCACTTGTGCCATGGCGTTAAAGACGGTGATAAGGCTGAGGAAAGAAAGGAGGATTTTTTTCATGGGGAGACTATTTGTTCATGATGATTCTGCGCCGGTTGATGATGGCGAGGACGGTCGTTCCGACGACCAGGAGGCCGCTGCCGATCCACTTGAAGGAGTGGACGCAGTGGAAGATGACCCAGGAGAAGAGGCTGGAGGCGAAGTCCAGCGAGCCGCCCTGGAAGCCATCGGGGATGGCGACGGCGGCATCCTGCGTCCGGGCGTACACGTCCTGGGCGGCCTGGGTGAAATAAGGGGCGAGGTCGGTGACGAAGTAGAGGCCGACGGTCACGGCGACAAGGCCGACGATGAAGGTCTTCAGTACGTTGCCCTTCGTGACGGGCAGGACGGCCGGGAAGACGTAGAAAATGCCCGCCAGGGAGGCCAAGGGCAGGAATTCGTTGCCCGGGAGCACGACCGACAGGAAGAGGAGCACCGGGATGAGGATGATGGAGACGACGAGGGTCGTCGGGTGGCCGATGACCAGCGCCGGGCTCATGCCGATGGAAATCTCCCGGCCGTTGAACCGCTTGGCGACCAGTTCGCGGGTGGCGTCGGAGATGGGCTTGAGGCCCTCGATGAACAGGCCGGTGATGCGGGGGATCAGTTCCATCACGGCGCCCATCTTGATGCCGAGGCCGAGGATGCCGGGGATCCCGTCCACGAAGCCCTTCCAGCTGTCGCAGGCGAGGATGCCGATGCCGCAGCCGACGATGACGCCGATGAAAAGGGGCTCCCCAAGCACGCCGAAGCGCTTTTTCATGCCTTCCGCATCGATGTTGAGCTTGTCCATCCCGGGAATCTTGTCGAGGCACCAGTTGATGCCCTCGGCGAAGGGAACGAAGCCCTGGACGAAGGGCTGGGGGATGGAGATGCCCTCCAGGTTGTCATAGTAGGCCTGGAATTTCTTCGTGGTCAGGTCCGCGACGAACAGGGTGATGACGAAGCAGATGATGGCGGCGAAAAAGCCCCACCAGATGTTCTGCGTCGCGAAATAGACGACCGCGCCGATGAAGGCGTAATGCCAGTAGTTCCAGAGGTCGATGTTGATGGTCTTCGTGCAGCGGAGCAGCAGCAGGAGGACATTGATGCCGAGGCAGACCGGGATGATGAAGGCGCCGACTGTGGTGTTGTAGGCCACAGAGGCGGCCGCCGGCCAGCCCATGTCGAAAATGCCGAGCTCCAGGCCGTAGATTTCCGCCATCTGCTTGAGCGGGCCGCTCAGGCTGGAGGTGAGGAGGGCCGTCACGACGGACAGGCCGACGAAGCCCACGCCGATCAGCAGGCCGCTGCGGAGGGCCTTGCCGAACTTGATGCCGATGCAGGCGCCGAGGATCGTGAAGATCACCGGCATCATCACGGCCGCGCCGAGGCCCAGGATGTAACTGAATACGGATTCCATTTATTTCTTCTTGAATTGCTTGAGGATCGTTTCCCAGCCGTCGAGGTCCGGGACGCCGCCCTTGGACCAGGCGGAGCCGAACCAGTAGGTGAGGACGGTGCCGGGGACATAGGTCGTGTAGCCGAGGACGTGCCCGACGGCGCCCGCGACAGGTTTGTCGAGCGGGACGAACGCGGTCTTGTCGAAGGTGCCGGAGAACCGGACGCCGCAGTACATCTCGCCGTTTTTCCCCACGTTGCGGTCGCCGAGGTCGGCGGTCGCGAGGTAGTCGGCCCCGAGGCGGTAGCCCTGCGGGTTCTCCTTGTGGACGACGATGCCGACCACGAGGGGCTGCGGCCTGTCGAGCCCGTCGAAATGGATTTCGACCCGGTTGAGGCGGCTGCCCTTGTCGAGGGTGATGATGCGGCGTTCGACGACCCTCCGGCCGTCGACCTCGACCGGGCTGTATTGCAGGCGGACCTTGAAGCGCTTCGGGCCGTTCTCCAGGATCTCGGCGCTTTCCCAGCACCAGGGATAGACGATGCCGCCTTCCCTGTCGAGCAGGGCGGCGGTGCCGCAGCCGAGCGTCGGCCCGACGCCGAAGGAGTCCATGCCGTCGCCGTGGTCCAGGTGGAAGGAGACGGCGTCGTGGAGACTGTCGGCCCGTTCCGCGAGGCCCGCTTTCCGCAGTCGCTTGATCTCGGCCTTGGTGCCGGGGTCCAGCGCTTTTTCATAGCGCGCGTGGAGGACGGGATACGGGACGCTCTTGGTGAAGATGTCGTAGCCGAATGCGCGTTCGCCCTTTGCCTGCAGCGCGGGACCGAAGGCCCGGTAGCCGCTGAATTCGTTTTCCCAGACCAGGTCGTCGAGGCGGTCGGCACGGATTTCCCCGCAGCAGACCGTCTTCGGCGAGCATCCTGCCGCGGCGAGCAGCAGGATGCAGGCGGGGACGAGGGCTTTGAGCGACATGCGGAACTACTTGGGCTGCTTGCCGATATAGGCGAGGATGCCGCCGTCCACATAGAGGACGTGGCCGTTGACCGCGTCGGAGGCGTGGGAGGCCAGGAACACGGCCGGGCCGCCGAGTTCGCTCGGGTCGAGCCAGCGGCCGGCCGGGGTCTTCGCGCAGATGAAGCTGTCGAAGGGATGGCGGCTGCCGTCGGGCTGGCGCTCGCGGAGCGGGGCGGTCTGCGGCGTGGCGATGTAGCCGGGGCCGATGCCGTTGCACTGGATGTTGTATTCGCCGTACTCGGAGCAGATGTTGCGGGTCAGCATCTTGAGGCCGCCCTTGGCCGCCGCATAGGCGGAGACGGTCTCGCGGCCGAGTTCGGACATCATCGAGCAGATGTTGATGATCTTCCCTTCGCGGCGCTCCATCATTTCGGGAAGGACGGCGGCGGAGACGATGTACGGGGCCACGAGGTCCACGTCGATGACCTGCTGGAATTCCTCGCGCTTCATCTCGTGCATCGGGATGCGCTTGATGATGCCGGCGTTGTTGACGAGGATGTCGATCTGGCCGACCTCGGCGTGGATGCGCTCCACCAGGGCCTTGACGGCCTTTTCGTCGGTGACGTCGCAGACATAGCCGGTCACGTTCGTGATGCCCGCCTCCCTGTAGTTGGCGAGACCGCGCTCGAGGGCGGCTTCATTGATGTCATTGAAGATGATGTGCTTCGCGCCGGCGGCGACGAAAGCCTTCGCGATGTTGAAGCCGATGCCGTAGGAGGCGCCGGTGATCCAGGCGTTTTTGCCTTCGAGGGAAAAAGGGTTGGTCATATTGCTTTGTGTTTCATGATTCTATCTCCGCAAATATACGAAGGAATATACGAATTCCCAAAATGGGTTTGCTTTTTCCGGGGAAAACCCCGACCTTTGGGCAAAGCTATTATCCTGACATGAGAATCCACATCCTGACGGCCCTTTTCGCCGTCTCCCTCCTCTCCCTTTCTGCTTCCGCGCAGACGTCCTATGCCCCCGCCGGGGACCGGATCAAAACCCGCTGGGCGGCCGATGTCAGTCCGCAATATGCCCGCCCCGAGCATCCCCGCCCGCAGCTGCTGCGCGGCGAATGGCAGAGCCTGAACGGTTTATGGAATTACGCCGTGGCCCCGAAGGATGCGGCAAAGCCCGCCTCCGAAGGGCAGATCCTCGTTCCGTTCCCCATCCAGTCCTCCCTTTCCGGGGTCGGCCGGATGATGGAGACGGACGAAGCCCTCTGGTATGAGCGCACCTTCACCGTCCCGTCCACCTGGAAGAAGCAGCAGGTCCTCCTGCATTTCGAGGCGGTGGACTGGTCGGCCGAAGTCTGGGTCAACGGCAAGCTGGCCGGTTCGCACACGGGCGGCTATGCGCCTTTTTCCTTCAATATCACGCCGTTCCTGAAGAAGGTCGGCAAGCAGCAGCTCGTCGTCAAGGTCTGGGACCCGATGGACGGGAACGCGTTCGGGGAGCACGGTGACATCCCGCGCGGCAAGCAGGTCCGCGACGCCCATGGCATCTGGTACACGTCCGTGACCGGGATCTGGCAGAGCGTCTGGCTGGAACCCGTCGCTCCCGTGCATGTGCTCTCATATGCTGTAAACGCTTCCGTATCAAAGCATTATCTGGCTGTTACCGTCGATGCGGCCGGGCTTCAGGACGGGGACGCCATCCGTGTGGAACTGCTATCCGGGGGCTCCGGCCTGGACGTGGAGCATACGAACCTTCCGGCCTTGCAGGTGGTCGAGACCCGTTTCCTCTCCGGAGGGAAGGCCGTCTTCCCGGGAGCCGCCCTTCATCCCTGGACCCCGGACGATCCCTACCTGTATCCGCTCCGCATCAGCATCCTCCGCGACCAGAAGGTGCTGGATACCGTCTATGGGTATACCGCTTACCGGGAGGTATCCCTCGTGAAGGATGCCAAGGGCTTCCGGGCGCTCGGATTGAACGGGAAGCCGCTCTTCAACTACGGTCCCCTGGACCAGGGCTGGTGGCCGGACGGCCTGTACACGGCCCCGACCGAAGCGGCGATGGTCTATGACCTCGTGAAGACGAAAGACCTGGGATTCAATATGATCCGCAAGCATGTCAAGGTCGAGCCCGCCCGCTGGTACTACTGGTGCGACCGGCTCGGACTGATGGTCTGGCAGGACATGCCCTCGATGACCAACGGCCAGAAAGGCAAGTGGCGCTACCGTGACTTCGGGGACGGCGACGACGCCGAACTCTCCGACGGGGCGAAGGCCAATTATTACAAGGAATGGGGCGAAATCATCGCTGCCCGCAAGGTGTTCCCCTGCATCACGGTGTGGGTCCCGTTCAATGAGGCCTGGGGCCAGTTCGATACGGAAAAGGCCGTCGAATTCACGAAGGCCCAGGATCCGACCCGCCTGGTGAACGCGGCTTCCGGCGGCAACCACCGCGAATGCGGCGACATCCTCGACTGCCACCACTATCCGAACCCGTCCCAGTACCTCTGGAGCACGAAGGAGGCCAACGTCGTCGGGGAATACGGCGGCATCGGCCTTCCGCTCGAAGGCCACCTCTGGCAACCCGACAAGAACTGGGGATACATCCAGTACAAGACCCCGAAGGACGTCACGGACACCTACGTGCGCTATGCCCTCCAGCTCCTCGACCTGGTCGGCCGCGGCACCTCCGGCGCCGTCTACACCCAGACGACCGACTGCGAGATCGAGGTCAACGGCCTGCTGACCTACGACCGTGAGGTCCTCAAGGTGGACGAAGGCCGTGTCCGGGCCGTCAACCGGAGGATCATCCAGGAATTGAAATAGGGGATGGCCCTAATATGGAAAGCCGCGCTGGGATTCCGGCGCGGCTTTGTCATGGATCGGCTGCTAAAGTTTGGGCGCGACATCCCGCGCGGCCGGCTTCCCGTCCTTGACATAGGGCCAGCCCTCCTCGTCCCAATAGAGCCGTTGCAACATGAGGTATCTCCTTGTCGCAGAGCCCTCTACGCTTTCGTTGTGGCAGTGGTACAGGATGTAGTCCTGACCGATCCTGTCCGTGAAGATCTCACTGTTGTGGCCGGGGCCGAAGAAGGCGTCACCTGACTGGCTCGCGATCACCTCGGAGGCGAACCCCTCCGTCATCTTCCGGCCTTCCTTGTCCACGAATTCCCCGAGCAGCGACTTGCTGCGGCCCACCACCATGCGGTAGGTGGCGTCGAGATAGAGGCCGGCGCTGGCGAACAGGTACCACCAGTCGCCGTGCTTGTGGAGATAGGCCCCCTCGAACACCTTGGAGCGGCTGGGGTTGTCGTTGACGTCCAGGCCGGCCACATGGGTGTAGGTGGCTCCTTCGGCCAGGGCAGTCCCGTCCTTGTTGAGTTCCACCCGGTGCATCTTTCCGGTGCTCCCGAAGAACAGCCAGACCTTCCCGGTTTCCGGGTCGGTAACGACCTCAGGGTCAATGGTATCCTTGATGCCGCCGTTCGTGCTGGAGTGGGTGATGACCCCGGACCAGGTGAACGGGCCGGTGGCCGTGGTGGAGCGGAAAAGCGCGATGCCGCAGTCCGCGGCCGCGTTGTACAGCGTGATGTACAGGTTCCAGTAGTTCCCGATCCTGACCATGTCCGGCGCCCAGAACTTCGTCCCGACCTTCTTGGCTTCCTGCACGTCGTCCGTCGTGTGGGGCTTGGTGCTTGACTTGGTCCATTCCACCAGGTCGGGGGAGGTCCAGATGTAGGGATTGACCCCGGTGGAAAGCGTGTAATAGGTGGACCCGTACTGCCAGACGGTCGGGTCGGGCCGGTCGGCCGCGATGACGGGGTTCTCGAAATACACGTTCGAATAGACCGGTCCGGTAGGGATGGTATCCTCTTCGGGGCCTTTATCCGAACACCCTGCGGCGGTAAGGACGGCGGCCGTGAGGAGCGGAAGGAAGAAAATATGGTTCAGCATGTCGTTCAGTGTGAGGCGTTTCCGGGACCGCTAGCGCACCCGCAGGAAATGCGGGCCGAATCGCTCGAAAGCCTCGCGCTCGAGCATTTCCCGGTCGTCCGGGTGGGCGATCGAGATGAGCAGGCGGGCCCGCTCCTGGAGGGATTTGCCGTAGAGGTCCACGGCGCCGTATTCGGTGACGATCCAGTGGGCGTCCGCGCGGGGCGTAACGACACCGGCGCCGGGGTTCAAGTGGCTGACAATCTTGTTCTTGCCCTTGTTGGTGCGGGAGGCGAAAGCCGTGACGGACTTGCCGCCCTCGGACATCGTGGCGCCCTTGACGAAGTCGAGCTGGCCGCCGGTGCCGGAGAAGATGCGGGTCCCGATCGAGTCCGCGCTGATCTGGCCGGTGAGGTCGACTTCGGTGGCCGAGTTGATGGCCATCATCAGCGGGTTCTGCGCGATGATCCAGGGGTCGTTGGTATACTTGATGTCCTTCATCGCGACCGCCGGGTTGCGGTCGATGAAACTGTACACGTCCTGCGAGCCGAGGAGGAAGGAGGCGACCACCTGGCCGCGGTCGATCTTCTTGTTGGCCCCGTTGACGACCCCGCTCCGGATGAGGCGGAGGATGCCGTCGGCGAACATTTCCGTATGGACGCCGAGGTCCCTGTGGTCCTTCAGCTGGGCGGCGAGGGCGTTCGGCAGGGCGCCGATGCCCATCTGGATGCAGGCGCCGTCCGGAACGAGTTCCGCGCAGTTCTTGCCGATGAGGACCTCGGTCGGGGTAGGTTCCGCGAAGTCCTTGGTTACCAAGGGGGTATCGTCCTGGACAAGGTATTCGAAGGCGTCGATGCTGACGAGGTCGCCATACGCGAACGGGACGTTCGGGTTCACCACGGCGATGGCGTGCTTCGTGCTTTCGATGGCGGCGATGGAGCAGTCGACGGAGGTGCCGAGGGAGACCATCCCGTTCCCGTCCGGGAGGGAGACCTGGACCATGGCGACGTCGCAGCGGAGCGCGCCGCTGCGGTAGAGTTTCTGCGACTCGCCGAGATGGACGGGCAGGTAGTCGGCATAGCCGGCGTTGACATTCGCCCGTACGTTGGGACCGACGAAGAAACCCTGGTCGAAGAAGATCCCTTCATACCGCGGCTCGCTGTAAGGGGCCGGTCCTTCCGTGTGGAAATGGTGGAAATGGAGGTCTTCGACTTCGCCGGCATCGGCGCGGCGGCAAAGGGCCTGGATCAGGATATGGGGAACGCTGGCCACGCTGCTCAGGTGGATGTGGTCTCCGGACCGGACGACCCGGACGGCCTCGTCGGCGCTGACATAACGGATTTCTTTCATCTTGAATTGCGTTAAGGGTCTGCAAAGATAGCAAGACTTTTCGTATCTTTGCGGTTCATTCGGAAGATATGCACACACAAGAAGAAAAAACGGCGGCCTTTTCCCGCCTGCTTTCCATCATGGACGAGCTCCGGGAGAAGTGTCCCTGGAACGCGGCCCAGACCATGGAGACCATCCGCCCGATGACGGAGGAGGAGGTCTATGAACTGAGTGACGCCATCCTGCGCGGCGACCGCGCCGGGACGGCCAAGGAGATCGGCGACCTGCTCTACCATATGGTCTTCTATGCCCGGATCGCGGAGGAGGAGGGGAGTTTCGACATCGCCGATTCCATCGCAAAAGTCTGTGACAAAATGGTTTTCCGTCATCCGCACGTCTTCGGACCCCACGCCGGGGAACCGACGACGGCCAAGGAGATCGCCGATACCTGGGAACTGGTCAAGGCCAAGGAGAAAGACGGCAACAAGACGGTCCTTTCCGGCATTCCGGATGCCATGCCCGCTATTCTGAAGGCGCTCTCGATGCAGGAGAAGGCCCGGGGGTGCGGATTCGACTGGGAGAAGCCCGAAGACGTCTGGGACAAGGTCCGCGAGGAGTTCGGCGAGGCGCAGGAGGCCTGTGAGGAAGGGGATCAGAAGCACAAGGAAGAGGAATTCGGCGACCTGCTTTTCGCGGTCATCAACGCCGCGCGCCTTTATGGGGTCGATCCGGAGGCCGCGCTGAGCGGTTCCTGCTCCAAATTCCGCCGCCGCTTCAATTATCTCGAGGAACAGACCCTCAAGAAAGGCCTGAGCCTCAAGGACATGACCCTCGCCGAGATGGATGCCGTCTGGGATGAGGGCAAGGCCAAAGGCCTTTAGTGAAACGGAAAGAATAACCTGCATCACCGGTGTCTGCTGCTTCGCAGCCCTGTCCGGGTAAATGCCACCGGTGATGCAGGTTATTCTTTCACGATTCCTTAATCCGCGGAAAATACGTATCTTTGCAAACTCTATGCAGTATTCGGTCAGGGAAATCCGTTCCAGGCGGGACCTCCGCCGGTTCATCGCCTTCCCGGACAGGCTCTACAAAGCCTGCCCGCAGTATGTCCCTGCCCTGCACGGAGACCAGATGCATGCCCTGACGAAGGCGGCTCCGCTGCAGTACTGTACGCGGAAACTGTGGCTCTGTGAGGACGAGAAAGGCCGCATCGCCGGCCGGATCTGCGCCATCGTCAACCCCCGGTACAACGAACTGTACGGGAAGAAGCGCGCCCGCTTCGGCTGGTTCGACACCATCGAGGATCTCGAAGTCGCCCGCCTGCTGCTCGGCACGGCCGAGGCCTGGGCGAAGGAGATGGGGATGGACGAAATCCATGGCCCGCTGTATTACAACACCCTGGGAAAGCAGGGGATGCTGGTGGAGGGATTTGAAAACACGCCCGTTTTCAATACCCTGTATAACTACAAGTATTACAATGACTTCGTGACAGCGTTGGGGTACGGGAAGGAGTGCGACTGGGTGGAAAGCAAGGTGGCCGCCGACCAGGGCGTTCCCGAGCAGCTCGCCCGGCTCGCCGCCGTGCTGATGGAGCGCCACGAGCTGCACGAAGCGAAGATATCGGTGCTGATGAAGGATCCCGCCTGGGTGCGGCATTTCTTCGAAGTGTACAACGAAGCCTTCGCCGCCGGCGTCCAGAACTTCATCCCGTTCACGGAGGCGGAGATCGCCGAGGAAGCCGCGTCGGTGATGCGTTTCCTTTCGGACGACCTCAGCACGGTCCTTCTCGACGGACAGGACCGGGTCGCGGGCTTCGGCATCGCCTTCCCGGACATCTCGAAGGCCCTGCAGAAGGCGCGCGGCCACCTGTTCCCCTTCGGCTGGTACCATCTGGCGAAGGCCCTGAAGGATTGTTCGACCATCGACCTGATGGTCAACGGTGCGGCGGCGCAGTGGCGCGGGACCGGCATTTCGGCCGTCTTCCACGTGCTGATGAGCGAAAAGGCCGCCCGTGCCGGGGCGAAGGTCGCCCTGACCAACCCCCAGATCGAGAGCAACAGCGCCTCCTTCGTCTGGGACAAATATGCGAGCGCGGAGCCCTACATGCGGCGCCGCTGTTACCTGAAGAAAATTTAACGATATGGCAGACAATACATTACTGGAGAAGGTCCTGAGCCTGCAGGACAAGTACAAGCAGCTGGAAGGCCAGCTGTCCGACCCCGCGGTCATCGCCGACATGAAAAAGTTCGTCCAGCTCAACAAGGACTACAAGGAGCTGCAGCCGATCATTGCGGCTGGCCTGGATTACAAGCGCATGCTGGATGAACTCGCCCAGGCCAAGGACATCTTCATGAACGAGAAGGACGAGGACCTCAAGGAGATGGCCCGCGAGGAGATCGCCGAGATCGAACCGAAGATCCCCGACATGGAGCAGAACATCAAGCTGCTGCTGATCCCGGCCGATCCCGACGACGGCAAGAACGCCATGGTCGAGATCCGCGGCGGCACCGGCGGCGACGAGGCGGCCATCTTCGCGGGCGACCTTTTCCGCATGTACTCCAAGTTCGCCGAGAAGCGCGGCTGGAAGCTGGAGGTCTCCGACCAGGCGCCCGGCACGTCCGGCGGCTTCAAGCAGATCGTCTTCAAGCTGTCGAGCAATTCCGAAGGTGTGTACGGCGTGATGAAGTATGAATCCGGCGTCCACCGGGTCCAGCGCGTCCCGCAGACCGAGACGCAGGGCCGCATCCAGACCTCCGCGGCGACGGTCGCCGTCTTCCCGGAGGCCGGCGAATTCGACATCGAACTCAATCCGGCCGACATCCGGAAGGACCTCTTCTGCGCCTCCGGCCCCGGCGGCCAGGGCGTCAACACGACCTATTCGGCCGTCCGCCTGACCCACATCCCTTCCGACATCGTCGTCCAGTGCCAGGAGGAACGCTCCCAGCTCAAGAACCTCGACCGGGCGATGGAAGAGCTCCGGACGCGGCTCTACAACATGGAGCACCAGAAGTACCTCGACGGCATCGCGGCGAAGCGCAAGACCATGGTCTCGACCGGCGACCGCTCGGCCAAGATCCGTACCTACAACTATCCGCAGGGCCGTGTCACCGACCACCGCATCAACTGGTCGATGTACAACCTGCCGGTTTTCATGGACGGGGATATCCAGGAATGTATCGACCAGCTCCAGATCGCGGAGAACGCGGAGCGGCTCAAAGAAGCGGGAGAATGATGGAACGCAAAGATGAAGGCCTGCAGTCCCTCGGCAACCGGACCGAGTACAAGGACACCTATGCGCCGGAGGTCCTCGAGACCTTCAACAACATGCATCCGGACAACGACTACTGGGTCCGTTTCAACTGCCCGGAATTCACCACGCTCTGCCCGATCACGGGCCAGCCGGATTTCGCCGAGATCCGCATCAGCTATGTGCCCGATGTGAAGATGGTGGAATCCAAGAGCCTGAAACTCTATTTGTTCAGCTTCCGCAACCACGGGGATTTCCACGAAGACTGCGTCAACAAGATCATGAAGGACCTCATCGCCCTGATGGATCCCAAGTACATCGAAGTGACCGGCTTCTTCACCCCGCGCGGCGGCATCTCCATCTACCCCTACGCCAACTACGGCCGTCCCGGCACGAAGTGGGCCGCCCTCGCCGACCAGCGTTTCGCCTCCCACGAATAATCTGCAGTCCTGACCTGGAAAGGCAGGGGGGCCTGAACCCTCCGCAACCTCCGGTTGCTTCGTCCCTCCCACTGTCTCCTGCGTCCCTGTTTCACAGGAACTTGTATCCAGCGGGCCCCTCCCTCTGATGTGGCCGAGGGTGGCCACAGGTTCCGGCTCCCCCTGCCTTTCCGGGTCAGGAAAGGTTTACCAGGGCGAAGGAGAGGGTGCCGGAGCAGCAGCGCTTGCCGGCGACGGCGACGCTGGCCTCGCACAGGAGGAGGCCGGCCTTGCGCTCGAGGATCTTTCCGGTGATTTCGCACAGGTCGCCCGGACGGACGGCACTCCGGAATTTAACCCCGTCGATGGTGCGGTAAACGGCGATGCGGCCGGCGAGTTCGTCGCCGACGAGGCAGAGGCAGGCCTGTGCCATCATTTCGCAGAGGATCACGCCGGGGACGATCGGGTTGCCCGGGAAGTGGCCCTGGCAGAAAAAGGCGTCGTCCGGAATGCGGTACGTCGCGCGGCAGCGGCCGTCATCTTCCCGCTCAAACGTGTCCAACAACAGCATCGGCTCCCGGTGGGGGAGCAGGCGCTTGATTTCTTCCCTGTCCATATCTGATTGGCGTCCAGTTTATTCTGCGTATTTCCGGAAGGCGACGCAGGCGTCATGGCCACCGAAGCCGAGCGAGTCGGAGATGCCCAGGGTGATGTCGCTCCGGACCGCCACGTTCGGGGTGTAGTCCAGGTCGCATTCCGGGTCGGGGCAGTCGAGGTTGATGGTCGGCGGGATGATGCCTTCCTTCAGCGCCAGGATGGTCGCGATGGCCTCCGCGCCGCCGGCGGCGCCGAACATGTGGCCGGTCATCGACTTGGTCGAGGAGATGTGGGCCTTGTAGGCGAAATCGCCGAGGGCGACCTTGTAGGCGATGGTCTCCGCGATGTCGTTGAGGTGGGTGCCCGTCCCGTGCGCGTTGATATAGAGATTGTCCTTCTCCTTGTCGAAGCCGGCCTCCTCGAGGGCGAGGGTGATGGCCTTGGCCTGGGTGGAGCCGTCCGGACGCGGGGCGGTCGGGTGATAGGCGTCGCAGGTGTTGCCGTAGCCGACCATTTCGCCGTAAATCTTTGCCCCACGGGCTTTTGCGTGCTCCAGCTCCTCGAGGATGAGGATGGCGGCGCCGTCGCCCATCACGAAGCCCGAACGGTTCTTGTTGAAGGGGAGGGAGGCGTATTTCGGATCATCGGCGCGGGTCAGGGCCTTCGCGTTGGCGAAGGCGGCCACGCCGATCGGGATGGTCGCATTCTCGCAGCCGCCCGCGATGATGGCGTCGGCATAGCCGTGCCGGATGGCCCGGAAGGCCTCGCCGATGCAGTGGGAGGAACTGGCGCAGGCGGTGACGATGTCCAGGCAGGGGCCCTGGGCGTGGTGCTTGATGGCGATATGGCCCGCCGCGATGTTCGAGATCATCGTCGGGATGAACAGCGGGGAAATCCACTTGCCGGTCGGATCCTCGAGCATCTTGGCTGTCTCGCGGTACTGGACCTCGAAGCCGCCGATGCCGGAGCCGACATAGACGCCGAGGCGGAAGGGGTCGATGTTCGGATCCTCTCCCTCGCTGCGGAGGCCGGAGTCGGCCACGGCCTCGAAGGCGGCGGCCATGCCGAACTGGGTGAACTTGTCCTGCTTGCGGATGAAGGCCTTGTCCATCCCGTATTCCTCGGGATTGAAGTTCCTCACTTTGCCGGCGATGGTGACGGGCAGGTCCTGCCCGACGAAATCGTCCACATAGTCGATGCCGCAGACGCCGTTTATCAGATTGTTCCAGAAGGTGGGTACGTCGTTGCCGATGGCGGAGATGACGCCCATTCCGGTGATGACCACTCGTTTCGGTTCCATATTATACGATTAAATGGGGCGCGCCGGCGAGCAGGCGCTCGGCGCCGCCGATGATATCATTGACAATGTCCGCCGCGGACTCTTTCCGCGTAATAAGGCCCGCCACTTCCCCGGCGAGGAAACTGCCGCCGGCGAGGTCGCCGTCGAAAACCGCTTTCCGGAGGGAGCCCGTCCCGAAGACGCGGATTTCCTCGGGCGTGACGGCCGGATCGGCCTCCATCCGGGCGAATTTCTTGGTGAACGGGGTCTTGAGGCTGCGGACGGCGTCCCCGAGGGACTTCCCGGTCACCATCGTGCCCACGTCGGAGGCCTTGATGAGGCGCTCCTTGTAGGTCTCGTGGACCCGGCATTCGTCGGCGACGAGGAAGCGGGTGCCCACCTGGACGCCGCAAGCGCCCATCAGGAGCATCGCGGCGGCGGAGCGGCCGTCGAAGACACCGCCGGCCGCCAGGACCGGAATCTCCACGGCATCAAGGATTTGCGGCAGCAGGGCGAGGGTATGGGTGTCGCCGATGTGGCCGCCGGATTCGGCGCCTTCCGCGATGACGGCGGTCGCGCCGAGCTCCTGCATCTTCAGGGCATAGGCGACGGAGGCGACGACGGGGATGACCCGGATGCCGGCGGCTTTCCACCGCTCCATATAGGGGGCGGGGGAGCCGGCGCCGGTGGTTACGACGCCGACGCCTTCCTCGACGACGAGGTCGGCTACCGCGGCCGCGTTCGGGTCCGCGAGCATGACGTTTACGCCGAAAGGCTTGTCCGTCAGCTTTTTCGCCTTACGGATTTCGGCACGGACCGCCTCGGGACCGCCCAGGATGGAGGAGATGAGCCCGAGACCGCCGGCGTTCGAGACGGCCGCCGCGAGGCGGGCGTCCGCAATCCAGGCCATGCCGCCCTGGAAGAGCGGTTTTTCGATGCCGAGACGTTCGCAGATGACGCTTTTGATCATGAATCGTTTGCCGTTACAAACTGCAAAGATACAAAAAAACTATTTACCACTCCATCAGGATGGCCCCGGAGAGGAGGCCGGCGCCGAAAGCGCTGAAAATGAGTTTGTCCCCGCGCTTGAAGAGCCCTTTCCGGTTGCACTCGTCCAGCAGGATGGCGCAGGAGGCGGAAGAGGCGTTGCCGTGGTCCGCGACATGCGACGGGAATTTTTCTTCGGGGGCGCCGAGGCGCTTGCGGATGGCTTCGATGATGCGGAGGTTGGCCTGGTGGATCATGAAATACTGGATGTCATCCGTGGTGAGCCCGGCCTCGGCGAGGAGGGATTCGATGTCCCGGACCGCGGTCGATACGGCGAATTTGAAGACCTCCCTCCCGTTCATCTGGAGGGGGACGTCTTTCTCCTCCTTGGTGAGGAAAGGCGTGTGGTTCAGCTTCCGGCATTCGTAGAGGGTATTGACATCGGGCTGGCAGTCCATGCGGACCCCCTTGATGTTGTCCCCGGGGGCAAAGACGGCCGCGCCGGCCCCGTCTCCGAAGAGGATGCAGGTGCTCCGGTCTGTCCAGTCGAGCATCCGGGTCGCCTCTTCTGCGCAGATAATCAGGACGTTCCGAACGCGACCCGTCTTGAAGAAGGCCTCGGCGATGTCCATCGCGTAGAGGAAGCCCGGGCATGCACAGTTGATGTCCACGGCCGGGCAGGCGGCGCCGATCCGGCCGGCGACGACGCAGCTCAGGCCGGGCGTGACATAGTAGTTCGCGATGTTCGAGCAGAGGATGTAGTCGAGGTCCGCTGCGGCGATGCCCGCCTCCGCGAGCGCCTTTTCCGCCGCCTCCGTGGCCAGGTCCTCGAGCCGCTCGTCGGTGATGACGCGGCGGGACCGGATGCCGGTGCGGCTGGCGATCCATTCGTCGGAGGTATCGAGAAAACGGGTGAGGTCCTCGTTCGTAACTACTTTGCGGGGCAGGGCGCTCCCCGTGCCGATGATTTTCATATGCTGTATATTTCCGGCCTTCCGGCCATTTTCCATGCAAAGATATTCCGCTTTTTCCGAGCGGCCAAATTTTGTCGCAAACCCCGTGCCTGATTTGGGTGAATTTTTGCTACAAAGATTGCCCTAAGGCCTTTGACATGGCCCCCGGGTCCGGGGACTGGACTAGGTCGGCACTGGTATCGGTGATGTCCGGTTCACTCACTTGGAGGAGCAAATGTCTCATAAGGCGGCTCCATTTTCACGTTTTTCATTTTTTCATTCGGGGGATAATATAAATGAAAATCAAGCGAGAGCAGATCCTCATAAGTCAATTCATAGCAAACCAACCTATAGGAAAATAAAGGCTTTGGCGGACAACTCTCCTTTGGATAAAAGGGTACAACGAATACATATATCTTATCATATGTTTTCTTTTTCGAAAAAACATATTCATAAGAATAACACATTCCGCTACTGTAAATGGAAAGCGTTTCATAATTGACAGATCCTGGTGCTATTCCGCAATACTCTTCACTCACACCAAAATGATAATCCATGTAAACATGGCCATCATCAAAAAAATTGTCCACATATACAGTATCAGAACTATTGTTTTCAAATGCCAGGTGGCCATGTTCCCCAGGACCGACTTTGCTGCAGGAAATAAAGATGACGACGAAGGCAAGAACGAAGAATCTGTTACTCATTTTAATAACGAATAATGTTAATAATAATGTCCGGAAGATCAGTGGGGATATCTATAGTAATGCTATCCTCGATACCATTCTTTTTTTTACGAAAAGAAAAAAGAGATAGAGATAATATATTCTTTCTAGTAGGACTGGGTTGTTTGGTGCAAGGTAGGAATAAAAACTGGAACTTGCAAAAACAGCGACGAGAAACAGTCCCGGCCCAAAAGGGGCATTAAACGGGCCGGAAGCAGCAGAGAACAGCAACCTCCGGCCCGAAAAGCCGGCAGAAAGGGCCGGAACCAGTAAATAATATGACCTCCGGCCCCAAAAAGTAAACAAACGGGCCGGAGATAATCAATACAGGCTTTTCCGAGCGGCCAAATTTTGTCGCAAACCCCGTGCCTGATTTGGGCGAATTTTTGCTACATTTGCAGGGAAATCGGGTTCGGATGGACGGAAACGAGCGCAAATACATCCCCGAGTTCCTGCGGGGACGCTTCGAATTGATCGGCACGGTGACTTTCACCCTGCTGTTCGCCGTGCTGTACCTGCTGGTGAGCATTCCGTTCTCCCAGAACGCCTGGTTCCGCCTCGGCAACAGCGTGTTCTTCGGCTTCACGGCCCTTTTCGTCCTCGGCAGCCTGGTGATCGTCGTGGTCAGCCGGATGGTGATGTACCATACCCGGAAGCGCTTCAAGATGAAGTACTGGCACTATATCCTCTGGTGCATCGGGGAGATCATCGTCATCTGCGTCCTCTACACCCTCTTCACGCTGCGGATCGCCCGGCCGGAGGATATGTCCGCCGTCTGGGTATTCCTCCATTCGCTCCAGTACGGGGCGATGTGCCTGGCGGTCCCGTACATCCTCTCCGCAATGTTCCTCACGATCGTCCACCAGGAGCGGACCATCCGGCTGATGAACATGCGGGAGGTCGTCACCGACGATCCCCAGAGTGCGGCCTCCCAGAAGATCACCCTCTTCGACAACAGCGGCGCGCTGAAGCTCTCGGTCAGCAGCGACAACCTCTATTATATCGAATCGGACGACAATTACATCAAGGTCTGGTACACCGACGGGAAGGGCGAACTGAAGACCTACATGCTCCGCTGCCGCCTGAAGTCGGTCGAGGAAAGCTTCCTCGGCAGCGACCTCGTCCGCTGTCACCGGAAGTACATCGTCAACATGGCGAAGGTCCGCCTCCTCCGGAAGGAGCGCGACGGCTACCAGCTGGACCTGGACAACGACCGGATCCCGCCGATCCCGGTCACGAAGACCTATGCGGCGCAGGTGCTCTCCCGCTTCAGCGAGGGCTTGTCGGACGGGGCGGAATAGCCCCTATTTCTTTTTCCTTTTCCGGGATTCGCGGATGCGGTAGGCGCTCTCGACCATGACCTGGTCCTGGTAGCAGCCGCGGGCCGCGAGGATGTTGCAGATGCAGATGACGAGCGGGAAGATGGCCGTCCAGCGGAAGACGATGCCTTCCGGGGCTGTGAAATACAGGTAGGCGAGCCAGCCCTGGACGCCGAGGGCGACAAGGGCGGAGAGCGTCGAGAGGCGCATCTGGAGGATGCGGACCTTGAAGGTCAGAAGGGCCAGGACGATCATCGCCGCGAGGATGCCGAGAAGGATGCCGAAATACGGCTTCTGCAGTTTCAGGTAGGGGAGGGCCTCCAGGCCGTCCGGGCCGTTGAAGGTATAGGCGTCACCGAACAGGAGCACGGCGATGAGTACAGTGGAAATAGCGAGGTAAAGGGTCTGGATGCGCTGCCACATAGCTGTAAAATTTTGCACAAAAATAGGAATAATCCCCGGAATATCCTATATTTGTCCTTTACCGTGCAATTAATGACAGAAGCCATGAGAATACCTGAATCCGAACTGATCATCAACGGGGACGGCTCCGCGTTCCATATCCACCTCAAGCCGGAAGAACTGGCCGACAACGTCATCATGGTCGGCGACCCCAGCCGGGTTGACATGATCGCCGACTTCCTGGAGGACATCGAGTTCCGCCACGCCTCCCGCGAGTTCGTCTCCGTCACGGGCTGGAAGAACGGCAAGCGCATCACCGTCCTTTCCCACGGCATCGGGCCGGACAACATCGACATCGTCATGACCGAACTGGATGCGCTGGCCAATGTCGATTTCGCCACCCGCGAGGTCAAGAAACAGCACCGCTCCCTCAATATCGTCCGCATCGGCACCTCCGGCGCCCTCCATGCCGACATCCCGCTGGGCTCCTATATCCTGTCCCACATCTCCGTGGGCTTCGACGGCGTGATGAACTGGTACGCCAACCGCAGCAAGATCGCCATGCTGGATGTCGAGCGCGCTTTCAAGAAGCACATGAACTGGAAGCGCGGCCTGCCTTCGCCGTATTTCGTGAAGGCCAGCCAGAAGATGATCGACCTCCTTTCGGATGTGACCGTCAAGGGTGTAACCATCTCTGCCCCTGGATTTTACGGTCCCCAGGGCCGCGTCGTCCGGCTCGGCCTGGCCATGCCCGACATGCTCGAGAAGATCGAGTCCTTCCGTTTCGGCGACTATCGCATCACCAACTTCGAAATGGAAAGCGCCCCGGTCGCGGGCTTCGGCGCCCACCTCGGCCACAACTGCGTGACCGTCTGCTGCGCCATCGCCAACCGCTACCTCCAGAGTTCCAACCCGGACTACAAGCCCCTCATCCGCAACCTCGCCGAGGTCGTCGTCAACCGCCTGTCGACGCTGTAGGTCAGTACAGGCTCTCCAGCGTGGCGGCCTCCCATTTGGGGATGTTCGGGTCGTCGATGTAGGCGTCGATGAAGACGTTGTTGCCGAGGACGACGTTCTGCTCCAGGAAATACTTCTGGAAGGGCCAGAGGGCGACGAAGTTGTCGGCGATGTCGTGGGCGTGGTCATGGAAGCGGTACACGCAGAAGGGGTAGCCGTTCGCCCGGTAGATGTCGTCGAGGACGTTTGTGCCCCACATGCCGAGTTTCAGGACCTGGGTCTTGTCGTACTGGACGGTCCCGTCGGCCGTTCCGTGCAGGAAGAGGGTCGGGCAGGGGGCCTTCTTGTACCGGGGCACGCCCTGGTCGCCGACGATGGCCCCGGCGAAGGAGATAAGTCCCTTGAAATTAAATCCTTCCGGGAGAACTATGGCATAGTCGTCTCCGTTGCAGATGCTCAGTTCGGCGGCGAGGGAGATGATGGCGCCGGAGGAGTTGCCGACCAGCACGATGTTCTCCGGATCGACGCCGAGGGCCTCCCGGTTGTCGAGGATGTAGTTGACGGCGGAGAAGAGGTCCTCGACGCCCATGTATTCGGCCTTGATGGTGTTTTTCGCCGTCTGGATCCTGCCCTTGATGCTGAAATCCATCTTGACGCCTTTCAGGCCGAGGCGGTAGTCGATCGTGATGACCCTGTATCCGTTGTCGTTCAGGATCTTGAACCAGGGCATATAGCGCTCGTTGGAACGGTACCCGCCGACGAACCCCCCGCCATAGACAAACAGGAGCGTGGGCTTGGCATGGCCATCCAGGGTCGTATCGGCCTCCGGAGCGGGCTCATATACATCGAAGAAGAGCCGGCAGGTGTCACGCTCGGCGTATAGGTAGGTGCCGCTGGGGCCCTGCGCGGATACGGAGACCAGGCAGGCGAAGGCCAGGACGGCCGTGAGGAGTTGCTTTTTCATGAGTCGGACTGGGATTGGTACTGCTCGCTGACTTCCGGCATCAGCCGCCGGATGGGCTTGAGGTGGTAGAAGAAGCGGCTGGCGATGACGCGGATCACCGTATAGGCCGGGATGGCGGCGAGCATGCCGACGACACCGCCGACATGGCCGGCGACCAGCAGGACGATGAAGATCTCGAGCGGGCTCGCCTTGATGCTGGTCGAATAGATAAGCGGCTGATAGATAAAGTTGTCCACCAGCTGGGTGAAGAGCATGATGGCGAGGACGATGAGGGCGAAGATCCAGATGTTGACATCGAGTCCGGCCCCGGTGCCGTATTTGATCACCAGGGCGAGCAGCGTGCCGATGACCTCCCCGATGAGCGGTCCCACGTAGGGGATGATGTTGAGGATGCCCGCGATGAAGGCGATGCCGATGGCGTAGGTGAAGCCGATCCGGGCGATGAGCCACAGGCCGAGGAAATCCAGCAGCGCCACCCCGGCCATCTCGATGACCAGGCCGGTGAAGTAGCGCGAAAGGAGGGATTCGATGTCGGTGAGGGCGGTCCGCATCCGGTCTTCCAGGGGGTCCGGGGAGAGGGCGCAGACGATCTTCGAGAACAGCTTGTCGTCCCGGATGAAGAAGAAGGAGATGAACACCACCGAGAAGATGCCCACCGCGGCGCTCGAAACGACCGACGCGACGGAGCCGATGACGGAGGAGACGTTGCTCACATTGACGATGTCCTTCAGCTCCCCGAGGAGGAAGGCGATCAGGTCGAAATCGGGATCCAGGCCGGGGAAGATGCTGACAATCCAGGCGTTGAGGCTGTGCAGCCAGGCGAAACCGGACGCATCTTCGCCGGGCGTCCGGAGGAAGGAGGCGTCGCGGATGATCTTCGTCACGATCGGGATGACTTCCGTGACGATGAGCAGCAGGATGGCGAGGATGAAGGTGATGGTCAGGATGGCCAGGAAGCCGTCCGGGGCGGATTTCCCGGCCACCTTGACCTTCCGGAGCTGCCGGATGACGGGCTGGCCGATCAGCGAGACGATGAAGGCGACGATGATGTACACCAGCACGCTGCGGAAATACCAGCACAGGAACGCCGCCAGCGCGAAGGCGGCGGCGTACAGGGTGTATCGGGCCAGTTTGTCGGTGCTCCTTTCTTCCATTTACATCTTCTTTACCTTGGCGAGGAAGTTGCGGACATGGGCCTTGTATTCCTCCGGATAGGACTGGAAGGAATTGGCGTGGACGGCGCCCGGCGCCACCCACATCTCCTTGTAGCCCTGCGTCTTGGCGTCATAGTTCTTCTGGAGGTGGGAGAATTCGACGAAATCGTCGGCGTCCCCGTGGATGAAGAGCATCGGCCGGTCGCACTTGGCGAGCTGGTTGACGGACGAGGCCTCCTTGAAGGACCAGCCGTACTTGTTCTTGCAGACGATGCTGGCGCTCGTCAGGACCGGGAACGGCGGGAGGTGGAAGCTGTCCTTGAGGTTGAAGGCGAGCTGGTCCCAGACGCTGGAATAGCCGCAGTCCTCCACGTAGGCCTTGACATAGTCCGGCTGCGGGTCGCCGCTGAGCATCATCGTCGTGGCGGCGCCCATCGAGACGCCGTGGACCACCATGAAGTCGTCCTTGAAGATCCCGTGGGCCACTTCGATCCATTTTTCGACATCGTAGCGGTCATACCAGCCCATCGAGGTGGCGTTGCCGCCCGAATAGCCGTGGTACTGAAGGTCCGGGAACAGGACGTTGTAGTTGAAGTCGTCCCGGTACATGCGGACCAGATAGAGGAAGACAAAGTGGTTGTCGCCGAAGCCGTGGACCACGATGGCCGTCCCCTGCGCGTGGGCGGGATCGGCCGCCGGGACATAGGCGGCGTGGATGGGGTTGTCGTTGTATCCGGTGATGACGGTGTCCTTGAGGATGCCTTTTTCGTGGAGGCCGTCGTACCAGGCCGTGCTCCCGGGCAGGAGGGAATCGGCCTTGTGGCGCGTCCGTTCGATGTTCTGGCCGTCCGGCATGTCCACGAGGACGTAGTTGCACATGTACTTGCCGACGAGGCAGCCCTGCAGGGACAGCGCGGCGAGGGCGAGGAGGAAGAGGTGGTTCAGTCTTTTCATTATCTATAATTATGGGTTTACTTTCCACAAAGCTACGCAAAGTAAACGATTTTTTGAAAAAAAACTTGCTTGTGCCTTGGTGTGGCACAAGCAAGCGCTACCTTTGCACCGTGAAACAAAAATGAAACGCCATGAGAAACACGGATTACAACCTCGACGCCCTCGGCTCCTTCGTCTCCAACGACGCCGCTTTCCAGGCCCTGAAGGACATCATTACCGACTTCGATCTCGAGTTCGAGGCGGTCAATCGGCTTTAAGTTCCACCGTCAGGTGCTCCTTGTCGGGCGCAAGCCCCACCCTGAGCGTGCGCGGACCGTCCGCGCCGCGCTTGAGGATGCGGTCGGAAAGGATGAACTCCGAGACCGGGTCCTCGATGAGCCGGGTGACGGCCCGCTTGAGCGGCCTCGCGCCGTAGCTCGGGTCATAGCCCGCTTCGGCGACGAAGCGCTTGGCCGAGGGCGTCACATGGAGCTTGTAACCGGCTTCTTCCGCCCGCTTCCGGAGGTCTTTCAGTTCGATGTCGATGATGGCCTCGATGTCCTCTTTGGAAAGGGGCTTGAAGAAGACCTGCTCGTCCACACGGTTGATGAATTCCGGCGGGAAAGCCTTCCTGACGGCCTTCTCGAGCACTTTTTTCCGGTCGGCCCCGACGTCCCGGCCCGCCGTGGCGAAGCCGATGCCGCTGCCGTAATCCTCCAGGTCGCGGCTCCCCACGTTCGAGGTCATGATGAGGATCGTGTTGCGGAAATTGACGGTGCGGCCGTTGCTGTCGGTGAGCCGGCCCTCGTCCATCACCTGCAGGAGCAGGTTGAAGATGTCCGGATGGGCCTTCTCGATCTCGTCGAGGAGGACGACGCAGTACGGTTTCCGGCGGACCGGCTCGCTGAGCTGCCCGCCTTCCTCGTATCCGACATAGCCGGGAGGGGCGCCGATGAGGCGCGAAACCGAGAATTTCTCCATGTATTCGCTCATGTCGATCCGGACCATATTCTCCTCTGAATCAAAGAGATATTCCGCGAGTGAACGCGCGAGCTGGGTCTTTCCCACGCCGGTCGGGCCGAAGAAGAGGAAGGTGCCGATCGGGCGGTCCGGGTCCTTGAGCCCGGCCCGGCCCCGCCGGATGGCGCGGACCACCGTGTCGATGGCCTCGTTCTGTCCGATGATGCGCTCCGAGAGGCGGCCCTTCATCTTCAGCAGGCGGTTGCTTTCGCTCTCGGCGACCTTGTTGACCGGGACGCCGGTCATCCGGGAGACGATGGTCGCGATGTCCTCCGCCGTGACCGTTTCGGCGGCCCTTTTCTTGTTGCCCAGGTTGAGCCGGACCATCGATCCGGCCTCGTCCAGCGCGTCGATGGCCTTGTCCGGCAGGGAACGCTCCGTGAGGTAGCGGTCGGTCAGCCGGACCGCCGCCTCGATCGCCTCCGGGGTATAGCCGATCTGGTGGAACTGCTCGTAGGCGGGCTGCAGATGTTTCAGGATCTCAATCGTTTCCTTCACGCCGGTGGGCTCGACGACGATTTTCTGGAAGCGCCGGTCGAGGGCGCCGTCCTTCTCGACGATCTTGGTGAATTCGTCCACGGTCGTGGCGCCGATGCACTGCATCTCGCCCCGCGCGAGGGCGGGCTTGAGCATGTTGGCGGCGTCGAGGCTGCCCTGCGCCCCGCCGGCGCCGACGATGGTGTGGAACTCGTCGATGAACAGGATCAGGTCCGGGTTGTCCTTCGCCTCGTGGATGATTGCCTTGAGACGCTTTTCGAAGTCGCCGCGGTATTTCGTGCCCGCGACGACGGACGCGATGTCCAGGGAGAGGATCTGCTTTTTCGCCAGGGCGGGGGAGATCTCGCCCGCGGCGATACGGAGGGCGATGCCCTCGACTATGGCGGATTTGCCGACGCCGGGGTCGCCGATGAGCATCGGGTTGTTCTTCTTGCGCCGGCCGAGGATCTCGATGACCCGGGCGATCTCCATGTCCCGGCCGACGACCGGATCGAGCTTTCCCTCGCGGGCCGCCTTCGTCAGGTCATGGCCGAACTCGCTGATATCGAATTTCTTCTCTTTCGGTTCGCCTTGGGGCGTCACCTCTTCCTCGTCTTCCCCGGCGCGGCGGATCTGCGGCTGCTCCGGCTTGTTGAGCAGGCCTTCGTCCTCGAGGTAGGCGAGGATGCGGCCGTAGTCGATGCCGTGGTTGCGGAGGAAGACCTGGCCGTAACTCTCCGTCGTCCGGCAGAGCGCGAGGAGCAGGTGGTGCGAGGAGGCCTCCGCGCTTTTCAGTCGCGTCGCCTCCATCACCGTGATGCTCAGGACGTTCTGGGCCAGGCGGGAGAAATTGATGTGGTCCAGTTCGTTGTAGGGGATGGCCGTGCCCGTGAAGATGCGGCCGTCGATGAAGGCCTTCAGTTCCGCGGCGTCGATCCCGAGCCCCTGCAGGGCGCGGAACGCCGCGTTCTCCTCATGGCGGATGATGCCGAGGAACAGGTGGTCGGGCCCGATGCCGTAGCTGCCGGTCCGCATGGCCTCCTCCCGGGCGTATTTGATGATGCCGTTGAGTTCTTCCGAAACTTTGATTTCCATATCGCTTGGTTTCTGCCTGCAAAAATAAGAAATCCCCCGGAATATCCAGCATCTTTTTTCGGCGTCGTTCTTCGCGCGTGCGCTTGCATAATTCATGGGAAATGACTATATTTGCATGTTTATGGAAATTAGCCTATCAGAACGAAAAAATGGATAACAACGAAGAAAGGAAAGACATCCTCGAGGAGCCGCAGACGGGGACCATCGAGCAGGTGGAAATCGACCACGAGATGCGGACGGCCTACATCGACTATTCGATGTCCGTCATCGTCTCCCGCGCCCTCCCGGATGTCCGTGACGGCTTGAAGCCCGTGCAGCGCCGCGTGCTGTACGGCATGAATGAAATGGGCCTCAAATACAGCGGCCAGACCAAGAAATCCGCGCGTATCGTCGGTGACGTGATGGGTAAATACCATCCCCACGGCGACTCCAGCGTCTATGACGCGATGGTCCGCCTCGGCCAGTGGTGGAACCAGCGCTATCCCCTCGTCTGGGGCCAGGGCAACTTCGGCTCCATGGACGGCGACGCCGTGGCGGCGATGCGTTACACCGAGGCGAAACTCGAGAAGATGTCCGAGGATGTCCTCGGGGACATGGACAAGGACACGGTGGACATGACCCTCAACTTCGACGACTCCCTCCAGGAGCCGGTCGTGGTGCCGACGAAGGCCCCGCTGCTCCTGCTGAACGGCGCTTCCGGCATCGCGGTCGGTATGGCCACGAACATGGCCCCGCACAACCTCGGCGAGTGCTGCGACGCCATCTGCGCCTATATCGACAACCCCGAGATCACCACCGACGAGCTGATGCAGCACATCAAGGGCCCCGATTTCCCGACCGGCGGCATCGTGATGGGCAAATCCGGCATCCGGGAGGCCTACGAGACCGGCCGCGGCCGCGTCGTGATCCGCTCGAAGACCGACATCGAGGTGGATGAGAAGGGCCGCGAGACCATCGTCGTCACCGAGGTGCCGTACATGGTCAACAAGCGCGAGATGATCGAGAAGATCGCCCAGATGGTCGAGGACAAGAAGATCGAGGGCATCTCCTATATCAATGACGAGACCTCCCGCGAGGGCGTCCGCGTCATCATCCGCCTCAAGCAGGGCGCCAACTCCAACGTGGTGCTGAACACCCTGTTCAAATACACCCCGCTCCAGTCGAGCTTCTCGTTCAACAACGTGGCCCTCGTGAAGGGCCGCCCGCGCACGCTCAGCCTCAAGGAGATCCTCGCCAATTTCGTGGACTTCCGCCATGAGGTCGTCGTCCGCCGCACGAAGTTCGAACTGGACAAGGCCCAGAAGCGCGCCCACATCCTCGAAGGCCTCCTGAAGGCGATGGACATCATCGACGAGATCGTCCACATCATCCGCTACGAGACCAAGAGCATCGAGGAGGCCAAGCAGATGCTGATGGAGCGCTATGGCTTCTCCGAGGCCCAGGCGACGGCCATCGTCGAGATGCGTCTCCGCCAGCTCGTCGGCCTGGAGCGCGAGAAGCTCCAGAACGAATATGACGAACTGATGCGCTTCATCGCCCGCTGCAACGAGATTCTCGGCAGCGTGGAGGAGCAGCTCAAGATCGTCAAGGAAGAGACGATGGAGCTCAAGGACCGCTACGGCGACCCGCGCCGCACCGAGATCACCCTCGCGGCCGATGAATTCAACCCCGAGGATTTCTATGCCGATGAGGACCAGGTCATTACGATCTCCCACCTCGGCTACATCAAGCGCACACCGCTCACCGAGTTCCGCACCCAGAACCGCGGCGGCGTCGGCCTGAAGGGCAGCGCCACCCGCGACGCCGACTTCATCGAGCACATCTACATCGCCAATACCCACTCGACCCTCCTCCTGTTCACCCAGAAGGGCCGCTGCTACTGGCTCAAGGTCTATGAACTGCCGGAAGGCAACCGCACTTCCAAGGGCCGTGCGATCCAGAACATCATCATGATCGACCCGGACGACAAGGTCAAGGCCTACATCAATGTCCCGACCCTCAAGGACGAGGAATACATCAACAGCAACTACATCCTGATGGTCACCCGCAAGGGCATCATCAAGAAGACGTCCCTGGAGGCCTACTCCCGTCCGAGGACGAACGGCGTCAACGCCGTCACCATCCGCGAGGACGACGAACTGATCGAGGCCATCCTCACCAACGGCCGGTGCAACATCATGATCGCGGCCAACGGCGGACGCTGCGTCCGCTTCGACGAGACGGACGCCCGTCCGCTCGGCCGGACGGCCAGCGGCGTCCGTGGCATCAATCTTGATGAAGGGGACTATGTCGTCGGCATCGTCTGCCAGGATCCGCAGGCGGAAGACGCTTCGAAGCACCAGGTGCTCGCCGTCAGCGAAAACGGCTTCGGAAAGCGCTCCGACGTGATGGAGTACCGCATGACGGCCCGCGGTGCCAAGGGTGTGAGGACCCTCAACATAACGGAGAAGACAGGTTCTCTGGTAGCGCTCAAGAATGTCACGGACGAGGATGACCTGATGATCATCAACCGTTCGGGCATGACGATCCGGATGCCGGTCGCCACCATCCGCGTGGCGGGCCGGGCCACCCAGGGGGTCAAGCTCATCAACATCAAGCCCGGTGACGCCATTGCAGCCGTTTCGGTCGTGGCCCATTCCGACGATGAGGACGAGCCCGTGCAGGCCGCCGAGAATACGGAAAATGTGGAAGAAACAAACAATTAATACACGCAAGCAATGAAAAAGATTATGTTCGCCGTTGCGCTGATGGCCTCGATGGCCTTCGCCAACGCCCAGGTCAAGTCCGCGGAGGACATCCAGAAGGCCATTGACAAGGCCGAGGCTGCCGCCCAGAACGCCAAGAAGGCGGTCAAGCCGGAAACCTGGATCGGCATCGCCAAGGCCTATGTCAACGCCTATGGCAACCCGACCGCCAATGTGGTCGGTGGCGACAAGACCCAGCTCCAGCTGGTCATGGGCAACGACAAGCCCCTTTCCACCGAGATGGTCCAGGTGGGCGGCAAGGAACTTGAAAAGGCCGTCTATAAGGACAAGAACCTCTATTTCGACGGGAACAACCTCGTCATCATCGAGGTGACGAAGCCTTCCTACCAGGGCGATGCCCTCGCCAAGGCCCTCGAAGCCTATTCCAAGGCCGCTTCCCTCGACGAGAAGGGCAAGAAGACCAAGGAGATCACCGAGGCGATCGAGACCATCGCCAACAACTACGGCCAGGATGCCTACACGGCCTACCAGCTCGGCAACACCGCCAAGGCGAGCGAGCTCTTCGCCCGTCAGGCGGAGGCCGCCGCGACCGCCCCGCTGTCCCGGATCGACACGGTCGCTGTCTATTATTCCGGCCTGATGGCCGCCGAGGCCCAGAACTTCGCGTTCGCCAAGAAGCAGTTCGACCGCACGATGGCCCTCGGCTACATGGCGGACGGCGCTATTTACGCCAACCTCTATGAGTGCGCCCTCAGCCAGAAGGACACCCTCGCGGCCAAGAAGTACCTCGAGGACGGTTTCGTGAAGTTCCCGGAGAATTCCCAGGTCCTGACCAATCTCATCAACCTGTACATCACCACGAACGAGGATCCGGTCAAGCTCATCGGCCTGCTGGGCAAGGCGAAGGAGCAGATGCCCGACAATGCCTCCCTTTATTATGTGGAAGGTGACATCTACGGCCGCCTGAAGGATTACGAGAATGCCGTCAAGTCCTACCGCAAGGCCGGCGAGGTCAATCCGGAGTATGAGATGGGTTACTATGGCGAAGGCGTGATGTGGTACAACCGCGCGCTTGCGCTCCAGGAAGAAGCCAACGCCCTCCCTTACAGCGAGTACAAGAAGTACGACGCCCTCCAGGAAGAGCTGAAGGTCGCCCTGAAGAACTGCATCGATCCTTTCGAGAAGTGCTACGCCATCACGAAGAACGACGCTGTCAAGACGAACGTCGCCGATTACCTGAAGCGGATCTACTTCATCTTCCGTGGTGAAAGCGAGGATTACAAGGCCGCATACGAGAAGTACGAGGCCATCCTCAAGGCCGCGAACTAGTTAACGGAACCCATTGGAAACGAGCGGATCAGGCTTCGGCCTGGTCCGCTTTTTCCGTCTCCTCGGCCCGGTCGAAGGCCTTGACGATCTTGGTGACGAGCGGATGGCGGACGATGTCTTCGTTCGTGAAGGAGATGGTTGCGATGCCCTTGATGCCTCCGAGCAGGCGGATGCCGGCGAGCAGGCCGGAATCGCCCTTGCGGGGAAGGTCGATCTGGGTCGCGTCCCCGGTGACGATGAACTTGGCGTTGGACCCCATGCGCGTGAGGAACATCTTGAGCTGGCCGAGGTTGGTGTTCTGGGCCTCGTCGAGGATGACGCAGGCCCGGTCGAGGGTGCGGCCGCGCATGTAGGCGAGCGGGGCGATCTGGATGATGCCGTCCCCCATGAATTCCTGGAGCTTCCGGGAAGGGATCATGTCCTCCAGGGCGTCGTACAGCGGCTGGAGATAGGGGTCGAGCTTGTCCTTGAGGTCGCCCGGCAGGAAGCCGAGGCGTTCGCCCGCCTCGACGGCCGGGCGGGTCAGGATGATCCGCTTGATCTCCCGGTTCTTCAGCGCGCGGACGGCCAGGGCGATGGCGATGTAGGTCTTGCCCGTGCCGGCCGGGCCGACGGCGAAGACGAGGTCGTTGTCGAAGTAGGCCTTGACCATCTCCTGCTGGGTCTTGTTCCGCGCCCGGATGGGCTTGCCGTCCGTCCCGTGGACAATGGTCGCGTCGCCGCTGATGCGGAAGCGCTCGGCGGTGTTCTCTCCGCTGAAGATGTCCTCGACGTCATAGACGGTGAGGTTCATCTTGTGGTGGCGCCGCTCGATGAGTTCTTCGAAGCGCGTGTTGAACAGGGCGATGTCCTCTTCCCGGCCTTCCAGGATGAGTTCGTGGCCGCGGGCGGTCACCTTCAGTTTCGGGAAATAGGAACAGAACTCGTTGAGGATGCGGCCGCCTGCCCCGTAGATCTCGATCGGGTCAATGGCTTCCAGGAAGAGGCTTTTCTTCATCTATGCCGGTTGCTTTGAGGGTTTCTTGATAGGTCCTGGCCATGCTGTCATGGTCGGAAGGGCTCCGCCAGGCTTCCGGCCGGGAGAGGTATTCCGCGACGGGAAGGACGGTGTAGGAATCCTCCACCGTGCCGGGATGGGCGCACCAGAGGAAGCTGACCTCCGGCCGGTCGAGGGTGGTCGAGCCGTTCCGGTGGAGAAGGATCCGGACGGTTGCCGCGAGTTCGAGGCGGCATTTGGGGTCCTGCTGGTTGGAAACGGCATTGCCGAGGGAATAGAGGACGGGCTTGCCGTCGATGTACTGGATGTCCTGGGGGACGTGGGGATGGGTGCCGATGATGAGGTCGGCCCCGTTCGCCACCATCCAGCGGGCGAGGTCTTCCTGCTCCGGGGAATGCCGGTGGCGGTATTCGATGCCCCAGTGGGGAAGGACGATGACGTAGTCCGCTTCCTGCTCCCGGGCGCGCCGGAGGGCCTTTCCGATGTCTTCGCGCTGCATCCGGTTGACCTTCGGCCAGCGGGCGGAAGGCCCCGTGTTGGTCCCGTAGGTGAAGTTGACGAGGGCGATCCGGACGCCTTTCAGGTCGATGATGAGCGGGTAGCGGGCGGTATCGTCGGCTTCGTCGGCGGAGATGCCGGTATAGCGGACCCTGCCGGCGGATTCGAGCGCATCGCAGGCGCGGACGGTCCGGACGAGACCGGCCTGGCCCTTGTCCAGGATGTGGTTGTTGGCGGTCAGGAGGACATCGAAGCCGAGGCCGGTGAGGTAGTCGGCGTAGGTGTCGGGCGCGGAGAAGCAGGGATAGCCGGTGTAGGGATAGCCGGCCAGCGGGAATTCCATGTTGCAGACGGCAAGGTCGGCCGCTGCGACGGGCGCTTCCAGGCGGCGGAGGAAGGCGGACCAGTCATAGCTGGCCGGATCGTCTTTCCTGGCGCCCGGATGGGCCTTGCAGTGCATCCTGTAGGCGTTTTCAATCATGGGACCATGGGCCATCACATCGCCGATGAACAGGAGGGTCAGGGTGTCCTGCCGGCGATGGAGGGCGTCGAAGTCCACATCCCCGACGGGGTTGCGGAGCGCCTCTTCCCGGAGGAAAAGCTCCCGCCGGCTCGGCAGAAGCTGGGCCTCCGCCCCGAGCGTGGCGAAGGCGAGCAGGACCAGTATGGCGAACTTTTCTCTCACTCCGGGCAAAGATACATATTATTTTGCGGAAGCGGAGGGAAATCGTTAAATTTGCATGTTCAGGATGCATGTACGGATTATGAGAAAAAGCTTGATCCCCCTTCTGCTCGCCGCGGCCCTGCTGCTCGGCGGCTGCGACTTTTTCCGTTCGCTCGGCGGGCGGCCGACCTCGGCCGACCTGGAAGCGAAACGGGTGGAACTGGCCCGCCTGGAGGAACAGCGCCACCAGGCCCGCATCGATTCGATGCGCCGCGTGGAGAAGGCGATGGCCGATTCGCTCGCCGCGCTGGAAGGCCACCTGCTCGATTCCCTGAGCCAGCGCCGCGGGACGCTCCTGAATCCGACCCGGCTCGGCGGCCTGTACACGACGCGGCTTGCGACCCGTTATTGCATTATCGTCGGCGCCTTCCGGACCCGCAATTATGCGGAAAAGAAGCTGCAGAAATGCGTGGAGGCCGGCTATCCGGCCACGATCGTGAGTTTCCGCAACGGCTACAATTCCGTCGCCATCTGCCCGTCGGACACGCTTTCCGTGACGCTGGACCGCTTGAAGGCGCTCCGCGGCACATCAGTCTGCCCCAAGGACGCATGGATCCTTGTCAATGAATAGGGCCATGAAAAGACTGCTGCTCGCGACCGCCGTCCTGCTCTCGTCCTGGACGCTGCCTGCCCAGTTCCGTACGCAGGATTATGCCGACCTGTATGATTCCGAGACCGTTACCGCGCTGAAGGGGCATGTGTCCATGCTCGCCGGCGCCCAGATGGAAGGCCGCAGGGCCGGCTCGGAAGGGGAGCGGATGAGCGCGGAGTACATCGGCCGGACCCTCAGGGAATACGGGATCGAACTGATTACCCCGGAAGCGGGGGAGACCTTCGGCCTGGCCCGCGAAGGGGGTGATACCCTCGTTTCCCGCAATGTGGCCGCCTTCATCCAGGGATGTGACCCGGCGCTGAGCGACCGCTATATCCTCATCGGCGCCCGGATGGACAACCTCGGCAGCGACACCTATACGGTGGACGGCGAAACCGTGAACCGCATCTATTACGGGGCCAACGGCAATGCGTCCGGCATGGCCATCCTCCTGGAACTGGCCCGGATGCTCCATTCCAGCCGGCTCCGGCTCGGCCGTTCCGTCCTGCTGGTCGCCTTCGGCGCCTCCGCCGAATCGATGGCCGGCTCCTGGTATTTCCTGGACCGCGCCTTCTCCGACAGCGACCGGATCGACGCGATGGTCAACCTCGACATGCTCGGCACGGCCAGCCTCGGTTTCTATGCCTACACCTCCTCCAATGCCGACCTGAATGTGCTCCTGCGCCGTCTGGAGGGCGAATTGCTGCCGACCCGGCCGGCGCTGACTTCCGTCGAGCCGTATCCCTCCGACCACCGGGCCTTTTATGCGAAGGAGATCCCTTCCGTGTTCTTCACGACCGGCCGGTACCCGGAGCACGGGACCCAGTATGATACGCCTTCCCTCCTGCAGTACGACGGGATGGAGAAGGAACTGGAATACATCTATAATTTCACCGTGGCGCTTTCCACCGCCGCCCGGCCGCTTTTCCGGCCGGACCAGGCGCCGGCGGACGCTGCGGCCGCCACGCCGGCCGTGTCCTACCACGACGTGGACTACAAGCCGACCTTCCTGGGCTCTTCCGATCCCTCCGTGTTCCTGGAGAAATGGGTGTACGTCTATCTCCGCTATCCCAAGGAGGCGGCCGAGGCGGGGAACCAGGGCCGCGTCATCGTCGATTTCATCATCGACGAGGGCGGCAACGTGACGGACGTGACCGTCCGGCGGGGCGTTTCCCCCGCGCTGGACGCCGAAGCGGTCCGCGTCGTGTCGGCGTCGCCGAAATGGCGTCCCGGCCGGATGCGGGGCGGGAAAAAGGTGCGCACGGCCGTCAGCCTGACGGTGGAATTCCTCCTGGACCGGCGGAGAGGCAGTTTCGGCATCAATGGAAAAAGCATCGATTAACGATATGGATTACAATTTTCTCGAGATTGAAAAGAAATGGCAGGCCTGGTGGGCGGCCAACAAGACCTTCAAGGCGGAGGCGGACGGCTCCAAGCCGAAATACTATGTGCTGGACATGTTCCCGTACCCGTCGGGCGCGGGCCTGCATGTCGGCCATCCGCTGGGTTATATCGCCAGCGACATCTTCTCCCGCTACAAGCGCCTGAAGGGCTTCAATGTCCTCCATCCGATGGGCTATGACGCCTTCGGCCTCCCCGCGGAGCAGTATGCCATCCAGACCGGGCAGCATCCGGAGAAGACGACCCACCAGAACGTCGCCCGCTACCGGGAACAGCTCGACCGCATCGGCTTTTCCTATGACTGGGACCGCGAGTTCCGTACCTCCGATCCGGATTATTACAAGTGGACCCAATGGGCCTTCCTGAAGATGTTCGGCTGCTGGTACGACAACGATATCCAGAAGGCGCGCCCGATCGAAGTGCTGGAAGCGGCCTTCGCCGAGGGCGGCTCCGCAGCCGTCAATGCCGCTTGCGGGGAGCATGCCCCCTTCACGGCGGAAGAATGGAAGTCCTTCACCGACAAGGAGAAAGCGGACATCCTGATGCAATACCGCATTGCCTATCAGGGCGAATCGACCGTCAACTGGTGCCCGGCCCTCGGGACCGTCCTCGCCAACGACGAGGTCAAGGACGGCTATTCCGAGCGCGGCGGCCACCCGGTCTTCCAGAAGAAGATGGTGCAGTGGCAGCTGCGGGTCTCCGCCTATGCGGGCCGCCTGCTCGACGGCCTGGACCGGCTCGACTGGACCGACTCCCTCAAGGAGATGCAGCGGAACTGGATCGGCCGCTCCCAGGGCGCCGAGATGGTCTTCAAGGTCGTCAACGGCGACCGGCAGTACGACATGACCATCTTCACGACCCGGGCCGACACCGTCTTCGGCGTGACCTTCATGGTCCTTGCGCCGGAGAGCGAGTGGGTGGAGAAGCTGACCACCGCTGCGCAGCGGGCGGAAGTGGATGCCTATCTGGCCGCCGTCAAGAAGAAAACGGAACGGGAAAGGATTGCCGGAAAGGCGGTTACGGGCGTATTCTCCGGCTCGTACGCCATCAATCCGCTGACCGGGGACAAGGTGCCTGTGTGGATTGCCGAATATGTCCTCGCCGGTTACGGGACGGGTGCGATCATGGCCGTTCCGGCCCATGACAGCCGCGACTATGCCTTCGCCCGGAAATTCAACCTCCCGGTCATCCCGCTGATCGAAGGCGCGGACGTCTCCGAAGAGAGTTTCGATGCCAAGGAAGGCCGGATGATCAACAGCGGCTTCCTCAACGGCCTGGATGTCAAGGAAGCGATTCCCGCGGCCATCGATTATGTCGAGGCCCACGGCATCGGCCACCGCAAGGTCAACTACCGGATCCGCGACGCCATCTTCTCCCGCCAGCGCTACTGGGGCGAGCCGTTCCCGATCTACTACAAGGACGGCATCGCCACGCCGGTCCCCTTCGACCGCCTTCCGGTGACCCTCCCGGAGATCGACGAATACAAACCGACCGAAAGCGGAGAGCCGCCGCTGGCACGCGCAAAGGATTGGAACTATGAAGGTTATCCCTTCGAAAAGAGCACCATGCCGGGCTTTGCCGGATCCAGCGCCTATTACCTGCGCTACATGGACCCCCACAACGACGAGGCCCTTGTCAGCCCGGAGGCCGACAAGTACTGGCGCAATGTGGACCTGTACATCGGCGGGACGGAACATGCCACCGGCCACCTGATCTACAGCCGTTTCTGGAACAAGTTCCTCTATGACCTCGGCTATGTCTGCGAGGACGAGCCGTTCCGGAAGCTGATCAACCAGGGCATGATCCAGGGCCGTTCGAACTTCGTCTACCGCATCGTCGGGACCAACACCTTCGTCTCCGCCGGCCTGAAGGACGGGTATGAGACGACCGAAATCCATGTGGACATCAACATCGTCCGGAACGACCGGCTCGACCTGGAGGCCTTCAAGGCCTGGCGCCCGGAATATGCCGACGCTGAATTCATTCTCGAGAACGGCGAGTACATCTGCGGATGGGCGGTCGAGAAGATGTCCAAATCGATGTACAACGTGGTCAATCCGGACCGGGTCTGCGACACCTACGGGGCCGACACCCTGCGCCTGTACGAGATGTTCCTCGGTCCGCTCGAGCAGTCGAAGCCCTGGGATACGAAGGGCATCGACGGGGTCAACCGCTTCCTCCGCAAGGTCTGGCGCCTGTTCTGGGACCGCGACAAGTGGCTGGTTACGGACGAGGCGCCGACGGCGGACGAGCTGAAGGCGCTCCACAAGCTGATCGGCAAGGAGCAGGAAGACATCGAGAACTTCTCCTTCAATACGACCGTCAGCGCCTTCATGATTGCCCTGAACGACCTCCAGGGCTGTTCCAAGCGTGCGGTCCTGGAGCCGCTGCTGATCCTGCTGTCGCCTTTCGCCCCGCACATCGCGGAGGAACTCTGGCACCAGCTGGGCCATGAGGACTCCATCACCTACGCCTCCTTCCCGGAGTACCACCCCGAATATACGGTCGAGAATACCGTCAAGTATCCGGTGGCGTTCAACGGGAAGACGCGTTTCCTCGTGGACCTGCCCGCATCGATGGCGCCCGCGGAGATCGAAGGGGCCGTACGTGCCCATGAAAACACGCAGAAGTATCTGGGTGACATGACGATAGCCAAGGTTATCGTCGTCCCGGGCCGGATGGTCAACGTTGTCCTCAAGAAGTAGTATGGACAGGAAAGTCATCCGCAGCGTTGTCTGGGACTACATCGTCATCACGGTCGGCGCCCTGCTCTATGTCGTCGCCTGGACGTCGTTCCTCATTCCGAACGGCATCGCCAGCGGCGGCCTGACGGGCGCCTGCACCATCATCGAGATGGCGACCCGCGGGCTGATTCCCGTCGGCTGGTCCTTCCCGGCCCTGAACGCCCTCCTGATCATCATCGCCACGCTGATCCTCGGAAAGGGCTTCGGCTTCCGGACGATCTACGCCATCCTCGTTTCGACGCTGCTCTTCGACGTGATGCCGAAGGTCGACGTGCTCCTTTCCCTGCCCGGCCACCTGCTGTATCTCGACGAGAAGATCCTGGTCCCGGTCATCGGCGGCATCGTGGAGGCGATCGGCATCGGCCTGATCCTGTCCCGTGGCGGAAGCACCGGCGGGACGGACATCTTCGCGATGATCATCAACAAGTTCTGGCCGGTTTCCCCGGGCCAGGTGTACCTGTATTTCGACCTCTTCATCATCGCCTCCGTCCTCCTGATTCCCGGAAAGACCTTCCAGGATATGATGTACGGCTACCTGGCCATGATCTCCTTCTCGCTCGTGGTGGATTATGTGCTGCTGGGCCGGAAGTCCTCGGTGCAGGTGCTGATCTTCTCGGAGAAATTCACGGACATCGCCGACTTCATCATCCACGAAATGGACCGCGGGGTCACGGCCATCAATGCCGTGGGCTGGTACACCCAGTCCGAGAAGAAGGTCCTCCTGGTGCTGGCCCGCAAGTCCCAGCTGCATGAAATCACCAAGGCGGTCAAGGGCGTGGATCCGAAGGCATTCATGTCCGTTTCGCCCACCAGCGACGTGTACGGGGAAGGGTTCGAGGAAATCAAGACCGGCATCGACCGGAAGAAAAAGGCATAGCATCGATGGCAGAGTTGAAAAAAAGCGCATGGACCCATGTCAAGGAGTGGCTGCTGGTCACCCTCGGCATCCTCATCTATACGGTCGGATGGTCCGTTTTCCTCGTTCCGAACAACCTGGTCGGCGGGGGAGTGACCGGTATCAGCTCGATCATCCAGTATGCGACGGGCGGGGTGGTCAAGATCGGTTATTCGTACTTCGTGCTGAATGCCATCCTGCTCATCGCCGCGTTTACCATCCTGGGGAGCAGTTTCGGCGGCAAGACCATCTATGCCATCCTCCTGGCCTCCTTCGGCCTGACCTTCTTCCAGAGCGTCATCCCGTATGAGATCGTCCGGACGCTCGCCCTGGAGAACGGCAAGCTGATGTCGACCATCATGGGCGGCATCCTGGCCGGTGTCGGGATCGGGATGTCCATCTCGCAGGGCGGCAGCACGGGCGGCACGGACATCGTGGCCCTGATCTATACCCGCTACCGCAATGTCTCTCCGGGCCGGGTCATCCTTTTCCTGGATGTGATCATCATCTGCTCTTCCCTCTTCGTGCCTTCGGTCGTCAAGGAAATCGATCCGGCGACGGGGCAGGCCCTGCTCGGAGCGGACGGACAGCCGCTGACACACCTGATGCCCTGGGCGGAGAAAATCACGACCGTCGTGTACGGCTTGCTGCTCGTGACGGTCACCAGCTATGTGCTGGACCTGTATATTTCGGGCTCCCAGCAGAGTGTCCAGCTTTTCATCCTCTCGAAGAAATATGCGGAGATCGCGGATGCCATCACCCATGATCTTCGCCGCGGCGTCACGGTCCTGGACGGCAAGGGCTGGTACACGCAGCAGCAGACCGAGGTGCTGATGGTCCTGACGCGGAAAACGGACCTGAACCTCCTCCTCCGTTACATCAAGGCCATCGATCCGGAGGCCTTCCTGTCGGTTTCCTCCGTTTCCGGCGTGTACGGGAAGGGCTTCAATACCATCAAGGGCGGGGGAAAGAACGCCAAAAACGGAAAAACCGTATAAAAAAAGAAAATGTAACAAAAAAGGCCCCCTGAAACCAGCGTTTCGCGGGGCCTTTCGCGTAACTTTCGGCCGGAATCGATGCCTATGCTCCGGCCTGTCCTCATCATCGCCTTCGTCGGCACGGACCTCTCCTTCTTCCTGTCGGAATGGAGGGGCAGGCGGGGCTGGCGCCACGGACGCCTGACCCGGATCCTGGCCCTCGTGGAACTCAACCTCGTCCTGGTGCTGGGCTTATTCCGTTTCCGGTACGTGACGCCGGAGACCCTCTCCCTCTGCTACCTGTCGGCGGCCCTGTCCCTTCTGCTCCTGCCCGTGCCGCCGAACAAGGGCGCCCGGCTGCCCGTGCTTTCGGCAGCCGGACTCGCTGCCGTGCCGGCGGCGCTTTTCCTCCCGGCCGTATGCCCTTATGTGCTTGTGGCTGACCTGCTTCTCGCCCGGTCCGCCCTGGCCCTACGCCGCCGTGAACTGATGGAACTCCTCTCCCGGGGCATTACGCTCCGCAAGACCCTGGAACAGGAGGACCGCGCCACCTGGGAGGTCGTCTGGCTTTGCGTCCTGCTGCTGTCCTGCCTCGTCTCAGGTCATCCGGCCGCAGCGGTGGCGGTCTGTTTCGTTTCGCTCTTCCTCTATGCCTGGCTGGATGCACGCTGGAGCGCCGGTTCCTGCTTTTTCGCCGTCCCCGCCCTGGATGATGCCGTGGCACGGGCCCAATCCGGTAAAGCGCCCCGGCCCATTCCGGGCGAACCCTTCGTCCCGGACCGCAACCTCTATGAACGCTGCTGCCGCTACATGTCCGAGCGCCGGCCTTTCCTGGTGGAATCCTTCTCCCTGACGGACCTCTGCAACGCCATGTTCACGAACAAGGTCTATCTGAGCCGGACCATCAACGAATGCGCCGGAAAGAACTTCCGGCAATGGGTGAACCATTACCGGATCCAATACGCGGCGGATCTTTTCCGCCGAGACCGGAGTCTCAAGGTCGTCGATCTCGCCGCCCTGTCGGGCTTCCACACCGCCGCGACCTTCAACCAGGCCTTCAAACTGGTGATGGACGAATCCCCGAGCGCCTGGTGCAAGCGGATGCGCCACCGGGAGGAGGGGGAGTGATCAGAAGCGGAGCGTCAGCCCGTAATAACCGTCCGGCGTCGGGCCGAAGCGGAGGTCTGCGGAGGATGTCGAAGTGCCCTCTTTGAAAGCCTTGAGGCGGTTGGCGGCCGGGATGCTCATTCCGATGCCGAGGCTGGCGGTTCGGACGACCTCCTTGTCGATGCGTTTGACCCGGGTGTTGAACTGCTCTCCCTTGACGGTCGTGATGACTTGCTGGGCCATCAGCGGGAAACCGGTGAGGAGGAAAACGAGCAGGGGGATGGAGCGTACAATGGGTTTCATAGTCGATGCTTTTGGGATGGAACAGAGATAGCCATTTCCCCAAATATTACCAAGCATATGCGGACGAAAAGGGGCCGGCCCCGAAAGGCCGGCCCCATCATCAGGCGATCAGCGTATCCTATTCGCCGAACAGGACATTGGCCGTGTCGATTTCACCGCCGGCGGTGATGCCGCCGTCACCGACCAGGAAGGTAGCGAAGTTGTCCGCCGTGAGGGCTTCGCCCTTGACGGTACCCTTCACCTTGATCGGAGAATCGGTCGTACCGTAGGTGATGGCCTTGCCGGAGGCGATGGTCTTCGCCGTACCGAGGACGATACCGGCAAGGACGGAGGCCGGCGCCGTCATCGTGCAGTTGACCGAGCATCCCGCATAGCTCTGGTTCGTGTTGCCGCCCTGGCCGAAGAGGCCGCCCATGGCGAAGGTCACGTCGCAGGTTGCGGTCATGTTGCCGATGTTCCGGGAACCGGTGACCGGGTGGTAGGCCTGGGTCGGATAGCCGACCAGACCACCGACGGCACCGGCCGTCGAGATGTTCTCGACGAGGATTTCACCTTCATTGACGCAGTTCTCGATGGTGGCTGCACCGCCGTGGATACCGCCGAGGCGGCAGCCGCCGGCGCCCTTCTTGACGAGTTTGCCGTAGTTGTGGCAGCCGACGATCTTGCCGAGGACTTCAGCGGTGATCGGGGCCTTGGTGGCTTCGGTGCAGGCCTGGCCGGCAATACCGGCAAGGTAGTTGTTCACGCTGTTCTCCGCGATCAGGGTGCATTCGCCGTAGTTGTTGCAGTTCTCGATGACGGTTACGCCGTCCTCGGTGGAGCAGTCGCCGTTGCGTCCGCCGATGATACCGCCGACCCAGACCTGCTTGGCTGCAGCATGGGTCGGATCCGTGAAGTCAGCGGTGATGGCGCCCTTGTTGGTACAGTTGGTCACCGTGGCGCCCTGGGGCGTTCCGATGACACCGCCGACATAGTGGCGGGCCGTAACCTTGGTCGGGTCCTTGCCGAGGACGGACACGGTGCCCTCGTTGACGCAGTCTTCCGCGGTCGCGTCGATGAAGATGCCGACGACGCCGGCCGTCACGACGAACATGTGGAAGTTGGAGATGCTCGTGTTCTTGATGGATACCGAACCGGCATGGGTCAGGGAGATGGCTCCGCTGTTCTTGTTGCCCTTGAAGGTGCCGCCCTGCTGGATGGCGACGACGCCGCCGATGACCGGGCTCGACAGGGTGCCGGCGCCGGTCATGGTCACGGACGCCTTGTTGGTGACGTTGGTGACGGAACCGGTGGAGTAGCCGGCGAGTGCGGCGAGCTTGTGCTCGGCAGCCGTGTCATCCGCATCGAAGCTCTGCGCGAAGGCGCCCTCGATGGTGAGGTCCTTGACGGAACCGGTGAGCGTTCCGAAGAGCGGGGCGGCGGCGGAGACATTCTTCAGGGCGTGGCCCGCTCCGTCGAAGGAACCGGCGAAGGAGGCGGCCCCGGTGATCTCGACATTCTTGAGGTCGATGTCCTTGGCGAGGGTGACGGACGCCGTCTCCGGCGCCAGTTCGGCCGCGACATTGATCCAGGATGCGAAATCATCCGCATTGTCCAGGCTCAGCGGGTAGGTGAAGGTCACGGCTTCGGTCGTGGCGCTGTACGGATCGGAGAACTCCGCTCCTTCGTTGCCGCCCGCGCCGAGGGCCTTGACGCGGAACTGGTAGGTCTTCTCGGGCCTCAGGCCGTTGACCAGGAAGTGGGTCTCGCTGACGGATTCGGCGACGGTCTTCCATTCTTCATCCTCCGGACCCTTCATCTCGATCCTGTAGGCGGTCGCATTCTCGACGGCATTCCAGGCGACATCGGCCGACTTCGGAGTCATCGTGGCGCCGGTGATGACCGGCTTGCCGAGGTTGACCTCCGGCAGGGTCTCTCCGGCGGTCTCGTCGGAATAACCGGAACCGTTGGACGTGAATGCCCTGACGCGGAAGCTGTAGGAGACACCGTGCTCGAGTCCTTCGATCGTGCAGGTGGTGTCCTCCGTGCGGTCGCAGGCCGTCCAGGTCGTAGCGTCGGCCTTCTTGTATTCGACGACATACCATTCGGCGCCGTTCACGGCATCCCAGCTGACGGTCGTGTAGTTGTAGAAGACATCGACCTTGACATTGGCCGGGGCATCGAGTTTCGGCTGGTCGGGCTCGTCGCCGCCGTCCTCGAACGGGGTCGGGTCGAACACGACGAAGACCGGGTGGTTGTCAGCGCTCGGGTTGGCCGTACCGGCGGCGTAGGTTTTGACGTTGCCGGCCCCCATGGCGATGATGTTGCCGCCCAGGTTGATTCGGCCTTTGACGAGCACCGGATGCTCAGCGCTGCCGATGCTCACGAGGGCGGTGGCTCCGTTGTATTTACCGATGACCATGCCCGTGTATTCGTTGGTCATGTCAGCGTTACGGACGACACAAGCAACTGAACAACCGGGGAATTCCTGACCGGAGTTGTCCGAGTTGCCGATATTGCCGATAATGCCGCCTACGCCTTGCGCATTGATGAGGGAGGTGATGTTGCCTTTGGATATACTGTTGGAAATCTTGAATCCGTTGGAGGAGAAACCGGCGATGCCGCCGGCGACGGATGCCTCTGCTCCGCCTTCCAGGCGGACGCTGCCGTTGTTGGTACAGTTGTCAACGATACCGGAACCGCCGTGGATACCGCCGATACGGGCTTTACCAAGACCCTTGAGGGTAACCGTGCCGTTGTTCTCGCAGTAGCTCGTGCTGTTCTTGCGGGAACCTTCCTTGCCAGGCCAGCCGCAGATGCCGCCTACGGCCGAGTTGGCCTGTGCCGCGTCCGTTTCGACCGTGATGTCACCGTTGTTCACGCAGTTCTTGTAGCTGGTCAGGTTCTGGTCGCTGCCGGCGAAATAGTCGCCGCCGCCGATACCGCCGACGCAGACGATGTGCTCATGTGAGGAACCGGTGAATGCCTTGCCGTTGGATGCCTTGATGGTGATGTTGACCGCAGCGTCGTTGATGCAGTCCTCGACGGGACCGTACGGGTTGGCGACGATGCCGGCGAATTGGTTGCGGTTCATGTTGGCCGTCGTGTATTTTTCAACGGCCGAAAGGGTATAGAAAACAGGGGCGCTGTTCTTGCAGTTCTTCATCTGGAACTGGTCCCCGTTTCCGTAGGCGACGATGCCCGCCGCGGCCGGCGTTCCGTTCTTTGTCTCGTAGATCTGGCTCTTGGCTTTGACATAGTCGGCCGTGATGGTGACGGACCCTTCGTTGACGGCATCGTTCAGGGCGCCCTCCAGGTAACCGATGACACCCGCGACCGCGATGCCGTGGAGGATGGAGGCCTCCAGCTTGATGGCGCCTTCATTGCGGATTTCGCCCTTGATTTCGCCCTTGGAATAGGCTGCGACACCGCCGATGACCAGGCTGGCCTGGAGTTCATCCTTTTCGGACTTTGCGTTGATGTTGCCCTTGTTGATGACATTCTGGAGGGTGCCGGTGTTTTCGCCGACGATGCCGCCGACGCTCATCTGGTCAGAAGAACTGGCGGTGTAGGCGATATCCACCGCAGAAGTGATGTTGGCGATGGTACCCTTGTTGGAAGCGGCGATGGCGCCGCAGACGGGGTCTTCCGATTCGATGCTGCCGGAAGCCGTGAAATTCCTGACGGTGCCTTCCACCTCATAGAACAGGGGTTTGGAGATACCGGTGATGCTGTGTCCGCCACCGTCGAAAGTGCCGCCCAGCGATTCTTCCATCGCGGAGTAGACCTGGCCCGTGAGGTCCATGTCGGTGGTGATGGTGAAGACGTCGTCGTTGCCGACTTCAATGACACCGGCTTCCAGCCAGGCGACGAACTCGTCCACCGTCTTCATTTCCTTCGGGAATGAACCCGGCTTGCGCGTGGAGACGTTCTGGACGGTGCAATATTCGGAGTCGCCGGCCAGGGTAATGGTCTTGGCGCGGACGTTATAGGCCGTCTCGGACGGGAGGTTCTCGACGCGGAGGACCGTCTTCACCTTTTCGCCGGCTGCGATGGTCTCGACCGTCCAGTTCGGATCGGAGGCCTTCTTATATTCGATCTGGTAGGAGACGGCATCCGGCAGGGGATCCCACTTGATGATCAGGCCGGTCGAGAATCCGGTCACCTTATAGATAAACGGGTCTTCAATGCCTTCGGTAATGATACCGCGCCCGACTTTGAAATA
This sequence comes from Bacteroidales bacterium, assembly GCA_016287075.1. Lineage (GTDB taxonomy): Bacteria > Bacteroidota > Bacteroidia > Bacteroidales > UBA932 > Cryptobacteroides. The sequence goes on along the minus strand of JAEEVC010000005.1, from coordinate 14,222 downwards.
GGCAGGATTGCCCTCCGCCGTCTCGAGGTACTTCCAGTCGGAGTACTTGGACATCGGATAGTTAGCGCGTCCACGGATATAATACTTCTTGCCGACCGTCTGCCCTTCCAGTTTGGCGGAAAAATCGGAGGGCACATTGCCGTTTTCATCTCGCTCCACCTGGACGGTGGCGCTGATGGTCTCGTCATACATGTCCGGTTTGATCAGCTTGCCGTCGGTCGTGTCCGTCGCTTCGACGAACTGGACCGAAAAGGACGTCGCACCTGCGGCGACAGCCTCCGGAGCGGACCACTTGAGCGTAATTGTCTTGCCGCCGTGGGTCACCCCTTCATAGGTGAGCTGGGAAATCCCCGGTTTGCTGCCATCGATGCCGGTATGGATGGTCTCCTTGACGCATCCCGTGAACACCAGCAGGGACGTGGCAAGCACGGCCGACAGTATTCTGAATGATTTCATACTCATTGTGTTTGTTTGTGTTACGATAAATTCTTACGTCCCTTCCAGGGGGGCGCACCTTGACAAACAAACCGTATTCACGGGCCTCGCGGCCGGGGAGTCCTGACTTACGAGGGACAAATATATGCATTTTTGTCTAAAGAATGCGCGCAATCAAATATTTTTTTTAACTTTGTCATATGTTTCCAATGGGAAACTTGTAATGTTTAACAAGCAAAACGCAATTATTAATTTTTTTTTATATTAAACCAACCTTGAAAACATTCTGATTTTCACCGTAAACGGCGTCCTGGCTTACACAGGTTTGATTTTAAACACTAAGGACCCAGTTTATGAAAATTAGGATTTTCAGATGTGCAGCCGCCTTCCTGGGATTACTCCTGGGGGGAGTGGTTTATGCACAGAACATGACGGTTTCCGGCGTGGTCATCGACGCAAGTACGAATGAACCGGTTGCCGGTGCCGCCATCATGGTGAAAGGTACCAGTATCGGCGACGTGACCAAGGCCGACGGTACCTATACGATCAAGGCTCCTGGGAACGGCGTCCTTGTCTGCCAGTTCTTCGGCTATAAGACCGTCGAGGAGGGTGTCAACAACCGTGCCAGGATCGATTTCATTCTCCACGAGGATGCCGAGACGCTGGAAGCGACCGTCGTCGTCGGTTACGGTACCTTGAAAAAGACCCAGCTTGTAGGTTCGGTCGAGAACCTTGACGGCGATGTGATCGCCGACCGCCCGAACAACAACATCACCCGTTCCTTGCAGGGGCAGATCGCCGGCCTGAACATCATCCAGACCGACGGTAAGGTGAGCCACTCCGGCTCGGTGTACATCCGCGGCGGTGCAACCAGCTACCATACGCGTTCAAGTGCGACCAGCGCCAGCGGTGCCGGCCACAGCATCGGTAACGGAGGCTCCGCCCTCGTGCTGATTGACGGTGTGGAAGGTTCCCTCTCCCAGGTCAATCCTGCGGATGTCGAGACGATTTCCGTCCTGAAGGATGCGTCTTCCGCCGCCATTTACGGCGCCCGTGCCGCCTACGGTGTGATTCTGGTCACTACGAAGGAGGCCAAGGGAGAAAAGATTTCCGTGACGTACAACGGCTCCTATTCCATCAATGAGCGTATCGTCAAGTGGGAAGACCACATCGTTACGGACGGTTTGGAATGGCTCGAGGCCTTCTATGATTTCTATGGCAATGATTCCCGCGTCCCCGGTGCTTCCGGCAAGGTCCCTACGACCATCAATACGCAGGATGTATCCATGTCCGGAACGACCTACCTCGACGCCTACCGGGCAATTGCCGCCGCACGTGCCGACGGTCAGCCTTACAATGATTTCGGCGTTCTCCCGGAGGATCCGACCGGCTACAGCCTCGGCAGCAAGAGCCAGTTCCTTTATTACGGCAACACCAACTGGCTCGGATTCTTCTACAAGCGCCACTACGGCTCGCAGACCCATGACGTCAGTGTCCGCGGTTCCAGCAAGAAGATGACGTACAACATCACGGGCCGCTATTACGGGCAGGACGGTATCTTCAAGATGGGCAAGGAGTCCTACAATACCTTCTCGCTGCGCGGAAAAGGCAAGATCAAGATCAACAACTGGCTCAGCCTGGACAACAACACCTCCGTTTTCCGCAGCATCCAGACCCAGCCGATGTTCACGACCGGATCCCTTGTCGGTCACCAGGTCGACCAGCACGGCCAGCCGGTCCTCGTCCCTTACAACTACGACGGGACCTATGCCCTGGCGGCGAACAAGACGTCCTATGCGTCCTTCATCGAGGGCAATACCGGTCAGGATGATTCGAACCTGGTCCTCAACACGACGCTCGGCCTGACGCTCGATCTCGTCAAGGACGTCTTCAAGATCCGCGGGGAGTTCGGCTATCGCGCCATCCGTCGCTGGAGGGAACGGTACCGTGCTCCGCTCACTTTCTATTCCGCTCCCGGAAAAGCGACCGAATATGTGACCCAGGAATCCTCTTACAAGTCCCGCTGGACCTATGACACCGACCACATCCAGGCCAACGTGATCGCGACGTGGACCCCGAAACTCGGCGAGAACTTCGACCTGAACGTCGTCGGCGGCTGGAACCTTGAAGACTATCAGTACAACCGCTTCTATCTCCAGCGCAAGGGAATGCTGTTCCCGGCCATGTATTCCTCCTATGAACTCTTCGACGGAACCGATATCAAGATTGAGCAGAACGACAGCAGTTACGGTATCATCGGTTTCTTCGGCCGTGCCAACCTCACGCTCCTCAAGCGTTATATCTTTGAGGCTTCCGCCCGTTATGACGGGTCCTCCAAGTTCCCGGCTTCTTCCCAGTGGGGCTTCTTCCCGTCCTTCTCCGCCGGCTGGCGTGTTTCCGAAGAGCCTTGGATGAAGTGGTCCCGCTCCTGGCTGGACAACTTCAAGATCCGCGGCAACTATGGCTCCCTCGGCAACGGTACGGTTTCTCCGTATACGTTCCTCGAGACGATGGGCGTCAGCAAGACCGGCATCGTCATCGGCGGCGTCAAGGCCAATTACACGACCCAGCCCACCCCGATTCCGACGACGCTGACCTGGGAAACGGTTACCACTTATGACATCGGTCTGGACATCGACCTTTTCCACAGCCGTCTTTCCTTCTCCGGCGACCTGTACCGGCGCAATACCACGGACCTGATCACCTCCGGTCCGGAAATCCCCGCCATCTATGGCTCGACTTCTTCTCCGGCGGGCAACTATGCCGCCCTCAAGACCGACGGCTGGGAGGCGACGCTTTCCTGGAGGGACCAGTTCAAGCTCGGCGGCAAGGATTTCTCCTACAGCATCAAGGGCAGTGTCTGGGACAACAGGACGTGGGTCACCAAGTATGAAACGACGACCCATCGGCTCTGGAACTACTATGAAGGCAAGGAAATCGGTGAGATCTGGGGTTTCCGCACGGACGGTATCTTCCGGGACAACGAGGAAGCCAACAACTGGGCGACCGATTCGTTCCACAAGAACGGTTCCAATTTCCGCGCTTATGCGGGCGACCTCAAGTTCGTCGATATCGACGGTGACGGCGATATCAATTATGGAAACGCCACGGTGGAGGATTCCGGCGACCTTGTCCGCATCGGCAATATGATGCCCAGGTTCCAGTATGGCCTCAACCTGGACTTCAAGTGGGCCGGACTGGGTCTCAGCCTGTTCTTCCAGGGTGTCGGCAAGCGCGACTGGTATCCGACCGTCGAAACCGGCTTCTTCTATGGCCAGTACAACCGTCCTTACAGCCCGTACCTGACCTATACCCAGACGGGTGACAACTATGCCCAGGTCGATTACAGCACGACCAACTGGGTGGTGACCAACTATGACAAGAATCCCTACTGGAGCCGCCGCGTGGGTTACAGCGCCAACCGTAACGTCGGTCCGCTGACCTACGAGAACGACCACTATCTGCAGAATGTCGCCTATGTCCGTCTGAAGAACCTGACGGTGGACTATACGATTCCGGAAGACATCCTCCGCAGGAGCGCCCTGTCCAATGTCCGTTTCTATGTTTCCATGGAGAACCTCTGGACCTGGTCTCCGCTGTTCAAGAACACCCAGATGTTCGACCCGGAGGTCATCAAGATCGGCGACTCCGACTTCGACAGCACGGGCGCTGACTACTATGGTCTCTCCGGTGTCGGTGAGGGTTACAGCTATCCGATGCTCCGCACGTTCACTTTCGGTGTCAACTTAACTTTCTAAGGAGGAATGACAATGAAAAGATTTTTCCATCTCATCGCAGCGGCGGCGGCCGTAACCGGCTTCGTCTCCTGCAATATTGACGAATTCCTGACCCGCGAGCCCATCAACGAGTTCCGTGCGGAAACCTACTTCGGTTCCGAGGCGGAATTGGAAATGTATGCCAACGGCATGCTGAACAGCTATATGTCGGACTATACCGAAGTGGCCAGCGGCGATGCTTACAACGACCTGATCGCCACGAAGACTTCCACGGACTTCTTCCGTGCCGACGTCGACTGGAACAGTTCCAAGCAGGGCTCCTGGTCCTGGGGCTTCCTCCGCAGGACCAACTATATGCTCGACAACATGTCCCGGGCCAAGGAGCATGTCAGCGAGGAAATCTACAACCATTATGAAGGCGTCGCCCGTTTCTGGCGTGCGTATAACTACATGTCGCGCATCAAGCTGTTCTCGGACGTCCCGTGGGTGGACCATTATGTCTTCCATACGGACAACGAAACGCTGTATGCCGGCCGCGATGACCGTGAATACGTGTTCCACATGGTGGCCGAGGATCTGAAGTTCGCCTGCGAGCATGTGATGAACGGCGATTTCAAGACGGACGAGCGTTCCGTGATCTGCAAGGATATCGTGGAGTCCTTCGCTTCCCGTATCTTCCTGTACGAAGCGACCTTCCGCAAGAACATCACGGTGAATCCCGCGACCAACCAGCCCTGGAAGAACAACTATGAGACGGTTGAAGACCTCCTTCGTCTGGCGCAGACCTATGCCAAGGATGTCATTGACAACGGCGGCTACAAGCTGGTCTCCAATTACCCCGATCTGTTCATCAGCAAGAAGCTCCTTTCCGATGAAGTGATCTATGGGAAGACGTTCCTGACCGATGTCAACGGCCGCCACAGCTACACCCGCTATTTCCATTCATCGACCCTCGGCCAGCAGTATTCCGGAACGAAGGACCTGGTCCGTATGTTCATGAAACTCGACGGTACGCCGATTTCCGAGGCTGAAGCCAAGCAGTCGATCCTGACGGAATTCAAGGGCCGTGATCCCCGCCTGGCCGCCACCGTGCTGGGCCCCGGCCGTGAGATCCTCAACGCTTCCGGCAAGCCGACGCACGAAACGATCGACTTCACCTTCTGCAAGACCGGTTACCAGATTGTCAAATGGTGCATTCCGGATGCTTCCCACTTCCAGAACTCCATCGACGAGAACAGCATTCCGATCATCCGTTATGCCGAAATCCTCCTCAACTATGCCGAGGCCTGCAACGAACTCGGCGAGATGACCGAGGATATCTGGAACAAGACGGTCGGCGCCCTTCGCGAGCGGGCCGGTATCAAGAATATCTATCCGACGGCGATGGACCCCTGGCTGTATGATTATTACACGAAGGGCCTGGACCATCCGGCGACGGACATCAATGCCGTGGGCCTGGAGATCCGCCGCGAGCGCGTGACCGAACTGACCTTCGAGAGCGAACTCCGTCAGAATGACATCTATCGCTATGGTCAGGCCGACCTGGTCGTCCGCCGTTTTGAGAATGTCGGCTGGGCCGGTATCTGGGTCACGCCGCAGGAAGCTTCCAGTGGACTTACTTTTGAAGGCGAAGAGTACAAGTTCAAGTCTGCAAAAGCGGGCGCGGTGAACTCCACGACGGTCTATCCGATCAAATCCCGGGAGGAAGCGGTCAATACCGACTGGTTCTTCTCGGAAGGCGACCACGGCTATCTGGTGTACAAGTACGCCCTGAAGTGGGAACCGCGCAAGTACTGCCGCCCGATTCCGGACCAGGCTTATACCATCAATCCGAATCTGGGCCAGAACTACGGTTGGTAGAATGGTGTAATTAATTGATAATGAAGAAATTCTATCTCATTTTGTTCGTGGCAGCGGCCCTTGTGGCCGCTGCCTGCGAGAAGAATCCCGCCGTCGATCCGACCCCGGTGACCCCGACTGAATCCACGACGGATCCCGTCATGGCGACCCTGACCGATTCCCAGATCAACGGGACCTCCATCGGTTCGGACATGACGGTCGCCGGCCTTGTGAAGAACGTCAAGACCGGGCAGGGGATTGCCGGCGTCAATGTGACGGACGGTTACGGCTGGGCCAGGACGGACGCCAACGGCGTCTATCAGATGAAGACCAACGACCTGGCCAGGAAGATCTACATCACGACTCCGGCCGCCTTCAAGATCGGCCAGTCCTCCGACGGCCATCCCAACTTCTTCACCAAGAAGAACATCGAGCGCGGCAAGAAATACCGCGTGGACTTCTTCCTGGAGCCGCTGGATGCGGCGGAGACGGAGTTCACCCTCTTCGCCATCGGCGACCCGCAGTGCCGCAACACGGCGGAGGTGGCCCGCTACACCACGGAAACCATCAAGAAGATCAAGCAGGACGCGGCCGATGCCGGCCATGTCTATGCGGTGACCCTTGGCGACGTGACCTTCGACAGCAACGATACCTACTATCCGATGTACTCGTCGATGAAGAATGTCAAGGCCGGCAGCTGGACCATCCCTTTCTTCCAGTGTATGGGGAACCATGACCACGATGCGACCAAGGTGGTCAGCTCCGACGACCAGCCCACGATGCAGTACAAGGCCCAGGGCACCTATGTCAGTTATTTCGGCCCCCAGGACTATTCCTTTGACCGCGGCGATGCCCATATCATCGTGATGGACAATGTCTGGGTCTATGGATCCTCGTCCACGAGCAATTCCAACAAGGTGACCTGTTCCTACTATTCCGGCTTCTCCGACCAGCAGTACGCATGGTTGCAGCAGGATATCGCCAATGTCGAGAATCCCGCGTCGAAGGTGGTGCTCCTCTGCTGTCATATCCCGTTCCGGGGCGGTGGCAGCAAGACCGGTTCGAACATGAACAAGGACAAGCACTATGCCGACGTGCTGACCCTGATGAAGCAGTTCAACGAGGCCCATATCATGATCGGCCATACCCACTACAACCAGAACTACATCCATACGGCGTATACGACGAAGAACGGCCAGCCGGTCTATGAGCATATCCACGGCGCCGCCTGCGGTGCCTGGTGGGCCAGCAATTCCAATGTGACCGGCGGTCCCAACGGGTTCACGGCTTACCATTTCAACGGCCCGACCATCCGGAACTGGCAGGGGATGAACACCAACTTCGAGAACAGTTTCCAGCTGCGCGTCTATGACGGCAACCAGGAATTCTCGGGCTCGAAGGGGTACCGGCTCAAGTGGTCGAACACGTCCAACACGGTCAACAGCCTTCCGGCTCCGGGATTCGCGGCGGCGGCCAATGCCTTCGTGGTGGAAGTCTTTAACGACGACAAGGCCAACTGGAAGGTCGAATTCTGGCAGAACGGCGCCAAGGCCGGGGACTTCGTCCGTGCGGCTGAAAGCGGCATCTGCAATGTCCCGCTCGTCGCTTTCTGGTTCAATGAGAAGAACAAGACCACGGATACCTGGACCAGCAAGACGGCTTCCCATTATTGGTACTACAAGCCCGCCTCCGGGATCCCTTCTTCTGAAAAGAACTGGGAAGTACGTGCCTATCACACGGTTCCCGCTTCCGGGCAGGTCAATACCTACACGGCCAGCAAGCTGACCACGGACTACTCCACCTTCTGATGTACCGTCATCTCACCGACGCTGAATTCGCCGACCTCGGGTCGCGCATCCTCTATGAGGACAATCACCTGCTCGCTTTCTCGAAGCGGGCAGGTGAGATTGTCCAGGGGGACAAGACGGGGGACGAGCCCCTGTCGGAGACCCTCAAGGCCTTCATCGCGCAGCGGGACGGCAAGCCCGGCCAGGTCTTCATGGGCGTGCCGCACCGGCTCGACCGGCCGGTCAGCGGGGTGACGCTTTTCGCGAAGACGTCGAAGGCGCTGGAACGCCTGTCGGACCTTTTCCGGACGGGCGACGTCCACAAGACGTACTGGGCCCTCTGCTGCGGTGCGCCGCCGGCCGCGGAAGGCCGGCTGGAGGACTGGCTGGTCCGGAACGAAAAGCAGAACAAGTCTTTTGTCGCCCGGCCCCGTCCGGACGGCAGCATGCCGAAGGAGGCCAAACTGGCGAAACTCATCTACCGCCGGCTCGGGGATACGGAGCGCTATCATCTCCTTGCGGTCGAATTGCTTACGGGGCGGCACCACCAGATCCGCTGCCAGCTGGCCCACATGGGCTGCGTCATCAAGGGCGACCTCAAGTACGGCGCCCCGCGCTCCAATCCGGACGGGAGCATCTGTCTCCATGCCCGGGAAATCCGTCTCATCCATCCGGTGAAGAAGACGGAACTCGTCGTCACCGCCCCGGTCCCGGCTGCGTGGAAGGGGGTTGAAAGCATCGTAACTCCATGAAAAACAAGATCTCCGTATCCGTGATGTGCGCGGACCTTCTCGCCCTCGGGAAGGATATCCGCATCCTGGAAGAATGTGGCGTGGACATGCTCCATGTCGATGTGATGGACGCCCATTTCGTGCCGAACCTGACCTTCGGCCCGGACTTCATCAAGAAGATGCAGGCCTTCACGGACCTGCCGCTGGACTGCCATTTCATGGTGACCGACCCGTGGCTGATGCTCGGGAAACTGCAGCTCCGTCCGCAGGACATTTTCACCGCCCATGTGGAGGTGGAAACCGACCACGCCGCCCTCGCTTCGGCGGTCCATGACGCCGGCGCCCGCTTCGGCCTCGCCGTCAGTCCCGATACGCCCGTCGAGGCCCTCCAGCCCCATCTGGCTTATCTCGACACCGTTACCCTCATGCTCGTTTATCCCGGTTTCGCCGGAGCGAAGATGGTGGAGGGAATCATGGAGAAGGTCGGTGTCTGCCGCCGTTTCCTCGATGCGGCCGGCTATCCCGGCATCGAGATTTCCGTGGACGGCAGCGTCAGCTGCGAGCGGGCGCAGTACATGGCCGGCCTCGGCGCCAGCATCTTCGTCGGCGGCACCGCCGGCATCTACCGGAAAGGGATGGACCTGCATGAGACCATCCCCGCCTTCCGTTCCTTCATCGGCGGCTAGACCTTGAGGAACACCTTTTTCTTGTAGAGGAAATACAGGAACAGCCAGCAGACGGCGATGTACCCGATGTCGAGGATGACCTTTCCCCACATCTCGGGGCAGAGGCCCGCGACCCCCTTGAAGAAGAAGTCCCGGATGCCGCCGAAATTGACGATCCGCTGGCCGAGGTAGATGGTGATCGAGTTCATGCCGACCACCTTGAAGAAGGTCGTCCACTTGTTCCAGCCCTTCACGTCGATGATCCAGTAGAAGAGGGCGAACATCGCGAGGGAATAAGCGGCGACGACCAGGACGAAACTGCTGGTCCACAGCGCTTTGTTGATGGGGAAAACCTTGTTCCAGAGCAGCCCGAGACCCAGGAAGACCGCCGCCGCGGCGAGGATGAAGAGGGTCTTCTTCCCGCCGGAAACCTTCTCTTCGGGCAGGCGGACGAAGTCGCCCGTGAACATGCCGAGCATCGCCGTGACGATGGCGGGGATGGTCCCGGCGAGGCCTTCCGGATCATAGATGCCCTTGCGGTAGAGATGGTCCGGCATCAGCATCCGGTCGATCCAGATGGACATGGCGCCTTCCTTCGAGAAGGGATCGGCCCCTTCCGGCGCATCCGGCGCCACGAACATGTGCAGCACCCAATAGCCGAGCAGCAGCACCGCGGCGATGACGATGCGCCAGGGCAACTTCTTGACGGAAAGCCAGATCATGGCTGCGAACATCCAGGCGAGACCGATGCGCCCGAGGACGCTCGGCCAGCGGAGGTTCGGAAAGTCCAGCCGGAAAAAGCCCCCGTACACCAGTCCGAGGAACACCAGTACGAGGCCGCGGCGGACCACGTCCCACCAGATCCTGCCGTTCGCAATCCCTTTGTCCCGCTTTTTCGCGAGGGAGAAGGGGAATGTCATGCCGGCGATGAACAGGAAGAGCGGGAAGATGGTGTCATGGTGGGTCCAGCCGTGCCAGGGAACATGCCCCATCTGGCGGGCGAGCCAGAACTGGTCTCCGCCCGGGAACAGACAGCAGATGTGAGAGATAAGGGTGGCGAGCCCCATGATGAAGAGCATGTCGAAGCCCCGCAGCGCGTCGAGCGATTCCAGTCTTTTTTCCATAGGAGGCGAATCTGTTTCCACAAAAGTAGGAAAAATCCCTGACAATCCGTAATTTTGTATGGATGAATGGAGCCTGCATAGACGTCTTGCGAACGCGTCGGAGCCTGGATGATGCCGGGCTCCGTTATTTGCTCTGCACGGACGATCGAGACACGGTCCGCGCCCTGCATGCCGCTGCCCGCGAAGAGACGAATAGTCGTTTCGGGCGGGTGGTTTGGCTCCGGGCGCTCATCGAATGGAGCAACGTCTGCCGCAACGACTGCCTTTACTGCGGCATCCGCCGGAGCAACCGGTCCGTCCGCCGGTATACCATGCGTCCGGACGAGATCCTGTCCTGCTGTGAAAGGGCATGGGACGCCGGGCTCAGGACCTTCGTGCTCCAGGGCGGGGAAAACCCGGCCGCAGCCGAAGGGCTCGCCCCGGTTGTCGCCGGGATCCGTGCCGCCTGGCCGGATGCGGCCATTACCCTTTCGCTCGGGGAACTTCCTCCGGAGACCTATGCCCTCCTGCGCCGCAGCGGGGCGGACCGTTTCCTCCTCCGCCACGAGACGGCGGATCCGGCCCATTATGCGCGCCTGCATCCTGCCGGGATGACGCTGGAAGGCCGTCTTGCCTGCCTGCGGGCGCTCCGTTCGCTGGGCTACCAGGTCGGTATGGGGATGATGGTCGGCAGTCCGTTCCAGACGGAGGACGACCTGCTGGCGGACCTCCGGCTGCTCGCGTCCTTCCGCCCGGAGATGGTCGGAATCGGGCCCTTCATCCCGCAGCAGGATACCCCTCTCGGGACCTTCCCGCCGGGGTCTGCCGACCGGACGCTCCGTCTGTATTCCCTTGTGCGGCTGTTGCTTCCGGATGCGCTGATCCCTTCGACGACCGCCCTGTCCACGCTCCTTCCCGACGGCTGGCGCGCCGGACTGGCTGCGGGAGCCAATGTCATCATGCCTGATTTCACGCCTGCTGAATACCGCGGCGAGTATGCCCTCTATGAGGGGAAGACCGCTTCCGGCATCGCCCTGTCCGTGTTGATAGAGAAACTGGCCGCAGCCGGTTACCGCATCGGTGCCGGCCGTGGCGATTATAATGGAAACTGAATATGTACAACCCCCTGTCCCCGCATGCGGAAGAATTCATCGACCATGCGGAAGTGCTTGAAACGCTGGAGGAAGCGGCCCGTGAAAGCGGGGATCGCTCCCGGGTGGCGGAAATCCTGGAAAAAGCTGCCCGCTGCAAGGGCCTGTCCCACCGGGAGGCCGCGATCCTGATGGACTGTGCCGATCCGGAGCTGGAAGCGCGGATCTATGCGCTTGCCGGCGAGATCAAACACCGCTTCTATGGCAACCGCATCGTCCTTTTCGCTCCGCTCTACCTGTCGAATTATTGCGTCAACGGCTGCGTCTATTGTCCGTATCATGCCATCAACCGGACCATCCCCCGGAAGAAACTGACCCAGCCTGAGATCGAAGAAGAAGTCCGCGCCCTCATCCGGACCGGGCACAAGCGCCTCGCCGTCGAAGCGGGGGAGGACCCGGTCCGCAATCCGCTCGAATACATCCTCGACTCCATCCGCACGATCTATTCCGTCCGCGAAGGCGGCAATTCCATCCGCCGGGTGAACGTGAACATCGCCGCGACGGACGTGGACTCCTACCGCCGTCTCAAGGAGGCGGGCATCGGGACCTATATCCTGTTCCAGGAGACCTATGACCGGGAAAAATACCGGAAACTGCATCCTACCGGGCCGAAGAGCGACTATGCTTGGCATACGGAGGCAATGGACCGCGCCCAGGAGGGCGGTTGTGACGATGTCGGCGTGGGCGTACTCTTCGGCCTCGGCGGCTACCGCTATGAACTGGCGGCGCTGCTGATGCACGCCGAGCACCTGGAAGCCCGTTTCGGCGTGGGACCGCACACCATCAGCGTCCCCCGCATCTGCCCGGCCGACGGCATCTCGCCGGAGGATTTCCCGGACGCGCTGCCGGATGCCATCTTCCGGAAACTGGTCGCCGTCCTGCGGATCGCCGTGCCCTACACGGGCATGATCGTCTCGACGCGTGAATCCCCGCGGATGCGCGGCGAACTGCTTGACTGCGGCATTTCTCAGATCAGCGGCGGTTCCCGCACCAGCGTCGGCGGCTATACGACCCCGCAGCGGCACGACGAGACGGCGCAGTTCGACGTCTCCGACACCCGCCCGCTGGACGACGTCGTCCGCTGGCTGCTGGAACGCAACCACATCCCGAGTTTCTGCACGGCCTGCTACCGCGAAGGCCGCACGGGCGACCGCTTCATGTCGCTTTGCAAAAGCGGCAAGATCAGCCTCTGCTGCACGCCCAACGCCCTGATGACCCTCAAGGAATACCTGATGGACTACGCCTCCCCGGAAACCCGCGCCCTTGGCGAACGCGTCATCGCCGCCAGCCTCACGGACATCCCCGAAGGCCGTGTCCGCGACATCACCGTCGAGCGCCTCGCGGCTATCGCCTCCGGCGCCCGCGACTTCCGCTTCTAGCCCGGCCCATTTCAGGCCGTTTCCGGGCCGGAGTGTCGGTACTATCCATGGCTCCGGCCCATTTCAGGCCATTTCCGGGCCGGAGTGTCGGCGGGATCTATGCTTCCGGCCCGTTAAAAGCTAATCTGGGGCTGGAGCTATCATTTGGTTATCAGCACCTGCCCACTATGGGCTATTTACGGGTTGGAACATTGCTTTGGTCAGGCAGGGGGAAAAAAGAATCAATGGTTTTGAGCGGGATATCCGTGAGTCTGGCGAGTTGGGCGTTAGAAGTATGGTAATTGTATTTGAATTCCCGCAACAAATCCGTCATTTGTTGTGCCTGGAGGCTACGGATATCTGCATTTTCGAAGTGGTCCTTGCAGTATTTCCAGACAATGGGAGACAGTTCTTCATCGGGGATATTGACATCTTCCCCGTATCGCAGGGAAACTTCCACTTGGCTTTCTACGTTCTTCAGCAGCCATTGCGTATATTTCCGGGCATTGGTAAACAGCAGTTCCACGGTTTTGAAATCCACAAAACTGGCCGGGTGTATTTTCCCATTGAAAGCACTGGCTCCTGATGGTATCGTCAGCGATGATGATTTTAATAAACTGCGTTTCTCCCTCTTCGACAGTTGGTCGCCTGGAGTGCTCGGGATCAAGGAAACGATGGGATTGAAGTATAGAAAGGAACTGGTCCATGAGTTACTCATAATGTTTACATCGCTCCTGACGGCGTATGGGTTCCGGAGGATATAGGCCAGTTCATCCCGGAATTGTTTGAGGGACGTAATCTCTTTCTTGTCAACTGACAGCATGCGAATCGTTTTCCCTTTCCCATGTCGCGAAAGGTATACGTCCAAGAGATGTTGAAACCGTCTGAAGAAGATAAATGCAGACCGTTCCGCTGACCGGATCAGCCAATGAAAATGATTGCTCATAATGGCATAGGCCAGGATGGTCACGTTGGTTTCTTTCGCTGCAATGGCCATGTAGCTGACGGCGACATTCAGGGATTCTTCGTCAGGAATGATGAGGCCGTTTTCCGGCGGCTTCGTATACAAATGCCAGAACGATGCCCCGGGATGACTCCGGACTTGATCCCACCATATTCTTTCTTCATCCCTCGTATACAATCTTCCCATTACTCTTAATTTTGGTCTTTACAAAAATAGGTACTTCCCGAGATAAATACATGAATAAAGGGCCCCTGATATGCAGCTTTTTACGTTTCCATATGTTATTTTATGTTTTATTACATTTTCCGGCCCGTATCATGTCGTTTCCGGGCTGGAGTGTCGGCGGGGCCCATGCTTCCGGCCCATTTCAGGCCATTTCCGGGCCGGAGTGTCGGTGGGGCCCATGCTTCCGGCCCATATCAGGCCATTTCCGGGCCGGAGGGCCGGTGGGG
>JAEEVC010000020.1 GCA_016287075.1 Bacteroidales bacterium | reverse complement strand
GCTCGGCATGGGGATCCAGGGTGCCGCCCTCGCGACCGTGCTCTGCCAGACGCTGGCCATGTTGTATACCATCCGCTACTTCCTTGACCGGGAGAAATTCCTCCACATCGAGCCGAAGGGGCTGCTCCGGGTCGACTGGCGCATCGCGAAGGACTCCCTGGCCATCGGCATGGGGCCGTTCCTGATGAACCTCGCCAGCTGCATCGTGGTCCTGTTCATCAACAACCGCCTGCTCAAGTACGGCGGCGACCTGGCCATCGGTTCCTACTGCATCGTGAACCGGATCTCCTTCCTTTTCGTCATGGTGGTCATGGGCTTCAACCAGGGGATGTAGCCGATCGCCGGCTACAACTTCGGCGCCCGGCAGTACTCGCGCGTCAAGGAGGTCTATACCCGCACGGCCCTCTGGGCAACGCTCGTCTGGACGGCCGGATGGCTCATCTCGGTCCTCCTGCCCGGTCCGGCGGTCTCCGTGTTCACCGACGACCCCGCCCTGCATGACATGGCCGCGCGCGGCCTCCGCATCGTCAACATCGTCTGCCCGATCGTCGGCTTCCAGATGGTCACGACGAACCTCTTCCAATGCCTCGGGATGGTCAACAAGTCCATCTTCCTGTCCCTCACGCGGCAATTGCTCTTCCTCGTACCTCTCGTCTACTACCTCCCGGCCCTCACCGGCTCGGAGACGGGCGTGTGGTACAGTTTCCCGATTTCCGACGCCCTCGCCTCGGTCACGACCGCCGTCCTGGCGGTCGGCCTCCTCCGGAAGCTCGGCCGGCTCAAGGACGGCGACGATCCCTCCATCCTCGGCAGCAAGATCTAGAACCATGCACACCCTCATCACCATCGGACGCCAGTTCGGCAGCGGCGGCGGCTGCGTCGCCCAGGCCGTCAGCCGGATCCTCGGGATCCCCTTCTACGACAACGAGCTGATCTCCAAGGCGGCGGAGGAAAGCGGCTTCTCCCGGGACCTCTTCCGGGAGCGGGACGAACGTGCGAGCCTGTTCTCCATGTCCACCTTCTTCGAGTCCTGGCGCTTCGGACAGCCCCAGAACTACATGAACGACAATACCTTGTTCTCTATCCAGTCGAAGGTCATCCGCGACGTGGCCGAGCGCGGGGACGCGATCATCATCGGCCGCTGCGCAGACTACATCCTCCGCGACCTGCCGACGCTGGACGTCTTCGTCACCGCCCCGATCGACTACCGCATCCGCCGCGTCATGGAGCGCGAGAAGATGGAGCGCGATGAGGCCGAGACGCTCATCCGCCGGAAAGACCGCACGCGCGAGACCTATTACAATTATTTCACCTTCGGATCCTGGGGTGCGGCGGACAGTTACGACCTGTGCATCGACAGTTCCATCCTCGGCATCGAGGGGACCGCGGAGGCCATCGTCGATTTCGGGAAAAAGGCCGGGAGGATCGCACATGCATAGGCCCCTCCTCGCCGTCCTCCTCGTCGCCGCCCTTTCCGGTTTCACCGCCCCGGGAGGCCGGGAGAATCCCTCGTCGCAATACCTATATCCCGTTTCCGTCAACGAAATCCTGACGAACCGGATGTCCGACCTGCCGGATCTCCGGCCGATGGACGCCGTCGTGGACTCCTTCATGCGGGCCTGGGAGATCCAGGGGGCATCCCTTTCGGTCATGAAGGGCGACTCGCTGCTCTACGCGAAGGGCTACGGCTGGGCGGACAGGGAGCGCGGGCGGCGCATGGAGCCGGGTACCCTCCTCCGGCTCGCCTCGGTGTCGAAACTGATCACTGCCATCGGCATCATGGTCCTCCAGGAAAGAGGCGCCTTGAACATCCAGACGCCGGTTTTCGGTCCCTTCGGCATCCTCAACGAATACGACCCCTACATCACCGACGACAACTATTACATGATCACGGTGGAGCACCTGCTCCGCCACCAGGCCGGCTTCACGCGGCGCTACGGGGACCCGGTGTTCACGACGCCCGCCGTCATGCGGCAGTTCCGTCTGTCCGAGGCGCCGGACGCGAAGACGCTGACGCGCAAGCTGGTCAGCCTCCCGCTCGACTTCGAGCCGGGCAGCTGGCAGAACTACTCGAATTTCGGCTACCTGCTGCTCTCGCTGATCATCGAAAAGGCCTCCGGCCAGCCCTATGAGACCTTCATCCAGGAATCCGTCCTCCGGAAGGCCGGCTGCTATGACTTCCACATCGCCGGAAACTATTACCGGGACCGCTGGGAAGGCGAAGCCCGCTATTACCCCCACCGCGACTGCACCGACGTGCCGGAGTACAACGGAAGCGGACAACTGGTCTCCCGCTGCTACGGCGGAAACGACGTGACGGGCTCTTCCGGCGCGGGCGCATGGGTCGGCTCGACGCCCGAACTGGCGCACCTGGTCGCCGCCATCGACGGGGACTTCCACATCCCGGACATCCTCGGCTTCTTCAGCGTCTACCAGATGACGCAGCGGCTTGACGAAGAGACCTTCCCCCTCGGCTGGCTGGACTGCAAGGATGACGGGGAATGGACCAGAACGGGGTCATTCACAGGCACTTCCGCCATCATCAAACGCTTTCCCGACGGGGCCTGCTGGATCCTCGTGACGAACACCAGCACCTGGCGCGGCTCCAATTTCTCCAAGGAGACCGGCACCCTGCTCCGCAATCTCCGCGGCCGTTTTGCCGGCCGCCTCCCCTCGCGCGACCTCTTCCAGGAGCGCTAGGTGGCCTCCCCGGAACATGGCATCCGGACTTCGGCCGGTGCTGCTACGTGGACTCCACGCCGCTCCCGAACGACATTGACAACAACCCGTTCAATGCCCTGTGCAATTTGTCGAGACTGCTAAGAACTTCAAAATGAGGATATGACCACATGTCATGGAATCCATTCTGAATGGGACCTCGAATTATTTTTTCGCTGTTGAAGCCGATTCTATAATTTTTATATCCTAGGTACAAGGCCCCAAGGCGGTATTGTTTTGACTTCTCTGCGAAGATATTATTATTACTTGTTCCATCAGTCGCCCGCTCCGTATTTGGAAATGATTTCTTCGTAAGACGGGGTCATTGTCAAATCTTTCATGTTTTCCGTAGGAGGAAATGTCAAGCGCCAGTTCAACCGTTGAAGATCAGTCAGACTGATACTCATATCCATCAAGGTATGGGATAGAATAAAAACGAAGTCGGCGTATTGCTCTCCCCAGTTTTCAACATCACAAACAATGATTCTGTGTTCTTCATCCCATTCATATCCATGCGCTCCCTTATATAGAAGATTCCCCAGGCACGACGTCGAAGGAATAATCCCAATTTTCAAAACCGAATCGGCCGAATGTGCCGGTATACAATCCTTTTGACCATGCCACCAACTTCCAATGTATAACGGCTGGTTGGTCTGATTATCAAAATAAACGAAATGATGCAGACCATCCGGCTCAACCCCCTCACACGAGAGGAGAAAAGTAACAATAACTAGTGACAAAAAACGTATTCTCTCCATAAAACTAACTAAAACAATCCAAATTTCTGACTTTGAATCTTCAACCTTTGTAGGACATTGCTATTTCATACTCGTATTGAGCATGAAAATACAGAGGTGCAGCCAGCTATATCAGAGTGACAGATGATGCAATGACTCTTATCTTTCCGGCACTTTGAATGGTTTCTATTTCGTAGTATCGCATAATTTCGTCGGGATACAATTTGGGAACGCGCTTACGTACAAGAGATAATACTTCACAGTTGTCTTTTACTGATATGGACAATATATTCTCGGCCCCAAAAATCCCGCCGTTGTACGAGATTTCGGCCCAAAGTACATTACGAAAACAAATACAACTTATTTCATGGGTTGTCCATTGAATTCTCAAAAGGATTTCCTTGGACGTATCGGTATCGTCGTAATTGACGATGCACTGCATGAGAATCGCATCGTGCCATTTAATAGAGGGGAACGACTTCGTGATATCTACTTCTTTGTTTTTATCCATGGCCATGTTTCAAGCATAAAATGTTCTTTCGTACCAGGTAAATGATAATGGTTATAATTTGCTCCACTCATATTGGTTGGTGTCGCAGCATCTATCCTTACGTATTCTCTAAATCTTCCGTTTTCGTACGTTCCAAAACTTCCTTTTCTATGAGTACCGGTTGAAGTTCTGGGTGAAGTCCGGGTCCTGGACGAACGGGTCCGGGGCGAGGAATCGGCCGAGGAGCGGGTCGTAGAGGCGGGCGTTCATGTTGATGAGGCCGAACCAGGGGAGGTGCTCGTGGCCGGTGAAGCCGCGGCCGAGGAGAAGGGCCGGAGAGGAACTGGAACCGGAGATGACAAGCGTTCCCGGATCACGGAGGCGCCCCCAGGGGTCGTAACTGTATTCGGCCACGAGGTCGCCGTCGGCATCGGTGATGTGGGTGATGCTGTCCTCGGAGAGGGTTACCGGCCGGTCAAAGGCCGAGTACGATGCGCCGTAGTCGTGGACCTGGACCCCGGGCCCGGGGTTGAACGATGTCAGCGTGTAGGGCTTCGCCGGGTTGGTGTATGCCATCGTCCCGGCCCCGTCGATGGCCGTCACGTTCCCGTTGGAGGCGTAGGCTATCTGCCTGGAGCCGATGGATGTGAGGCGGTTGAGGCCGTCGTATCCGAAGGTCTCCACCTGGTTGTGGACGATATCCTGCCGGGAGAGTATCTGATTCATTCTATAAAAACGCAAGTGCTGTCGGGTTTGGGGCTGTATTTTTTGAAGTGAAAAACCTTTACATACCGATCTTGTTTTCGTTCGCCAACCATATACTCCTTTAAGGTTACAAAGGTTGTATCATTTAAAATGATTCCATCTGTTTGGTAAGCAAACCAGTGCCAGCCTTTTCTCCAGTGCGAAATGCTAATTCGATTTCCTTCAATGATATACGTTCCGTATCCATAGGGATAATTATCTCGAGGAGGATCTTGGAGGCTTTTATGTATTGCCTGTAATGTGTCTTCGCCTTCTTCAATAGCGGGACAATAGAAAATGCTGATCCCGTTACGATTTAGAAGACAAATCTCAAGATAGGTAAAATGATAGAGAGGATTTCTCTTAGTTCCCTCGCCTGATTCTCCCTCTGTAGAATAATAGTACCCGTCTATTCTCAGTTCATTCCCGGTATAGGGAGTTTTGGGAATACTCAAATCCAGGACTTTCTGACATGATAGAGAAGTTGTGACCACAAATGTCGTCATAAACACAACTGCTTTGATAAGATGATTTACCATATTTTGATTCATACAGGCAGGATTGTGTCGTTTGGTGCAAGATAGGGAAAATAGCCGGAACTTGCAAATGCCGTAGCCGCAGGTTATGTACCTGATCCTGACCGTCGCGGTGTTCACCCTTTCCCCGCTGATCTACGAGGTCATCCGCCGGATCCCGTTCGTCCGCTGGTGCGTGCTGGGAGAGCTGGGAGAGAAAAAGACCCGTCAGCCCATTTCCCGCTGATCCTCCTCCCAGTCGTGGTCGATCTCCCGGTCGGGCCCCTCGTCCATGCCGGGATCGAACTCCTGCAGGGGGCACAGCAGTTCGGAAGCGGTCATCTCTTCGATGATTTCCTGCAGATGGGCGGGCAGCCGGGGGAAGAAATCGTACCCGGTCCGGTGTTCCAGCCAGTTGATGCAGTGGCTGCAGGCATAGAGGTCCTTTCCCTGCTCCGGTCCCTCTTCCGGAAGCACGAAACAGATGGACTTCCAGCCCAGCGAACTGCGGGTTTTGGCGCAGAGCGCGAAGAAGCGCATGCCCTGCAGCGGTCCGGTGACGATGTAAACCGGTCCGGCGGGCTTCTCTTCCGCCCAGGAGCGGCAGATCTCCCGGACGGACGCCGGCAGGACGGGGCTGTCCCCGTCCGCCCCGGATTCCGTCCACATGCCCCAATGGGGCGCTGCGCGCATGGATTCGGCGCCGAACCATTTCCCTTCCCGCGCATAGATGACAGGATCGTCCCCGCCGTCCTTCCGGACCGGCAGGCCGAGCGCCGGCAGATGCTTCCGGGCCGCGCGGGCCCGGACCTTCGCCGCCGGAAGCACCTCCTGCCCCGCCGCCCGGACGGAGGCGAGCAGCAGCAAGGCGGACAGGAAAACGGGAAATCTCATTTCCGGGCGTTGAATTCTTTCTCCAGGTCATACATGGCCTGGATCTGGGACGGCTTGAGGATCTTCCGGAACTTCTCGTAATAGGCCTTCCGCAGCGCAAGGAGCTTTTCGCTTTTCGCAAAGTCGCCGTGGATCTTGGCTTCCGCATCCTTTTCCGCGTCGCCCGTCACCGCGGCCTTGTCGCCGAGGAGCGTGGCGCTCTCTTTCTTGAAAGCCTGGTAAAGTTGGATGAATTCGGCGCGGGCGGGCTCCTGCAGGCCGATATGATCGGCAATCCGGACGGCGGTCATGTGGACGGCCTTCATGCGCTGGGAGGGTGCCTGCGCGGGGAGAAGGGCCGTCAGGCCAAGGAGGGAAACCAGTATGATGAGGAGTCTTTTCATGGCGGATCTAATTGATTTCAAGGAAGATGTCGAGTTCGGCCAGTTCCGCCTGCTCGGCGAGGTAGGCTTTCTGTTCCTGGGCGCGGACGGAGGTCCATGCGACGCCCGCCACCAGGAGGACGGCGGCCGCCGCCCCAAGGACGGCCGCGCGGCGTTTCCGGATTGCGGCGGCCCCGGACAGGGTCCGGGCGAGACTTGCCTCGAAATAACCTTCGGGCGTTTTCAGTTCGATGTTATGCATGGTCGATCTGTTTTTCGATTTTTTTCCGGGCTTCATGGTAACTGACCGCCAGGACGTTCTTCGACGCCCCGGTGATCCGGCTGATCTGGTCGTAATCCATGTCTTCGTAGTAGCGCATGCTGAATACCTGGCGCTGGAGGGGGCTCATCTGCAGCATGGCGGCCGAGACGACCTGCGCCGCCGCGGCCGGGAGGTCCGTCTCCTGCACCTCCGATAGGGAACAGCAGGAGGACGCCGGCAATTCTTCCAGGGACGGGAGGGCCGGATGCTTCCGGAAGTAGCGGTTCAGTTCGTTGGACGCGATGCGGAAGAGCCAGGGCCGGAGGGCCTCGGCGCTGCGCAGCTGCCAGAGATGCCGGAATGCTTTCATGAACGTTTCCTGCAGGATATCTTCCGCGTCCTCATGCACGATGACCACACGGCGGATGTGCCAGTACAAGGGTTGCTGGTACATGCGGACAATGTCCGGGAAAGACAGGTGCGGGCCGTTCATCGGCACAAAGATAACGAATGCTCATAGAATTACCATCAGTCTTGCGAGAATATAGGAGGCATTGCCCTGATAGATTTTGAACCCCCTCCTTTCGGAGGTCATCGTGAACACCTCATTCTGCCAGCGGCGGAGGATGTCCCGTGCGTCGAGCTGGAACACCAGTTTGCCGCGAAGGACACTCTTGCTGATTTTTGTGTTCATTATCAAGTAGTTCCTATTTAAGGATTCAAAGATGTATCCGCGATGGAGGCTGTACCTCATGTCTCCTGAAAGCGTCCATCCCTTCCCCGGCTGCCAGGTGGCGGAGGTCCCGGCCGTGAAGACCCGGGGGTGCATGTCCATGTCCGGTCGCAGATCGAGCCGGTTCCCTGTCAGTTCCCCCTCCAGCAGGGCGTTGACTTCCAGCCGCGGGATGCGGAAGGTTGCAACGAGGGTCGGCTTGATGAACCCGGTCCGGACGGCGCCGGGACGGGGGATTTTCTCCACGTCGTCGAAGAGATACACAAACTTCCGGGAATAGTCCGACTGGAGATGGCCGGTGAACAGGAAATCCCCGGCGGCCAGATGGGCGGAGAGATCCGCCCCGGCGGAAAGGTTGCCGTCCACGTTGACGGGCGTCACGATGCGGCCGCTGGACTCCGGGTTGTTTTCAACCAGGGAGGAGATGGCGTCTTCCACATATTGGAAGCGGCCGCCGGCGGAGAAACCCCTGGATCCGGTCCTGTCGGAGACCTTCCAGGTGAGCGCCATTTCCTGGGTGAACGAAGGCCGGAGTCCCGGATTGGGCTGCTGGATATAGACCGGATTCGTATTGGCGGCAAGGGGGAGCATCTGACCGGCCGAAGGATTCTTTACAAATCCTTTATAGGTGATTTTCAGCGAGTTCTGCTCGCTGATATGCCAGTTCCAGGCAATCTTCGGACAGACATTCAGCCGCAGGCAGGTCGTGTCGGTCTGCTCCCCGTTCTGGATGGAATGGAAACCGGAATACACCGGAATGAGGGACAGGCCCGCCGTGAGCGTCATGTGCTCCAGGGTCCATCTGCCGGTGGCGGACAGGTCCGCGGACAGGAAATCGTGGCGTCCGTCGGCACATTGGAGTGGATCCTTCTGCGGCGTCCCCCCGTCGAAAACCGTATTGTCCCGGAGGAACCAGTCGGTCCGCCATGCCTGCCGGCAGGACAGTTGCGCGGAAAACCGGCGGGACACAGGTTCGTTGAAGAGCAGCTGTGCGTGGGCTTCCACGCCGTTGGTGTTCAGCCGGCTCTCCCGGTCCTTCCAGGAGGAAACGGACCGGTTCCGGATGGAGAAATGTCCGTCTGTGCTGGCGCGGACAAGCTGATTGTCAACGTGATACCACCCATCGACATTCAGGGAGAGGGTCCGCCCCCGGCGGGACATCCGCTTGGAAAGGAGCAGGGAAGAGCCGGCCGTGAGCGACAGGCCGCCCCCGTCGGAACGCCGCAGGCTCCGATAGTACGGAGACAGGGAGTCCCCCCGGAAGGATTCTCCGTACAGGGAGTCGGCGGCCGCCTTGCGGGTCAGGGTCATCTGGGGCTTCAGCATGATCCTCCAAGGCCCCGGGCCTTTCCATTCGACCGTGGCCTGGGCATTCAGGTTGTGGTCGCGTTCGTTGTTCCGGCCGCCGTTTTCGGTAGAATGGGTGCCGCTTGTCCGGAAATAATCGTCATGTCCCTCGAACAGGACGCTTTTGCCCGTGGATCTGTAGAGGATGCTGGCGTTGGTTTCCGCCCGGCCGGAAGGGAAAGAGACCGTGATGCCGGCCTCCGACTGGCGCTTGCCGCTGTTGTCGCCCAGACCGGTCCGAAGGGACGTCCCCGATGATTTCTGCAGGGCGCCGGTGTTCTCCGACCCGGCCACGGCAGAAACAATCCCGCGCCTGGATACCCGGTTGCCGTTGTACTTCCCGTCGTACCTGTCCTGCCAGCCCAGCGCCGCCTTGAGGGAATGGTTGAAGCGGTTCCTTTCCTTCTGCTTGATGGTGATGTCGAGAACCATCGCCTTGTCCGCCAGGTCGACGCCGCTGACCAGGCCCACATCCGAATCCTTCTCATAGGCCCTGACCGCCCCGACCATGCCCGCCGGGATGTTCCTCAGCCCCGCCGAGACATCCGTCCCGAAGTACCGGTGCCCTTCCACGAGCAGTTCCCGTACAGGCCGGCCACTGACCGTCACGTTTCCCCGGGCATCGATGACAAGCCCCGGAATCTCCAGCAGCAGGGCGTCGAGCGACGCCCCGTCATGCAGCATGACGGCAGACGGGTTGAAGATGCTGGTATCACCGTATTCCCGGAGCAGGCTGGTCTTGGCGGACACCACGCTCGGCCTGATCCAGTCATAGGAGGTGAAGGTAGAATCGACAACCTGCCCCTGCGCCGTCAGGGACAGGGACAGGAGGGAAGCGAGGAGCGCCGCCTGTGCGGGATTATTCATGGTCCAAGGCCGCGAGCAGTTTGTCCCAGTCCTTGGGAAGTTCCACCTTGACGGAGGCGTAGCCGCCGCCGGGCATGGTCTGGACCTTGTTGCGGGCGCTGTCGCCGGTGATGAGGAAAGCGGTCATCCCGGGCTTCATCGTCGGAATGGTATTCTGTTCGGCGTCCGCCGAATCATACCAGGGCGGCGTCGCGGTCATTTTCGCCCCTTCCGTCTTTCCCAGGTGGGCGGTGTACTGCCGCAGGCTGTGCTCCCCGCCGTCTTTCCGGCTGCCGGGATTGGCGTAGTAGTTGGCGAAGGCCCGCTCCTTGAGCGGCCGGCGGGAGGCGCGGATGAGCGCCTTCTCCAGGGTTTCGGGGGTGCGGTACTCCTCCGCCAGGATGGCTGCGACGGGCTCGGTCAGGAGGATGGTCCTGAAAGTGAATTGCTTCCCGCTCCCAAGGGCGAACTGGCAGCGCTCGGAAATGTCCCAGGCGAGCAGTTCCATGACCTTCTGCGGATCGGTCGTGGAGGGGGCCATGTTGTTGCCCCAGAGGAGGGTGGAGCCCAGCGTGACGACGCTCTCCTTCGCGGAAAAGCCGTTGCGCACGTGGTACGGCTCCCAGCCGACCCGCCGGCAGGCCTCCTCGTCCTCGACCAGGCACCAGGGCATGGGATAGCCGAAAGTCCCCATCCGGTCCTGCTTGACGTAATAGCCGCAGAGGTTCATCAGCGCCAGGTTCATGAAGCGGCCGATGGCCATGTTGGCCTCCTCGTTGATCTGGCCCTGGCCGCAGTCGATGCCCAGTTCCCGGGCGATGGGGCCGTTGATCCAGCAGTACGGGGCCCAGGCGTGGGTACTGGCGAGCGTGCGGCGGAAATTGCCGTCGCCGAGTCCTTTCGTCAGCGCGATGAGGACGGGCATGTATTCCGGCCGGCAGCCCGCCATGACGGCGTTGACGGCGACGTGCCAGGCCTTGGTGTCCCGGTGGGCGACGGGCAGCACGGCGACCGTCTCGTCATATCTGTAAGGTGTGTAGCGCATGAATTCCGTCACCTTGTCGAAAGTCGGCGGCACGATAGGCAGGCCGTCGGTCCAGTTCTGCTTCCGGAAATACGCGTCGATTTCCTCCAGCGTACCATAGAAGACATCGTCGCGGATGTCCCCGTTCCCGGCTTTCTCCGCCTTGGCGGTCTCCTCGGCGGTGATGGGCCTGGTGAGGGCGTCGACGATCTGGGGCCAGAGGATTTCCCGCGTGTTTTTCAGCAGGATTTCCTCGGAATCGGCCGCGAAGGCGCCGGAATACTCCGCCACGCGCATGACGGGCACGCCGTTGTTGCGGGCCGTGTACCGCGCCTGGTCGGAGAAGCCGGGGCCGGCGATGACCACGGAGGGGATGCCGAGATGCTCGGCGGTGATGCAGGAGCCCGTTTCCTTCGGGGTGCACAGGCCGCAGCCGCCGTTGCCGGAAATGACCGCGTCCACGTGCATGTCCCGGAGCTTCTGCTTGAATTCCTCATGCTGCTTCCGCGTGACGCCGGGGGCCGGGAAAGGCCCCGAAAAGCCGATTTCATCCAGCAGCAGGACCTTGGCCGTGGGATAATGCGAAAGGATGAGGCGCTTGATTTCGGGATGCGTGACGCCCGTCATGAAACTCACGCCAACGACAGCAACCGTCTTTCCGTCAAGCGTTTCCAGCCGGGGGGCCTGGGTGATCATTTCAACGCTGGTCCGTCCGACGGGCGATACGACGGCATAGCCCGGGACAGGGGCGGACTGCGCCTTCGCAGCGGCTTTCGGAGCCGGCTTCGCAGCGGCTTTTTTCCCTTCTGTCTTGGGCGCCGCCGCCTGTTTGGGCTGCTCCGTTCCGGTCTTCTGGTATTCGATGCGGCATGTCTCGTCACAGACGATGCGGTTCCCCTGGGCCGCGGCCAGGATGCCCAGCCCGAGGGCGATGAGCGACAATAAGGTTCTTTTCATGCGATTCCTGTTTGTCTGTAAGACACGGGAAAAAGCGGAATATTAATGTCGTTTGCCGCTTTTTTTTTATCTTTACAGCCGAAAACAGAGCAACATGATGAAAAAACTGATTGTATTCGCGACACTTCTGTCCCTTACCATCTGCGCCCATGCCCAGATGTTCGATTTTTCCAGCAATGCCCAACGCTATGAGGCCGGCTTCAACCTGGGCCAGATGGCGACGGGGACGCCGTACGCCCGCCTGGGATTCGGTGTAAACGCCCTTGTCTGGGGCTTTTACGCGGATTTCAACAAGGTGACCGCCCAGCATAAGTTCGACGGCAAGTTCAGCGACAAGCTGTGGGAGGATGACGAATCGTTCAGCCTCCACGCCGGCTACCAGATCCCGGTCTTCCGCTGGCTCCGGATCATGCCGGTCATCGGCTATGCCCAGACGAACGAGGGCCTGACCGACGCCTCGACCATCAATGTGGAAACGGGAGAGAACTCCAGTTCCGTCTATCACACCTACACGGTGACCCCCGGCTCCCGCGTGGATTATTTCGACTATGGCGGAGGCATCTCCATCCAGCCCCTCAAGTGGTTCAGCATCAACTTCGTATATACACGCTTTGCGTATTACGGAGGAATCGCCATCGATCTGGGCTCCATAGCGGGGAGATAAGCCCCGCCGCGGGAATCATCCTTTGACTATCCAAACCTTTTAAAACACCCCATCATCATGGAAGAAAACATGAACAAGGATCCGCGCGACCTCAACGGCGACGGCAAAGTAACCCTCGACGAAAAGATCAAGTATGCGGCGGCGAAGGCCGGTGAGAAGCTCGGCGAAGTGGCCGGCGAAATGAAGGACAACGCCAAGAAGCTTTACGACAAGGCGGCCCCCAAGGCGAAGGAAGTCTTCGCCGAGATGAAGGAAAACGCCGAAGACCTCGCCGACAAGGCCAAAGGCAAGATCGAGGAGCTCAAGGCAAAGAAAGAAGAGAAGAAGGAAGCTTGACGCCCCCGCTCCCCAGCGGTCTTTCGACCCCCAAAGGAAAAACCGTCCCGCATGATACTGCAGGACGGTTTTCCGTATTCAGAGCCGGGTCACGGAATCGGAGATTTCGCAGGCGGGGGTGCGCGGGGTCAGGCAGGCCTCGGCGGCGAAGAGGGTAATGTCCTTGTCCTTCGGCAGTTCCAGCCGCGTCGCGCCTTCCGGGACGGGGATGTAAATCCTGTACATATAGGTCTGGACATAGACCTCGTCGCGGAGGCTGGCATCGTGGCGGTGGGAACCGATGTATGCCACCTGCCCTTCTTTCAGGAAGGACTTGTAGGGCTCCCAGCAGCCGCTGCCGAAGAAACCGGTCCAGGCTGGGATGTGCAGCTTGACCTCTGATCCACAGGTAAATACGGCGTCCTTGTCTCCGGAAGCAGACGCGGCCAGGAGATAGACGCCGC
Source organism: Bacteroidales bacterium (assembly GCA_016287075.1). GTDB lineage: Bacteria > Bacteroidota > Bacteroidia > Bacteroidales > UBA932 > Cryptobacteroides. The sequence goes on along the minus strand of JAEEVC010000020.1, from coordinate 37,181 downwards.
GGGTGCCCGCGGGAAGCGCGACGGACTGGCCGTCGCAGGCCACGGCATTGGGGAAATCGGCCGGAGCGGGATGGAAGCGGACGCCGCCGTAAAGGATTTCCTCCGGAATCTGCTCGGCGGCATAGGAGTGCCAGTCCGGGTCCATGTGACCGAAGGCCGAGAAGGCGTTGGAACTGATTGCCACTTTGTTGAAAGGAAGGGCAATCGTCTGGAAAACAGGCGTTGAGGCCTTGACGGAGGGGGCCGCCAGGGAGACCCGGTAGGTCTTCGGGGCGAAACGGCCGATGTCCACTTTCAGGCCCTTCCCGGAGAAGGCGGCCGTTCCGATGCGCTCTTCAATGCCGTTGGTCTCTTCCGCCGAGGCGATGGCGCCGGCGAAGGTAACGGTCCCGCTCGCGGGCTTGCCGGAAACCTCATAGACACGAACAATGAAGCCATTCCCGTCCTCGGCGGCCTTGAGGGCCCTGATGCGGATGGCGGGGTTGTCGGTGCCGACCATGGAAAAGACCTTGCCCAGACGGCCCGGATGGCTCTCCGTGAGGAAGGCGGCCTTGCGCTGGTTCAGCCGGTCGGCCGCCGCAGCGGCCGCGGCGCCGTCCAGCGCGCCCGGATGGCCCACGATGGAATAGGTGAAGGTGTGGGGACCGAGATCCAGCGTGTTCTCGTGGATGTAGCGCTTGGTTGTGCCGGGCGTGTGCAGGAGCGTGAGCCGGAGGGTATTGTCGGCCGGCTTGTCCCAGCCGTAGCGGCTGTCGCTCAGGATCGTGACGCCGTAGCTGCCGTCTTCCGCGGTGATGTCGGCCCACTGCTGGGCGGGGACCTCATAGGCGGTGTCCGTGTTGTTTCCCCGCCGGATGAAGCCCAGGCCGAGGTCATAACTGGCCTCCGGGGCGCCGAAGGAGAGCGGGAAGCCCGCCTTCAGGAGGGAGCATTTGGTCTGCCAGTCGATGTGGTTCTCGATATCGATCCGGTCGTCCGCGGCCCCGTCATAGAGGATGATCCGCTGGGAGAAGGTGGACTCCTTGTAGCGGCGGTCCACCCGCAGGACGGCCATCAGCGGACCGGCTGATTCGACGCTGATCCGGATGTCGCCGCAGACCTTGGCGGGCTGCTGGTCGATGGTCGCCTTGAGGATTTCCCAGGCCGGCCATTTTTCGGAAACATTGTTCTCAAACAGCTGATAACCAATGGACTGTCCTTCCGCTACCAGTTCCTTCCCGCAGCGTTTGTCAAGGATGGAACAGATGTCCCCGTCCGGTCCCACCGTGACTTTATAGACAGCGTTTTCAAGGGTATTCCCGGCGGCCTTGAGCGCCGTCTTCTGCGCGGCGGCGGCCTTTACCGGACGGAAATCGAGCACGGAGAGACTCACGGACGGAGATGCGACGGCGACCGCCATCCGCGCCTTGCCCTCCCGGACGGAGAGGATCTGCGATCGGACGCGCCGGCCATCCGGCCCGAAGACCTGGACGTCCCGGCAGCCGTCCGGCAGGGGAAAGTCCACGGTGACGATATCGGCGTTCCGGGCCGATACGGGATTGAAAACCAGCACCGGCGTGCCCTTGGCGCGGGTGTCCATGGCCGCGCCGACCCCTTCGGCGGAATGCGCCAGGGTGGAGGCGAACTGGTTCTGCGCGAGCATCAGGTCGTTCCAGGAGAAGGGATAGACCTCCTTGATGCTGGTGCCGGTCAGGTCGTCATGGAACTGGTGCCAGATGAAGCGTTTATAGGCATCGTCCAGCACATAGGCAGGGTACGGTACCGCACCCAGCCAGTCGGCCATGACGGCGCCGGCCTCCGCCGCGAACCCGAGCTGCTCCGCCCGGCGGTTCAACTGCTTGTTGTTGCTGTTGGCAGTATAGACGCCGGTTCCGTGGACATCCATCAGCAGTTCCCCGTCGTAAACCGGAAGGACATCCTTGCCGAGCAGGTCTTTGTGGTCCTTGAAGATATCGGCCACGGTGGCGAAGCGCAGGTTGTAGTCGGGGCTGCCCTTCCGGATGCCCGCATCGATCATGCGCACGGAAACGGGCAGCGGGGAGCCGCCCCGGTCCCCGGCCTCCCGGGAGGAGCGGGTGCCGTAGTAGCGCATGGCGGCACCGACGGCGCTGTTCCCGACCATCGTCCTGAGCTCGTCGTCATCGGTGATGTCTTCCCTGAAATTGGACGAATACTTCCCGCCGTTCATCACGGCCAGGATCCGGCTGCCGTCCACGCCCTGCCACTGGCCGAACTCGAAAGGCCATTTCCGCCCGCCCTCGTAGAAGGGCTTGTATCGCCACTGAAGTTTCTGGGTATGAAAGGCATACAGGCCGCAGTGCGCCGCTACGGACGGGAGGGTATAGCCGAAACCGAAGCAGTCCGGGAGCATGATGTCGATTGACTTCACCCCGAATTCCTGCTTGTAGAAGGTCTCGCCCAGCAGGAGGTTGCGGATGTTGGATTCCACGGAAGGGACGTTCCAGTCGTTGGCGTCCCAGCCGCCGGACGGATACCACCGGCCCGCCGCCACATACGCCTTCACCTTCTCATAGGCCTCGGGATAATATTCCTTCATCCATTGGTATTTCACCGCGCCCTCGAAACTGAACTTGTACCCCGGGTACGCTTCCATCAGGTGGAAGTTCTGGTACAGCGTGTTGGGGAGGTATTCCCCGATGGTCTGCTGCACCGTCCAGAGCCACTGGGTATCCAGGTGGGCATTGGCGGCCATATAGACTTCGCCCTTTTTATCCTGGGCGTCCGCGGAGGCCGCAGCAAGGAGGACGACCGAAAGCAGGAGGAGTTTTTTCATGGTAAGGACAGCTTATAATCTTTTGTACAAAGATAATGATTGTTCGCAGATTCCATTCCGGACGGCATACTTTTAATGAATTGTTAGTCCGGATTATTTGAAAGCGGAGCGCGCCCCCGTGCCGAATTGCCTAAATTGCCTTCCAAATTTTCATGCGTATGAATAACCGCAACCGATTCTGCTCCGCAGGCCTGGCGCTCGCCGCCCTGCTCCTGTGCGCCTGTCCCCAGGTCGAGACGCCCCCGGCGTCGGAACCCGGGTTCGACATCCACATCTATGAATCCTCCACCGGCCGGGGGATGCCCATCCCCGGGGAACTCATTGTCCAGCACGAGGAAGCGATGATCTATTTCGAGGTCGTCACCACGGCGGAAGACGGGTCCTGGTCGGTCACGCCTTCTGCGGAATGGTGCCGGTTTTACAAGGCCATGGACCTCTGGTCGCTGTCGGTCGATGAATATACGGGCGAGAACCAGATGCCCCGGACCTGCACCGTGCGGGTAGATGCCGGGGACCTGTACAAAGGGTCCTTCACCGTCATCCAGCAGGGGAAAGTGTTCTTCGACCTCCCGGAAATGCCCGGGGCTTTTTCGGTTTCCCCGGCGGGAGAGACCCGCGACCGCTATGTCTCCACCAACGCCTACAAGTGGACGGCCGGGACCGATGCGTCCTGGCTCACGGTTCAGCAGAAGAGTCCGACGGCCCTGACCCTGACGGTGGCGCCCCGCCCGGAAGGGGAGCGGCAGGCCCGGAAGGCGACCGTCACGCTCAAGGATGTCTGCTTCACGGGGTATAACATCCACCCGACGACCTATACCTTCTCCGTCACGGATGCCGACCCGGCCATCGATGCCGGCGGCTACGATTACGGCGACCATATCGACTGGAATTAACGGGAAACGGCTATGAAAAAGATATTGTTATCCGCAACGGTCGCAAGCGCCTGGCTGCTTGCCTATTCCTGCGCCACGGAAACCGCAGACGCACCGATGGTCCCCGGTTCCTGCGCCATCCGCGCCGTCATCAGCGACGGCGGGGCCATGACCCGGACCATCACCGTGGACAATCCCGGCGTACGCATCAATACGTACTGGCAGTCCGGCGACCGGATCGGCGTGTTCGGCGGGAGCGGCGGCCAGATTGCCTTCTCCCTGGCCGGAAACGACATCTCCGCCGACGGGAAATCGGCGGAATTCCGCTCTACACAGGCAGTTCCGTCCGGACAGTTGACCGCATACAGTCCTTACCAGCAGGGCGCCGCCTTGTCGGCCGGCCGGCTCCAGCTGGCATTCCCCGCCACGCAGCAGTTCACCCTGCAGGACGGCGTTCCGGCGCCCGATCCGGAGAGCAACCTCATGGTCGCTTCCGGCACGGCCTCAACCGGCCTGCGCTTCCTCCCGGTCGTGTCCGTCCTGAAAATCGGGCAGGCCTTCGACACGGAGACCACGGTGCAGCGCCTTGAATTCAGGGACCTTTCCGGCGAGGACGTCTGCGGCACCCTGTCCGTGCAGACGGACGGGGCGGCGACCCCGGTGCTCACCGGCGGCAAGGTCATCACCCTCGACTGCGGAAGCGGGGTTACCCTGCAGCCCGGGGAACTGGGCAGATTCTTCCTTTTCGTTCCGTCCCGCACCTATTCGAAAGGCTTCGAGGTGACGTTCGTGCTCGCGGGCGGGGAACGCATCTCCCGGCAGGCCGGCGCCATGGGCGGGAAGACGCTCGCCTGCGGGGTGGTCTATCCGGTGGGAGAGGTCCCCGCGCGGGAATATGTCGCCTCCGACGCGGAGGTCCGGTTCGCCCCGGGCGCCGTGCTGATGGACAGCAATGCGGCGGACAAGATCCAGATCCTCTCCCGGGAGATCCGCGAGATGTCCGCCGGGACCCGGTACTTCGAACTGCCCGCCTACAAGATGCTCGTCCACAAGAGCCTGGGCCTGAAGGAAGGCGGCTGGCTCATCATGGAGGCCTCGGACGAACTGCCCAGCGGCGGCGTGTTCAAGGTGGTCTCGCTCGAGTCGTTCCCGGGCTTCGACTACGACCGCGTCGCACTGGAGCCGGAGACCAATCCGGTGCAGGCATACGACCATCTGTCCTTTGGCGGCACCATCTGGAAGGAGAACGGCGAACTCGTCGAGGACGCCGGCCAGTCCTTCAACCTGGGGGCCTATCTGAGCGGCATCCAGGATGCCGACGGCAATTCCGTCCCCTTCACGGTCAGCCCCTCGGGAGAAATCCTTTTCACGGAAGAGGCGACGGAGCAGCTGCTGGGCACGCGGGGACTGGTCCGGAAGGACTTTTCCGTCACGACGCCGTCCATCAGCCACCAGATCGGCGAGGACGGCTGCTCCCTCACGCTGGGCGCCAGCATGACGATCTCGATGAAAGCGGCGGCCAGGATCGAGCAAGGCGAGCTCTCTTTCCTGCACTTCACGGTGCACCCCGTCCTCAACCTGTCGGCCAATTTCACCTTGTCCAAAGAATGGAGCAAATCCTGGGAAAAGAGCCTCGTCACCCTGTATTTCGTGCCGGGGGTTCCCATCGCTCCGGGACTTGTCATGGAGCCGAACATCAATTTCTCCGCCTCCGTGGGAGTGAGCGCCGATATCAAATTCACCGCAGACATGACCTACAGCTACGACTGCGGCACCTTCGGCTGCTCCTACAATGCCGGCGACGGCTTCTTCCTCCGCTATCAGAAAGCCGAGCCCGGCAGCGTGCAGATGGCCCCGGAATTCGATTTCAACTTCTACGCAAATTTCGCGGCGGGCGTCCACCTGGGCATTAATCCTGCCCTGCACATATGGGGCCTGATGGAAGTGGGGATCGACACCGACCTCAGCCTGACCCTCAGCCTCGGCGGAGACATGAAGGAGGGCATCAAAATGGCCCTCACGCCCGGCCTCTCGCTCACGCCGCGCACGGCCGCCCTGGGCGGATGGCTCACGAAAAAATGGGACATCCTGTCCGTGAAGCTCGACTTCGACCCCCTGTGGGAAAGGTATCTGTTCCCGAAAGGGACGCGATCCTTCGGCAAGAACCTCAAGCTGGAGAATGTCGTCACCACGGTGCTGAGCACGAATCCCGACGGCACCCAGAACATCAAGACCTGTTCCCTCCCCCATTACCGTCTTGCCATCTACAATTTCGTCCCCACGGACGTGGGCTTCGACTGGATGGCCGACTACGACACGGAAAAACTGATGCTGGACTGGGACCTGTACCTGTTTATCTATACGGGTACCGGACTGAAGTACTACGTGTCTCCCAACTATCTGACTTTTTATCAAACCCTGGCCGATTACGGCTACAACTTCACGGATTATTCCGGCCGCCATATAGAGATTGAAGCCCTGAAGGATACGGGCGACAGGGCGACCGACGACATCCTCACCGCACTGGAAGACGCCCAGGTCAGCCGGAAAATCAAGCTTTGCCACCTGGGCCCAGGGGACAAGAACGAGCGAAAGTCGGGAACCGTATGGCCCGGTTTTGCGCCCGGCCAGCCCTATGGCTATGCCTTTGCCTGGGTGCATGGCGACTATGAATTCGTCATGACCAGCGACCGGAATCCGAAGGGGTGGTTCCGCTACGTTCCTGACCCGAAGGCTCCCGGTGACGACCGTTCCATCAAGCTGGTGGAGACAACGGACGGAAGCACAATCCCCGGATCCGGCTACTATGGCTTCAAGCTTTTCTGGCCCGATACGCCGATGGGTTCACCCTGGTGGGTCTATCGTACGATCAACCCGGAAAACCAGTACTGGTGGATGTGGGAAAACTGGGAATAAGGGGCTTATGCCCAAAAATCGCTATCTTTGGAGCGATGAATGCCCGGACAGTCTTATGCCTCAGCCTTTTCCTTGCCGCCTGCACCGCTCATCCGGAGCAGGCGACAGGGGAAAAGGCGACGGAGGAAGGCGTCTTCGAGATGGCCGTCGAACGGTTGCCGGACCTGAATATTCCCCGCAGCGGGCATATCCTGGCGTACGTGGGCGGAGAACTCGTGGTCGTCGGCGGGCACACGACGGGTTTCATCCCCACGGCCACGGCCGAGTATTTCCGCGACGGCAAGTGGCACCTGGCGGAGACATTCTTCCCGCATGATTTCGGCTTCGGCGCCGTCCTTCCGTCCGGCCGGCTGCTGACGGGCGGCGGCTGCGCCGAGCCCTTCGGCATCGGCCAGACCTGGGGCGTGGAACTGTACGACGCCGCCACGCACGGCTTTTCCCCGCTGCCCATCCTGGACCGGAAGCGCGGAGCGCATGTCTCGGCGGCGCGGCTCTCTGACGGTCGCATCATCGTGGCCGGCAACTGGTTCGCGGAAGACGTCATTTCCACCTATTCTCCGGAGTCGGGCGGGACATCCCTGCGTGCCCCTTCCTTCAGCCGTGCCTGTCCGCTGATCCTGCAGACGGCACCGGACAATGCCTTCATCCTGAGCTGCGTCAGCGAACGGGACAGCCTCCTGCCGCCCGCGGCGGACCGCCTGCGGGGCGACCCCGTCGAAATCCCGCTGCTGCAGGAATGGACAGGATGGTTCCTCCATGACGGCCAGCGCATGGACCAGCTTTTCATCGGCAACGAAGCCGTCGGCGGATATGCCTGGCTCTTTCCGGTGCGGAACCTGACCGACGGGCGGTGGGGCATCGGCACGCTGGTCGGAGAAGCGTTTTCCATCCTGGAGACGAAACGGCCCCTGCCGCCGGTCCGTCCGGAAGACGGGCCGCTGTCGCTGGATCCCATCCTGCTCGCGGACAGGGAGCGGGATTGTGCCTGGCTGATCGGGGTCGTCGCCGGGACGGGACAGATCTACGCGGCGAGGGTGGATTACGGCGAGGCCCTTCGCGGCGGACAGGCCCCTGTCAGCCTGTACCATGCCCAATTGCCGGACGGGCTCCTCGCTCCGGAGCATATCTGGGCGGAACTGCTGCCCGGCGGCCGCATCGCCTTCGCCGGCGGGCTGGCGAAACCGGACAATTACCACCCTGTCGCGACCGCGTTCATCCTGCATACGGAACCGCTCCCGCCGGGGGCCTCCTTTCCCTGGTGGACCCTCCTCGCCGGCCTTCTCCTCGCCGGCGGCGCGGCCTTTTTACTCATGCGGAAAAAGGGAGGGGCCACCGTGCCTTCTCCCGTGCAGGAGGTCCCTGCAAAGCGGCCGGAGGGGGCTTCCGGGGCCGATTTGATGTCCCGGATCCTGTATTTGATGGAAAAGGAGGAACTCTGGCGGCAGAAGGGCCTCAAGGTCTCCGACCTGGCCACCCGCCTGGGAACCAACGCCACCTACATCTCCGCCTGCATCAACGGCCAGGCAGGCAAAAGCTTCCCGGAATTCCTGGGGGACTACCGGCTCCGCCATGCGCAGAAACTGATGCGGGACCATCCCGACATGCGGCTCGCCGAGGTCGCCGACGAATCCGGCTTCTCCAACGAGCAGTCCTTCTTCCGTTCCTTCAAGGCCCGCACGGGCCTGACGCCCGGCGAATGGGCCGGCGGAGACCGTTCCTGAACGGTCGGAGGCCTCCCGCTTTCCTCAGAACGCCGCCTGGCGGATCATCCGGGCAACGTCGACATTGTCCATCCGGCGGGAGAACAGTTCGCTGCCGGGACCGATGGCGAAGACCGGGACATAGCCGGAAGTATGCGCCCCGCTCCAGTAGATGCGGCAGGAACGGTTCAGCACGTCGACGGCGGCGGAAACGATCTTTGAGTTGTCGGCATAAAGGTCTTTGGCCGAGCCGGGATCCCGCTTGGCGATGGTCGCCTCGTAGATGTCCCGGAGCATTTTCTCGTTCTCCCAGGAGACGGCAACCTCCTTCCAGAGACCCAGTTCGTCGCCGAGGAAGGCCTTGGTCTCGTCCCAGGTGAGGATGGCCTTCTGCGAGACCATCCGCTCCTTGAGCATGTCGGAAAGGACGTTCATACTGTGCTTCTGGACCTGGAGGCGGGCGAGATGCCGGGGTTCGCGCAGGGCGAAGGTCAGGCCGCCGGTCTCATGGTCGGAGGCGATGACGATCAGCGTCTGCCTGGGATGCTTCCGGTAGAAATCGAAGGCGATGCGGACGCCCGCGTCCATGTCGAGGACCTCCTGGATCACCGTCGCGGCATCGTGGCTGTGGGCGGCATGGTCGATCTCCCCGGCCTCCGCCATCAGGAAGAACCCCTGCTTCGGATCCCGGGTCAGGAAGGTCAATGCAGAGGAGACGAAGTCGCTGAATGTCACGTGCTTCTCCTGGTTCTCGGGGCCGTCGCCCAGGGCGTCGATGGCATAGGAGACCTCCTGGCCTTCGCCCGGAAGCATCAGCACTTTTTCCATGTCCTTATACCCGGCCCGGAACTCCGCCGGGTTGCAGACGGTATAGCCGGCGGCCTCGAACAGGGGGCGGATGGGCGGGACCGGCTTCCGGTCGAAGGTCCGGTCTTCATGGATCAGGTCGGCTCCGCCGTAGAAGGCATATCCGCGGTCGATCATCTCCAGCATGATCTCATATCCGTTCTTCCGGCTCGGCTGGTGGGAGACGAACGCGGCCGGCGTCGCATCGTTGGCGCTGCTCGTCGTGACGATGCCCACCGCCCGGCCGGCGGCCGCAGCGGCCTCGGCGAGGGTCTCCAGCGGCTTCCCTTCCGGATCGACGCCAATCGCGCCGTTCCGGGTCTTTTCGCCCGTCGCGAGCGCGGTCCCGGCCGCCGGGGAGTCGGTCACGTTCCGGTCGGCGGACCAGGTCATGCTGACGCTCGCCACCGGGAACTGGGTGAAACAGAGGGGCTTGACGCCGATATTCCCTTCCAGCGACGCGAGATACATCTCCGTCATGAGGACATGGTTGGTCCCCATCCCGTCGCCGATGAAATAGAAGACATACTTGGGCTTCGCGGCCTGGAGGCCGACGGTGATCAGCAGGATGCTGAGGCAGGCAAGGATCTTTTTCATATGCAGCCAAAGTTAACCATTTCGGCGGAGATTCTTGCCTTTCCGCAAAACAAGTGATATTTTTGCCCCCAGAAACATGAACATACCATGAAATCCAGGTTCCCTTTCATGCCGGCCCTCCTGGGCCTCCTGCTCTGCTTTTCCTGCGAGAAGCCCGTCACCGATCCCGAAGTCTATGAATACCGCTTCCCGCTGTCCTATGCCGGGAGCCTGGAAACGGAGGGCTTTTCGCTGAAAAGCGGCGAGCAGGTCGGCCTGTTCCTGGTCACCGGAGGGACGCTGACGGGAGAGGCGGTGGAGGAGTCCGGACAGTGGGTGGTCAAGGCCACGTCCCCCCGGTCCGTCCCGGAGGGGGCCGCGGTCTATCCGTTCTACCCCTATGTGGCGGACTGTCCCGATGACGGGTGCCTGGACGTCGTCCTTCCCGCCGACCAGCCGGGCGATCTCCGGTCGCTGCCCCTCGCCGGTGAGCCTTTCCGCTTCCATGCCGGCCAGCCCGGCGAGGACAACGGCGCCGTGTGCTTCCGGAGCATGGCCGCCCTCGTCGATATCCGGGTCTGCTCTTCCGGCACCTCGGCCGGCGAGCAGGTCGAATCCGTGTATCTCCGGACGACGGACGGCGCCGGCCTTGCCGGAAAGGCGACCGCGCGGCTTACGAGCGCGATGGTGGGCGTCAAGCGCGTTCCGGCGCTGACCCTTTCCGGCGGACGGCCCTATGCGAACCTGACCCGGACATCGACCGTCGCCACGACCGGCGACGCCGCGGAGCCGAACCGCGTCATCGTCGCGCCGGGGACCTATTCCGGCACCGTCACCGTCGTCACCGGGGCGGCGACCTATTCCCTGCCCTTCACGGACAAGACCTTCTCCGCCGACGCGGACAACCGCTTCGTCATCGACCTCAACAGCAAGGAAATCACGCGTACAGCCCTCTGCAATCTGGAAAATGCCCGGGTCGCGGGCTACCTCGACGCGTTCGAGCAGAAACCCTACAGCGCCTCGGATTACTCCTTCACCTATGTGACCGCCTATTACACCGGGACCGGTGCGGGCAACCGGCTCGACCTGCCGAGACCGGTCACCGTGAAATGGACCAACCCGGCCGCGGGAAACGGCGACAAGATCGTCTATGTCTATAAGGACCCGGCGATGGAGGAGCTGGAAATGGCGGTCCCGGCGAACAATGCCGCGGCCACTTCCGTCGATGTCTACAACCTGATTCCGGGAAGAACCTGGTATTACCGGGTCGCCGGCGGCGGGAAGGACGTGGCCTCCGGCGTCTTCAAGACGACCGGCAGGCGCCGGATGATCAAGGTCGGGGAGAGCACCTACGGGAAGAACCACGCCAACAACTGCCGGGATTTCGGCGGCCAGCTGACCGCCTCCGGCAAGACGGTCAAATACGGGAAGATCTTCAGGGGCAGCAACATGGACGACACGACGCCCGAAGCCCAGAAGGTGCTGCTGGACTATCTGAAAGTCGGCCTGGACGTCGATCTCCGCGCCAAGGGAACGGGCGAGCGGGGGAAATACCAGCTGGACGCGCTGTCCCTCGGAGCGATGCATACGACCGAGACCTACGGCAGCTGGGCCAACCTGTCGGACAAGGACCGGATGCGGGCGACCCTCACCAAGATCTTCGGCGCCGTCTCAAGGAATTCGACCGTCTATATCCACTGCAAGGTGGGGGCGGACCGCACCGGCTACGTCTGCATGCTCCTGGAGGCCCTGCTCGGCGTTCCGCAGAACCGCTGCGACCTGGATTACGAGATGACCTCGTTCTCCGGCGCAGTCGGCGCCCGGACGCGGACGGGGGTCGGCAATTACTATTATGTCTCCAAGACGGACGATGGCGTCACGACCGTCCAGGGCGTGGATTTCATCAACACCTTCCCCGGATCCACCTTCCAGGAAAAGGCCGTCAACTACGTCACCAAAACGCTGGGCATCCCCCTGTCCACCATCACGGCTTTCCAGAATAACATGCTGGAATAAAATGCGTTGCATTTTCGCCGATTAATGCCGATATTTGCGCATCACAGGTTGAATATATAAATACCTCATGAAAAAGTATCTGACGGCCCTTGCGGTCTTTTCCCTGTTTTTCGCCTGCGCCCCGGAAACGCCGCAGGTCAAACCCGACGATGGCAACGGGGAGGAGAAGCCTCCCGTGGAGACCCCCGAAGAGCCCGGCGGAGAAGGGGATTCCGAGCTTTCCGTTTCGGCCGACAGGCTCGTTTTCTCCTCCTATGGGGGGAGCAAGACCCTGACGGTAACGGGCCCGGGAGGATGGACTTTTTCCGCCGACAAGGAGTGGATCGGCGTGACTTGCAACGCCTCCACCCTCACGGTCACGGTGGCCGAGAACCCCGCCGAGGCCGAACGCAGCGGCCGGATCGGCGTGAGCTCCGGGGGAAAAACCGTATGGGTGGACATCCTGCAGGAGGCCGCCGAGCGCGTGGTGCTCGATGAAGAAGGGCAGTTGAGCTACACCCTCTCCGAGGGCATTTCCGTCGTACCCAAGGACCTGGGCGGCTATATCACCTCCGCCGGAAACAACATGACGGACGCCACGTATTTCCGGGTGAGCAAGTCGGCTCCCGCCGAACTGCTGCCCCAGGTCCCGTCCAGGATCGTCATCAACACCCCCTGCGAGGCCCTCCCGGACGGACTGCTGGCGAATATTTACAGCATGCGCGAAGAGGGGGATGAATACGTGTTCCTCTATTCCGACATGCGGGTGACCGACGTGTTCAAGGATCTGGAACTGGATACCGGAGACCTGGATCTGGGCGGGAGCGCCATCCGCATTGAAGATGCGGACGGGAACCCCGTATCCTTCTCACGGACAAGGGCTTCCACCTCCAAGAAAATACACATCGATTTCCCCCAGCTCAGCTGGCAGTTCCTCCCCGGATTCTACTTCACCCCGAAGATCGGCATCGACCTGGCCATGAAGCTGCAGATGAGCATCGGCGACTGGAAGCTGTCCACCCTGAACGTCAAGGTGGATATGGACACGACCCTCGGCGGAGAACTGGAACTCAAGCTTTCGGCCAGCAGGGAGATCTACAAGAAACTCTTCTCGATCTATGTGGCGGCCATCCCCGTCGGACCCGTCCTCATCACGCCCTCCATCGACCTGTACGGCGTGGTCGGCGTGGACGGCTCGATCGGGCTCTCGGCCCAGGCCAGCACCACCATCCACTCGTCCGCATGGATGCATTACGACGAACTGGAGGGCCTGAGCGGGACCATGACGGCGACCGACCCGCAGGAGGGGGAGACCAAGTTCGGCGCGGGCCCGAAAATCGACGGCGGACTCAGCTACGGCCTCGGCGTCGGACCCGCCGTCGGCATCTTCGGCGACATGGTGCAGGCCGGCATGACCATCAACATGCGCCTGCGGGAAGGCATCACCTTCGCCCCCGACCTGATTTCCTCGGATGACAATTACTGCTGGCAGGGGACGACCCTGTTCAGCACGGAGTTCTCCCGGAACCTGCTGGTGGACGCCGCCCTCCATCTGCGGGCCATGGGCCAGACGAAGGATTTCACGACGGACAGCATGACATTCCCGCTGCGGACCTACAAGTACATCCCTCCCTTCGATCCCGCTGCCGTAAAGATCGCCCAGGATGGGGACAACATTACCTTCACGGCCGAAATCACCGGTCCCTCCGTCCTCGGCGGCGATCCCGACGACGGACAGCTGGCCATGTATTTCGGTTTCCACGATCCCGCCATCATTCCTTTCGAATACACGGCGGGCGACTGGGAGGCGTTCTGGAAGGGAAGCCTGAAAAAACTGGAGGTCAAGGCGACGGTAACCGCCGAAGACCTGGACGGGGCCCTGCACAACGACCCGCACCTCCGTCCGATCGCCCAGATCGCCTGGGTGAACAGCGAAACGGTCGTGCCCATTTACAACAGGGCTTTCGGCATGTGGCTGCTGAAGCCCCGGCACGAGGCGCTGGCCCGGGCGGTCCTCTCGGACATCCGCTCCTGCGGTGCCGGATGGGACAAATGCAACTGGGATGACGACGTTCCGATCTGCCTGATGGAGCCCCTGACGAGGTATGGGTGGTCGAAGATCGATTACAACCCCGATGACCGTTTCCTGGAGGTGGCCATTCCGGAGAACTGGAATTTCCAGGAGAACTTCAAGGTGAACGATCATTTCCCGGAGAAAGAGGATTTCTCCTGGGGCATCCGGGTCGACGACCGGCACAACCCGCTCGAATTCAAGAAGTTCGAAATCCTTGACAAGGTGTTTACCCGCGTGCTGGGGAACGTCGTGCTGAAGGCGGAGGAGACGACGATCCGGAGCCCGAAATGCAGTTCCTACCCGCGCACGTCCAAGAAACTGGACCTCAGCGAAAGCGGCGTGACCTATCTTGTCGTCTCCATGGACGAGGATTATGATTACTCGAGCGCTACCGAGATCCATCTCGACCGCTGTCCTTATCTGATGGCGCTCACGATGCAGGGACGGAAAGACACACGGACACAGTTCACCCTCACTGCGCAGGACAGCGGCTCGAAGGAATATCCGGCCGGTTTTCACCTGGACAACGCGTCCTGTCCCAACTTCTTCCAGACGATCAGCGCTTTCCCGGCGATTGACGGCCTGTATGTCAACAACGCCGATGCGGGCGGCGGCCTGTCCCTCAGCGACCTGCCGGAGCTGGAGAGGGTGGAGATCATCAACACGGAAGTCGGTTCCGTTTCGTTGTCGAAGATGCCGAAGCTGGAGGAAGTGACCATCTCCCACAACAACGCCCTCTCGTCATTGACCCTTTCCGAATGTCCGGCGCTCAACCGCGCCAGCATCTACCGGAATTCCGACCTCAAATGCCTGGTTCCCGATGCCATCGACGACATGATCGCCCGGGGAAAGAACCCGTATTACGACTGCTACTATACCTACACGTATCTGTGGGGCTATTATACGGGGACGGAACTGGACCGGCAGCTCGGCGAGGGAGGATGGTCTTTCGCGTGCGAACGGGTCGTGGACAACAGCAAGCGCTATTACTACTACAAGCCCCTGGGCTCCGGTTTTTACTACTCCGGAGAACCCGGCAAGGGCTACCACGGGAAGGATTAGCCCGGCTATTTTTTCAGGGCCGGATCGTAACAGCCGTGCACGCAGAAATCCTGGTCGTTGGGCAGGCCCTGCTGCCCGGCCCCTTCCTGCATCAGCGGGACAAGTTCCTGGAAATAATCCGTATAGACGCTCCTCGGCAGGGAGTGGTGGCGCGTGCAGACCGATGCGGCCAGTCCCACGACTTCTCCCATCATCCCGCAGGTGCGGATGACCCGGACGGAACCCATCGCCACGTGCGAACAGCTGATGTCCCGGCCCGCCATGAACAGGTTGTCGATATTCCGGCTGTACAGGCAGCGGTACGGGATGGGGTACGGCGCAAAGTATTTGTGCCGCGCCACCGTCTTGAACGGCGTTCCGGGGAAACGGACGGCATTGAGGCTGTCCACTTCATGGAGGTCGATGCCCCATGAGGTGGAGCAGGTGCCGTCCGGATGGGGGATGGCCTCCACCAGGTCGTTCTCCGTCAGGATGTAGTCCCCGGTCAGGCGCCTGGATTCCCGTTTGCCCGTAATGTAGGCGACCCAGTCCAGGGAGCGGCAGCGAAAGTCAGGAACAACAGTTTTTTCCTCATAGAAAGAATGGGAATCAATTCGTCTTAGTGGTGCCCTAAAAATACGCTTTTCCGGCAAAAAAAAAACAAATAATATCCGGGGCCGATGCTATTTTATTCCGAAGGAAACGCCTATATTTGTAAGTATCAATCCGCAAAAACATGACTAAACATCCGTTCGCCACCATCCTGGACGCTTTCCGCCACAACGCGGAAGCCCGCCCCGACCACATCGCCCTCGTTTATGAAAACACCCGCCTCACCTATGGACAGGTCGATGAACTGTCCGATAACCTGGCCGCCTATATCCAAGGCCGGATCCCGCCCAAAAGCGTCGTGGGCATCATGCTGGGACGGAACGAATACATGATGGTCGCCCCGCTGGGCGTGCTCAAGGCCGGCTGCGCCTACCTCCCGCTGGACCCGTCCTATCCGCCGGAGCGCCTCCAGTTCATGATGAAGGATGCCGACGCCCGGATGCTGGTCGCCGACGAAGACCTGCTTCCGGTCCTCAAGGAGACGGAGGTCCCCGTCGTCAAGACGGCCGACATCAGGAAACTGCACCCCGGAAAGCCCGAAGGCGCCCCGTCTGCAGACGACCTTTTCTTCCTCCTGTACACCAGCGGCACCACCGGCACCCCGAAGGGCTGCATGCTCTCCCACAGGAATGTGTACCTGTTCTGCAGCCGGCACATGGACAATGTGGGCTTTGCGGAAGACACCCGCATGACGGGGTATGCCAGCTTCGGTTTCGACGCTTTCGCGGCCGACCTGTACACCACCCTGCTGTCCGGCGGCACCCTGTATGTGATTCCGGACCGCATCCGGCTGGACCTGCACGCCCTGCATGCATATTATGAGGAAAACGGCATCACGCACTGCTTCATGACCACCCAGGTGGCCACCCAGTTCGCCATCAACTATCCGGACTGCAAGGGCCTCCGGGTCCTGTATACCGGTGGCGAGAAGATGTCCTCCTTCCCGTTGCCCCATTACCGCCTGTTCAACTGCTACGGCCCCACCGAGTGCCTGTGCTACGTGGTGAGCGAAGAAGTGAAGGTGCAGGAGGACAACATCCCCATCGGCGTTCCGCTGGAGGGGATCAGGGCCTACATCGTGGACAAGGACGGCCATCAGGTGCCAGACGGGGAGAGCGGGGAGCTGTGGATCGCCGGCGAGCAGGTGGGTATGGGCTACCTCAACCGCCCCGACAAGACCGCCGAGGTGTTCCTGGACAACCCCTTTGACAAGGATCCCGCCTATGCCCGCGTGTACCGGACGGGAGACATCGTCCGCCGGCGCGAAGACGGCAAGATCGAATACGTGGGCCGCAAGGACTCCCAGGTGAAAATCCGCGGCTTCCGCATCGAACTCAAGGAGGTGGAGGCCGTCATCCGGGAGTTCCCCGGCATCGGGGACGTAACCGTCCAGGCGTTTGACGAGCCCGGCGCGGGCGGCGGCAAGTTCCTGGCGGCCTATGTCGTGAGCCCGCAGGAGGTGAACGTGGAGGACATGAACGCCTTCATCGCCGAAAGGAAACCCCCGTACATGGTCCCGGCCGTCACCATCCAGATCGAGGCGATCCCGCTGAATGTGAACCAGAAAGTGGATGTAAAGGCCCTGCCGAAACCGGAGCCCCAGGCCCGGAAGAAAGAGGAGCACGTGGCGCCCTTCAACGTGCTGGAAGAAGAACTGGCCGGCATGATCCGGGAGAGCGTGGGCATCAGCGGCTTCGGCCTCACGGAACCCCTTTATTACAGCGGCCTGTCCTCCCTGAGCGCCCTGCGCCTGGCCACCGAACTGTACAAGCGTTACGGCCTGGAGGAGGACATGAACACCTTCGCCAAGACGGCCAGCCTGCAGAGCATCGAGAACGACCTGCTCAAGCAGCTCATGGCCAAGGACAAGGCGGCAGAGCCCGCCCCGGAGAGCAGCGCCGACGAGCCGCGGGAACTCACCTTCCAGCAAACCGGCCTGTACCTGGACTGCGTGAAGAATCCGTCCTCCACCGCCTACAACCTGCCGAGCATCCTCACCTTCCCCGAAGGAGTCACCGTCCAGGCCCTGAAAGACGCCCTGTACGCCGTCCTGGAAGCCCATCCCGTCGTGGCCGGCCACTTTGAGCAGCGGGACGGGAAGGCGTTCCTGATCCCCGGGACGCCCTCCAGGGACATCCCCGTCACGAAACTGAAGAAAGAAGCGGAGTTCCAGGCCCTGAAGGAGGGATTCATGCAGCCCTACGACCTGTCCGAGGGACCGCTGTACCGCCTGCAGATCGTGGAAACGCCCGGCAAACTGCGCCTGATGACCGATTTCCACCACCTGGTCTTCGACGGGCGCTCCTATGACGTCTTCCTGTCCCAGCTGGCATCGGCCCTGGAGGGAAAGGCCCCCGAGAAGGAGTCCTATACCTATTTCCAGTATGCCAAGGACCAGCAGGCCTACCAGGACAGCCCGGAATTCAAGGAGGCCGAAGCCTTCTTCGCCGCCCGGATGGAGGGGCTGGAGGAGGCCGCCGGCGTCATCCCCGACAAGAAGCCGGAAGAAGGGGAGGTCGGGCACGAAAAGTGGCTCCGGAAGAAACTGGAGGCCGATATCACCGCCCGCTGCCACGCCCTGGGCATCTCCCCGGCCAGTTATTTCCTGGGCGCGGCCTTCATGGCCGTGAGCGCGTTCAGCGGGCAGAAGAAAGTGCACATCTGCACCGTCGCGAACGGCCGCGGGGACATGCGCGCGGCGGACACCTGGGGCATGTTCGTGAACACCATGGCCCTCTCCGGCGAGGTGGGGGACCAGCAGGCCGACGCCTTCCTTAAGGAAACCGACGAAGGCTTCTCCACCACCCTCTCGTACCAGAACTATCCCTTCGCCCGCCTGTCCTCGGCCTATGATTTCCATCCCGCAGTCATGCTGGCCTACCAGGTGGGACTGGTGGAAAAGTACTGCATCAACGGAAAAACGCTGGAAGACGAGGTGATTACGCAGGATACGCCGAAGTTCCCCCTCAGCATCTTCATCGAAGGGACGGAAGCGGCGCCGGAGATTGCCCTGGCCTACGACGACAGCCTGTACAGCGAAGCGCTGGTGGACAGTTTCGCCGTCGCCATGGAGACCATCTGCCGCGGCCTGCTCAAGGACAGTCCCATCGCGCAGATCCCGCTGGTGGACGGCGGACGCCTGAAGGAGCTGGACGGCTTCAACCACTACCGGCAGGAGGTGGACCTCACCCAGACCGTGGTCACGCTCTTCCGGAAACAGGCCAAAGCCACGCCGGATGCGCCCGCCGTGCTCTTTGACGGGAAAACCATCAGCTACGCGGAACTGGACCGCATTACGGACAACCTGGCCGCCCGGATCCAGGGCTTCGGCCTCGGGGAGGAGGACGTGGTCTCCGTGCTCATCGACCGGAATACCTGGATGACCAAGGCGTCGCTGGCGGCCATGAAGGCCGGCTGCGCCTACCAGCCGCTGGATCCCTCCTATCCGCCGGAGCGGATCAACTTCATGATCCAGGACGCCGGCGCCAAACTCCTGATCGCCGACAAGGGGCTGCTCCCGCTGGCCGGCGACTACAAGGGCCCCGTCCTCACAACGGAAGAAGCTGAAAATCTGCCGGATGCGCCCTGCACCGCCGCCGGTCCCAAGCCGGAGGGCCTGTATATCCTGCTGTACACGTCCGGCTCCACGGGCACGCCCAAGGGCTGCATGCTGGAGCAGCGCAACCTGGTCAACTTCTGCGCCTGGTACAAGGACTATTACGGCCTCAAGGCCGGCGACCGCGTGGCCGCCTTCGCCAGTTACGGCTTCGACGCCAACATGATGGACCAGTACCCCGCCCTCACCTGCGGCGCGTGCGTCTGCATCATTCCGGAAGCCGTCCGGCACGACCTGGGCGCCCTGGACCGTTTCATGACGGACAACGGGGTCACCCACAGCTTCATGACCACGCAGGTGGGCGTGATGTTCGCCCGCAACTTCCCCGACAATCCTTCCCTGAAGCACCTGTCGGTGGGCGGCGAGAAGCTCATTTCCATGCCGCCGCCTTCCTATGCCTTCCACAACGGCTACGGCCCCACGGAATGCACCATCTTCTCCACCGTCTTCCATGTGCAGGAACGGGAGGAGAACATTCCCATCGGCCATCCGCTCAGCAATGTCTGTCTGTATGTGGTGGACCGCGAGATGCGCCGCCTGCCCGTCGGGGCCGCCGGCGAGCTCATCATTGCCGGCGCGGGCGTCGGCCGGGGCTACCTCAATCGCCCCGACAAGACGGCCGAGTGCTTCATTGACAATCCCTTCTGTCCCGGCATGCGGGCCTACCGCTCCGGTGACATCGTACGGTACCGTCCCGACGGCAACATCGAATTCGTGGGCCGGAAGGACTCCCAGGTGAAGATCCGCGGTTTCCGCATCGAGCTGAAGGAGGTCGAGGCGGTCCTGCGGGAGATGCCCGGCGTGAAAGACGTGACCGTGCAGGCCTTCGACGCCCCGTCCGGCGGCAAATACCTGGCCGCCTACGTGGTGATGAAGGAAGGCCGGCTGGACGTCAAGGCCGCGTCCGATTTCATCCGGGAGCGCAAGCCGCCGTACATGGTGCCCGCCGCCTGGATGCAGCTGGACATCATCCCCCTGAACGTAAACCAGAAGGTGGACCGGAAGGCCCTGCCGGCCGCGACCCCCACGGCGATGGACGACTATGTGGCCCCCTCGGGAGAGACGGAAACGGCCCTCTGCACCATCTTCGCCGAGATCCTGGGCGTGGAGCGCGTGGGCGCCACCGATTCCTTCTTCGACCTCGGCGGCTCCTCGCTCATGGTCACCAACGTCCTGGTGAGCGCGGAGAAGCAGGGGCTGCATTTCGCCTATTCCGACGTCTTCGCCCATCCGACGGCCCGTGCCCTGGCCGCCTTCCTGAAGGGAGACCAGGCCCCCGCGGAAGAGGATGCCAATATCACCGGATATGACTACTCGGCCATCGACGGCCTCCTCGGGAAGAACAGCCTGAAGTCCTTCGCCAGGGGGAAGCGCCTGCTGCTGGGCAAGAACATCCTCCTCACGGGCGCCACGGGCTTCCTGGGCATCCACGTGCTGACGGAACTGCTGGAGAATACCGGCCCGGACACCACCGTCTGGTGCCTGCTGCGTTCCAAGGGGGAAATCACGCCGGAGCGGCGCCTGCGGGAGATGCTGGTCTATTATTTCGAGAAAGACTACCGCAAGCTCCTGGGGACGCGGATCCGGACCGTGGAAGGCGACATCACCCGGCCCGAGAGCCTGGAAGGACTGGACCGGATCGACATGGTGTTCAACTGCGCCGCCAATGTCAAGCACTTCTCCAAGGGAACGGACATCGAGGACATCAACTACGGCGGCGTGAAGAACCTGGTGGCCCTGTGCGAGAAGAACGGCGCCTACCTGGTGCACGTCTCCACCGAGAGCGTGGGCGGCCTCACCCCCGGCAAGGTGCCCGGCACGATCACGGAGCAGATGCTCTTCTTCGGGCAGCTGACGGACAACCAGTACGTCCACTCCAAGTTCCTGGCCGAGCGCCACATCCTGGAACACATGGCCGCCGGCACCCTGAAGGCCAAGATCCTGCGCGCCGGCAACCTGGCGCCCCGCGCCGGTGACGGGGAGTTCCAGGTGAACCTGAACGCCAATGCCTCCATGGGCCGGCTCAAGGCCCTGAAACTCATCGGCGCCTGCCCGTACGACCTGCTGGAAGGGCAGATGGAATTCACCCCCATCGACCAGGTCGCCCATGCCATGGTGCTGCTTTCCACCACCCCGCTGGAGAACTGTGTCTTCAACGTTTCCAACAACCACATGGTGCCCATGGACGACGTCCTCACCCGGCTGGAGAAGATCGACGGCAAGCCGCTGGAATACGTGGAGGAGAAGGAGTTCGCCCGGCGGATGAAAGCCGCCCAGCGGGATCCCGCCAAGGCACGGACCCTGGCCCCCCTGGTGGCCTACCAGCAGTCCGCCGGCGAGACCGCGGGCGTGGAGACCCTCCCTTCCACCGCCTTCACCATGCAGGTGCTCCACCGGCTGGGCTTCCGCTGGGACCCCACCACCAGCGAATACATCGACCGCGTCTTCGAGATGCTCCGCACCCTGTGGTTCTTCGAAGGCTAGCTGCCCGTCCACCCCTTGATAACAGTAAAACCGATTGAGAATGAAATACTTGAAAGTAATCCTCCTGGCGCTGGCCGCCACAATCCTTTTCCTGGCGCCCCTGCAGGCGGCGAAGATCTACAACCGCTACGGGATGGCCCTGGTCCAGGAGAAAGACGGCAGTTACACGCTCAAAGACGCCAAGGCGATCGAGGCGCTGATCGGCGACCCGTACCGGCTGTCCAAAGTCTGCGTCCCGTTCAAACCCAAGGTGCGGGCTTACAGCAAGGAAGCCATGGACACCGTCGTTCCCGAAACCGTCGTGTACAAGAAAGGCTTGACCGGCGAGGACCTTCCCATGATGGTTTACCGGGCGGCGCGGGACCATGCACCCGTCGTATTTCACATCCATGGCGGCGGCTGGGTTTCAGGAAGTTACACGGCTGCGGCCGCCTTCTGCAAGACCCTTGCTGGCAAGTACGGGATCACCGCCGTCAGCATCGAGTACTCCCTGGCCACCGTCCCCGGGGCGCGGCTGGGCGACTCGGTCCAGGACTGTTATGACGCCGTGGAATATGTGCTTTCCCGGGCCGGGGAGTTCGGCATCGACCCCGAACGGATCGGCTTCGTGGGCAGTTCCGCCGGCGGGCACCTTTCGGCCTGCTGCGCCATGCATTTCCCGCAGACCAAGGCCTATGCGGGCTGGTATGGGGCTTATGACCTGCACTACACGATGGACAATTACGCCCCCGCGTCGAATGTCAAGAAGCATCAGCGCTACGACGTGTTCCTGAACGGGTGGGCGCCGGAGTACATCGACAGCCTCGCGCCCGTCACGATCGCAGCGTCCAAGAGCGGCCTGTCCTACAAGGCGGTCCTGTTCACGGGGACGGCCGACATTACCATCGGCCCGGACAACGCGCGCCGCTACCGGGAAGCCCTCCGCGCGGCGGGGATCAAGGATGTCAAGGTGGTGACGTACAAGAATGTCACCCATTCGATCGGGGCCTCTTACGCCGCCAACGACATGTTCTCGAAGAGCCTCCGCCTGTTTGCAAAGACCCTGTAGAATCCGTATCTTTGTGAAGCCATAAATAATAACACATGTACCTGAAAAAAACTTTCGCCGGAATCCTCCTCCCTTCCCTCCTGCTCCTCACGGCGGCCGTCGTCTTTCCGGCGGCGGCCCAGGACAAGCCGGAGGCCCGCAGGACGTATTCCGGAACCGTACGGGATGAAGACGGGACGCCGCTCTTCGGCGCGGCCGTCCTCATCGGCAGCACGCGGGAAGGCGTGACCACGGACCTCGACGGCCGCTACAGCATTTCGGCCGCCCCGGGGGCCCTGCTCCGCTTTTCCAGCCTCGGATACCTGGAGCAGCAGGCCCGGGCCGGGGACGACCCCGTCATCAACATGGTCCTTCCGCTCGACCGGCAGGCCCTCGACGAGGTCGTCGTCATCGGGTACGGCTCCGCTTCCAGGAAACTCGTCAGTTCCTCCATCGCTTCCGTCCGGATGGACGAAGTGGACCGCGGCGCCGCCTATGATCCGATCAAGGCCCTCCAGGGCCATGCGACCGGCGTCAGCATCACCAGCGCCAGCGGCACGCCGGGCAGCCGCCCGAACGTCATCATCCGCGGCGTCAGCTCCATCTCCGGCGGCTCGGCCCCGCTGTATGTCGTCGACGGCATCCCCGCAGAGCAGTATCCCACCCTCAACAATGAGGACATCGAGCGCATCGAAGTGCTGAAAGACGCCTCTGCGACAGCCATTTACGGCTCCCGCGGCAACGCCGGCGTCATCCTCATCACGACCAAGTCCGGCCAGAGGGGCGCCACGCGCATCGACGCCAGCGTGAAGACCGGCCTCAGCCAGGTCGCCCACGACGTGCCGATGGCCAATACGGAGGAGTACATCCGCACGATGACCGAGGCCATCGACAATTACAACCTCCAGAAGCTCGAGGTCCGCTCCCTCTACATTCCCCCGGAACCCGCCGATTTCGACTGGGTCGGCGCCATCTCCCGGAAATGGGCGAAGACCTCCTCCGCGAGCGTGAGCCTCTCCGGCGGCAGCGACAAGTTCACCTTCTATGTCTCCGGCGGCATGGACGCGCAGGAGGGATACATCCGGAACACGGCCTGGCACCAGTACACGGGCCGGGCGAAATTCAGCTACAAGGTCGCTCCCTGGCTGGCCTTCAACCTCAATTCCTCCCTCACCTGGTCCCGCCAGGACAAGGCCGAGGAGACCTCGACCTCGCTGAAGGTCCTCCGCACCGCCCGCGAGGAGCAGCCCTGGTACACGCCTTACCGCGAGGACGGGAGCTATATGATTATGACCACGACCGGCCTCGTCCGCCACAACCCGGTGATGCTCATCAACGAGGAGAAATGGTGGGTCAACACCGGCCGCCTCGCCACGACCGTCTCCCTCGACTTCACGCCGCTCAAGGGCCTGAAATACACCCCCTCCATCAGCGGCTACGGCATCCTCGACCTTTCGACGAAGAGGCTGACGGAGAACCACAACGCCCGTGCCCTCAACGCGGGCTGGGGCGCCATCACGGAAGGGAAGAACCACTCCTTCCGCTACGTTTTCGACAACATCCTCTCGTATGAGGGCAGCGCGGGCGCGCTGCGTTACTCGGCCATGGCCGGCCATTCCTGGGAGAGCTACGCCTACGAGCAGTTCGGCTTCATGAGCTCGAACTATGCCAATGAGGCCTACCCGTCCTCGTCCCTCGGCCTGGTCACCTCCGGCGCGGAGATCTTCCCGGACAGCGTCAATTACGCCGCCTATGCCCTCGAATCCTGGTTCGCCCGCGCCATGATGAACTGGGACGACCGCTACATCCTCAACCTGTCCATCCGCTCGGACGGCACCACCCGCTTCCCGAAGGAAAGCCGCTTCGGCACCTTTCCGGCCGCCTCCCTCGCCTGGTTCGCCTCCAATGAGAAATGGTTCCCGAAGAACCCCGTCCTGACCGAACTGAAAATCCGCCTCTCCGCGGGACAGACCGGTTCGATGGCGGGCATCGGCAACTGGGCGGCCATGTCCCTGATCAGCGCCGGGAGCTCCTACAACGGCTCCTCCGCCTTCACGGTCGGCACCCCGGCCAGCAACCTCAAGTGGGAGAAATCGACCAAATACGACGCCGGAGCGGACTTCGGCCTCTGGAACGACCGGCTGACCCTCACCGCGGACGCCTTCTATTCCATCACCAACGACATGCTCTATTCCAAGCCGGTCCTTGCGGCGACGGGCATGAACACGGTGAGTGCGAACATCGGCTCGGCGGACAACCTCGGCGCGGAGTTCGCCGTGAACGCCCGCATTCTCGACGGGCCCGTCAAGTGGACCCTCGGGGCCAATGTCTCCTGGGTCCGGAGCCGTCTCCTGTCGCTGCTCGACGGGTCCGACGCCATCATCGTGACCGGCAGCGGCTCGAACCTCCTCGGCGGCAACGCCAACCATATCCTCCAGAACGGCCAGCCCATCTCCTCCTGGTACATGTACCGCTTTGAAGGCATCTACCAGCGCGACGAGGACGTCCCGGCCCCGCTTTATGCGAAGGGCGTGCGGGCCGGCGACTGCATCTACTTCGACCGCGACGGCAACGACGACATCGACGAGAACGACCGCATCCTCTGCGGCAAGGCCACCCCGGACTGGTTCGGCGGCCTCTCCACCAACCTCTCCTGGAAGGGCCTCGCACTGGATGTGTTCTGCACCTATTCGGTCGGAAACAACCTCCTGGCCTCCTGGAAGGGCGTCAACGGGAAGGAAGGCTGCGAGCATCTCGGCATCGCAACGACGACGGTCAACGTTTCCGGCAAGGGCGAGGTGACCCAGTATTTCAATGTGTCCAAAGCCGTCGCGAACGGCTATTGGCGCGGCGAAGGGACCTCGAACACCATTCCCCGCCCGGTCCTCTCCGGCGCCCACACGGGCTACGACTATGACTACAACGTCCTGCCGTCCACCCGCTACCTCGAAGACGCCTCCTACTTCCGCGTCAAGACCGTCACCCTCTCCTACAGCCTGCCCCAGCAGCTGCTGAAGCGGATCGGGGTGAAGGGCCTGAAGGCCTATCTCACGGTCGACAACGCCCTCTGTTTCACGAAGTACGACGGTTTCGACCCGGAGGCCTCCTATGAATCGAACCCGTCCCACCGCCACTACGGCGTGGACTTCGGCCTTTCCCCGACGATGCGGACGTTCCTCCTCGGCGCCCAGTTCAAATTCTAGACGACATGAAAAGACTCCTGTTCCTGATAGCGGCTACGGCCCTGCTCGGGCTGACCGCCTGCAGCAAAATGCTCGACGCGGTCGCCCCGCGCCACGCCATCACCACGGACAAGGTCGGGGAGAACGACCTCGGCAAGCTCACCAGCGGCGTCCTCTACACCATGGAGGGCTTCGTCAACAGCGGCTGGTTCGACGGGGACCTGATGGGCGAGAATTTCACCAACGGCCCCGGCGGCGGCAAGGTTGACGACGTCACCCTGATGACCCCGTCCACCAGTTTCGTCGAATCGCGCTGGAAGAACGCCTTCACCTCGCTCCGGCAGGTGAACGAACTCCTCGCCAGCGCCCGGTCCGCCAGCGCGTCCCCCACGGCGGAGAATGCGCTGAAGACCGGCTATTTCTGCCGGGCACTCATCTATTTCGGCCTCACGACCCGCTGGGGTGCGGCCCCCGTTCTCGAAAAGACGACGAACGAGGAAGTGCCGCTGACCCAGGCGGAAGGGCTTTACGCCTTCATGCTGTCCGACCTGGCCGAGGCGCTGAAGCATCCCGCGAGCAAGACCGGCTTCTTCTATGTGGGCGACGACGCCGTCAACGCGCTGATGGCCAAGGTGTACCTCTGGTCCGGTGACGCGGCGAAGGCGGCGGAATATGCCGAAAAGGTCATCACCTCCGGCTCTTATGCGATGGAAAAGACGTCCGAGGACCTCGCGAAGACCTGGTGCTTCGGGACAGCCTCGAAGGAGATCGTCTTCGCGCTCGCCAACCAGCGCACGGACAGCCAGATCACCCTGCATACCAGCGTCAACGACACCGACGGCTCCTGGAACTACCGCATCCCGTATCCGACCGCTGAGACGCCCGACGTGAAAGACCTGTTCTCCAGCCTGTTCGCCGACGTCGCCGGCCTCAAGACCGGGGATATCCGCAAGAGCGTCGTCGAGAGCGAGGCGGCGAAGAACCGCATCCTGAAGTTCCCGAACGGGAACGACACGATGGACCAGTTCGTCACGAACGACAACCCGCTGCAGTCCCCGCTGGTGGTCATCCGCGTGTCGGAGATGTACCTGGTCAAGGCGGAAGCGCTCGGCAATACGCCGGAAGGGCACGCCGCCCTCGAGGCCTTCCTCATGAACCGCTACGGGATGGCCTCCGTCCCCGCGACGCTCTCCGACAAGGCCTGGACGGACCTGCTGCTCGACGAATACCGCCGGGAGTTCTACGCCGAAGGCCACCGCTGGTTCGACATCAAGCGCCTCGGCCGGCTCGACCAGCTCGAGACCCTCGCCGGCCGCGACTACCTGATGCGCTGGCCCATCCCGCAGGGCCAGATCGACCTGCTGAAGGACAAAGGCGCCTATCCCCAGAATCCCGGTTATACCGTAACGAAACCATAATCAATACAATATGAAAACCACACGTTATCTGCTCCTGGCCGCGCTCGCGGTCCTTGCCTGCAACAAACCGGGCGAAGAGCCCGACAAACCCGGCCCCTCCGACAAGCCGGCCGACCTCTCCGTCGATTTCACCATCGACCGGGAAAAAGCCTTCACGGGCGACGAGGTGACCTTCACCGCCGTCGTCTCCGGCGGCACGGCCCCCTATACCTATGCCTGGTCCTTCAACGACGAAAGCACCTCTTCCGAGGCCAACCCGAAAGTGACGTTCACCACGACCGGCGTCAAGGTGATCTCCCTCACCGTGACCGACGCGGCGGGCAACAAGCCGGCCCGGCCGAAAGCCAAGACCTTCCTCGTGGAGGAGAAGCCCATCGAGGACAAGGGCGACATCGCGGTCGCCTGGTACGCCCTCTTCGGCGACAAGGGCGGCGGCGTCCGCGGCGCGGCCCCGGCCATCGACGACGCCGGCAACATCTACCTGGCCGGCTCGGTCAAGGACAACGGCAAGCTCTACAAGGTCTCCCCGGAGGGCAAGGTCCTCGCCAGCGTCGCCATCGGCGGCACGGGCAATTACTGCCTCTCCGCGGGCATTGACAAGGCCGGCAGCATCCTCGGCGGCGGCGCCAGCGGCGGCGGAGCCGTCATGGCCAAATATGATTCCGGTCTCGCCAAACTCTGGAGCGCCGAGTTCTGGGGCAACGGGAAGGACCCAAATCCGAAGCTGTGGTACGGCTATGCCGTCCAGGTGAGTGACGCGGCGCTCCTCGTCGCCAATGCCGGCACGACCGGCACCATGGGCGCCATTTCCGCCGCCGACGGCAAGCGCCTGACCTGGCTCGTGAACTCGGAGAACGGCGCCATCAGCGGCGGCTGCCGCCAGGCCCCGGCCGTGTCCAAGGACGGCTTCGCCTGGCAGGCCTGCGCCGCGAACGGGGTCGTCGGCGCGGAGGTCTCCGGCCTCCTGACCGGCTCCGGCGCCGTCGTCAACACGTTCAACCTGGTCAAGAACCTCATCGATGCCGGCGGGAACCAGTTCACCCTGACGTGCAGCGGTTCCGACCGGCCGCAGATGGCCGTCGTGACCGTTGACGGAACAAGCTATGGTGCAGGCCTCTGCTCCCCGGAAGGCGACCCGGCGACGGTCTATCTCATCGACAAGACCGGCGCGGGCAAGGGCTTCCTGATCAACGACACCAACACCTCCATCGCCAACACGACCGCGCAGGACCAGGGCGGCGTCGTCATCGGCCCGGCCAACGAGGTGATCGTCAATCTCAAGAGCGGCGCGGACGCCAGCGGCGGCATCGTGGCCGTCAACCCGAAGAACATGACCCTCGCCTGGGAATACCGGCTCGCGGAGAGCGTCTCCGGCACGCCGGCTGTCACCGCGGAAGGCCTCGTCGTGTTCGGCACCGACAAGGGCTCGTTCTGCATCATCAAGCCGGACCCCGCCACCAAGGGCGCGGAACTGGTCGCCAAGGCCGACATCACGGCCCTGGTCAAGGAAGCCGGCATGCCCTTCGACGCCGCCTTCGAGAGCCCGAACATCAAGATGTGGTCCGGCGTGACCATCGGGGACGACGGCAAGATGTACGTGGGCTTCCAGAAGGCCGACATGGAGACCGAGTCCGGCGTCCTCTGCCTGACTTCCTCCGCCGTCAAGGGCCCCGGCACCGGTCCCTGGCCGATGTTCGGCGTCGACCGCAAGCACACGGGCGTCCAGAAATGAGGCGCGGCTTCCTGACGGGCCTGGTCCTCCTGGCGGTCCTCTGCGGCTGCCGGGAGGAGCCGCCCGTGGCGGGGAGCAATCTGGAAGTTCCGTCCCGGACGCTGCTGCTGAGCCGGCTCAACGCGCGGAACAGCATCCGGTTCCGCTCCGACAGCAGCTGGAGGGCGGAGACGGACGACGGATGGATCCAGCTGGAAAAGACGCACGGCGCGGGCTCGGACGCGCAGCAGATGCTCATCGTCCGGGCTTCGGACATCTACGGCCGGCAGGAGCGGACGGGGGAGGTGCGCATCTCCTCCGGCAAGCGCGCGGTGACCGTCGCCGTCACCCAGCAGGCCTCGCAGGAAAAGACCCTGCAGGAATGGATCCGGCGCGTCGAAAAGGAAAACCACGCCTACCAGTACCTGTGTGCCCACCGGGCGAACACCTATGAAGGGATGTACCTCACCAAGGACTGCCCGGAGAACACGGTCGCGGCGGTCGAAAGGGCCATCGAAAAGGGGATGGACTTCGTCGAGATCGATGTCCGCCGGACGAAAGACGGCGTACTGGTCTGCTGCCATGACGATTACATCAGCAACGTCACGACCGGGACCGGGAACATCGCCGACCTGACCTATGCGGACATCTGCGCGCACGACATGACCATCCGTTCCAGCGGACGGCAGGTCCGGGGCGTGAAGATGTCCACCCTCAGCCAGGTCCTCAAGGCCGCCAGGGGGCGGATCTGGGTCGACCTGGACCTGGTCAAGGACAAGAGCGAGGCGTTCGTCCGGGCGGCCGTCGATACGATCGCCGCATGCGGAATGCTCGACGAGGTCATCATCTACACCGGCAGCTCGAAGGCCCTCGCGGAGTCCTATACCTCCAAGAACGGCCGGCTGACCGTCCTCTTCTGGGCCGACAAGCCCGCCGGCTTCGCCAACACCGCGGGCCTGCCCACCCGCCCGATCTTCCATTTCGGCGGCGAATGGGGGACGACGGCCGCTTACGCCGGACCGGCGAACGTCCACGAGGCCGGCTACATCGGTTTCTCCAACCTGCTCGACGACGACAACAAGCTCATCCGGGGCACGATGACGGCCCTGCAGAATGCCACGACGGCCGGGGTGGACATCCTCCAGACCGATTACGGCGACCACGAAAACGTCCAGAAGTACCTGAAAGAAAAGAAATTGCGATGAGACTCCAGACCTTCCTCCTTCCGCTTGCCGTGCTGCTGGCCGCTTTCTCCTGCGGCAAGACGCCGGACGAACCCGCCGACCCGGAACATGTCACCCTGACGGTCCTCGACAAGGCCGTCTCCTGCTGGAGCGACTCGGAAGAAGGGACGGTCCGTTTCCGGAGCGACGGCAAGTGGCAGGCGGAGACCGACGAGACCTGGATCTCGGTGGTGACGGGGTCCGGAAGGGGCTCCGGGGAGGAGCAGACCCTGCGGTTCCGCCTTTCCCCCAACCAGACGGACAGCGACCGGACGGGCATCCTGACCCTTTTCACGAAAGACGGCTACGAAACCATCCTCGTCACGCAGCTGAGCATCGCGGACCGCTCGGTTTCCCACCATTTCCGGGACGTGCTCGCCGGCGATTTCTCCCGCGTGTACATCTGTGCCCACCGGGCCAATACCTATGAGGGCGTTTACATGACGAAGGACTGCCCGGAGAACTCCGTCCCCGCCATCCGGAAAGCCATCGAGAAGGGGCTGGACATGGTCGAACTGGACGTCCGGCAGACCAAGGACGGGGTCCTCGTGTGCGCGCACGACGACAACCTCGCCTCCGTGACCACCGGGAGCGGCTCCATCGCGGGACGGTATTTCTCCGACATCCGGCAGTTCGACATGAAGATCCGGGAGACCGGGACGGTCGTGAAAGGGGTCCGCATGCCCCGCCTGTCCGAGGCGCTCGCCGCGGCCAAGGACCGGATCTGGGTCAACCTCGACCTCGACAAGACCGCCATTGCGGCCGCCAGCGTCCTGAAGGAGGTCGAGAAGGCCGGGATGCTCGACCAGGTCACCTTCTTCACCGGATCGGACGCCGACCTGGCCAAACAGTATTACGAGGGCAGCAAGGGCCGGATCTCCCCGCACCTGTCCGTGACCGCGACGGGGTCCGCCCACAGCCTGGACGGCATCCGGACCACGCCCCTGATGCAGATCAACTGGCAGTATTACCACGGGGAGAAGGGCACGACCGCCCTGTCTTCCGGCCTGCGGTCCGCCGGCTATGTCACCTTCTCCAACCTCCTCAACTTCGACGAGGAGGTCCGGAAAGGCAAGACCGGGGCGCTCGACCTGTTCACCGCCGCCCGCATCGACTATCTGCAGACCGACGTCGGCGACCTCGCGGTCCTCCAGAACTATCTCAAGGGGAGGGGGCTCCGCTGAGACGGCGGAAATGCCTAAAAACCGGAAGATTACCCTGTTGAAAACTTTGTGAATTAAATATTTTTTACTACCTTTGCATCCCCAAATTTTTGGGGATTTTTACAACTTATTTATTAACAAACACTTATGCCAACAATTCAACAACTTGTTCGCAAAGGACGCGAGGCCCTCGAAGTAAAGAGCAAGTCTCGTGCGCTGGACGCATGTCCTCAGAAGCGTGGCGTATGTCTTCGTGTTT
Source organism: Bacteroidales bacterium (assembly GCA_016287075.1). Lineage (GTDB taxonomy): Bacteria > Bacteroidota > Bacteroidia > Bacteroidales > UBA932 > Cryptobacteroides. Next base: position 5,672 of record JAEEVC010000020.1, on the reverse strand, counting down.
ACACGACGACTCCTAAAAAGCCGAACTCCGCGATGCGTAAGGTCGCGCGTGTCCGTCTTTCCAACGCGAAAGAGGTCAATGCCTACATCCCGGGCGAAGGGCACAACCTCCAGGAGCACAGCATCGTGCTGGTGCGCGGCGGCCGTGTCAAGGACCTGCCGGGTGTACGTTACCACATCCTTAGAGGAGCTTTGGATACCGCTGGCGTGGACGGACGGACCCAGTCCCGTTCCCTCTACGGCGCCAAACGGCCGAAGAAATCTAAGAAGTAATTTTCACCTTTATCACCTTAATTTTTTCAAAAAATGAGAAAAGCGAAGCCTAAAAAGAGGATTCTACTTCCTGATCCTAAGTTCCACGACGTGGAGGTTACCCGTTTCGTGAACAACCTTATGCTGCAGGGGAAGAAGAGTATCGCGTATTCGATCTTTTATGATGCCATCGACATGGTGGGCGAGAAGATGAAGGATTCTGACAAGGCTCCTCTCGATATTTGGAAGAAAGCACTCGAGAACGTGACCCCTCAGGTCGAGGTCAAGTCCCGTCGTATCGGTGGTGCGAACTTCCAGGTGCCGACCGAGTTGCGTCCGGAAAGGAAAGTCTCCGTCTCCATGAAGAACCTGATTGCGTTCGCACGCAAGCGTTCCGGGCACTCGATGGCCGAAAAGCTTTGCGCCGAAATCGTTGCTGCGTACAACAACGAGGGCGGTGCTTACAAGCGCAAAGAAGATATGCACAGAATGGCAGAGGCCAACAAGGCATTTGCACACTTCCGTTTCTAATTCTCCGCATTGAATGGCGAAAAGAGATCTCACGTACACACGTAATATCGGTATCATGGCCCACATCGATGCCGGTAAGACGACGACGTCCGAGCGTATCCTCTATTACACCGGAAAGACCCACAAGATTGGGGAGGTCCATGAAGGAGCCGCTACGATGGACTGGATGGTGCAGGAGCAGGAGCGTGGTATCACCATCACCTCCGCCGCCACCACCGCCTTCTGGCACTATCGCGGCGAAACCTACCAGATCAACCTGATCGACACCCCCGGCCACGTGGATTTCACGGTCGAGGTGGAGCGGTCCCTCCGGGTGCTGGACGGGACGATCGCGACGTTCTGCGCCGTCGGCCGGGTCCAGCCGCAGTCCGAGACTGTCTGGCGCCAGGCCGACAAATACGGTGTGCCGAAAATCGCCTATGTGAACAAGATGGACCGGGTCGGGGCTGATTTCCTTTCCTGCGTGGAAGAGATCAAGACCAAGCTCGGCGCCACCGCCGTTCCCGTCTGCCTGCCGATCGGCGCAGAGGACAAATTCGAAGGAATCATCGACCTCATCGCGATGAAGGCCATCTATTACGACGGAGGAGAAGAGCTCGTGAACTATCACGAGGCTCCGATTCCCGCCGACATGGCCGGCGAGGCCGCCCGCTGGAGGGACATCCTCCTGGAGGCCGCCGCCGAGTGCGACGAGACCCTGATGGAGAAGTACTTCGAGAATCCGGACTCCCTGACGGAGAGCGAGATCATCGCGGCGCTCCGCAAGGGCACGATCTCCATGCAGATCGTCCCGGCGTGCTGCGGCTCCTCGTTCAAGAACAAGGGCGTCCAGTTCCTCCTGGACTGCGTGATGCGTTACCTCCCGTCCCCGCTGGACAAGGGCGCCGTCAAGGGCACCCACCCGCGGACCGGCGAGGAAGTCGTCCGCAAGCCGAGCGAAAGCGAGCCGTTCTGCGCGCTCGTGTTCAAAATCGCCACGGATCCGTTCGTCGGCCGGCTGGCGTTCCTCAGGGCCTATTCCGGCCATCTGGATTCGGGTTCCTATGTCTATAACACGCGCACCGGCAAGAAGGAGCGCGTCGCCCGCCTGTACCAGATGCACTCCAACCACCAGAACCCGATCGAGTTCGTGGAGGCGGGAGACATCTGCGCGGCCGTAGGATTCAAGGACCTCCGCACCGGTGACACCATCTGCGTGGAGGAGCATCCGATCACCCTCGAATCGATGGAATTCCCGGATCCGGTCATCGGCATCGCCATTGAACCGAAGACCCAGAAGGACCTTGACAAGCTCGGGGTCGCCCTCGCGAAGCTCGCGGAGGAGGATCCGACCTTCACCGTCAAGGCCGACCACGAGACGGGCCAGACCGTCATCAGCGGCATGGGTGAACTCCACCTGGACATCATCGTCGACCGGCTCCGCCGTGAGTTCGGCGTCGATATCAACCAGGGCGCCCCGCAGGTCAACTACAAGGAGACCATCCGCGGCAGCATCCAGCACCGCGAGGTCTTCAAGAAGCAGACCGGCGGCCGCGGCAAGTTCGCAGACATCATCGTAGAGATCTCTCCCGCCGACGAAGGCGTCGTCGGCCTCCAGTTCGACAACCAGGTCAAGGGCGGCAACGTCCCGAAGGAATATGTACCGAGCGTGCAGAAAGGCTTTGAGGCCGCGATGGCCAACGGCGTCCTCGCCGGCTATGAAGTCTCCGCACTCAAGGTTACCCTGCTCGACGGCAGCTACCATCCGGTGGACTCCGACCAGCTTTCCTTCGAAATTGCGGCCCGGATGGCCTTCCGCCATGCCTGCCCGAAATGCCGTCCGGTCCTCCTCGAGCCGATCATGTCCCTCGAGGTCGTGACCCCGGAAGACTACATGGGCGACATCGTGGGCGACCTCAACCGCCGCCGCGGCCAGATTGTCGCAATGGATTCGACCGCCAACGGTGCACGCATCGTCAAGGCGTACGTCCCGCTCGCCGAACAGTTCGGCTACGTCACCGTCCTGAGGACCCTGTCCTCCGGCCGCGCGACCAGCACGATGACGTTCGACCACTACGCCGAAGTCCCGCCGGCCATGGCCCGGGAAATCGTCGAGAAGAGCGGCTACCGGATGCCCGAGGACGAGTAATGTGTAAGAAATGTTAAAAAAAGAATTGATATGAGCCAGAAAATCAGAATCAAACTGAAATCCTTCGATCATATGCTCGTGGACAAGTCCGCGGCGAAGATCGTCGACACGGTGAAGGCAACGGGTGCAAAGGTCAACGGTCCCATTCCGCTTCCCACGCACAAGAAGATCTTTACCGTCAACCGCTCCACCTTCGTCAACAAGAAGTCCCGCGAGCAGTTTGAACTCGACTCCTATGTCCGTCTTCTGGACATCGACGACTCCAATGCGAAGACCGTCGATGCGCTGATGAAGCTCGAACTCCCTTCCGGTGTCGAGGTCGAGATCAAGGTCTGAGGGTAACCCTTACCCAAGTGGCAAAGGCCCGGAACGGCAGCGTTCCGGGCCTTTTGCATATCCCGCCGGCAGGTGCAGGTCCTATTTCAGGAAAGGCCGGAACAGGCGGCGCAGCTGCCGGTTGACGGCTTCCGCGTCCAGCGGGCGGATGTTTTCATCCTGCCGGAAATCCCGGTTGAAGAAGACGACACGGTTGAGCTGGGAATCCAGGACGGCGGCGTGGATATGAGTAGCAGCGATCGCGGCTCCTCCGGCAGCATAGACGCCTCCGCCTCCCAGGACGGCGGAAAGGACACCGGCCACCACGGCCCCGGCGATCTCCCCGGCAATCTCCTTCGCATAGCCGCGACGGTCCCGCATCATGCCTTCGGTAAAGAGGAACAGGGCATAGCGCTCCCCGTTTGCCTCCATCAGCGAGTCCAGTACGCCCGGGATGGGAAGCTCCTGGATCCGGGACCTCGGACCGTCCTCTGCATAGCGCAGGAACGCGACGGCCTCCTCCCGCTGGTCCTCGTTCAGCGGAATCCGTGCGTGGAAATCCAGCGGCAGCCCGTAGGCCAGCTGCTCCATCAGTGCCTCGGACGCCTGGGAAAGGGAATCGCTGAACGACTCCTTGTTCTTCTCGTCCAGATAGAAAATGGCCGACACGGGGTCCAGCATCGCCAGCCCCTCCGTCGCCGCAACCTCCGTGGAAAAGCCCGAAGAGAAAAGCGCCGTCGAGCAGGAGGTCAGGGAAACGACCGCCGCAATAAGAATGAAATGCCTGGTATTCATCATCTTGTCAAAATAAATCCCTCCTTTGGACACAAGGGTTTTCACAAAGATAGAAAGGCCGTGGGATTTTTCCAACACCCGGCACCGATTTGCTCCTTTGGCGAAAGTTTGCTAATTTTGCAACCGCTTTCACAGCAGGCCCCTTAGCTCAGTTGGTCAGAGCAGCGGACTCATAATCCGTGGGTCGTGGGTTCAAGTCCCCCAGGGGCCACGGGGAAAAGGCAGCCAGACTGGCTGCCTTTTCCCGTGGCCCCTAGTCACGTTACCCTTCCCCACACCCCTTCCTCGGGAAGGGGCTTTGTTGGCCCTGCCGGGCCTTCGAACCCGCGGTGCAGCCCCCTGCCCCCCCCGCAGCCTGTTCTCCTTTCCGACTTTTGCCGTGCTGGCAAAAGTCCCGGACCGGCCGGTCGTGCCGTGGCACTTATCTGATTGCAAATCAGTTAATTCCACCATTCAGCCCCCTCAAAATGCCGCGGGCAGATTGTTGCAATATCCTCTGATTCAAGGAGTTGACTGCCACGACAAAAAACACACATTTTTTTCCACCTTTCGTCGAAAACAGAAAAACTTTCATTTGTTTTCGATAAAACCATGGTTCTGATGCCGCATTCCCGTATTTTTGGGAAAAACGCCTGACGATGAAACCGAACACGCAGAGAAACCAGAACCTGAGCGGAGCGCTGGTCCATTCCTACCACCGCGGCATTGACGGAAGGGTCCTGTTTTATTGCGTCAGGGACCGGTTGGTTTATTACACCCTTTTCATGACCCTCGCGAGGGAAAGGAAAATCACGGTTTACAGCCTGACGCTCATGTTCAACCACACCCATTCCCTGACCGATCCCGGGTCCATCCAGAACCTGGAATCTTTCTATGCCCTACTTGCCCAACGGTATTCCTGTGCAGTCAACCGATATGCAGGGCAGAAGGGACCGATGTTTGAGCCGTTCAAATGGGCGGTGAAACGGGGTGGGAAGGCAATCCGATCCTGTATCATCTATATCGCCAACAATTCTGCGGAGAAAAACCTCGTTCGCCAAGCGGAGCAGGACCGCTGGACCTTTCTCGCTTACGCAGACGACACATTCCCGTTCAGCGAACCCGTCCGGCTCCGCTTTGCTTCGCGCAAATACCGGAAAGCGATTGCACTGGTCAAGGCGCAACACAAGGCCGGACTCCCGTTGGATTATCCCTACCTGAACCTGGTATTCAAGGACTTGTCCCCCTTGGAAACGGAGCAGGCGACAGATTATATCATCTCCCTTTACAGGATTGGAACGACGGCCGATGCCTCCCTCTTTTTTGAAGGGGAAGACGCCATGATGAACGCCATCCATTCCAATACCGGAAAGGAATACGATCTGGCAGAAGTCTTTGAATCAGAATCGGATATCGCTTACGCTAAAATGTGCCGTGCCGTCGCGCGGTATGGGTACGACCTTGCGCGCAGGACCTTTCTACAGGCAGACCAGGCAATCACCCTTCTCCCCCTTCTGCAGCAAGCCACTGGCGCCCCGCAGTGGCAAGTCTGCCGCTTCCTCCATTTAAGCCGTGGCAGATAAACACCTGCAAATCAATCAATAAAGCATGAGAGGTCCCCCCTTTTCCAGGGGGCACTTTTATGGAAACAGCTGATAACAAGATGCTTATCC
>JAEEVC010000047.1 GCA_016287075.1 Bacteroidales bacterium | reverse complement strand
CGGTGCCGCTATAAAAATGTCGCGAAAGTTTGTATCTTCGCGACATCAACGTAAACCGATATCAGGACTTCTTCGTCCTAACTACTTATTGTTCAACATCGGTAAACTAATATCAGGACTAGACATTGTGTGCCGTCTCGAAAGAGGTTACCGCAGAAAGGTACACCCGGGGGGAAAGGCCCGTCTCAAACCCGGCTTTTGACCGAGCTTTCACCCGGACTATCTACCCTCATCTTTGAAGGGGAAAGCCATCATCTCCAATATCCAGTCGGCCCCCTTATCAACTGTCGTTAGGGGTGCCAAGCGCGACACCCCTAACGACGAAAACGCCCCTTTTTGCTGTTAGGGGTGCTTGGAGTGACACCCCTAACGACACCCAGGCGTATGAATGTCTCCGGCCAGCGGTCGGGTGGCGACAACGATGGAGAGCAGGAAGCTGTGGGCCCGGGCGTGGGCGGTTTAGTGCCCGGGAATGCAGTTGGCGCGTAGTGGGCGCCGAAGGGGCGCCGAGAGAGCAGGGAAGGAGTGCTAGGGCACTGCCGGACGCTGAGGGGCACCGCCGGACGCTGTGGAACACCGAGGGGACGACGAAAGAGCACTGAAGGAGTGCTGAGGGGCGCTATCGGATGCTGAGTGGCGCTGCCGGACGCTGAGGAACGCCGAGGGGACGCCGAGAGAGCACGGAAGGAGTGCTAGGGGCGCTGCCGGACGCTGAGGGACGCCGAGGGGGCGCCGAAAGAGCACGGAAGGAGTGCTAGGGCACTGCCGGACGCTGAGGGGCACCGCCGGACGCTGTGGAACGCCGAGGGGGCGTCGAGAGAGCACGGAAGGAGTGCTGAGGGGCGCTGCCGGGCACTGAGGGGACGCCGAGGAACGCCGAGGGGGCGCTACAGGTACGTCACTATCTCGCCGACAGGCTTCCGCACGTCATGGAGTTCCGTGGGACTGCCGGCACCGTCGGCCGGATAGCCGACCGCAAGGAGGGCATAGATCCCGTGCTCGCGGGTTTCGGGGAGGACTTCCCGTATCTTGCTGGGGTTGAAGTCCCAGATCCACATGTTGGCTAGCCCGGCGTCCGTGGCCGTCAGCATCAGGTGCGTCAGGACGATGGCGGCGTCGGTTTTCGCCGAGTTGATGCCGTCGCACTCGCGTACCCAGGCCTCTTCGTTCCGGCATCCGACGATCAGGACAAGCGGCGCGCCGTAGCAGGGGTGGACCGTCCTGAGCCGGGCGAGGGCTTCCTCGCTCCGGACGGCCCAGATCCGGGTGGGCTGGAGATTGCTCGCAGAAGGGGCCAGCCGTCCGGCTTCCAGGATCATGTTCAGCTTGGAGTCGGAGACGGGGTACTTGGTGAAGGAGTGGCATGAGTACCGGCTGGCGAGGATCTGCATGAAGGCATCGGAGCCATACTCATACTTGGTGATCTTCTGCTCGACGTCGGAAAAGGTGGCGCGGTTCCCGATTTTGGCGATGTCGCTGATGCGACTGAGGAAATTCTTCTTCATCTTCTGTTTCGTTTTAATCTTCCTTGACAGCCAAATATAGTAAGAACCAGCCAATTCTCCAAGTTTTTCAGGGAGGCGCGCCCTCCTTTCGCAGTGCCGGTCGAAAATGCGCGAATATTTTTTTGGACCAAATCTGTAAATGGCGGAAAAATGCGATGGTTAACCTGCAAAAACCGCGGTCGAAAATGTGCGATTTTTTTGCAAAAAGTCTTGGCGGTTCGGAAATTTTTTGTAACTTTGCATTCCCAAAATTGCGGCAAAATGCACCCAACCAGCTGAGCCTCAATTAGTTAGGGGTTTGAACGAAATTTTTTAAAGTAATACAGCAATGTTACAACCGAAAAGAACAAAATTCAGAAGGGAACAGAAGAACCGCATGAAGGGCAACTCCGGAAGGGGTCACCAGCTTGCGTTCGGCTCTTTCGGCCTCAAGACCCTTGAAAATTGTTGGCTTACTGCACAGCAGATAGAGGCGGCCCGTCAGGCCCTGACCCGCCGCATGAACCGTGAAGGCCAGGTTTGGATCCGCATCTTCCCGGTGAAGCCTTTCACCGCGAAGCCGCTCTCCACCCGTATGGGTAAGGGTAAGGGCGATCCCCAGGGCTTCGTCGCTCCCGTTACGCCCGGCCGTATCCTTTTCGAGGCCGAAGGTGTGACCCTCGCCACCGCGAAGGAGGCCATGCGCCTCGCCGCCCAGAAGCTCCCCGTCGCGACCAAGTTCGTCGTCCGCCGGGACTATGTTGAAGAATAATATAAGGAGGAGAAGAAATGAAAATTGCTGAAGTACGCGAAATGTCCATTGCCGACCTCCGCGACCGCATCGAGATCGAGAAGCGCAACCTCGACACGATGAAACTCAACCACGCTGTCTCTCCGCTGGAGGACACTTCGAAATTCAGGAAGACCCGCCAGGATATTGCCCGCATGATCACTATCCTCGCCGAGAAGGAAAAGAACCAATAAGCGTAGAATCCCATGGAAAGAAATCTTCGTAAGGAAAGAATAGGTATCGTGGTCAGCAACAAGATGGACAAGTCCATCGTCGTCGCCGTCGAGCGTCACGAGAAGCACCCTATTTACGGCAAGTTCGTAAAGAAGACCACCAAGTTCGTTGCCCAGGATGACAAGAATGAATGCAACATCGGCGATACGGTCCGCATCATGGAGACCCGCCCGCTGAGCAAGACCAAGAACTGGAGATTAGTTGAAATCGTAGAAAAAGCGAAGTAATTATGATACAGCAGGAAACACGTTTACTGGTGGCCGACAACAGCGGTGCGAAGGAAGTCCTTTGCATCCGTGTGCTGGGCGGTACCAACCACCGTTATGCGACCGTCGGCGACACGATTGTCGTCGCCGTGAAGAGCGCGATCCCCGGCGGCGACGCCAAGAAGGGCACCGTGACCAAGGCGGTCGTCGTCCGCACCAAGAAGGAAATCCGTCGCGCCGACGGTTCCTATATCCGTTTTGACGACAATGCCTGCGTCCTTCTGAACAACGCCGGCGAACTCCGCGGCACCCGTATCTTCGGTCCCGTCGCCCGTGAGCTCCGCGAGAATTACATGAAGATCGTTTCACTGGCACCGGAGGTCCTTTAATCAGCAGCAACCATGAAGAAATTCCACATCAAGAAAGGCGACGTCGTTTTCGTCAACGCCGGCAACGATAAAGGCAAGACCGGCAAGGTCCTCGAGGTTCTCCGCGACAAGGACCGCGTCATCGTAGAAGGTGTCAACATGGTGTCCAAGCACACCAAGCCCAATTCGCAGAACCCGCAGGGCGGTATTGTTAAACAGGAAGCAGGTATCCATATTTCCAATGTCCAGCTGATGGATTCGTCCGCGAAGCCGGTCAAGGTCGGCTACAAGACGGTCGATGGAAAGAAGGTCCGTTACGCCAAGAAATCCGGAGAGGAGGTTTAAGTTATGGCAAAGAAAGCACAGAAAGTCGAGGTCATGGCCCTTCCGGCCGACTATGTTCCGACCCTCAAGAAGACTTATAAGGAGGAGATCGTTCCCGCTCTGATGAAGCAGTTCTCCTATACGACCGTGATGCAGGTCCCGAAGCTCGTCAAGATCACCCTCAACGAAGGTGTCGGCGACGCGACCCAGGACAAGAAGATGGTCGAGGAGTCCGCTGAAGAACTCTCCATCATCGCCGGCCAGAAGGCCGTCATCACTTCCTCCCGCAAGGATATCTCCAACTTCAAGCTCCGTAAGGGCATGCCGATCGGCGCGAAGGTCACCCTCCGCGACGTGAAGATGTACGAGTTCCTCGAGCGCCTCATCCGTGTGGCCCTCCCGCGTATCCGTGACTTCAACGGTATCTCCGAGAAGCTTGACGGCCAGGGCAACTACACCCTCGGCATCAAGGAGCAGATCATCTTCCCCGAGATCGAGATCGACAAGAACCCCCGTATCCACGGCATCGAAATCACTTTCGTGACCACCGCCAATACCGATGAAGAGGCGCACGCCCTCCTCAAGGCCTTCGGTCTCCCGTTCAAGAAACACAACAATTAAGACATAGAAGATGGCAAAAGAATCCATGAAAGCCCGCGAAGTCAAGCGCGCGAAATTAGTTGCCAAGTACGCCGCCAAGCGGCAGGCCCTGAAAGAGGCCGGCGATTACGCCGCCCTCGACAAGCTCCCGAAGAACGCGAGCCCGGTCCGCCTGCACAACCGCTGCTCCCTCACCGGTCGTCCGAAGGGATATATGCGCGACTTCGGCCTGAGCCGTATCCAGTTCCGTGAGATGGCCTCCCAGGGTCTCATCCCGGGCGTGAAGAAGGCCAGCTGGTAAGATATAACAACAATCGGATATCGGGCGTCCCCGCGGCGCCGGTCCACAAAAAGACAAAAAAATGACTGATCCCATTGCAGATTTCCTGACTCGCATCCGCAATGCTTACCTCGCCGGTAAGAAGGTTGTCGAGATCCCTTCATCCAACATGAAGGTCGCCATCACGAAGATTCTTTGTGAGAAAGGCTACATCCTCAGCTACAAGGTAGTCGAGGGAACCCCGTTCAATACCATCAAGATCGCCCTCAAGTATCATCCGCAGACCAAGACCGCCGCGATCAAGAAGATCATCCGCGTCTCTTCCCCCGGTCTGAGGAAGTATGCCGACGTCAAGAACATGCCGCGCGTCCTCAACGGCCTCGGCATCGCCGTCCTGTCCACGTCCAAGGGCGTCATCACCGACAAGGAAGCCAAGGAGCTGAATGTCGGCGGTGAAGTCATCTGCTATGTTTATTAATTCAAAAAACAACCTGATATTATGTCAAGAATCGGAAAATTGCCTGTAAACCTTCCGGCCGGCGTGAGCGTTGAACTGCTCGACGGTAACGTGGTGAAGGTGAAAGGCCCTCTTGGTGAGCTCAGCCAGAAGGTTGACCCGGATATCACCGTCACCATCGAGGGAAATGAAATCAAGTTCACCCGCCCGGGTGACCAGCCGCGCTTCCGCTCCATGCACGGCCTTTACCGCGCGCTCGTCCACAACATGGTGGTCGGTGTGTCCGAAGGCTTCACCATCAAGCAGGAGTTCGTCGGTGTCGGTTACCGCGTGGCCGCCCAGGGCCAGCTCCTGACCATGTCCCTCGGCTACTCCCACGACATCCAGCTGATGCTTCCGGAGGAAGTCAAGGCCGAGACCCCGCAGGTCCGCAAGGGTGAGAACCCGCTCCTGATCCTCAAGAGCATCGACAAGCAGCTTGTCGGCCAGGTGGCCGCCAAGATCCGCTCGTTCCGTCGTCCTGAGCCGTATAAGGGCAAGGGTATCAAGTTCGTCGGTGAGACGCTGCGCCGCAAGGCCGGCAAGACCGCATCCGCTAAATAATATAGGAGGACACAAGTTATGGCATTGAGTAGAATTGAAAGAAGAAGAAGGATCCACTATCGTATCCGCAAGCACGTCAATGGCACGGCCGAGCGTCCCCGGATGGTTGTCTTCAGAAGCAACAAGCAGATCTATGTCCAGGTGATCGACGATGAGCAGGGCCGTACCCTCGCCGCCGCCGCTTCCAACGACAAGGCGCTTGCCGCCGAGTGCAAGGGCAAGAACGGCATCGACGCCGCCGCGATCGTCGGCAAGGCCATCGCCGAACGCGCCCAGGCCCAGGGTATCAAGAAGGTCGCTTTCGACCGCGGAGGATACCTGTTCCACGGTAGAGTTAAAAGTTTGGCTGACGCTGCCCGTGAAGGCGGCCTCGAATTCTAGAAGGAAAGACTATGGCAAATACAAACGTAAAAAGAGTCAAGACGTCCGATCTTGAACTGAAGGACAGGCTGGTCGCCATCAACCGCGTGACCAAGGTCACCAAGGGTGGCCGTCACTTCCGCTTCGCCGCCATCGTCGTCGTCGGCGATGAGAACGGTGTCGTTGGCTATGGTCTCGGCAAGGCGAACGAAGTTACCTCCGCCATCGCGAAGGGCGTCGAGGACGCCAAGAAGAACCTCGTGAAGGTCCCCGTGATCAACACGACCATCCCGCACGAGATGGAGTGCCGTTTCGGCGGCGCCCAGGTGTTCATGAAGCCGGCCGCCCCCGGTACCGGTGTCAAGGCCGGCGGTGCGATGCGTGCTGTTTTCGAGTCCGCAGGCATCCAGAACGTCCTTGCGAAATCCAAGGGCTCGTCCAACCCGCACAACCTCGTCAAGGCCACCATCGCGGCCCTGACCGAGATGAGAGACGCCTACACCGTGGCCGGTCTCCGCGGCATCCCGATGAGCAAGGTTTTTAACGGTTAATATAGGAGACAGAGATTATGGCAAAGCTCAGAATTACCCAGGTCATCAGCAAGAATGGTGAGACCCGCCGGCAGATCGCCAACCTCCGGTCCCTCGGCATCCGCAAGATGCACCAGACCGTCGAGGTCGAGGACACTCCGATCAACCGTGGCCAGCTGGAGAAGGTCCAGCATCTCGTTAAGTTTGAGGTTATCGATTAAGGAGGAGAAAGAGATGAAACTTGAAAATCTGAAACCCGCAAAGGGTGCAACACACAACAGCAAGCGAGTAGGTCGCGGTCAGGGCTCCGGTAAGGGCGGCACCGCCACCCGTGGTACCAAGGGTGCCCAGGCCCGTGCGGGTTACTCCCACAAGATCGGTTTCGAAGGCGGCCAGATGCCTATCCAGCGCCGTCTGCCGAAGTTCGGCTTCAAGAACCCGACCCGCGTCGAGTACGCTCCGATCAATGTCGCCACGCTCCAGGCTCTCTCCGAGAAGCTCGGTGTCAAGGCCTTCGATCCCGAGGTGCTCATCGGCGCCGGCCTCGTTTCCAAGGGTGACCTGGTGAAGATCCTCGGCAACGGTGAACTCACCGCCGCCCTGGAGGTCAGCGCGCACGCGTTCTCCAAGTCCGCCATCGCCAAGATCGAGGCTGCCGGAGGAAAAACCACCGTAATTGAATAAGCGATGAAGAAATTTATCGAGACAATCAAGAACATCTACAAGATCGAGGAACTCCGCAAGCGGATCGGTTACACGATCCTCCTCGTGCTGATCTACCGCCTGGGCTGCTATGTCGTGCTGCCCGGCCTGGATCCGGCCCGGCTTTCGGCGCTCCAGGGGAGCACGCAGGAAGGCCTCGTCGGCCTCCTCAACATGTTCTCCGGCGGTGCGTTCGGTAACGCCTCGATCTTCGCGCTCGGTGTGATGCCGTACATCTCGGCATCCATCGTGGTCCAGCTGCTCGGCATGTTCGTCCCTTCCTTCCGCAAGATGCAGATGGAGGGCGAGAGCGGCCGGCGCAAGATGAACCAGATCACCCGCTACCTGACCATCCTGATCCTGTGCATCCAGGGTCCGGCCTATGTCACCGGCATGATCCCGCGCAACGCGGTCGCCGTCGGCTGGAGCGGTTTCATGTTCAACCTGATCTCCACCCTGATCCTGATGTCGGGCTCCATGTTCGTCATGTGGCTGGGTGAGCGCATCACCGACCGCGGCATCGGCAACGGTATCTCCCTGATCATCATGATCGGTATCGTCGCCCGCCTGCCGTTCGCGGTGGTCGCCGAAGTGGGCCAGAAGCTTTCCGCCAACAGCGGCGGCGGCCTGCTCCTGCTGGTGGTTGAATTCGTTGTCTGGTATTTCGTCGTCATCGCCGCGATCGCGCTGGTGCAGGCGGTCCGCAAGGTCCCTGTGCAGTATGCGCGCCGCGTGGTGGGCAACAAGCAGTACGGCGGTGTCCGCCAGTACCTCCCCCTGAAGATCAACGCCGCCGGCGTCATGCCGATCATCTTCGCCCAGGCGCTGATGCTCTTCCCGATGTTGTTCCAGCTTTCCGACCGGACCCGCGGTCTCGCCGCGGCCTTCGGCAACTACACCGGTTTCTGGTACAACTTCGTGTTCTTCATCCTCGTTGTCGTCTTCACGTACTTCTACACCGCCGTCACGGTCAACCCGCAGATGATGGCCGAAGACATGAAGAAGAACGGTGGATTCATCCCGGGTGTCAAGCCCGGCAAGCCGACCATGAAGTATCTCGACAATATCCTGGACCGTGTGACCCTCCCGGGTTCCATCTTCCTCGGTATTATCGCCATCCTTCCGGCGTTCGCGATCCTCGCGGGTGTCAACAACCAGTTCGCAAGCTTCTACGGCGGTACTTCCCTCCTGATCCTTGTGGGCGTTGTCCTCGACACGCTGCAGCAGATTGAAGGCTACCTCCTCATGCGCCACTATGACGGTCTCATGAAGACGGGTCGCCTGACCGGACGTTCCGGCCTGTAGTTCTTTGAGATAGAAGCGAAGATGTTGAAGCCCAAGACAGCCGAGGAAATCGAGTTGCTCAGGATCAACGGAGACCTGGTGTCCCGTACACTGGCAGAGGTCGGTAAGTGGGTCGCCCCCGGTGTGACAACTGCAAAGTTGAACGAGGTGGCCGAGACCTTTATCCGTGACCATGGCGCGATTCCCAGCTTCAAGGGGTTCGAAGGCTTCCCGGCAGCCCTCTGCATGTCGGTCAACGATGTGGTCGTCCACGGTTTCCCGTCGGACACCCCCCTCAAGGAGGGAGACATCGTCTCGGTCGACTGCGGAACGCTGTACAAGGGGTATAACGGGGATTCGGCATACACTTTCCCGGTCGGGGAAGTGGATGCCGGGACCCGGAAACTCCTGGATGTCACCAAGGCCTCCCTCTACAAGGGGATCGAGGCCGCGGTGGCGGGCCATCGGACCGGAGACATCGGACACGCGGTGCAATCGTATGCGGAGTCGTTCGGATTCTCTGTCGTCCGTGAACTGGAAGGACATGGAATCGGGCGGGAGATGCACGAGGCCCCCGGCGTTCCGAATTACGGAAGGCAGGGGCACGGGGCAAGGCTCGCCGAAGGAATGACCATCTGTATCGAGCCGATGATCTGCGCGGGTTCGCGCGGTGTGTACCTTGCAAGAAATGGTTGGGCAGTGCACACCTCGGACCACAAGAACGCGGCCCATTACGAGCTTACGGTTGTTGTCCGGAAAGGCCGGGCTGAACAGCTTTCGACCTTCGATTATATCGAAAAGGACAGTACGATTAAATTTTAATGTGAGTTTTTCATTATGTCAAAACAAGTAGCTATCGAGCAGGATGGAACAGTCATCGAGACCCTTCCGAACGCGATGTTCCGCGTAGAGCTGGAAAACGGTCACGTCCTCCTCTGCAACATTTCGGGTAAGATGAGGATGCACTTTATCCATATCCTTCTTGGTGACCGGGTCAAAGTGGAGATCTCACCTTACGATTTAACCAAAGGAAGAATTTCTTTCAGATACAAATAAAAGCACAAAGCAATGAAAGTCAAGACATCCATCAAGAAGCGCAGCGAAGATTGCAAGATCGTCCGCCGGAAAGGCCGTCTGTATGTGATCTGCAAGAAGAACCCGAAGTTCAAGATGCGCCAGGGATAATATTCTGTTGTATAACTAATTAAGGGAATTATAAAAATATGGCAAGAATAGCCGGTGTTGATTTACCGAACAACAAAAGGGGAGAGATAGGCCTGACCTATATCTTCGGAATCGGCCGCAGCTCCGCCCAGGCCATCCTGGACAGCTGTGGAATCGATCGCAACATCAAGGTTGGTGACTGGAACGACGAGCAGATCGCTGCCATCCGTAACCTGATCAACAACGAGTACAAGATCGAGGGCGAACTCCGTTCTTCCGTCCAGATGGACATCAAGCGGCTCATGGATATCGGTTGCTACCGCGGTATCCGCCACCGCGCCGGTCTCCCGGTGCGCGGCCAGAGCACCAAGAACAACGCCCGTACGCGCAAGGGTAAGAAGAAGACCGTTGCGAACAAGAAGAAGGCAACCAAGTAACCTCCGATGAATTATGGCAAAGAAAACTACAACAGCAAAGAAGAGAGTTGTCAAGGTTGAAGCTTATGGCGAGGCCCATATTTCATCGACCTTCAACAACGTCATCGTTTCGCTCACCAACGCCCAGGGCCAGGTCATCAGCTGGTCTTCTGCCGGCAAGTGCGGCTTCCGCGGTTCCAAGAAGAACACGCCCTATGCCGCCCAGATGGCCGCCGAGGATGCGTCCAAGACCGCTTTCGACGCCGGTCTCCGCAAGGTGAAGGCATACGTCAAGGGTCCGGGTTCCGGTCGTGAGTCCGCCATCCGCACCATCAACAACGCCGGTATCATCGTGACCGAGATCATCGACGTCACCCCGATGCCGCACAATGGCTGCAGACCGAAAGGCCGTCGTAAAGTTTAACCTTTTAAAAGCAGAATTACCATGGCAAGATATACTGGTCCCAGCACCCGCATCGCCCGCAAGTTCGGTGAGCCCATCTATGGTCCGGACAAGGTTTTCGAGAAGAGAAACACCCCTCCGGGACAGCATGGCCTCGCTGCCAAGCGCAAGAAACAGAAAGAATACGGCACCCAGCTCAAGGAGAAGCAGAAAGTCAAATACATGTACGGCCTGCTCGAGCGTCAGTTCCGCAATACCTATGACAAGGCTGCCCGCATGAAAGGCCAGACCGGTGTCAACCTCCTCCTCCTCCTGGAGTCCCGGCTTGACAACATCGTCTACCGCATGGGCATCGCCCCGACCCGCGCCGCCGCCCGCCAGCTGGTCCTCCACCGCCACATCACCCTGAACGGGACCGTCTGCAACATCCCGTCCTGCCAGGTGAAGCCGGGTGAGACCGTCGCGGTCCGCGAACGCTCCAAGAGCCTCGAGGTCATCCAGAACAGCGTGGCTTCCGCCACCAAGTATGCCTGGATCGAGTTCGACGCGAAAGAGCTGTGCGGCAAGTTCCTCAACCTCCCCGCCCGCGAGGAAATCCCTGAGAACATCAACGAGC
Organism: Bacteroidales bacterium; assembly: GCA_016287075.1. Classification (GTDB taxonomy): domain Bacteria; phylum Bacteroidota; class Bacteroidia; order Bacteroidales; family UBA932; genus Cryptobacteroides. Next base: position 3,810 of record JAEEVC010000047.1, on the reverse strand, counting down.
AGCACATCGTCGATCTCTACTCCAAGTAAGCGTTTTAACACCCAGAAAAGATATTTTTATGGCAATCTTATCATTCCAGAAACCGGACAAGGTCATCATGCTCGAAGGCACCGAGACCGTGGGCCGTTTCGAGTTCCGGCCGCTTGAGCCGGGCTACGGACAGACCATCGGCAATGCCCTCCGCCGCATCTTGCTCGCTTCCCTCGAAGGTTTCGCCATCTCCCAGATCAAAGTCGAGGGCGTGGACCAGGAATTCGCGACCATCCCCGGCGTGATCGAGGGAATGCAGGACATCATCCTCAACCTGAAGCAGGTCCGCTTCAAGAGGATGGTCGAAACCGAGGACTCCGAAGTGGTTACCGTGACTGTCAGCGGACAGCAGGAATTCACCGCCGAGGACATTTCCAAGGGATTGTCTTCTTTCAAGGTGTTGAATCCCGAGCAGCACATCTGCTCGCTCGAACCCTCCGTCAAGCTCGTTATGACCATCACCATCACCAAGGGCCGCGGCTTCGTCCCGGCCGAGGAGATGCGCGAGGAGAACACCCCCATCGGGACCCTCCCCGTCGATGCGATCTACACGCCCATCAAGAAGGTCAACTGGACCGTCGAGCCCTGGCGTGTCGAGCAGAAGACGGACTACGAGAAGCTCAACCTCGAGATTGTAACGGATGGCTCCATCACCCCGAACGTCGCCCTTCAAGACGCCGCCAACATCCTCATCTACCACTTCAAGCTCTTCACCGACGACAAGAAGCTCTCCATCGAGAACACGGTCGAGTCCGAAAGCAAGGAACTGGACGAGGAAGCGCTCCGGATGAAGCATCTCCTTCTGACCAAACTCTCGGATATGGGCCTTTCCGTCCGGGCATACAACTGCCTGAAGGCCGCGGACATCGACACGTTCGCCGACCTCGTATCCTATTCCCGCGCCGAACTGATGAAGTTCCGCAACTTTGGCCGGAAGTCCCTCAACGAGATCGACCAGCTGGTCGAGAAGATGAAGCTTTCGTTCGGACTGGATGTCACCAAGTATAACATTGAACCCAAGAAAAAGATCGTTTAAACAATGAGACACAATAGAGCAGTCAATCATCTTGGTCGCAAGAGCGGACACCGCAAGGCCACCCTCGCCAACATGGCTTCTTCCCTGATCCTCCACAAGCGGATTGAGACGACCGTCGCGAAGGCGAAGGCCCTTAAGCCCTATGTCGAGCCGCTGATCACCAAGTCCAAGGAAGATACGACCCACTCCCGCCGCATCGTCTTCAGCTACCTGAAGAACAAGTATGCCGTGTCCGAGCTGTTCCGTACCATCGCTCCGAAGATCGCCGACCGTCCGGGCGGATACCTCCGTATCCTCCACACCGGTTTCCGTCAGGGTGACGCTGCCGAGATGGCCCTGGTCGAGTTCGTCGACTTCAACGAGGCCGCCCTCGCGTCCGCGCCGAAGGAGGCGAAGAAGAGCACCCGCCGCAGCCGCAGCAAGAAGGCCGCCGAGGCTCCTGCCGAGGCTCCCGTCGAGGCGCCCGCCGCGGAAGAGGCTCCCGCCGCCGAATAAGCGGAACGCCTGTTTCCCGCAAGGCAAAAAGGGCCTTCCCCACCACCGGGGAGGGCCCTTTTTCGGTCTCCGCCTGCAGATATTCCCGGATTTTTCTTAACTTTGTATTCTTTAAGGAATACAATGGTAAAGAAAGATAACAGGAAGTCGCCCTATTTCGCCCCGGAGATCCGCAGGATCCCCCTCCGGCAGGAGCAGGCTTTCCTCCAGAGCATCCAGACCGGACCCATCGAGGGATGGGTCGAGGATCCGGATCTGGAAATAGAATTTTAGTCCCAGCCCAGTATGAAGCGTTTATTGAGAATAAGCACGTTCCTGCCGGGCCTGGTGATCCCCTCCCTCGCCCTTGTGCGCTGCGTCTCCGCGGAGACGGACATGGCCCCGGCCGCTGCCGTCGAAGCCGCGGACTTCTCCCTTTTCCTCCTCCCGGAGGAGACCCGTACCGCCAACGACGGCCTCTCCACGAACTGGGAGACCGGCGACCGTTTCACCCTTTTCCACAAGGTCACGGGCACGGAGGATTTCGTGTTGGACAACCCGTTCACGATCGACGATCCCGCCGCCGGCCATGCGACCGGTTCGGTCCGGGAACTTTCCGGCGCGACCAACGACTGGACGGCGGTCTATCCCTATGCGGGCGTCGATGCGCCGCAAGCTTTCCCGGTGACGGTCGGTTGTGAAAAGACCGCCGTGCAGGGCCAGGCGGCCTATGGTTCCACCACCCATCTCGCCGGCCCCCATTTCCCCCTGTACGGTTTCGTCCAGGGCGTCGGCCTCGCGACGGTCCCGACCCTCCCGATGCGTCAGCTCGCCGCCGTCGCCGCGGTCAAGGTGACCAATACCCTCGATGAGCCCATCCTGGTCGACGGACTGTCCCTGACGGCTCCGGAGCCGCTGGTCGGCCTGTTCACCCTCGACCTGGCGGAAGGGACCGGCACGCTCACCCCCGAGGAGGGCCTTGTCTCCAACACGGCCTCCATCTCGGTATCTGCGCCGGCTGCGCTCCAGCCCGGAGCGACGGCCGTCCTGTATCTCGGCATCTGCCCCGTCGCGCTTCCGGCCGGCAGCGAACTGACCCTGACCGTCGAGGCGCGGAACGAAGAAGGCCTTCCCGCCACCCAGTCCAGGACCGTGACCCTTTCCCAGGCCGTGTCCTTCCAAGCCGGCCACATCCGTTCCCTTTCCTTCGGCTTCTCGGAATCCTTCGTCGATCCCGAGGCGGGGACCTACCTCTTCTCCCGCGTTACGGAGATCACGCCCGGACGCCGCTATCTGCTTGTCTTTGAGCAGAATGGCAACGCGGTCATGGCCTGCTCCCGCAAGGGGACGGAACTCCAGCTGACGACGGCCCCCGTCGCCCTCGAGGGGACCACGGTCACCCTGACCTCGCTCGAGGACGCGTTCACGATCGTCGAAGCCGTCAAGTCGGACGGCTCCCTTGTCGCGGGCTCCTATTCCATCCGGCAGGAAGACGCCCAGTTCATTGGGGTGAACACGACCGCTTCCAGCCGCGGCCTCGTCTTCGCTTCCGGCGCCTCCGGCGCCCAGTATTGGTGGAAACTGACGATGACGGACGGGGAAGCGGCCTTCGTCGGCCGTAGCAACAAGACCCTCCAGCTGTTCAGCGATACCGGGGTCGGGGCCGTCGCGAACGATTCGAGCGGCATCCTCCCGCAGCTGTACCGGCTTGTCAATGAGGAGGAAACGCAGGAGTTCCTGCTGGGCGAGACGGAATACGGCGCCTACGGTCTTCCCGACTGGATTTATGAGGCCGGCACGATGCAGCTCAGCCTGGTCTCCTCGCCCGGTTCCACGCGCTCCTTCCGGATCTTCGAACCGTCGGCCAAGAGCGTCACGCAGATGGCCGGCATCCCGACCTCGCTGTCCCTGGAAGATTCGTTCACGATCGACGTTCTCCGCTATGAGCGGGGCCGGGTCAAGCTCGACAAGGCCTTTGCGGTGCGGGTCATCAAACTGGAAGGGCCCAAGGCCTGGCTCCTCAGCCCCACCGGCGCCGGTTTCATCGTTAAATACCAGTAGGCCATGAAGAAGATCCTCCTTGTCGTTTCCCTCCTGTGCATGGCCCTCTCCCTGTCGGCCATCCCGGCCCGCCCGGGAAAGATCACGCACACCCAGCCCGACGGGACCGTGATCACGGTCGAGATCCATGGTGACGAATACTGCCACTGGGTCACGGACGAAGCCGGCAACATTGTCTCCCTGGACGCCGACGGCTACTACCGCCCCGT
>JAEEVC010000004.1 GCA_016287075.1 Bacteroidales bacterium | reverse complement strand
CGGGACCGTGCTAACGGTCGAGACCCAAGGTGAAGAATACAGCAACTGGGTCCCGGATCAAGCCGGCAACCTTGTCTACATGGACGCCGACGGCTACTACCGCCCCGTGACGACCACGCCGGAAATGCGGCGGGCGGCCCGGGCGGCGGGCGAATCGCGCCGCCGGCAGGACGCCGAGGCCCGTGCCGCCATCCGCGCCAACGCCCCCGTCACCGGCCAGAAGCATTATCTGGTCATCCTGATTGCCTTTGCGGACCGTTCTTTCCGGGTCTCATCCCCGAAGACGGCCTTCACCAACCTCCTGAACGAGGTCGGTTATTCCCGCAACGGGGCCACCGGTTCCGCCCGGGACTATTACTACGATAATTCCAACGGCCTTTTCGAGCCGGTTTTCGACGTCGTCGGGCCGGTTACCCTGGACAATGACATGGCCTACTACGGGGCCGACTCCGGCGGCACCGGGAACGACATCCGCGCCGGGCGCGCCCTTTACGACGCCTGCCAGAAAGTCGATGCCGACGTGGATTTCTCCCGGTACGACAACGACGGCGACGGCAATGTCGACCTGGTCTTCTTCTATTACGCCGGCTACAGCCAGGCGGAAGGCGCCTCTTCGGATGCGATCTGGCCGCATATGTCATACCTGTATGGCATGAACTCCCGTTTCGACGGCGTCCGCGTGTACAACTACGCCTGCACGTCCGAACTCAAGGGGGTCAGCGGGACGACGATGTGCGGCATCGGCGCCGCATGCCATGAATTCGGCCATGCGATGGGCCTTCCCGACATGTACGACACGAATTACGATACCGACGGCGCGGCCGGCGGCCTGTATTCCTACTCGATCATGTGCAGCGGTTCCTACAACAACGGCAGCCGCACCCCGCCCTACTTCAACATGCAGGAGCGCATCTACCTGGGCTGGAGCCAGGAATCGGACATCGTCGAATTCGCCACGGGCGGCAATTATTCCATCCCGGCCCTGAACGGGGAGACTCAGGCCGTGTACAAGAGTCCGACCTCGACCAGCGGCGAATACTTCATGTACGAATGCCGCGCCCGCCAGGGCTGGGATGCCTATCTCCCCGGCGAAGGCCTGCTCGTGTACCACATCGACAAGTCCAACCGGCAGGTCGGCTGGTACGCCGCCGCGAACCTGTGGAACTGGAAATCCTACGGGAACATGCTCAACAGCAACGGTTCCCATCCGTGCTGCTACCTGATTCCCGCCGCGAACCAGTCCTCCCTGAACTATACGGGTTATGAAAGCAACATCCCGTTCCCTTACGGCTACGGCTGGAGCGCCGTCGATTCCTACACGCCCGTGGACTGGGCGGGCGAGACGTCCACGACCACCTTCGAGCACATCGGCTATGCCTCCGGGACGGTGACCCTGACGGCCAATGTCCCGCCGGACGACATCTCCCTGCTGGGCTACAACTTCATCGACAATCCCGGCAGCGGGACCTATTCCGACAATTCCCGCTTCTATTTCAACCTGGTGACCGCGGAGTCGAATCCGCCGTCCTCCGTGGCGTGGTACTACGACGATGTCCGGAAGACGTCGTCCTACGTGACGGTCCGCACCGGAAAGCATACCGTCCGCGCCGAACTGACCTACGCCGACGGCACCACCGAGACCCTGATCCTGGAAATAACTGTAAACTAACTATATCCCATGAAACGTACGTTTTCCATCCTCCTTTCTGCCGCCGCCGTCCTCCTGGCGGCCGCCTGCAACGGACAGAAAGCCCCGGAGTATGCCAACCGGGCCGAGAAGATCGTGGCTGAGATCCACAATCCCGCTTCCAAGTACGTGGTGGTCATTTCCCACCGCGGCGACTGGCGCAATTATCCCGAAAATTCCATCCCGGCCATCGAATCCGTCATCCGGATGGGCGTCGATGTGATGGAACTCGACCTCAAGATGACGAAGGACAGCGTCCTCGTCCTCAGCCATGACCGGACCGTCGACCGCTGCACGAACGGCAAGGGCCCCGTCAGCGACTACACGCTCGAGGAACTCAAGCAGCTCCGTCTCAAGCGCGCCCACAACGTGGTGACCGACAGCCTCCATATCCCGACCCTCGAGGAGGCGCTCCTCGCCTGCAAGGACCGCATCGTGGTCAATGTGGACCAGGGCTTCGAATTCTACGACCAGGTCCTCGAGATCACCGAGCGCCTCGGCGTCACCGACCAGATCCTGATCAAGGGCAAGAAGTCCCTCGAATTCTGCCGGGAGAAATTCGCCGCCTATAAGCACAACATGATGTACATGCCGATCATCGACATCCAGAAGGAGAAGGGTCAGGCCCTGTTCGCCGAATACATGGAGGCGGGCGAGGTCCCGCTGGCCTATGAGGTCTGCTGGCAGACCCCGGGTCCGGAGGTTGAGGAATGCTTCAGGAAGGTGATTGAAAGCGGTTCCAAGCTCTGGGTCAACTCCCTGTGGTCCACCCTCAACGGCGGCCTGGACGATGATACCGCCCTCGCCGTCGGCGCCGATGAGATCTACGGCAAACTGGTCGGCTACGGCGCGACGATGATCCAGACCGACCGTCCGGAATTCCTCATCAACTACCTCCGCAGCAAGGGCCTGCACGATTAAGCAAACAATCAAAGAACACATACCTATGACAGAAAACCTGTTTTATCTCGTACCCGCGGCGTCGGTCATCGCCCTGTTCTTCGCCTGGTTCTTCTACCACCAGATGAAGAAGGAAAGCGAAGGGACGCCGACCATGAAGGAGATCGCCCAGTATGTCCGTGAGGGCGCGATGGCCTATCTCCGCCAACAGTACAAGGTCGTGATCATCGTATTCATCGTCCTTGCGTGCCTGTTCGCCGTCCTGGCCTATGGCTTCCATGTCCAGAACAGCTGGGTCCCGTTCGCCTTCCTGACGGGCGGTTTCTTCTCCGGCCTCGCCGGTTTCATCGGCATGCGCACGGCCACTTACGCCTCCGCCCGCACCGCCAACGCGACCATGCGTTCGCTCAACAGCGGCCTGAAGATCGCGTTCCGCAGCGGCGCCGTCATGGGCCTGACCGTCGTCGGTCTCGGTCTCCTCGACATCTCCCTCTGGTGGCTGATCCTCAAGGCTTTCGTCCATGCGGCATCGCCTGAGCAGACGCTCGTCGTCATCACCACCACCATGCTGACCTTCGGCATGGGTGCCTCCACGCAGGCCCTCTTCGCCCGCGTCGGCGGCGGTATCTACACGAAGGCTGCGGACGTGGGCGCCGACATCGTCGGCAAAGTCGAGCAGGACATCCCCGAGGATGATCCCCGCAACCCCGCCACCATTGCCGACAACGTCGGTGACAACGTCGGCGACGTCGCCGGCATGGGCGCCGACCTCTATGAGTCCTACTGCGGCTCCATCCTCGCCACGATGGCCCTCGGCGCCTCGGCTTTCTTCAGCCAGGGCACGGGCATGCAGATGAAGGCGATCATGGCCCCGATGCTCATCGCGGCCATCGGCGTCGTCCTCTCCATCCTCGGCATCTACGCCGTCCGCACGAAGGAAGGCGCCTCCCTGAAGGACCTCCTGAAATCCCTCAGCGTCGGCACCAACCTCAGCGCCGTCCTGATCGCCATCCTGTCCTTCGGCGTATTCTATGTCCTTGGCTTCGACAACTGGTGGAAGCTCTCCCTGTCGGTCATCTCCGGCCTCCTCGCCGGCGTCATCATCGGCAAGGTCACCGAGTACTACACCTCCCATTCCTACAAGCCGACCCAGAAGCTCGCCGAGAGCGCCCAGACCGGCCCCGCCACCGTCATCATCAACGGCGTCGGCCTCGGTATGATCTCCACCGCCGTCCCGGTCGTCACGATCGCCTGCGCGATCCTGCTGGCCTACGGCTTCGCGACGGATTTCGTGTTCAACGCCTCGACCCTGAGCTTCGGCCTCTACGGCATCTCCATCGCCGCGGTCGGCATGCTCTCGACCCTCGGAATCACCCTTGCGACAGACGCTTACGGCCCGATCGCGGACAATGCCGGCGGCAACGCCCAGATGTCCGAACTCGACCCGTCCGTCCGTGAGAAGACCGACATCCTCGACTCCCTCGGCAACACCACCGCCGCGACCGGCAAGGGCTTCGCCATCGGCTCCGCCGCCCTGACCGCCCTCGCCCTCCTGGCCGCCTACATCGAAGAGATCAAGATCGGCTTCGGCCACATCGGCAAGACGACCCTCGAGATCGGCGGCCGCGCCGTCGAGACCGTCTCCGCGACCATCACCGACATCGTCGCCTACTACGACATCACCCTGATGAACCCGCGCGTGCTCGTGGGTGTGTTCATCGGCTCCATGATGGCCTTCCTCTTCTGCGGCCTCACGATGAACGCCGTCGGCCGCGCCGCCCAGAAGATGGTCGTCGAGGTCCGCCGCCAGTTCCGCGAGATCGCGGGCATTCTCGAAGGCAAGCAGCGCCCGGACTACACCTCCTGCGTCCGCATCTCCACGAAGGCGGCCCAGCACGAGATGATCTTCCCGTCGCTCCTCGCGATTATCGTCCCGATGCTCGTCGGCGTCATCCTCGGCCCTGCGGGCGTCATCGGCCTCCTGGCCGGCGGCCTCGGCGCGGGCTTCGTCCTCGCCATCTTCCTCGCCAACTCCGGCGGTGCCTGGGACAACGCGAAGAAGTATGTCGAAGAAGGCCACTTCGGCGGCAAAGCCTCCGCGAGCCACCACGCGACCGTCGTCGGCGACACCGTCGGCGATCCGTTCAAGGACACCTCCGGCCCTTCGCTGAACATCCTCATCAAGCTCATGTCGATGGTCTCCGTCGTCATGGCCGGCCTCACCGTGATGCTGTTCAACTAAGCGGATTTCAAATAGAAGAGGGTGACCGTTAAGTGAAACAGAAAGAATAACCTGCATCACCGGTGGCATTTACCCGGACAGGGCTGCGAAGCAGCAGACACCGGTGATGCAGGTTATTCTTTCACAATTTCTAAGTCAGCATGACGATCCGGTCACCCTTTTAAGACGATGAAGGCGGGTAAGGTATTGGCGTTCATCCTGGGTGTTTTCATCCTGATGGGAATCGGGTGGGTCTTCTGGCCGGCCGAGGGGATCGTCGTCTTCGGCTACACGCTCCGTTTCCCCTCGATGCAGCGGAAACTTGCCGAGGCGGGGGAGAAAAAGGTGGATGTCGATGCCGTGATCGATGCGGTGGAGGAGAGTTTCGAGATGCAGGAGGATACACTTTCCTTCTATCGGAACTACTTCAGGGACAACGCCAACCGTATCTATCTCCCGGAGGATGACTATGCTTATTTCGACAGCGTCTTCTTCGACTTCGAGCGGGGAAGGCGTTGCGGGAAAGTGTACCGGATCGCCCATTACGGGGACTCCCAGATCGAGATGGACCGCCTGTCCGCCGAGCTTCGGGAGGCGCTCCAGGAGCGCTTCGGCGGCGAAGGGACGGGCATGTTCCCCATCCGGACGAACGTCCCTTCCGCCAGCGTCGTGAAAAGCACCGTCGGCAAGGTCGTCCATTATACGATGTACGGCGACTCCCTGACCCGCCGGGCGCCGCACAACCGCTATGGCGTGATGGCCCAGCTGAACCAGGTTTATGGATCCAGCATCGTGCACATCCGCCCGACCGGCAGCAAGACGGCATTTCCCCGCACCAGGACCTTCAGCCGCCTCTCGCTCCTGCTCGGACGCAACACCGACCGGTTTTCGGCCCGGGTCATCTCGGACACCCTCAAGTTCGAGCCGAAGGTCCTCGCCAAGGACACCCTGGGCGCCGTGCTCCTCACCTGGGATTTCCCGTATCCGGTGGAAAAAGCCTCCCTTTACCTGTCGGGCAATGCGGAGATCTACGGAGCCATGACCGATGGCCGGGGCGGCGTCGCGGTGGACAATATCCCCCTCCGGGGATGCTCCGGGACCATTTTCACCCGGATCGACGAGAACCTGATGCAGCGGAGTTTCGCCCTCGACGACACCCGCCTCATCATCCTGCAGTTCGGCGGCAACTACATGCCGGCGGCCACTTCCACCAAGGTCATCGAGGGCTACCAGGCCAAGATCGCCAACCAGATCCGCTACTTCCGGCGGGTGGCGCCGGCGGCGAAGATCCTCTTCATCGGGCCTTCCGACATGGGCAAGTCCGTCGGCGGCCACATCGTGACCTGGCCCCGTCTGCCGGAAATGGTCGATTCGCTGAAATCCACGGCCCTCTCCAACGGCGTGGCCTATTGGGACCTCTACCGGGTCATGGGCGGGGAGAATTCGATGAAGGACTGGGTGAAGCACAATCCGCCCTATGCGGGCCCGGACTATATCCACTTCACGCAGAAGGGCGCCCGCATCGTCGGCGACGCCCTTGCCCGCTCCCTGCTGGTCTATTATGATTTCTACACCCTCCGCAAGACCCTTCCCGGGGACAGCGTGGAACAATTCATGAAGCAATGAGAAAGCTGCTCCTGGCCCTCCTGCTGCTCCTGCCGCTTTCCCTTGCGGCCCAGCACCGCCATATCCCCTACCTCGGCTTCGCCCGGCTGGACCGCAACCGGATCCAGTACCCTTCCGGCGAGAGTCCGGATTTCGACCGCTTCCTCCGGAAGATGGACACCCTGGTGACTTTCGGCCAGGGCGACATCCGCATCCTGCACATCGGCGGCTCGCACGTCCAGGGCGGGACCTGGACCCAGCAGCTGCGCCGCAACCTGATGTCCCTCCGCTACGGTCTGGACGGCGGCCGCGGCCTCGTTTTCCCCTACAATGCGGCCGGGACGAACACCCCTATGGGCTATACGACCCGCGCGGCGGGCGAATGGACCATGACCCGGAACCTGAAGCCGGAGCCGTCCATCCCCCTCGGCCTGACGGGCCTCTCGGTGTCCACGTCCGATTCTTCGGCCGTTTTCTTCGTGGACCTCACCGAGCGCGAGGCCCGGGAAGCGTCGCCGCGCTTCTCCTTCCGCACGGTCGACATCTTCGGCCACGGCAGCGCCTATCCGGTCATCTATCTGGACCGGGACACGCTGCAGGGAACCTTTGACGGCTGGAAATACCACTTCGACCTGCCGCATTATGCGGAGAACCTCTTCGTCGGATTCCGCGGTTTCCCGGGTGAATTCACCCTGACGGGCATCTACCTGGACCGGCCGGCGCACGGGCTGACCCTGTCGGAGTGCGGCGTCAACGGCTCGTCCACCCGCTCCTGGCTGGACTGCCGTGACCTCGTCCGCGACCTGGCCTTCGTCCGGCCCGACCTCGTGATCCTCTCGATCGGCATCAATGACATCCAGGGGACCGATTTCAACCCGGACCGCTTCATCCGGAATTATGAGAAGATCCTGTCGTACATCCATGCCGTGAATCCGCACTGCGCCATCCTTTTTACGACCAACAACGACAGTTACAGGAACCACGTCCCGAACATCCATTCGGAGAACTGCCAGCTTGCCTTCGCGCGCCTCGCGGTCCTGCACAAGGCGGCCCTGTGGGACCTCTTCGACATGATGGGCGGGAGCGGCAGCGCCGCCGACTGGGAGAACGCCGGCCTCATGAAGCCGGACCGGATCCACTTTACGGCCACCGGGTATGACCTCCTCGGCAACCTGCTGTTCAACGCGCTCATGGATGCGATGAAGAAGACGCGATGACGCCCTGGGATCTCATACGGCAGTTTATCACGGACCTGTTCGCTTTCGACCAGGCCCATCCGCTGCTGTTCACCCAGTTCTACTTCTGGGCGTTCTTCGCCCTGGTGTTCGCCGGCTTCTCCCTGCTGCAGAACAAGGTCCTCCTCCGGAACGCCTACCTCTTCGCGGCGAGCCTGTTCTTTTACTACAAGACCAGCGGACTGTTCGTCCTGCTGCTGCTCTTCGTGGTGGTTTACAATTACTTCGCGGGGCGCTGGATGGCCTCGCGGAAGACCGCGGGCGCCCGTCGCGCCATCCTGACGCTGAGCGTCCTGGTAGACCTCTCGACACTGGTTTACTTCAAATACGCCTACTTCTTCACGGACTTCGTGAACCAGCTGTTCGGGACGTCCTTCGGGGTGTATGACGTCTTCGCGGCGGCCGGCAATGCCCTGACGGGTACGGAGGCCTTCCGCGTGGACAGCATCTTCCTGCCGGTCGGCATCTCCTTCTTCACCTTCCAGGCCATCAGCTATGTCGTCGATATCCACCGCCGGCGGATCGAGCCCGTCCGGGGATTCCTGGATTTCGGCTTCTACCTGACCTTCTTCCCGCAACTGGTCGCCGGCCCGATCGTGCGGGCCTCGGAGTTCATTTCCCAGCTCCACCGTCCCTACCGGCTCAGCCGCCGCTGGTTCGGCATCGCGGTGTTCTGGATCATGAACGGTCTCGTCAAGAAGCTCGTCCTGTCGGACTACATCGCCGTCAACCTGTGCGACCGTGTCTTCGAGAACCCCTTGCTGTACAGCGGGTTCGAGAACCTGTCGGCCCTGTTCTGCTATTCGCTGCAGGTCTATGCCGACTTCTCCGGCTATACCGACATCGCCACCGGCGTCGCGATGCTGATGGGGTTCTGGCTGCCGAAGAACTTCAATTCGCCGTACAAGGCCACGAACGCCGGCCAGTTCTGGAAACGCTGGCACATGACCCTTTCCAACTGGCTGAAGGACTATGTCTATATCCCCCTCGGCGGCAACCGTAACGGGACCGTGGGCACCTGGCTCTGCATCTTCGGCTTCATCGGCGTGGCGGTGTTCCTCTCCGGGAGCATCTGGGTCGCGGCGGTGGCGGGCGGCATCGCGCTCGTGGTGGCGCTCTTCGCCCTGTTCAAGCCCTCCTCCCGCCGGAAAATCGTCACCAACGTCAACTCGATGGACACGATGCTCCTCGGCGGCCTCTGGCACGGCGCCAGCTGGAATTTCGTGATCTGGGGCGGCCTGAACGGCATCGGGATGATCATCTACAAGTTCTGGAACAAGATGACCCCGGCGCTGCGCTTCTTCGTCACGGCAGCCATCTGCGGCGGCCTGTATGCGCTCCGGATCTATGCTCCTGCGCCGGTCTGGAACCTCTTCTTCGTCTGGATGCTCATCACCTGCGTCGGGACGCTGCCGGGCCTGGTCCGCAGCATCTTCCGCGCTCCGGCGGTCGAATTCGACGGCAAGGGGGCGGGGCCCTGGATTGCCCGTGCCTGGGCCGTGTTCCAGACCTTCGTCTTCATTACCTTCACCCGCCTGTTCTTCCGTTCCGGCTCCAACCTCGACCCTGCGGAAGCGAATGAGGTTGCGTGGAATACGGCGAAAAACATGGTGGCCCAGATCGGCTCCGCCTGGGACCTCTCCAAGGTTCCGGCCATGATGGCCCAGCATGCCCCTGTGCTTCTCCTCTTCGTCTTCGGCATGCTCATCCACTGGCTCCCCGAGCGCTTCAAGCGCCGCTACCGCCTCGCTTTCGCCCGCATGCCCCTCGCCGTGATGGCCCTCGTCGTCGTCGCCATCATCCTCTTCTTCTACCAGTTCATCACGGCGGACCTCCAGAGTTTCATTTACTTCCAGTTCTGATTGCCCGGCGCTCCGGCTCTTCCCGCCGGCTCCGATGCCCGGCGGCCGCTTCCGGCCCCTGTCAGGGCTTGATTTCCGTGGCGAAGCCTGTCAGGCTGTTGTCCGAGAGGGTAATGCCGCCGGCCCTGCCCCTGTCGATGCCGATACCGGTCGCCGCCGCTTCTGCCGCGGCGTGGAATTCATTGCCCGTCAGGGTTGCAGCCAGGTCGACGGCCGCTTTGTTGTAGCTGTTCCGGACGACCTTGAAGCCATTGAAACAGTCCCGGACCCGGTTGCCGCTGACGGTCAGGTCGGCGGGGCCGTCGAAGATGTTGTTCTTCTCGTAGCCGTCCATGACGGCGATGCCTGTACGGAAGCCGATGACGGTATTGTCCTTGATTTTGCAGCCGCGTGCATAACCTTCGAAGACGGCAATACCGGTCGTGCCGCCCCGGGAGAGGTGTGCATAATAGTGGTCGGTGTCGTACGGCAGCGTGGTCGTGACGGTATTGCCCCGGATGACGGAGAAGCGGCTTCCGGCAAAGATGCCCTGGGAGGAGCCGGTGACCGTGTTTCCGGAGAGTTCGGTCCAGGGTGTGCATTGCTGGGAAACGACGCCGGCCCAGACGGAGTTATCTGAGCGGCATCCGGTGACCTTGCAATGGACCGAGGGGATGCTTCCGTTGCCGTAAGTGACGGAGAAGGCGTGCGAGGCGGCATTGTCGCTGCATTCTTCGAAGGAGCATCGGTCGGAACTGATGAGGCGGAAGGTGTTGAAAATGCTGTAGTTGGCATAGATGTGCCCGATGCCTTTCACCTGGTCGGCCGCCGCTCCGGAAAAGCGGGAATGGCAGCGGTAGAAGTGGCAGTCGGCGGCGAGGTTGGTCTTGAAGAGCTGGAGTTGCGCCCCGTCTTCATACCGCTCCTCCGACAAGGCGGTGATATCCGATGCGCTGCAGTGCCGGGCGTATTTGAAGCGGATGATTTCGAGGCATTTGGGGATGTTCTTCACGCTGAGGTTCCGGATGGTCACGTTTTCAGCCGGAACGACCCGCATGGCGGTCGTCGCGCCCCGCGCCTCGAATCCGTCCTTGACGGTTTCCCCGGTCGCATTCGCCTTGTAGAAAGGGAATTGCAGATTGTCCGTCAAGGTAATCTGCGCCCCTTCAGCGGCGGCCACCTCCCGGATTTCCCCGAAGAAACAGGTCCGGCCTTTGGACTCGGTCTGCCCGAGCGTCCAGTCCCCGCAGTCCTCCCGGAACATGCAGTTGCGCTGGGACTGGAGGATGAGCATGTCGCCTTTCTGGAAGCCGGCTTCCCTGCTGAGTGTCAGGCTGTTGCTGAAGTCCGGAATGTCCGCTCCGATGGTCACGGGCTCGTCCGCCAGCCCTTCCACCCGGAACAGGATGGTCGAGGTGGGAATGATGACGGTGGCTTCGCCCTCCCCGGTGATTTCCGTATCGGACGCCACCCGGACGGCGGACATCCTGTACGTCCCTGCCGGAATGTGGATACGCCGGCATTCCTTGCTGGCCTGCTGCAGCGCCGGTCCCCAGTTCTCCCCGCTCTTGTAGGCTGCGAAGTCCAGCAGGCTCTTTTCGGCGAGGGCGGGGTTGGGCGCAGCGGGCTTCGTGCAGGAGAACGCTGTCAGCAATACCAGGAGGATTGACCTTTTCATTTTACAAGTATCACAAACGGTTGGAACAAACCGCCGAATTCTTTCAATCCGATCTCTTCGAAATGGTTGTCCCGGATCTCCAGGTGGGATTCCAGCCGGTTCGGGTTGTCGTTTTCTGTCGAGAGGAAGATACCATAGCGGCAGTGACCTACCCGGTTTGCTACAATATGGATGCCGTCGGGGAAACCGTTCATGTGAATCCCGAACTTAAAGTTGGAAAAGCTGTTTCCAACGAGTCGGACACCCATGCTGCGGGGCAGTCTCGCTCCGAATCCGGACCGTTCCGCACCACCCAGACTGAAGGTTTCCCCGAGTCCGATGAACTCGTTGTCACGAAGTGTTATTCCGAGATCTGTCCGATCCGTGTTGTATTTGTTCTTGTAGATGGAAAAACCGGTAATGCAAGCGGATACGCTGTTGTTTTCGATGACCAGATCGCTTTTACCGTCGAATATGTTGCGCTGTTCATAGCCATCAAGCACGGCAATACCTGTATAAAACCCTGAAACTGTGTTTCCTGTTACTACGCATTCCCGTGCATATCCCTCAAATACTGCAATACCGACGGTTCCGCCACGGGAAAGATGCGTGTAATAATAATTCGTGTCATGGGGCAGTTCAGTCCGGACATAGTTATTGGCCACCTTGGACCAGCGGCATCCGGCAAAGACCCCTTGGCCGGACTGCAGGACCGTGTTGGCGACGAGTTCCGACCAGGGGGTGTTCTGTTGTGCGATAATCCCTGCCCAAATGGAATTCAGCGACCGGCAGCCGATAATCCTGCAATGGGTGCTGGGCAGTCCCGAATAGGTAATGGAAAAGGCATGTGTGGCAAAATTGTCCGAACAGCCCTCGAAGGTGCAGCCACGGCAACTGATGATCCGGAAATTGTTGTATTTGCTGTAATTGTCATAGACCTTCTCAAGATCGTTCAGGACGGCGGTCCGCATGGCTTCCGTGCAGATGGAATTGCACTTGCGGATGGTGCAATCTACGCATCGGCTCATGACGAAAAGCATGGAAGTGGAAGACAGAGGCTCCGGATTGACAACCGTGATGTCCTCCGCCGTGCAGTTGCATGCGTATGAAAACCGGATGATGCTGCAACAGTCTTTCCCTCCGGCAACGTCAAATCCCGACAGGAAGACATTCCGGACAGGTTGCACTCTCTGGACGGTGGAAGCGGACCGGGTCGCGAATCCCTCCCGGAAAGTCTCGGCTGAACAATCTTTTCGATAGAAGGGGAACACAGTCCGGGTCGTGATCTTCAAGGTATGGTCCTCCACGGAGGACACCGTCAGGAACTCCCCGTAAAAACAAGTCTTTTTTCGGGCGACGGTCTGTCCAAGGGTCCAGTCCCCACAGTCTTCCCGAACCATGCAGTTCCGTTGTGAGCGGAGCAGAAGCAGATCCCCTGCGGCAAACGGGGAGGCGTCCTCCACCTGGATCTCCGAGGAAAAATCCGGCAGGTCTTCCGTCAGGGGGATTTCATTCCCAATGGATCCTTCGGCTCGGAACAGGCTGGAAGACAATGCTTTGAATACGGTCTTCCGTCTGTCTCCAATGATGCTTTTTCCCGAAGGGATGCGCGTCTCCGACAATGGATACGTTCCGGCGGGAACCAGAACCGTATCTGCTTCCTGCAGGGCCTCACGCAGGGCAGGGGCCCAATCGTCCCCGGTCCTGCGTGAGGCGTAATCCGTGAGCCGGACTGTTTTCCCCTGGGCGGCGGACAAGGCCGCCGCCAGTAGCAGGAGAACAAGAGCCGAATGTCTCATTTGAGTTCCGAAAAAGCGAAATAATAGAGGGCGAAGGAAGAGGCGTTGGAAACGGCGGAACTGCTCCCGTCGCTTCGTTTGTTTTGTTTGCCTTGGGTCGTAAGGCGTACATACAGCCGGTCTTTTCCGGCGCCATCCGGAATGATGAATGCGAAGGACTGGTTGGAATAGAGTCTGGTGTAGTCGCTTGCAGCGGCTGTCCCGGATGAGTAGGAGTTCCACAGTTCGATGTCGGCACCCGGAACGTCGGTCCATGATGCACCGTCCGTGCTGGACTGGAGTTTCATGTATCGTCCGGCAGAGCCCCAGACTCCGACGGTGAACGAGAACAGGATCTGTCCGGAGCGGGTTTTCGTCGATGTGGACAGTTCATAGAAATAGCCGCCGTACGTAGCATCGAAGTAGGTAACGGTCGAATAGCCCTGGTAGCAGTTGGCATCCTCCGCCGCCCCGGGAATATCCTTGAGGATGTAAGATACGCGGGCGCTGTTGTTCGGACCCGTTGCTCCCGTGATGCCCTTGATCAGGTTGAACTCTCCTTCGCCATACGCCGGCACCCAGTAACTGCTGTTGGTCGTGTTGATGCCGAGCCAGTAGACGATCGGGACTTTATGTCCAGCCGTCCCTTTGTCTTTCAGGTCGTCAACAGACCGGATGCGGAGGGAATGGGAAAAGACATAGCCGTCCATCTGCTTGAGGTTGGACTTGTCCCCGTCGATATGGAGCCACTCGCCCTTGTCGGGCAAGACGATACCCGTAATGTCATATTCATTGGCCGTCAGTCCCTTATTGAATTTCTGGGTAAAGGAGCCGAGGGTCCGGATGTTGGCGATATGGCCTGCGCTGTCGACAATCCGGGTTAGTCCATAACTGCAAGCTTTGCTCTTCCATGAACCGACGTTGTACAAGGTTCCGATCGGAGATGTGAAATATACGCCTTTCAGGCGGACCAGTGTGCAGGGATAGTCATCCATCTTCGAGAGATCGGAGATGTCCACTGGCGTCGCTTCCGTTCCGGTCAGCGTCGTTTCGGTCGAGAAAGTGCCGGCAGCCATGTTGTAGAGGCGGACAATGCCATCGTCACTGTCCTGGAGGATGCCGCCGGTCATCCATACGGAGAGTTTCGTGCCTGCGGGATAGCGCGTGGCATCCGGGAGCCGGACGGCGATGCCCCGTCCGCTGTCATCCTGGAGGAACAGGTCGCTCTCATCGTCCATGTTCCCGGTCTCACTGTCGTTGATGACGTAACCCTGGAATTTCAGGTTGTCTTCGATGATACCGCTGTGCTGCAGCGCTTCACGGATGGTGATGAGGGTGGCGTTGCTGATTTTGAACTCCGGCAGTTGGGTGACGGTGACATCGGCAAAGACCTCTTCCCGTCCAACCATGTAGAAATGGATGATTGCGGCCCGTTTGTCGTCGCCTGTATTGGCTGTTGTGACAACGGTTTGGCTGGTTGCACCGGACGCGCCCAACCGACACCAGGAGACATCGGCTCCGGCTGTTTCCGGCTTGACTTCCGCGGCCCAGATGACGTTGGAACGAATGTTGAGAGTCAGTTCCCCGCCTTCTGAGCCGTAGCTGAGCAGGGTCATGTCCGGGGTGATGAAAGCCTCCGTCCCGTTCTGGACGAAGTCGGCGGTCAGGAGTTCTTCGCCCTTTCCATTTGTAAACAGGATTTTGCAGCGCCTCGGGTAGGGGGTCGTCAGTTCCGTAACATTGATGTAGAAACGTCCGTCGTCTTTTCCTTCGGTCGGATAGATACTGAACCAGCTGTTGTCCCCGTCCGGGTCTTCGAATGAGGGTGTTATCTTCCAGTCCTGGTTGGAATAGACGAAGACCTTGAGCCCTGTGACATCCGTCAGGGATGTCTTTTCCGGGCCCATTTCAAACGTATGGGTCCCGTTCTGGGGAACGACGGTGAACAGGGGCTCTCCTGCCGGTTCGGGTGTCTGATAGCAGGCTGCCAGCATACTTGCGCTCAGGGCAAAAGCCAAAAGGGTATGAAGTTTTGTTTTCATTTCCGGAATCGTTTAATAGTTGGTGCCCCGGGCAAACCAGACACGCGAGAGCATGTCATCTTTGCCTGTTTCCAGGAGTGAGACGGCCTTGCGCCAGTTTTCGCCATTGGAGGTCTGGGTAATGAGTGGATAACGCAGGCGAGTAGGCAGGACAACCTTCCCCTGTGCGTCTTTGTTGACATGTGCCGGTCCGGTCTGCATGACGGGCAAGCCGGTCCTGCGGTAGTCGCACCAGGCTTCGTAGCCGCAGAGAAACGTGGCGAGGTATTTCTGGTCCAAGATCCGTTCCAGCGTGCCGTTGAAAGCGGCCGTGGAAGGCTCCTGGAGAAATACGCCGGGTTGCCAGCTTTCGTTTCCCATCCATTGTCGGACGGAAGCGGTTACGGCGGCATCGTACAGTTCTTTCGCGGTCTTTCCCCCATTGATCAGCCCGCGGAAAACCGCCTCTGCCTCGATGAAGAGCAGTTCGGCGTAATTCATCAGCGTAGAAGGGGCGGTGTCCGTACTCAGGTTTGCATTGAAGGTACAGGCCGTTGGAGCGACCAGTGCGATATAATCGTTGGTCTGTCCGGCTTCCAGTCCGATGTATTCCCCATTGTTGGCCTTTGCCATGAATGAGATCCGGGGATCGCCGCTCGCCATCATTTTGTTGACGAATGTGGCGCCAAGCCGCATGTTGGTGCTCATCGGATCCGTTGAAGTCGTGGGACCGAAGCCGTTGTAATTGGGGTTGATTCCCGTATATCGGAAGATGGCGCCGTCAGAATTGGCGGAAAACAAGGGGTAGGTTTCCGGGTCCGAAACCATTTTCTGCATTTCCGAGGCAGGGTCGAGTTTTTCCATCCGACACTTACTGCATCGCATCAGCAGACGCATGCGGAGGGAATTCGTAAACTTTTTCCAACGGGAGATGTCTCCCTGATAGAGCAGGTCCCTTTCCGGATAATCGAGCGTCTTGGATGTGTTGTACAGGCTGTTGGCCTTCTCCAGTTCTTCAAGCATCCGGGTATACACGGCCTCCTGGTCATCATATTTGGGATGGGAGACAAGTTCCGTCCATTGGAAAGCCTCGGAATAAGGAATGTCACCGAAGATGGCTGTGATGGATTCGGACAGATAAACCTTGAGGGTAAGGCCGATGGCCTGCATATTTGCGTCGCCTTGTGCCTCCGAGATGACGGCGATGTGGTTGGCGCCTGCTGCCCATCGATACAGGTTTTGCCATAGGGTTGCGGACTCCGTTGCCCGTACATCGTAATTGGCCGTGAGTTCCATGCCGTTCGTTTGGATGTTGTATTGCATCAATTGACCGTTGATGCGCCATGAACGGTAAAAGACGGTCCAATGGCCCGAGTAAAGGACATCCTGGAGCAGCTTGGACGGGGTGACGTTGCCGTAGGTGATCTGGTTCGGGTTCTCGTTCAACTCGGCGAAATGGTCGCAGGATGCGAGAGTCGTTCCGGCGAGGGCGGCGAATGCCGCCAGGAGGAGGATAGTGATCCGTTTCATAAGCGTACCCGTTTTAGAATTTGATTTTCAGGTTGAAACCGAAGGACCGGGTCATCGGGAAAGCGGCTGCTTCAAGACCCGTAGTGATGGTGGTCCCGTCCAGGCAGGCGACTTCGGGATCATAGATGGGCCACTTCGTCCACATGGCAAGGTTCCGTCCGTAAACGGCGAAGGAAACACCGCTGAGGAACTTGGTTTTGTCCATCAGCCGCTTGGGAAGGGAATACTCGAAGCGGGCCTCCCGGAGTTTGATATAGGACGTGCTGTAGATGTTCGACTCGACGTTTTCACGTGCGTACCACTGGTCATAGTAGTAGGAAATGCTTTCGGTGACGGTCTTGTTCCGGAAATAAGTCCCGCTTGCAGCATCATAGCAATATCCGTCGCCGATAATGCCGTCGTACCGGCCCTCCAGGGTGTTTGTCAGTTTTCCGGTCATCGAGAGGATGGACGCCGAGTTCGAGTAGGCATGTCCGCCGAAGGCGCCGTCAACCTGCAGGGCCAGGCGGAAGCCTTTGTAACTGAAGGTCTGTTGTAGTCCGCCTTTCCACTTGTTCTGTGTCTCGCCGAGATAACGGGTGTTCGCCTTGTCAATGACAGGATTGCCGGTCTCTGCGTCGAACAGGATCTCTCCGGAAATGTCCCGGACCGTTCCGTCCTCCATCGTGATGACCGTGTTTTCGGGAACACGTGAAAAACCGGTCCCGTAAATGGCTCCCAGGGTTCCGTTGGGCATGGCAAGGACCTGTGCATTGTTCAGTTTGGCAATCTGCCAGGAGTCTACACCCTCCGCCAGTTCGATTACCCGGTTGACATTGCGGGAGTAGACGGCATGGATGTCCCACTTGAAATCGCGTGTCCTGACGGGTTGTCCACCCAGCGAAAACTCGATGCCCTGGTTGGTGATGAGGCCGGCATTGATCATGGCATTCCAGAAGCCTGTCGCCGGGTCGACCGGAGCACTGAGAATCTGGTTGTAACTCTCCGCCCGGTAGACGGCAAGGTCAAAACTGACCCGTCCTGTCAGGAACCGGCCTTCGAGACCGAGTTCATAACTCCGGGTCATTTCCGGCTTGATGTCGGCTGATGAGATCGTGGTCGGCAGCAGGACGCCTCCGCCGAAATTGCTGTTGTTGTAATAGTTCTCGATGGCGTAAGCGCTCGTGTCGTTACCAACGTTGGCCCAGGAGGCCCGGAACTTCAGCAGATCGACTCCCTTGCCCATGCCCAGCATCGAATTCAGCAGGAAACTGGCGCTGACAGAGGGATAGAAGTAGGAGTTCCATCGGGGGTCCAGGGTACTGGACCAGTCATTCCGTCCGGTAATATCGACGAATATCATATCCTTCCAACTGAGTTGCAGCATTCCATAGAGGCTGTTGATCTGTTTGTTGCTGCGAAAGAAATAGGTGTCCAGAGCTGACGATGCATTGGCCAGCGTGTATTGGTCAGGCACCTCCAGGGACACGGCTGTCTGGGAATACTTGGAGTAGCCCTGGGTCATGATGTTCCCGCCAAACATGCCGGTTATGGCGAACTGCTTCAGCGCACCGAACCGGTTGTCGTATTTCAGGAGGAAGTCGGTATTGATCTCCCGCTGGGTAATGATACTCTCCTGGTAGCGGCCGTGGTTGTATGTATGGCTGCCCCAAGGCTTCTGCAGGGTGCGGAGATCGCTGGAGTGGTCCAGGCCGGTACGGAGCATCAGATTGAGGTGGCGCGTGAAATCGATGCTGGCCACGACATTGCCGTAGAGACGGTCGCGGTCCATTGTGTTGAGTTGCTCATAACACTGCTGGAAGACGCTGTCCGCATTGGAGTAGAACTGGTTACTGCCAGAATAATTCTTTGAAACGGCCACATCGCGGTAGTCCCGCATCCAGTTGATGTCAATGTTCGGGGACAACCAGAACAGGGTTCCCATGATGGTTGAGCGGCCGTATCCGGACATGGGCATGTTGTCGCTTCCCTTGTGGTTATAGGTGATTTTGATACTCAAATCAATCCACTTGTTGATCTGGGAAGCGAAAGAGGCGGAGAGTACCTGCCGACCATAGCCGCTGTTCGGGGTGATCCAACTGTTGCGCGTGTCGGAATAGGAAACGCGACCATTGGAGCCCTTTCCGTTGTTGCCTTCAATTACTACCGTGTTTGTTGCCGTCAAACCGGACTGAAAAAAGCCTTTGTACCAGTCCCGGGCGACCCATTCCGTTTTGTAGTAGTTGCCGTATTCGTCGATGTTGCCGTATTGGTAGAACATCTGGCCATCGAATTTCGGGCCATAAGCGTAGTGGTTGCTGGATGCGGCAATCCCTTCCTCGGATATCTTATAAAAGGAATACAGGGTCTCCTGGGCGATGGAATTGCGGTTTCCTGCACCGTATTGATCCTGAAAGTCCGGCCAATAGCCGGGGCGCTCCCAAGTATAAGAGGAACTGAAGGTGACGCCCAGGCCTTTACCGATCCTGCCGCTTTTGGTTGTGATAACGATTGCACCATTTGCGGCGCGGGAGCCATAAAGGGCGGTTGCGGCAGCGCCTTTGAGCACGGTGACGGATTCAATGTCATCCGGATTGAGGTCGCTGGCGCCGTTACCGTAGTCAATGGGCATGTCTACGCTGGTCGCATTGTAGGCCGAGGATGACTGTCCGCTGGTCGAAAGCATGTTGCTGTTGATCGGAATGCCGTCGACGACGAAAAGGGCTTCGCTCTTGGATGGATTGAGGGAACTCTCGCCGCGCAGGGTGACACGGATCGATCCTGACGGTCCGGCGGAGGCAGAATCGAAATTGAGTCCCGCCACCTTGCCCGAAAGACCGTTCAGCCAGTTGCTGCTGACGGCGTTGTTGAGGTCTTCGCTTTCAACTTTCGACACGGAATAACCCAGGGCTTTTTCCGACCGTTTAATGCCTAAGGCGGTGACCACGGTTTCCTCCAAGGTGATCGTATCCTCTTCCAAGACGATGTCGATCCGGTTTTTCTTTCCGACCTGGATACTGGTTTCCTTGAATCCGATACAAGAGAACAGGAGCACATCTTCGGCTGCTGCCTCTATGATGTACTCACCTTTGTTACCGGTGGTCGTGCCGTTGAAACTGCCGGCAAGGATCACCGTAACACCGGGGAGCGGGGCGCCGTCGGCGCCTGTCACCGTTCCCGACACGGTTTTCTTCGGTTGGGCCGAAGCGGATGCTGTTGCGAGGATAAGTACTGCGCAGAGCAGACCCGTTGTTCTGTGAAGGTCCATAACAATTTATTCTGAGAGATTTGCTTCGGAGAATCGGACGCGTCCGGGCTTGAAGAACAGCCGCCGGACATAGCATTTGCGGGTAACAATCTTTCCGGAGAGTACGTCTTCCTCCGTAAATCGGTTCAGATAGAGTTCGCCCTCGCGGGTCCGTTCATAATCATAAGAAATATAGATGGTTCCGTCCGGCGCCTGAAAACCGGTTGGATAGGATACGCCAGCCCGTTCATCAAGCATGAGACCTCCTTTCCAAGAGGCGCCGTCATCGTCTGACAGCCACGCGCTGAGGTGAGAGCGCTTGTGAGTACGGGTCTGCGGGTCCCCATGGCGGATCAGCAGCAACCGCCCGGACTGAAGCCGAAGAATGAAATGCCGCGAATTGACATGTGGCTGGTACAGTGCAGGCTCTGTCCAGGTATAGCCGCCATCAGAGGAGAAGCACTCGCAGATTCCGATGCCCGTGCGGGCGGTCATCCAGAGCCGGCCGTCATTGCGCTCGATATACAGATGTTCGTCAAAGGAGGGTTTCGGCATGAGTACGAACCCCCGGTCCTCCCAGGTCTCGCCCTCGTCTGTGGAAACGAAGGTGTGTGCCCCCCGGAGGGGGTCCAGCTCATGATGTGCTTCGCAGAGCGGGTTTACGGTCCAGCCCTTTTCCATGCAGACATTCAATCGGCTCCTGACCCAGAGGCTTACTGGAAGCACCCATTCGCCAGTGGAGAGCACGGTCGGTTTGTTCAGGGTGCATCCGAAGCCGATATAGCGGGGGGCTGACCACACGGGATGGGCATCGTCCGGGTTCTCACATACTGCGCACCAGTTTCCGGACCGCCCGTCATAATACGTCATTGCCTGGTCCATGAAGAGCCACAGGCGACCTTTCGGATCTGTCCAGAGCTGCCCGACGATGGTCCTCCGCTTGAACGGGTGTGCGGGATTATGAGGGTCGACAATAAACTGGATATCAGACCATTTCCGGCCGTTATTGTCACTCCAGTTCAGCACGAAGAAGGCATCGGCGTTGTCTCCGCCTCCGACAAGGCAGTTCCAGATCCGTCCCTTCGGTGTCCGCTCAATACCGATGGTCATTCCGTAGTCCAGATTCTTGACGCTGTATTTCCCCCGGTCCGCTTTCGTCATCCGGCGGATGACGGGAGGTTGCATGGCCAGGGAATCACAGAGTGCAAGCATCTGGCTGGAGACCTGAGCCGATGCGGAGAGGGACACTGTGAGCGCCAGCAGGAGTATCAATTTTTTTTTCATGGCATGTATTGTTTATAACCATTTTTCAACGCACCCGAATCTGAGCCGATGGCGAGCGCTGAATATCCGTAGTCCTTGAATTTTCCTATGTCGGACATGTCCCGGACGAGGATGCCGGCCTGTTTTCCTGCTGCAGCAGCGGCGCGTGCCACACGTTTGAGGGCCTCGTCGAAAGGAATCGGGTCCGGGCGGACGGAGAGGTCCAGCGAGAGGTCCCGGGGGCCGACGAAGAGCATGTCCACACCGGGGACGGCCGCTATCTCAGCGGCAGCCTCTACTCCTTCCCGGTTCTCAATCTGTGCCAGGAAAAGTGGAGGTTCCCATGAAAGCGTGTCCCGGACGGGTTCCAGTCCGTATTTCATGGCCCGTACGGAGGTGGAGAATCCCCGGGAGCCCCTTGGCGGATAATACATTGCGTCCACAATGGAAAGTGCCTGTCCGGCTGAAGAGACATGGGGAACCATGATCCCGTCGGCACCAGCATCCAGGGTCCGCGAGATCAGGGTCGGATTGGGTTCCCGCACCCGGACGATCGTTTTCGGTCCCGGACGGACAGCCTGCAGGTTGGAGAGCAGGTCGTGTTCACAGAAACTTCCATGCTCCATGTCGAACATGAGCCAGTCGAACCCCAGCATGGAGACAATTTCCGTGACGACCGGAGATCCGATGGAAAGGAATGTACCCGTTCCCAGTGTCCTGTTTTTGTTCATAGGTCTGATAGTTTGAGATTTCCGTGCAGTCCGTCATAAGCCGCCACGAGGCGGGATAAGGTAAAGGCTTTAAGACCGCTCCCGCCCTGCTCTGACTGGACCAGAAAAAAATCGATGTCCTTGTTGAAATAGCCGGCACCGACCCGGATGACAGCCTTGAAGAGGATATTTCGGAGCAGGTGCAACCAGAATCGTTTTTCGAACTGGTCCGGCAGGGGCCTGACGGCACTGTACCCGTCAAATAAAGGCTGGAGTTCCTGCCAGCAATGATAGCAGGCCATTAGCGAGAGGTCGTCGGTCGGATCCCCCATGATGGTATCATCCCAGTCAATGACGGAAAGAATCCTGTCCCGCGTTCCCAGAAGATTCCAGAAAGCGATGTCTTTGTGGACCAGACAACCGGAGTCCAGTTCAAGAAAAGAAGCGTTCTCTTCCACGGTCCGCCGGATTTCCGCGGCGAAGCCGGGGCTGATGAATCCCCGGGCGGACAGGAAATCCAGGTGGTTGTCCAGGTTGAGGCGATAATAGTCCGGGTAGTTCGGGCTCAAGCCCCTCAGGACCCCCTCGGAGCGTAGCAGGTCCGTATTGAAAAGCCCGAATCCGTCGGTCGTGATCGTTTGCCAGCGGGCAATATGACCGCCAAGCTGCCGCATGATGGCTGTCGTATCGAGCTCTCCTTTTTTGTATAGTCCGTTGATATCCGGGTTCGGAAAGCAATCCATGACCTGGAATGCAAACGGGAAGGTGGAACGGGAGGCATCGACGGTATAGATCCGGGGCACGGGAACCCCAACCTGGCTGACAAGCCGGATAACCTCAGTTTCAACAATCATGTAATCATCGCAGTCATGACTGTTCTCCACCCGGATGAAATAGCAGCGGTCCTTATGGCGGACCTTGTAGTTCCGGTGATTGCCCTGGCCGAAGGTCTGTTCCAGACGGTAGCGGTCGTCTCCGAAAAGCGACCGGCAGAGCCTGTCAAGATCAGCCTCCAGTTGTTCCCGCTCGGGGTTGCACCACTGCTTGCCCAGTGTCGCAAAGGCTTCCGGGCGATCGCATTTCCAATAGTAGATATTTGTCCTGTTACTCATGGTCGGTTCGGGAAGTAAAACGCCAGATCGTTGCCAGGATGCCTCCGACTACGGTCTGCATTACCGAGCAGAAAACGGCAGGCACGCTGATCATCGGCATGAAAGCCGGGAAATTGTTCTTGGCCAGGACTGCTGCCAGTCCACCATTCTGCATGCCTGTTTCGCACGCGACGGCCTTGGCAATCGGAACATTGTATTTAAAAATCCGGGCTAACCCGTAGCCCAGGCCGAAACCCATGCCATGCAGGAGCGTGGCTGCCAGCAGGAGTTTTCCTGCCATCTGGAGGAGTTCGGCCTTGCCGCTGACAACGGCAGGAGCGATGATTCCTCCGGAGATGAAGACGATTGCAATGGTAGAGAGAACCGGCCCTGTCTGGCCGAGTCTTTTGACAAACTCCGGGAACTTCCAGTTGATGAATGCTCCCAGGGTTACCGGTAGGAGGACAACCTTGACCACGTTGAGGAACATGCCCCAGGCATCCACTGGAACCATTTGACCAGCAAGTAGTTTTGTGAGGAGTGGGGTCAAGATGATTCCCAGGAATGTCGACATGGCCGTCGAAATGACGGAAAGGGCGAGGTTTGCCCGGCCGATATATGCGATCATATTGCTCGCCGTTCCTCCGGGGCAGCAGGCGACAATGATAAGACCGACGGCGAATTCTTTGGGAAGGCCCAGCAGGATGGCCAGGCAGAATCCGGACAGCGGCATGACCGTGAATTGCGAAATGGCAGCCAGTACGATGGTTTTCGGTTGTTTGAATATAAATTCAAAGTCGCTGATTTTCAGTGACAACCCCATACTAAGCATGACGACGGCCATTGCATAGGTCGAGAAACTGCCCTTTGCGCACCAGAGAAAGGACTTCGGCCAGAAATAGCCGATGACGAAACTCAAAATGACCCAGACGGCGTACAGGTTGATGAACCAATTCAGTATTTTTTTCATGTCTTTTAGTTTGCAAACGATTGCAAAAACTCCATAAACTAAAATGTCCTTTCGGATGGGAGTCTATGTCGTGTCCGGGATTATTGTCTATTTCAGTTTCTTGGAGGATTGGCGGATGATGAGCTCCGTGTCGAGCACAATCTTCCGCGGTTTGCCTCCTTCGATGGCGCGCAGCATCAGGCGTGCCGCTTCTTTCCCGATATCATAGGGAAACTGTTCGATAGAGGAAAGCGGTGGTGTGAGGTATTTGTCCCAGGGTTCGTTGACAAAGCCGACGATGGCCACGTCTTCCGGAATCCGGACGCCGTTTTCCGTGAAGACCTCCATGGCCGCCTTGGCGGCAAAATCTCCTGAAAAGAGGATACCATCGGGAATATCCCCCTTGGCCAGCAGTTTCCTGGCATATCTTTCACCCTCCTCCGGCGTTGTCAAGGCCGTGTGTACCCATCCCTTCTGGACGGTGATTCCGGCGTCGGCCATGGCTTGGCGGTACCCTTTCTCGCGGGCGTTCCACATGGACACGTTCTGTAGCCCCCTGTAATGGAAAATCTTGCGACAACCTTGCTCGAGGAGATGCCGGGTTGCATTGTATGCTCCCTGGAAATCGTCTTGGACAACACTGCTCATGCCGTCCAATGGCATCAGCCTGTCGAACATTACAATCGGAACGCCCTTGTCGATCAGGTTCCGGTAATGGGAATAGTCTGTCGTTTCCGCCGCCACGGCGGCAATAACGCCTACCACCTTTCCCTGGGCCAGTGATTCGACGATTTTTCTTTCCCGTTCATAAAAGTTGCCGGAGGATGCGATGATCAGATCGTAACCCGCGTCATAGATGACGGACTCGACTCCGGCGATGGCTTCAACGAAATAGTTCCGATTGATCAGCGGGACAATCATGCCAATGGTTTTGGTCTTGCCCGTCTTCAAGGCGACGGCGATGGGGTTGGGGGCGTATCCCATCTTCTTGGCTTCCTGCACGACTCTTTTCCGCACCTCCTCGGCAACGAGTTTGCTGCCGTTAAGGGCACGGGAAACCGTGGATGTAGACACGTTCAGACGCTTCGCAATGTCTGAAATGGTGGTCGATTTGGATGCCATGTCGGTTTGCAATCGTTTGCAAATATAGTGGATTCCTTTTAAACATCCAAATATCTTTTCTTTTTTTCATCAGGGGAGGAGAAATTATCATACCATATATATTATATATAGTCAGTGCGGAGTCACCATTTCAGGCATTGGGCGCCGTGTCAGGTCGTGGCGGCTAACTGTTTGACAGTAAGCGATATCATGATATTTTCGGACGCAAAAGCGTGCCGAAAGTTTACATAAAACACGAGTGTTCAGCATTTTAGCCGCCACGTCCTGACGGTGGCGGTCCAATCTGTGTCCTGGGGGGAAAAGTCGGCGTACATACTAAAAAAGTGCTGCACGTTTATGGCCTCCAGAGGCCGATTCTGTGCATGACTTGGGGGTTTCGAGTGCGAGTGCTGCACGGAAACAGCGTTCTATGGCCGATTTTGTGCACAACTATTTCACAATGTCCTTTCCGACCGGTTTTACCTCAAACGCTCTCTTTCGTTTCGGATCTTTCCAGGACCGCTCAGTGGTGGTGTGTCCAATTCTTTGTGCGGGTTAGCGGGCGCTGCGGGGGCGCAGGAGAGGCGCCGCGGGGCGGCTGCGGGCAAACGGGTGTTGTGACGCGGCTTTGCGTGGTTTAGCGGGTTTTGCGGGGGCGCAGGAGGCAGCAGAGGCCGAGGATGGTGAAGGCGGCGTTGAGCAGGAGGAGTTCGTAGCTGAACTTGTAGCCGCCGAACCAGCGCTCGGAGTTGAGCTGGAGGACCAGGCAGAGGGCCGGGGCGAGGAGCGCGACGAGGGGAACCCAGCGGTCGCGGACGGCGCGCTTCGAGAAGATGCCGAAGGCGAACAGGCCGAGCAGCGGGCCGTAGGTGTAACTTGCGACCTTGTACACGGCGTCGATGGCGCTGGTGGAGTTCAATGCATTGAAAATGATGATGGTCAGAGCCATGCATACGGCCATCCCAACATGCACGAACTTGCGGATGCGGTCGGCGTCGCCACCGGCGCCTTTCACCGCCGCGCCCAGCCCGAGGATGTCCACGGAGAAGGAGGTGGTCAGGGAGGTGAGGGCCGAGCCGCCGGCGCCGTAGGCGGCTGCGACGAGGCCGACGATGAACAGGATGCCGACGATGCCGGGGAGGCCGCCGCCCGTGGCGACCGCCGGGAAGAGCTTGTCGCCCGTCGCGCTGATGCCGGTCGCCGCCGCGAACTGGTACATCAGCACGCCCAGACAGAGGAACAGGAAGATGACGACGGTCTGCAACACGGTGGAAACCAGGAGGTTCTTCTGTGAATCCCGGTGATCCTTGCAGCTGAGCGCCCGCTGCATCATGTCCTGGTCCAGGCCGGTCGTCGCGATGACGGTGAACAGGCCGCCGAGGAACTGTTTCCAGAAATACTGCGGATGGTTGACGTCGTCGAACCAGAAGATCCGGGACATTTCGCTGCCGCGGATGGAAGCGACGACCCCGCTGAAGGAGAGGCCGAGGTTCCGGGCGATGAAGACGATCGAGAGCACGACGGCGACCACCATGCAGACCGTCTTGAGCGTGTCGGTCCAGATGACGGAGCGCACGCCGTTCCGGAAGGTATAGGCCAGGACGATGGCGACATTGACCACGACGTTCAGCGCAAACGGCAGCCCGAGGGGGTCGAAGACCAGCAGCTGCAGGGCGACGCAGACGAGAAATAGCCGCACGGAGGCGCCCAACATCTTGGAAATGAAGAAGAACCAGGCGCCGGTCTTGTAGGTCGAGACCCCGAACCGCTGCTCCAGGTACTGGTAGATGGACACCACCCCGAGCCGGTAGTAGAGCGGCATCAGCACGAAGGCGATGACGACATATCCGACCATGAACCCGAGGCACATCTGCAGGTAACCGAGGCCGCTGACGGCGACCATCCCGGGCACCGAAACGAAGGTGACCCCCGACATGCAGGCGCCGATCATCGCGATGGCGACGACCCACCAGGGGGACTTGCGGCCCCCGTAAAAGTCGGCGCCCCCCTTGCCGGACAGCCGGGAAACGAGGAAAATGACGGCGAAATAGGCGGCGATGACCGCCATGACGGCGTACGGACTCATGGATCAGAAATACTTTTTCTCCTGCCGGTACAGGGCGATGAAGATGAAGATCAGGACGGTGAAGGCCCACAGCGACGAGCCGCCGTAGGACAGCAGCGGCAAAGGAATGCCGATGACCGGCATGAGCCCGATGGTCATGCCCACGTTGATGAACAGGTGCATGAAGACGCACGCCGCGACGCAGTAGCCGTAGATCCGCGTGAAGGACTCTCGGCATTTGTCGGCATCCAGCATGAGCCGGACGATAAGGAAGACATACAGCAGGATGACGACGAGGCAGCCGGCGAAGCCCCACTCCTCGCCGACGGTGCAGAAGATGAAGTCGGTGCTCTGCTCGGGGACGAAGCCGTAGGCGGTCTGGGTGCCGTTCAGGAAGCCTTTTCCGCGCATGCCGCCGGAGCCGATGGCGATCATCGACTGGTTGACATTGTACCCCACCCCGGAGAGGTCTTCCTTCATGCCGAGCAGGACTTCGATGCGCTTCCGCTGGTGGTCCTGGAGGACTTTCTGGAAGATGAAGTCGGTCGAGAAGACGAGGACGATCCCGGCGACGAGGGTCGCGACGGAGAGGCCGAGGAAGAGGTTCCGCTCCCGGAAAGACTTGATGGTGAACCACGGAATGGCGCCGAGCGCGAGGACGAGCAGGATGTGCAGCGGCTCGATTTTCAGCAGGAACGAGAGCTTGGAAAGCCCCGTGGGGGCGTCGGCCTCGGGCACTGTCACCAGGTTCGTCCGGAGCTCGTTCACGGCAGTGATATGGCTGGTCAGCAGGCCCCAGAGCCAGGGAATGAGCGAGAGGACGAGCACGACGCCCGCGCCGATAAGGATCCACGGCATGAATTCCTTCGGCCGCTGGAAGGCGTTGCAGATGCACAGGACGGCGATCAGGATGACGATGGAGGTATAGGGGCTGAGGGTCAGGGTGGTGATGAACAGCAGGATGACGAGCCCGATCAGGGCCAGCCACCAGCCGGACAGGCCCTCCCGGTAGAGGACGAAGATGAAGCCGGCATAGACGAGGGCCGAGCCGGTCTCCTTCTCGCCGAGGATGATCAGCATCGGCAGGGCGATGACCAGGGCGGTCAGGATGAAGCTCTTGATCTGGGAGATCTTGAAGTTCGGCTGGCTCATCACGACCGCGAGCAGCAGCGAAGTCGTGATTTTCGAGACCTCAGCCGGCTGGAAGCGGACGGGGCCGAACGCGAACCACGACCGCGAGCCCTTGACTTCGACGCCGAGGAAGATGACGGCGACGAGCAGGAAGGCCACGCCTGCATACAGCCACGGCGCAAGCCCCTCCCACCAGCGGGCGGGGATGACGAAGAGGATGAGGCCGGCGAGGCCGAAGGCCGTGACGATCCAGACGAGCTGCTTGCCGCTGCGCGTCGCGAAATCGAGGGCGGATGTCCCGTCGGTCGCATGGCTGGCGGAATAGACATTGACCCAGCCGATCAGGATCAGCAGCAGGTAGCAGCCGATCAGCTTCCAGTCCACGGACTGGCCGAGCCCCCGTTTGGTCTGATTCTCCAGGATCATTTGTCTTTCTTTACACGGCCCATGAGGTTCCCCTCTTTCATTCTTCTTTCCAGGTCTTTCCGCTGCGTGTCACCCGTCAGGTACTTCTCGACCATCAGGGAGGCCAGCGGGCAGGCCCAGGTCGCGCCGAAGCCGCCGTTCTCCACATAGGCGGCTACCGCGATCTTCGGATGGTCCTTCGGCGCGAAGCAGATGAACACGGAGTTGTCCGCGCCGCGCGGGTTCTGGGCGGTGCCGGTCTTGCCGCAGATGTCGAGGCCGGGCACGGCGGCCACCCAGGCGGTTCCGCCCATGCCCGGGCCGCTGTTGACGGCCCGCCACATGCCCTGGATGACTTTCGGGAACTGGGTGGTATCGACCAGCGTATATTGCCGCTCGTAGTATTTGGGGTCGATCTCCACCCCTTCCGAGGCCTTGATCATGTGCGGGATGATGTAGTGGCCGCGGTTGGCGACCGTGGCGCAGAAATTCGCCAGGTGCATGGGCGTGATGAGGATCTCGCCCTGGCCGATGGAGTTGGAAATCACCGTGATGGAGTTCCAGTGGCCCTTGCCGTAGCGCCGGTTGTAGAAACTGCCGGACGGGATGTTGCCGCCGAGCTCGGACGGGAAGTCGGTCCCGAGCTTCCGTCCGAAACCGAAGCTCAGCGCATACTCCCGCCAGGCGTCCATCGCCTCGTCGATGCCCTTGTACTTCTTGTTGTCCAGGATGTTCCGGTACACGTAGCAGTAATAGGCGTTGCAGGACATCATGATGGACGTTTCCATGTCCAGCGGCGACGGGTGGCCGTGGCAGCCGAGCTTGTGGCCGGCCCCGAAGTGGTAGCCGTGGTTGCAGGGATACTGGTATTCCGGTTTCAGGACGCCTTCCTCGAGGCCGATGAGGCCGTTGGCCAGCTTGAAGACCGAGCCGGGCGGGTAGGAGGCCTGGACGGCGCGGTTGTACATCGGCTTGTAGGGGTTCTGGGCGATCTCCTTGTAGTGTTTGCCGATGTCGGCCAGCTGGGTGACGTCGATGCCCGGGCTGGAGACGAGGGCGAGGATCTCGCCCGTCGCCGGCTCGATGGCGACGATGGAGCCGACCTTGTTCTGCATCAGTTCCTGTCCGAACTGCTGCAGGTCCGCATCGATGGTCGTGACGATATCGTGGCCGGGGACGGCCTCCACATCCTCCTCCCCGTCCTTGTAGGGCTGTTCGACCTGGTTCTTGGCGTTGCGCAGGTAGATGTGGTAGCCCTTTTCACCGCGCAGGTCCGCCTCGCGCGCGGCCTCGATGCCGGTCTTGCCGGCATAGTCGCCCCGCTTGTATTCGCCCGGATGGCGATCCATGAAGGCCTGGTCCACTTCGGAGACATAGCCGAGGAGGTTGCCGCCGGCGTTGATCGGGTAGTCGCGGATGCTGCGGACCTGGCCCCGGAAGCCGGGATAGCGGTATTTGACCTCATCGAAGCGCATGTAGGTCTCGGCGGGCACCTGGCGGAGCATGACCCGGGACTGGTGGCCGATCGAGCGGATGTTGCGGTGGTATTCGTCCATCTTGGACCGGAGGAACTCCGGCGTCACGTCCAGGACCTGGGCGAGGGTCAGCGTGTCGAACGCCTCGACCTCCTTCGGCGTGACCATGATGTCATAGGCGACCTTGTTGCCCACGAGAATCTTCCCGTTGCGGTCGTAGATGACGCCGCGGGTGGGGTAGATGACATCATAGACCATCGTGTTGCGGAGGGCTTCCTCCTTGTAATGGCCGTCGATGAGCTGGATGTAGAAGATTTTCCCGAGGAGGATGGCGGCGGCCACCCCGAGTCCGAAAAGGAGTCGTGTGCGTCTGCCGTTGTCCATGGGATTATTTGCGGGTATCGGGTGCGAGGGCGTCGATGACGATGATGGCGGCCGCGTAGCCGGCCAGGAGGGACGCGCCGAAACGCAGGGCGTTAAACCAGAAGGGCCTCATCCCGGCGCCGTCCGCCCAGATGTACAGGAGGAGGAAGAGGGACTGGACGAGGATGACCGCCAGGGTGACCTTGCCGATGCCGTTCTTGCGGACGGTGAAATCCTCGCCCCGGGAGATCAGGTCCTCGCCGAAGATGAGCTTGATGAGGGGGATCCGCAGGTAGGCGACGGGCAGGAGGGCGAGCGTGTTGAGGCCGGGCAGCCCTTCCGCGAGGAGATCCACGGACATGCCCGTCGCGAAGGCGATGAACAGGGCGCCGAGGGTGGAGACGCGGACCGGCAGGCACAGGACCATCACCGGCAGGAGGGAGAGGGTCACATAGGGGGTCAGGTGGAAGTAATTGCAGATCAGGATCTGCGCGACCACCAGCAGGAGATAGACCAGG
This sequence comes from Bacteroidales bacterium, assembly GCA_016287075.1. GTDB lineage: Bacteria > Bacteroidota > Bacteroidia > Bacteroidales > UBA932 > Cryptobacteroides. The sequence goes on along the minus strand of JAEEVC010000004.1, from coordinate 108,330 downwards.
AAGAAGTTCGACCGTCTCATTGTTCGAGAGCCTCCATCTCTTGCAGGGCGTTGTTATGGACGACGGTCACGTAGCGGAGGGCCGTGAAGTCCTGGAACAGGGTGACACGGATCTCGTTCGTGGCACCGTTGATGACCTTCGATTCCCCGGCGACCCCGAGCGGGATGTCCGGCGGGAAAATGGCCGAATAGCCGCTCGTGTAGATGGTGTCGCCCGGCTCATACTTGTACTGGAGGGGGATCTCCTTGAGGATGGCCCCGCTCGTGGAACGGCCGTCCCAGACCAGCGGGCCGACGGCGCCGACATGGCCGAGCCGGGCGCTGATGCTGACGTCCGTGTTCATGAAGGTCCGGGCATAGGAGAGGTGCTTCTCGACCGCGTCGATGAAGCCGATGACCCCGTGGGCGGTGATGATGCCCGAGCTTTCCTGGACCCCGTCCTCATAGCCCTTGTTGATCAGCATGTAGTTGTGCTGCTTGTTCCGGCTGACCTTGCGGACCTCGGCGGGGAGGTAGGAGAATCCGCCTTCGGTGCGGACAAGGAGGCTGTCCGGCAGCGTCAGGTCCCGGTAGCGGTCAAGCTGCTCCCGGAGGGCGAAGTTCTCCGCCGCGAGGGCGTCGTTCTGCTTCCGCAGGGAGAAATACTGGCGGACCGACTCGGAACTGCCCCACAGGGCGCTCATGACCTTGTGGGCGCCGCGGGAAATCCAGATGTCCTGGAGCGCGGCGTTGTTCCGGAGCATATGGACGGCAGCAACCTCCATCAGGATGAAGATTGCTGCGCAGAAGATGATGGGGAATATTTTCCGCTCCCTGGCCATCCCTTACCGCATGAGGAAGGAGTAGTTGGCCGTGTTCTTGAGGGCGATGCAGGTGCCGCGCGCCACGGCGCGGAGCGGGTCCTCGGAAACGTGGAACGGGATATTGACCTTTTCGGAGAGCCGGCGGGCGAGGCCGCGGAGCTGGGCGCCGCCGCCGGAGAGGAAGATGCCGTTCTCCACGATGTCGGAGTAGAGCTCAGGGGGCGTTTGCTCGAGGACATGGAGGATGGACGCTTCGATGCGGGCGACGGACTTGTCGAGGCAGTGGGCGATCTCCTGGTAGGTGATCGTGGCCTCGACCGGGTGGGCGGTCATCAGGTTCGGGCCGCGCACCACGAACGGCTCCGGTTCCTCTTCGAGGTCCGGGATGACGGAGCCGACCGCGATCTTGATCTTCTCGGCGGTCGTCTCGCCGGCCTTGATGTTGTGCTGCTGGCGGAGGTAGGTCTGGATGTCAGCCGTGAACACGTCGCCCGCCACGCGGATGGAGTCCTGCTGGACGATGCCGCCGAGGGAGATGACGGCGATCTCCGTGGTGCCGCCGCCGATGTCGACGACCATGTTGCCGCGCGGCGCCTCGACGTCGAGGCCGATACCGAGGGCGGCGGCCATCGGCTCATAGATCAGGTACACGTCACGGCCGCCGGCGTGCTCCGAGGAGTCGCGGACCGCACGGATCTCGACTTCCGTCGAACCGGAAGGGATGCCGACGACGATCTTGAGGTTCGGCGCGAAGAGGCTCTTGTGCTTGGAATTGACCTCGCGGATAAAGCCGCGGATCATCATTTCGGCCGCCTGGAAGTCGGCGATGACTCCGTCCCGGAGCGGGCGGACGGTCTTGATGCCGGGGTTGGTCCTTTCGTGCATCAGCTTGGCCTTCTGGCCGATGGCGATGCACTTGTTGGTATGGTTGTCGATGGCGACGATCGAAGGCTGGTCGAGGGCGATCTTGTCATTCTGGAAGATGACGGTGTTCGCCGTGCCCAGGTCGATGGCCAGTTCCTGTGTCAGAAAGTTGAATGCCATATCGGTTCAGGTGCTTAAAAGTACATTTTCAGATTTGGCGTAAAGTTACGAAAAAAAACGTATCTTCGCGAAGAAAATCCGGAATATGGAGCGAAAAAAATACTTGGTCGTCACGGCGGGCGGCAGCGGGTCGCGGATGGGGGCGGATGTCCCCAAACAGTTCCTGCCGCTGCAGGGAAAAGCGATCCTCCAGCGCACGATGGAGCGCTTCCTGGAGGCCTGTCCCGGCATCCGGATCCTGACGGTGCTCCCGAAGGACCATTTCGGGACCTGGAAGGCCTACTGCGCGGCCCACAACTTCAATGTCCCGCAGACCCTTGTCGCCGGCGGCATCACCCGTTTCCACTCGGTGCGGAACGCCCTGGTGAAGATTCCGGACGGGGCGCTGGTCGCCGTCCATGACGGGGTGCGCCCGTTCGTCTCCAAGGAATTGATTGAAAGGATGTTCTCCCGGATGGAGGTCTGCCGGGCGCTGATTCCCGTCCTGCCCGTGACCGATACGCTGAAGGTGCTCGACCGCGACCGGGAGACGGGCCTCCTGCGCTCCGCCGGTGAGCGGCTGGACCGCAGCCGCGTATTCGGCGCGCAGACCCCGCAGATCTTCCGGTCGGAAGACCTGAAAGCCGCCTACGCGGAGGCGTACGACCCGCTCTTCACCGACGACGCCTCCGTGGCCGAAAACATAAAAATACCTCTCTCCTTCATCGAGGGAGAGAGGTTCAACATCAAGATCACCACGCCGGAGGACCTGGTCCTCGCGGAGGCTATTGCCCGATCTTCTTCGCGTTCTTGTAATCCTTGACCCAGACCTGGCGCTCGATCGGCTGGTCGAGGGAGATCATCGTGTCGGTGGACTGGATGAAGGGGATTTTCTGGATGGTCGTCAGGAGGATCTCCATGAGGTGGTCGTTGTCGAAGCAATAGACCTTGGAGAGAATGGCATATTTCCCCGTAACGAAGTGACATTCGACAATTTCCGGAATCTTCTTGAGATTGGCGATGACCTCCTGGTACTTGCCGGCCTCGGAGAGGGAAATGCTGATGAAGGCACAGACATTCAGGCCGAGGGCCTGGGGTTTCACGAGGAGGCGGGAGCCGGTGATGACCCCGTTCGCCTCGAGGCGCTTCACCCGCTGGTGGATCGCCGCGCCGGACACGCCGCATTCACGGGCGATTTCCAGGAACGGCATCCGCGCGTTTTTCACGAGGGAGGAGAGGATCTTCTGGTCGATCTGGTCGAGATGGTACTGGGCCATATGCTTACAGTTTAAAAGTCAACGGCGCAAATATAGTAAAATTTTTTATTTCCTATACCGCTTTTTCGTTTTTCCCGTCGGCGCGCTGTCCGCGATAATCTTCTGACAGTCAGCTTCGGTGAGGGTGACTCGGTAAAAAGTCGCTCTCCTACACGAAATGTGAAAGTTCACATTAACCTATATCGTAGCTTTCTTCGTGTTTTTATTCGAAACAGGCGATTACGCGAAGGAAGGGAAAGCCTTGAACAGAGTCAGAAGAGAGATTAGCTCGTCTTTCAGACCATGCCGCACGAAAATCTTCATCTCGCCTTCTGTGAGATCCCCCAAACCGCTGATCAGACTCTTTTCCGAGATATCCTGGACACCTGCGATGCATTTGTCCAGGTATTCCTCAATGGGCATTCCCATGCGGGATTCCACGATTCCTTTATTGATGGATGTCCTTTCTTTTAGGAAGAACCAGCAGTCGAACACGTCCCGGCTGGTAATCTCGGTCCGGTCAAGGAGGGCGCACAACTTGTGGGCGAACATATCTTCCTTCACCATAATACGCATCTGCAGGCCGAGATAGTTCCGGATTTCATAGTGATTGTCGTACAGACGGTTGGAAATTTCAATCTTGAGTTTGCGCTCACCGATACCATAATCAAGCACGATGATGATTCCATAGTGCTTGATGGCTTCGTCGTGAATCTTGCCGTATTTCAGGACAATCTTACGGACGCGCTCATAGACCTCGGCCTCCTTTTCCGGAGCCAGCAGATTGAAGTCCAGGTCCGTCGAGAAGCGTGGCAGATTGTAAAAGAACATGGTGGCGGTACCGCCCTTGAAGGCCAGCACGGAGGAGAGCAGCGCATCGGAAAAGATGTCCTTCAGCAGCTGCAGCATGAAGAATTTGTGCTTATTCGTATCCATTATCCGAGAATCTTTGAAACACGTTGCCCGAGCGTTTTGCTATTGTATATGGGAAGGAGAGCAAGCACCTTCTGCTTGTCCAGAGAAGAAGGATTGTCGAAATAGTAATTGCTGTCCAGGTACAAAGTGTCCAGGAAAGCTCTTTCCGGAGAAGCGATATTGACATTGCCTTCGCAGATGATTCCTGCCCGGTCAATCAGGATTTCACCCTTGATTTTCCGATACCGGAACACCTTCCCGCCGATTTCAACGCTCCTCGACAGGTTCCCCACAGAGGTAATCTCATCGCTGTACTGGAAGATAATCCCGGCCCGTTGCAGCACATACTCCAGGGAGATGTAAGACGGGGTATAGAGAAGACAGGCAAGTTCTTTCTCATCATAACCCGGCTTGGCGTAGATTCCCTTACGGGGGTTGAGAATTACGCCCTTCCTGACATAGCCGATCATCCTGCTCTTCACTGTGTCCCGGTCCAGCCCCTGACCATAGGCCATGGCGATACCCTGCATCGTGAAAACACTTGCTTTGTCCTTGTAAAGATCCAGGAGAAGTTGATTTTGTAAACCCATAGTAGCGTTAAACAACACTTTTAGTTTACAAAAATACAAAATGATAATGAAAACAACAAATCTTCCTGCTATAAAGCAGTAAGCAAAGCAGCGTTTTCCTGATGCTGGCTTCTGTAGTTGCCTTCTTGCGTGGCTGATATCACGCTGACAGACAGCAACTTCCATTCTATTGCCCCCAGTATTCGCGGCTCACCTGGAATAATCCGTGGAAATGAAGGATCTAAATAAGTCTTAGTGAGTGAGAAAGTTATAACTTTGCACTCATGAAAAAGACAGAATCAGACCTCGGGAAATATGTATTTATGTCCAGCTTCCTATTGCCGAATGGGATGCTGGACTTTTTTGATGTTGTTCGTGTCGATGAAGAGGCATCTCCCAAAGAGAAAGTATATACGGGCGGTATTCTTCACATCTACCTGGACGAACTCGATAACCGTACAGAAGACCAGCAGTCTTTGCGCCCCAATGGCTTCACTGAACCAACATTAGTCAACGACTTCCCAATCAGGGATCATAAAGTTGTACTACATATACGTCGTAGACGGTGGTTGGACAATAATGATAAGAATGTAGTCCTAAACGTTTATAATCTGGCCGTTACAGGTACCCGCTACTCCGAGGAGTTCGCGGCTTTTTTAAAAGAACGCCTTGGATACGTCCCCAGTGACGGCCCGTTCTCTGGGGCAATATTACCGGATTGACGGGGATACGCTTGAGCGTGTTTATAAAGAGCACCTGAGCGGTTATTATTCTTGGGAAGACCGCCCTCACGCAGACAAGTATCTGCTTTTTCCAGAAAACTTTGGACCGAGAATGAGTATTGATGAGACCTCCACGAAAGATGGGGAAATCTTCACTATACTCTCAAATAAAGAGGGACATTGTAAAAAAGGAAGCATAGCGGCAATCATCAGGGGTACCAGGGTGGAAGATGTCGTGGATGCATTACTGAAAGTTCCGGAACTTGTAAGAAAACAAGTCGGGGAGGTCACATTGGACTTTTCCAGCAGCATGGCCGCCATAGTAGAAACCGTCTTTCCATGGGCATATCGCACCCTGGACCGGTTCCACATGCAGAGTATGGCGATAGATGCAATCAAGAACGTGAGGATGAAGCATAAGAGGGAGGCGATGGCAGAAGAGGCTGCTGCAAGGAAAAAATACAGGCAGGATCAAATAAAGAGACGAGAACACATGAAAAAGAAGTACAAGATATACAGGGATGGTCATCCCCTCCCACGAGTGAAGGCGTATATTCCTGAAAGGGTGGAGAACGGAGACTCCATTCCTGAACTTCTTGAAAGGTCTGCTTATCTATTGACAATGTCTTCAGAAAAGTGGACCGAAAAACAGAAGGAAAGGGCTAAAATACTCTTTAAACGCTTCCCTGACATAAAGAAAGCATATGGCCTGTCTCACTCGTTAAGAGTCATCTTCAATAACAAAAACGCAACGAAGGAGTCGGCGAGAAATAGTTTGTCTCAGTGGTGCGAGGAGGCAGAAAAGTCTCGGAATGATGACTTTCATGTACTATCTCAGATCTTACAATCAAGAGAAGATGATGTACTTAACTACTTCCTCTTCCGCTCCACCAATGCTTCCGCAGAAGCCCTGAACACCAAAATCAAGATATTCAGGGCTCAACTTAGAGGTATTATTGATCTTAAGTTCTTCCTCTTCAGACTAACCAGAATATATGCGTAAATCGCTCTTCTGCTTATAGTTTGTTCCCACGGAAAAATCCCGGTGAGCCGTATTCGCGCGGGGTGCATCGGCGTACTCTACTCTTACTCAGACACTTATCTGCCACGCAAGACCGATAACACCCCATGTGTCGCAAAGGAGCTCACTGCCCGGATGTAGGCAGGAAGCGCGGACCGACTCCCACGAGGCTTTGAATTCAGGGGAACTCTTCTTCTTTCACTTATCTATTGAATCCATAACCCAGTTGACAGACTCGTCATGAAAGTCGAATAACCCCGGGGCAATAGTGGATGTAATAGCTGAATGAGTCCGTTTCCGCAGCTTTTTTTTCAAAGCGTGTTTAGGGGCTACCGGAGATTCAGGTATTATTAATACTGAAGGGTTGTTCTTCCTATAGGATGCGATCAATTGACGTTCCTCCGGGCTTAAAGCAACCAATTCCATTCCGGAAGCAAGTCCTTTCCCTGTCGTCAGGAACTCATCATCTAATCCGAACTCTTTCGCCCATCGTTCCGCCTGATTCTTTGAGAACGGTCTTCCGTTCAGGTGCATGGACACGAAGGGCGCTTTAACTCCCAGGCGTCTGGCCGCCTCATTGGTAGAGATACCGTTCCTTTTCAGATACTCTTTTACGTACTGACCGATTTTGACGGATTGGTCCGTTTTGTTGTATGCCATCGTGCGAGTTAATAATAACCCCGCAAAGATATGAAAATCATTTAATTATCGCAAACTTAAAAACAATATGGTTAATTTTATGATTAATATTTTCCAGAAAACTCTTGCATGAAATAAAATTTAACCATATCTTTGCCTCGTGGTTAAAATTAACTATCATGAAAAAGGTGTTATTAACGCTGCTTACAGCGCTTTTCATGCCGACGATAGTCGCGCATGCAGACGAAGAGGGAACCCCTCTTGCTAAACGTAATCCCTTCGGGGATGGTGTAATCATGCCTCAGTCTCCGGACGTCTGGCAGCAGACCCGCTATGGCAACACGGAAGTTGACCTGTTCCACGGCACAATCGGGCTTAGTATTCCGATTTATCAGTACAAAGACAAGGACTTTTCGATTCCCATTACCCTGAACTATGCGTCCAGTGGTTTTATGCCCGGGAGAGCGGACGGCCCTGTCGGGATGGGGTGGAGTATCTCTTGTCCGGGATTCATAAGCCGGGAAGTCCGAGGCCTTCCGGATGATTGTAGCGGGAAAGAGATGCTTTGGAAATGGACGGGTGATCCCAACCATCAGGAGCAGATTTTTGTCGTACCAGACCCGGTAACCGGCAAACCTTACGTTATCCATGAACAAGCGTACGGCGCACGGACTCATCCTACAGTCTTCGGATTCGCCCGTATCCATCAAATGGAAGAGGAAGATATTCCCGGCTATCAGGATTATGTTTATACAGGAATGTGCGGGCAGGAGTTCATGATGATTCTTTCTGATACAACGAGCGGACCGATCATGCGGGGCTATGAAACGGAACCGGATGTCTATCATTTCAGTTTCATGGGTCACACGGGGTCATTCATCCTGTTGCCAGATGGACAATTCTCGTTTTTCGGTTGCAACAACCCATCCGGTGAATATGAGGCGGAATTCACCTGGGATTGGACGCAGCCCCGAGTGTCGTCTTTTACGATGAAAACGGGAGACGGATTTGTTTATGTATTTGGGGAGCAGGAATACACGGAGAACAGGAATCTTTGTTATTCGGACTCCGAGACGGAGTATTGCTCTGCATGGAAATTGACCCGTGTGATTGCTCCGAATGGACGAACTGTGGTATTAACATATACAAATCCGATTGCCGAATCATCGTATAGCGGAGTATTGAACGTTGATCACAAAACTCTGATTACCGCATCCGATAATCCTGTAAACCTTTGGCAAAGCGAAGATTACGACATCAATAACCCGCGGGTCAGCATGGCTAATACGGATGTTTGGGCCTGTTATCTTCAAGAATTATCCGTGGAGGATGAGGTACAAATTCTTTTCACGTACACAAGCGACCGTCTTTCATCCATCGTTATCAAGAACAGGGACGAAGAAACTGTCCGCTTGTGTGATTTCCGCTACCAGAGTCAAGGGGCGTTCAAACATGTGTTCCTTGAATCGTTTTCCTTATCTACAGACGGTCGCTACTCTTTCTCCTATTATACTGGCAATGATGCTAATCCGGACCGGGATACATATCAAACCGATTTATTTGGTTATTACAATGGTAATAATCAATGGACGAATCTGGTTGTTGGGAACACTCCTTTGAGTGATTATGCTCAGACCATCATCAGCAGCCGCTCTTCCAATACAGAAAAAGCACGTCTGGGCTTGCTCAAAACAATCAGCTGGCCAGCTGGAGGGCGAACGGAACTGGAATATGAAGCAAATGATTATTCCATGAATCTTCAACCTCAGATGGTTATGGCTCAAGACAAAACGACGGCTGGTCTCCGTATCAAGCGGATTACTTCTTATGATTGGGACGAAAAACGCCTTCAACAGAAAGAATACAAATACAAGACAGAAGGTGGCCGTAGTTCCGGCATCCTATTGAAAAAACCCGAGCTGTATTGGAAGTATCGACTCTATCTGGGCCCGGAAAGCGGCGAGTATCTACAGATAGAAAGGGAATGTGTCACCAGTTCTTCTCCGATAGGGTTCGGATTCGGCTCCCACATTGAATATATCCGTGTTTCTGAAGAGATTTCCGACGGCTTGTCCCCCGCCAAATCCATCACGACAACAAGCTTTCACGCGACAATGGACAATTCAGTGAAAACCGAATGGTATCATGAGTTGCCATCCGAAGGACTCTATTTGCAGGATGGGTGGGAGATGCGCTTGTCTTTGAACAATGCGCCGTTGCCAGAAAGTGTTTTTCAATCGGGCAGCCTTTATGCCGGAAAACCGACCTCTGTCACTGTAACGGACGAAACAGGGGAGCCCGGAGCGCAAAAGAATTATACATATGGCCTCTATGCGGCAGGCAATGAAGGCTATTGCGGTCCTGTTTTGTATTTTGGGAAGAAATTCAATCACTATTATTCACCAAACTCTACCTATGGCGCTACAGTCGCACTGCAGAACTATGACGTGGGAGGAGTCGCCACAACCGAATATACAACAAGCTATTCCGTGAACGGAACAGGCCGAATCAATGAGTCTGAGCATGTGGACAGTAAGGGCAGGACAAGCATCTCACGGACTGTGTTCAGCCCAGGATTTCCATGTAATCCCGTCAGGACGGAAAGGACTCTCGACAATCAGTATGTATCGGTCACAAAGGTTGAGTATGATACGCTGCTATCCTCCAATGGTCGCCATTATTTACGCCCCCTCCGTTGTCTCAGGGCAGAATTGCCCTCGGCGACCTTTTCTTTATCCGGAGTCCGCTGGAAACAAGTTGCGTCATTTGATCGCTACGACGCAAGGAACAATATCCTGCAGATGACAGATTCAACAGGCCTTGTTAAATCATTTGTCTGGGATACGGGAGGCCAGCAACCCATTGCTATTGGAGAAGGGATTGGATATGACGACCTCTCAACGGCGATCGGAATCACCGGCGGGAGTGTCCAGATCAACACTCCTTACCGGATAACCCGGTACGAATGGATTCCGCTCGTAGGCCCTTCGCGGATAACCGACCCTTCCGGCCGGAGCATGAAATACGGATACGACAATGACGGGCGCCTCGTCGCGGTCCTTGACGATCTGGACCGTCCGTTGGAAAAATACAAATATCATTCGGCAACAAGTGAACCAATAAACGAATAAAGCCATGAAAAAGATTTTACTCATTTTGATGTGTGCCCTGTTCATGACGGGCATCTCCCAAGCGCAGACTCCGGTCTAGTCCGCTTTCTTTGGCAATCCGACTCCCGGCACGGTGTATGTCGCCTGGAACGCCGGTCAATACATGTTCCAGACCACGGGCGGGAACGGAGATCCGGAGGTTTTCACGGATAATTATGATGATCTCGCCTCTGATATAGCAGAAGAGTATGACTGGGTCAGTCTGGGAACCGTTCAGGAATGGCCTTCCTCCGGGAGCTATCGGATTTCGCTTTATCTGGGAAACAACCAGAGTAATTATGCCCGCTCTTTCATTTATGGAAACCCTCAGCAGAATCAGGCGATAACCGTTATCCAGAATCCGATGCCGCAGTCTTATCCAACACTATCTCCTCAAGGTGTACACAAGATTATGCCCGGAGAAAGGACAACGGTTTCATTGACGGGAACCACGCTTGGTGAGAACTATTACATCCGCGATGAAAATGATCAATTGATTGCAACCATTGTCGGCAGTGGGGGGAATGACAGTTGGTCCGGGTTACTTACACCTGGATACTATTATGTCGCCAATTCCGATGGTGACTTTACGGTGGCCTACGATCGCCTGTTTTCCTATCATTTGGGATTCGACGGGGATGAGGTTGAGATTGATGCCGACGGAGGCGTGGCGAGTTTGGATAGCGAGAGCATTCGTGATGACCAAAACGGATATCTTCCATGGTATTATGAAGAGCCGGTCCCGGAACTTGACAGCCTGTCGTGGAAATTGAATGGAGGGAAATGTATATATTGGGATTCCAACATTAAGTTCTCCTATGAAATTAGCGAAGAAGGATACTTGTGCCTGTTCTTCTCCGCCCCGCCGAACGTGACAGCAGACACTTTGGAATGCCGTCTTTACAAAGCCTCAGGAGACCTGTTTTTTCGCATAGTACAACCTGGGGGAGGACACTTGGCCAAACGTGATGTCCGTTTTACTAAATCCCCCACTCAGGTGTCCGCAATAGTAACGGGGTCGCAATATGGTGTGTTATATCGGCTATATCGTGATGAAATCGTTTGTTCCATTGAATATGGGGATGACTCAAATCTGGTTTTGTTAGCTCCTGACGGTGGCAACGAATACCGCGTTGAGGCTCTATACAACGGGCAGACTCTGGAAATCGCACGGGCGGAACGCATAAACGGAGAACTTTTATCTCTTCCTTCCGACCGAACCTGGGTCCTGACACAGCATTTCAATACCGGACAGTCTATCGTGAGCGATCTGAAGGTGTTCAACGGTTTAGGTTATGATGATCAGGATATTCTGATTGGAGCAGCAGGTAACGGCAGCAAAGATGTGGTGCAAATGCATTCGTATGATTACCTGTTCAGGGAACCTCGGATTTATTTGCCCTTTGCTGAGACCACTCGCAACGGGCAACCGGTGTCCGGAGTGGTAGAAAAGCAGGAGGCATTTTATCGTCAGATGTTTCGGTTCTATGGGAATCCATACGCTTATAGCGAGACTGAACATGAACCAACAGCAGTCGGTCGTCCCCTTTCGGCAATGAAACCCGGCCGGGAATACCGTACAGCAGAAAAGGAGGTGGTCTTCGATTACGGGGCCAATACTGCTAATCAAGTCTTTATGCTGGATCTTACCAGCAACAATGCGCTATATGTCGGCGGTTTTTATCCAGCCAAATCTTTGAACAGAAAAACGGTTACGGATGAAGACGGGAATGTAACGGAAGTCTATATGGACATGGATGGCCACACGGTGTTGGAACGGCATCGCCTGAACGCATCGGACTGGGCGGAAACCTATTATGCCTACGACCCTTTCGGCCGGCCCGTATGGGTGGTCAGTCCCGAAGGATCCTGCCGTCTGACAAACAACAGCACTTATGAGGTGCCGGATGACGAAACCGCCTACGCGGAAAACGCCATTCAGAAATACAGTTATGTCTATGAATATGACGGCCGCGGGCAGGTCGTAACAAAGCACATCCCTGGCTGCAAACGTCATGAGTACACTTATGACGAGGCCGGGCGGGTGATCCGCATGCAGGATGGAAACCTGCGTGAACAGTCTGGACGGATTTCGTATGTCTATGACGCACTTGGCCGTAAGATAGCAGAGGCGCTCGTCTCCACCAATGGTTCGGATTCCACCTCCTTGCACGAATATGTCTATGACACATATCCGTCCGGGATATCTTCGAATCTTCAGTACCATGCGGTCTCCGGGATAACACAGGACGGGAACAATGATCTGCGCGATCTACGAACCGGCGGCCTGTTAACCTATGAGAAGATCCGTATCCTGGGAGGATCAGGATATCTGGAAAGGACATATTATTATGACATCGCGGGGAACATTATTCAGACCAATGAGCGCCATTCTGAAGGGCCTTGTCTTTCTACCAGTACCCGATATGACCGCCAAGGGAATGTCTTGAACGTCAAACGGGATGCCGTATTCGGCGAAAACGACGCCACACATTCACTGGTGGAGTCCTATTCGTACGACGACCGCGGACGCCTTGTCCAAAGTAGTTCCATTCTGGATGGGACCGACCAGTCGACCGTCGGTTACACGTATAATGATCTGAGTCAGGTGTCCAAAATCCAATATGGTAATGGAGCGGTAGAAACCCTGCAGTACAATATGCAGGGCTGGCGCACGACCCAGGAGGTCAAGCGTTATGGTCAGTCATTGTTCAGCTCGACGTTGCGCTACTACGACCCGTTCAATGGGTCAACGACCCCTTGTTATGCCGGGAACATCTCCTCATGGACGTGGAAACAGGGGATACAAACGGCCCAGACATACGTTTTTACATACGACCCCCTGTCGCGCCTGACGGCTACACGACATTATACCGGCACGACGGAGACGAACCTGTACAAGGAAAACATGACCTATGACCGTAACGGTAACATCCTCAGTATGGTCCGCCTCAATAATGGGCATGGCGCCAATTATGGTTGGTGGGAATACGATGGCAACCAGCGCATCGGAGAGTATTCCGGCGACTATGATGCCAATGGCAACCTCACGACCGTAACAGACGAGGAATATCCAGTCTGGGTAGAATACAACTTGATGAACCTTCCTGCGCATCTTTACCAGGATGAATCGAATCTGGAATACACCCTTCTTTATGCGGCGGACGGGACGAAGATATCTATAATAGACGAGGATTCAGGAAATACCGAATACTACCTGGGCCCTTTCCGCTATGATCCGGATGCTACCGAAGACTTCGATGTGGCCGTCAGCGGCGGGCGCATGGTCTCTTCGGCTACGGATGTGGTGATGAACTACTTCATTCGCGATCACCTTGGCAGCACACGTGTAATTCTTGATGGCAGCGGCACTATCCTTCAGCAGGCGGATTACCTGCCGTATGGCGAGAAATGCTATAACCCGTCGCTGATATCCGGGAATAATGCGTATCTTTATGGCGGCAAGCAATTGCAGACGTTCATTGGCATACCGTGGTATGACAGCCAGGCCCGCTATCAGAATTCAGAAGGCATCTTCTCCGGTATCGACCCGCTTTGTGAGCAGCACTACAGTCTGAGCCCCTACGCCTATGCGGCGTGCAATCCGGTGAATTGCGTCGATCCCTGGGGGCTGACAACCTATTGGGTCAACGGAAACGCAATCAATATCGATGATGGGTATGATGAATCCATCAGCCTATCATCATTGGAGTATCGTTATCTAATGTTTCTGAGGCGTTTCCATGGGGATTGGTACGACGCCGCTCGGCTCAAGGCCATGGATCATCATGGATATATCACAGCTTCCGGCGATATAGTATTGGCTGCGTCAAGTATTTCGTCGTCGTCGAATGATAGCGTTCTTGATGAGTTGGCAGCACTGGCCTTGATAGATGTTGGAGTCATAGATCCTTCGGATGTCTATATTTACAAAGGGGCTGCAGAGGGAGCAATCATTGCCGCATCTGTAATAGCAAACCGTTCATTTTACATTGAAAAGGCCAAGAAGGAGTTCGCACATTTACGGCAACGAAATTCTGGGCCTGTAGGCAAGCAATACGCTTTGATTGCTACCGCAGATGGTTGGTATGAAAACGTGCGTGGCGGTGTTGTATTTTTAAACAAAGGCGATGTATGGAAGTATGGAGAGACGACGCGTGAGGATCGGTATTCAGCAAAAGAATTAGATGACAAATGTTTATATCAGAAAACGGAATTTGTCGGGACGCAGCAACAAGCAAAAAGACAGGAAAAGGTAAAAATATACCGCTATTTCTTCCGTCACGGAACATTACCTCCTGGAAACAGGATATTCAGGTAAGCACCCAATAATGATATGATATGTTATTTCAGCTGAAAGTTTATTACTTAGAAACGGCGATGGAAAAGAAAAAGGACTTTATAGAACGCTTTTCTTCCTCCATAACAGAGCCGGCATTTAAGGACTGTAGTTTCGGAAAAGATGTAAAAGAAATTGCTATTTCAATCATTTTGATAAAAACACGTCCGGGATTTGAAAAATGGGATCAGCCCCGCCGCCCTCGTTTTACAGAATTGTTAATAGGGCGAGATGGAAAAATACTGTGGGAAAAGCGTTTTGGAATCGAAATCCGTTTCGACGGCGTATTGTTTGACGCCTTCCTTGCAGCGGAAGATGACGAAGCGGGGAAAATACTGGCTCGTGAGTCGTACCGCGCCCTCGATCAACTGGATCGCTTGCCCAAGCGCCTCAAAGATTTTGATAAAGAAGGTTTCCGCGCTGCTGTAAAGGATTTATTTGAACGGCAGGGGTTAATGTAAAATAACACGTTTTATGTAGGAGGGCGACTCTTTACAGAGCCGCCCTCTTGTCATGCCGGAAATGTCCGGTTTTCGGTCTTTATAGTTTTTGCTTGACCCGGATGGCGTTCCCTGTCTCGCATGGCGGCTACGCACCATTATGCTGGGCGCATGGAGATGAATTTGCACAACGGAGACCCGACGTATTACGGCAAGGAAAATCTATTTCCTATACCGCTTTTTCGCTTTTCCCGTCGGCGCGCTGTCCGCGATAATCTTCTGACAGTCAGCCTCGGTGAGGGTGGCGGCGTCAACGCCTTTGGGAATCTTATAATTTGACGCGCCCTGCTTGATGTAGGGGCCGTAACGGCCGTTCACGATCTGGATGCCGGAGGCGGAGAAATCCGCGATGAACGCGGGCGCGGCCTTCTTTTCGGCATCGGCCGCGAGGATGCCGGCGCATTCCCCGAGCGTGACCTTGAGCGGGTCGGCGCCGCGGGGGAGCGAGACATTGCGGTCGCCGTATTTCAGGTAGGGGCCGAAGCGGCCCTTCATGGCGATGACGTCGATTCCCTCCAGCTGCCCGACGGTGCGGGGCAGTTCGAAGAGTTTGAGCGCATCCGCGAGCGTCAGGGTCTCGATGAGCTGGCCCTTGCCGAGGGAGGCGTACTGCTTCTTTTCGCCCTCGCCTTTCTGGACATAGGGACCGTACTGGCCGAACTTTGCAATGAGTTTGTCGCCGGTTGCGGGATCGGTGCCGATCTCCCGTTCGACGTGGCTGTATTCGCGGACGGCAAGGACGCTTTCGACCTGTTTGTGGAAGGGTGTGTAGAATTCGGAAATAGCTGCATTCCAGACCTTTTCTCCCTTCGCGATTTCGTCGAAATCATCTTCTACCCGGGCGGTGAAGTCGTAGCCGAGCACTTCTCCGAAATTGCTCACAAGGAAGTCCGTGACGATGATGCCGATCTCCTGCGGGAGGAGTTTCCCCTTCTCCGCACCGACGGTCTCGGTCTTCTTCGCGGCGGCAATGGCGCCGTCCTTGAGCGTGAGGTTCGTGACCTCGACCTTGCGGCCTTCCTTGTCCCCCTTGACGACATAGCCGCGGCCGGTCGTGAGGGTGGTGATGATGGTCGCGTACGTGGACGGGCGGCCGATTTCCAGCTCCTCCAGCCGGCGGACGAGGGTCGGCTCGGAGTAGCGCGGCGGGGCGGCCGTGAACTTGCATTCGGCGCTGACGCCCTTTTCGATGAGGCGGCTGCCGACGGCGAGGTCCGGGAGGATGATCTCGTTGTCCAGGACTTCCCCGTCATCCTTCCCTTCCATGTACACCTTCAGGAAGCCGTCGAAGAGGATCCGGGTGGCGAGGATGCCGTATTTTTCGGGCCGCTTGTCGGAGGCGACCTTGATGGCGGTGTTGTTTACGCGGGCTTCGCTCATCTGCGAGGCGACGGTGCGCTTCCAGATGAGCTCGTAGAGCTTCTTCTCCTGGGGGGTGCCGTCGATGGAGAGGTTGGCGATGTAGGTCGGACGGATGGCTTCGTGGGCCTCCTGGGCGCCTTTCGTGCGGGTCCGGTACTGCCGCGGGCGGGAATAATCCTCGCCGTAGTTCTCCAGGATGTACTTTTTCGCGCTGCCGAGGGCGACGGCGGAGAGGTTCGTGGAGTCCGTACGCATGTAGGTGATCAGGCCGCGCTCATAGAGGGACTGGGCGACGCGCATCGTGGTCGCGACGGGGAAATGGAGCTTGCGGCCGGCCTCCTGCTGGAGCGTGGAGGTCGTGAAGGGCGCGGCGGGCATCCGGGGCGCTTCCTTCTCTTCCATCGAATCGATGGTGTACCGGGCTCCGATGCTGTCTTCCAGGAACTTCCGGGCCTCTTCCTGCGAAGGGAAACGGGTGTCGAGGGCGGCCTTGACCTTCGTCCGGGAGCCCTCCGGGATGAAGGTGGCTTCTACCTTATAATAGGGTTCGCTCCGGAAGGCCATGATCTCTTTCTCGCGGTCGACGATCAGGCGCAGGGCGACGCTCTGTACGCGGCCGGCGGAGAGCTTCGGCTGGATCTTCCGCCACAGGATGGGCGAGAGTTCGAAGCCGACGAGCCGGTCGAGGACGCGGCGGGCCTGCTGGGCACTCACCAGGTTCATGTCGATGTCGCGGGGGTGCTGGATGGCTTCGAGGATGGCGTTTTTCGTGATCTCGTGGAACGCGATGCGGCGCGTCTTCTCTTTCTTGAGCCCCAGGGTCTCGAACAGGTGCCAGGAGATGGCCTCTCCCTCGCGGTCCTCATCGGAGGCGAGCCAGATGGTTTCCGCGCGTTCGGCGAGGCGCTTCAGTTCGGCGACGACTTTCGCCTTGCCGGCGGGGATGACATATTCCGGCGTGAACCCGTGCTCGATGTCCACGCTGAGTTTCTTTTCCTGCAGGTCGCGGATGTGGCCGATGCTGGCCTTGACCAGGTACTCCTCACCCAATGCTTCCCGGATGGTTTTGATCTTTCCGGGAGACTCGACGATGACTAAATTCTTTCCCTCCATTTCCTTGAATTTTTTGCAAAGTAACACGTTTTCGGGGGAAAATTCCAAATATTATCGTTAATTTTGTGAAATGTTAAATTGCCGGAAAAGGCCCAAGACCTAAGGTCTTGTCAAACGATGGAAAAATGGCTATGACCGAAGATAAAAAGAAGAAAATCGTCCGGATATTCTGGTGGCTCGTCACGGTCCCGCTCGTGCTGGTGGCCGTGCTGCTCGCCCTCGTGTGGGCGTTCGCCGAGATCCCGACCATCGAGGAACTGGAGAACCCGGACAGCAAGCTGGCCACCCAGGTCATCGCCCAGGAAGGCGAGATCCTGACGACTTATCACATCGAAAACCGCACCTTCGTCGATTACGACGAACTGGCGCCGAACCTGGTCCAGGCGACCGTGGCCACGGAGGACGTCCGTTTCTACCAGCACTCGGGCATCGACCTCAAGAGCCTCGGGCGCGTTCTGTTCAAGACGCTCCTGATGAACCGCTCCAGCCAGGGCGGCGGCAGCACCATCACCCAGCAGCTGGCCAAGACCCTCTATCCCCGCGGGGAGAAGACGGGCAAGGTCAAGATGGTCTGGATCAAGCTGAAAGAGTGGATCACCGCCGTGAAGATCGAGCGGAACTACACCAAGGAGGAGATCGTGGACATGTACTTGAACGCCGTGTTCTTCGGCTCCAACTCCTACGGCATCCAGTCCGCGGCCGACCAGTTCTTCGCCAAGAAGCCCATCGAACTGAAGACCGAAGAGAGCGCCGTGCTGGTGGGGATGGTCAACAAGCCGACCCGGTACAATCCCATCCTCAATCCCGACAAGTCCCTGTCCCGCCGCAACTTCGTCATCGGCCAGATGTGCAAGGCCGGCTACCTGACGAAGGCGGAGCGGGATTCCCTCCAGGCCCTTCCCATCGAACTGCATACCCGCAAGGTGGACCGGACGACGGGCGTCGGCCCCTATTTCCGGGACATGCTCCGCCGGACGATGTCCGCGGAAAAGCCGCAGCGGAAGCAGTATCCGTCCGACGACGATTACCGGGCGGACTCCCTCCTCTGGGCCGAAGACCCGCTCTTCGGCTGGCTGAACAAGAACGTGAAGGGGGACGGAACCCCTTACAACCTGGACGAGGACGGCCTCCGCATCTATACGACCATCAATTACAAGATGCAGAAATACGCCGAGGAGGCAGTGGCCGAGCACCTGGGCAAGGAGCTCCAGAAGGCGTTCTTCCGCGAACTCAAGTACCGGAAGAACCCGCCGTTCTCCGGCGATGCGGACGAGCGCATCCGGGAGGTCACGATGAAACAGGCGCGCCAGTGGAGCGACCGGACCCGGATGATGAAGGCCTCCGGCGCCACCGACGCGCAGATTGCCAGGAGTTTCCGGGAACCGCAGAAGATGCGCCTCTTCACCTGGGAGGCGCCGGGATACAAGGATACCGTGATGACCCCGGACGACTCCATCCTCTACTACAAATCCTTCTTCCGGGCCGCCCTGATGGCGATCGAGCCGGGGACGGGCCGGATCCGGGCCTATGTCGGCGGACCGGATTACCGCTATTTCAAGTATGACAACGTCCGGCAGGGCAAGCGCCAGGTCGGTTCGACCGTCAAGCCCTTCCTGTATGCGCTTGCCATCGAGATGGGGCGGACGCCGTGCGACATGGTCCAGAATACGCCGCCCGTCGTGGACGTGGGGCGCGGCAAGACCTGGAGCCCGCAGGATCCCCATGCCGACGGTTCGATGGTCTCGCTCCGCTGGGGACTCGCCCAGAGTTCGAACTCCGTGGCGGCCAGCCTGATGACGGAATTCGGTCCCGACCAGATGGTCCGGATGATGCACCGGATGGGGATCACCAGCTATGTCGATCCGGTCGTGTCGCTGTGCGTCGGCTCCGCGGACCTGTCTGTCTTCGAGATGGTATCTGCCTATAACACATTCCCTTCCGGCGGCATCTACTGTACCCCGCTCTTCGTGACCCGCATCGAGGACAGCGAAGGGAACGTGCTGACGCAGATGTCCGAGCGGAAGCGGGAGGCCATCTCCGAACGGACGGCCTACACGATGATCGACATGATGCGCTCCGTCGTGGACGGCGGTACCGGCGGCCGCCTGCGCTTCCGCTATGGGCTCAAGGGCGCGATCGCCGGCAAGACCGGTACGACCAACGACAACTCGGACGGCTGGTTCATCGGCTATACCCCGGCCATCACCGCCGGCGTCTGGGTCGGCGGGGAAGACCGCTATGTCCATTTCAATTCCACCAACCTCGGCCAGGGCGCCAACATGGCCCTGCCGATCTGGGGGCTCTGGATGAAGAAGTGCGTCGCCGACGGGACGCTCGGGATCTCCGAGGCGGAAGGGTTCGAGATCCCGCCCGGCGTGTCGATCGGCTGCAGCGGATCGTCCGACGCCCCGACGGAGACGGAAAAGATGGAAGAGTTTTATTTTGAATAAGATGGCTAAGTATAACAGCATCGCCGTTCTGTACGGCAGCGATTCATCGGAATGGGAAGTCTCCTGCCGGAGCGGCGAATTCACGGCCGCCCGGATCGACGAGTCCCTGTTCGATGTCTATGAGATCTTTGCGCGGCACGGGAAATGGTCCCTCGTCGCGATGCGGAAAAGGAATTCCATGCGGGTCCCCTTCCCGGAGGAGGCCCGTCCCGAAATCGACAAGACCGACTTCTCCGTCCGGGTGCTCGGCGAAAAGGTGAAGTTCGACTTCGTCTATATCATGCAGCATGGGAGCCCCGGCGAGACTGGCCAGCTGCAGGGGTACTTCGAGATGCTCGGCATCCCGTTCTCGACCTGCAGCGCCTTCGTCACGACCGTGGCGTTCGACAAGTATTCCTGCAAGAGCTACCTGCGGGGGATGGACGGGGTCAAACTGGCTCCGGATGCCCTCGTACGCAAGGATATGGACGTGGATGCGTTCTCCGTCCGCGCTGTCGAGCGCCTCGGCCTGCCGCTCTTCGTCAAGCCGACGGCCAGCGGTTCGAGTTTCGGCATCACGCGGGTTACGCGGGCCGAGGACCTGCCCGGCGCCATCCGCTTCGCTTTCTCGGAATGCGATTCCGTGATTGTGGAGCGGGGCATCACCCCGCAGCATGAACTGACCTGCGCCGTCTATTCCGACGGCGGGGAGGTCCGGGCGCTGCCGATCATCGAGATCGTGACGACGAACGATTATTTCGATTACGACGCCAAATACAACGGCCACAGCGAGGAAATCTGCCCGGCCCCGGTCTCCGCGGAGCTGACGGCCCTTGTCCAGGACGTTTCCCGGCGGATTTATTCCCATCTCGGCTGCAAGGGACTTGTGCGGATGGACTACATTGCCGCGGAGGACGGCCTCTATTTCCTCGAGGTGAACATTATCCCCGGCATGACCAATGCCTCCCTGGTCCCGAAGATGGTCCGGGCAGCGGGGATGGATATCACCGCATTCCTTACGACCATCATCGAGAATGCGTAAGGACTGCCTGCTGACGGAGTTCCTTCGGGAAAACATCGCTTCGCTGGAGCATCTGTACCCGACGGCCGAGGCGCGGAACATCGTGCTGATGCTCTGCGAGGCGGTCATCGGGACCCGGAATTATACCCACATCGTCGAGCCGGGCTACGTCATCGACCGGCGGAAACTGCCGAAACTGGAGGAGGGAATGGCGCGGCTCCGGGAAGGCGAACCGGTCCAATACGTCATCGGCAAGGCCGAATTCTGCGGACGGGTTTTCCATGTAAACGCAGATACGCTCATTCCCCGTCCCGAGACGGAAATGCTTTGCCGTGAGGCCATTAAGATGGCCAAGCAGATCCAGCGCTTCCGTTCCCCCTATGGGCGGGACGCGGAACCGGTCCGGATCCTGGACCTCTGCACGGGGTCGGGCAACATCGCCTGGACCCTTGCCCTGTCCGTTCCCGGCGTGCGGGTCGTAGGCGTCGATATCTCCGAAGGCGCGCTCGCCGTGGCGGCGGGCCAGCCCTTCAAGGAGGAGGTACGTTCGGCGGGTGCCGTCGCCCCGGTCTTCGTCCGCGGCGACGTGCTGGATACGGAGCAGGAATTCGCCTACGGGCCGTTTGACATCGTCCTGAGCAACCCGCCGTATATCATGGAAAAGGAAAAGCCCCTGCTGCGGCGCAATGTGCTGGATTACGAGCCGGCCTCGGCCCTCTTCGTGCCGGATGACGACCCGCTCCTGTTCTACCGCGCCGTTTCGCGCTGGTCGGAACGGTTCCTGGCGAAGGAGGGCAAGGGCATGACCGAGATCAACGAATGCCTCGGCGCCGAGACGGCCGCCCTCTTCCGGGACGCCGGGTGGCGGGAAGTGACCCGGATCAAGGACTTTTTCGACCGTTCCCGCTTTGTTTTCTACATGAAATAGGCGCAGCCTGCTGACGAAAAGGGCGTTTTTTTTGAAAAATTCGCCGCTCTTCGTTATGAAAAACGGCCTCCCAATATGCTGGGTGGCCGTTTTTCGCATTTAAACGTTTTTATTTTTTATAAACGTTTTTCCCTTCCGTCCTTTGCCGGAAAGGAACGCTTATGAAAAAGAACGGAATGCTTGGGAAGGGTGGGTTCGCCCTGGCATGCGCGCTGTTGGTGGCGGCGGGCTGCGAAGAACTGGATGACCGGGTGGAGGAACATGTGCGGGAGGATGCGGTCGTCCCGCTTGCCGAAGTGGCGCAGATCCTGTCCACGGTCCCGCTTGGTACGGCGCAGCTTGCGGAAGTGGCCGGGGCGGTTTCCGCCTCCGTGGCCAACGGTTATGACGAGGAGTACACCATGCGTGACCTGTTCGCCGATCCGGGGGCGGGTGTCGGGGACAGCCGGCCGGAGGGACGGCGTGCCGCCCCGACGCGTGCGGCGGAGGACACGCCGCTCCGCGACCTGCTCGCCGCCGCCGTCGCGGAACACTTCGCGACGCGCTCCGGCACGGCGGATCCGGAGGAGTATATCGCCTCCCTCTCCTCCTCGGATATCCAGATTTACTGGCCTTATGCAGCGGATTGGGATGGCAGGACGCCGCCGGTCATCACCTATGACCCGCTGGACGGCGGGGACCGGAACATCGGTTGGACGCCGGAAGGCGACAAGGTTTTCGTGGACGAGTCCGTGGCGCAGGAACGACCGGTCTGGGTCGTCAACCGCAACGAGGACGCGTGCTACAAAACCCTGGAGATGCTCCGCCGGGAGGATCCCGACTGGGGGAGCGGCGGCGAGATTGTGGTCAGCGGCGGGAGGAAGGCAACCTGCGCCCGCAGCGGGGCCGCGCAAGGCGTGCAGACCCGCAGTCCGTCGGAATTGCGCACGCTTGTGCTCCGCTCCTTCAAGGCCGCGCGGAATTACGACAGCTGGTTCGCCGGCGGGGCCGAATTCTTCGTCAAATGCGGGGCCGTGGAGGACTTTACCGCCACGACGGAGGCCGAACTCGCCCTCTACAACCCGACCGTGACGGATTTCATGATCGTCGTCCGCCGCAAACAGGTCGGCCTCTCCCTGCCGTTCAACGCCGTCCTCGTGTCGGAATGGTCCTCCATGCTCGACCAGGTCGCCTTCATGGTCATCGAGGATGACGGCGGCTCCCAGACCACCTGGAAATGCTCCGCCGTGGTCAAATACAATTCCAAGGCCTACGGTTTCGAAGTCGCCATTCCGCTGAATTCCCGCGACGATGTCGTCTGGCGCGGCCAGCTCTCCCGCCGCTACATCGAGAAATACAGCGGCAGGACCGGCCGCTTCGGCGACGTGGACCTGGTGTTGGAGCTGATCTGATACGAGGTTGTAATATATTAAAACTTTTTATATCTTTGCGGTGAGACGGATAAGAGCATATCAACACTATTATAAGGTGTTTATCGACTCATTGACCCAGGAGGAGCAAGCTAAGATCAGGCGTTCGCTGGCTCTATTGAAAACGAATGACCGGATTCCCCGCCACTTTATCAATTATATGGGGGATGCCATTTATGAGTTCCGGATTACGCTCAGGAATAAGGAGGCACGGTTGTTTTTTGTCTATGGTGACGAGGACCTTATTGTCTTATTGAACTGTTTTATCAAGAAGACAAAGCGGACTCCTCCCGGAGAATTTGAGAAGGCTAAACGATTGAAGAAAGCATATGATGAGAGCAGATGACCTTTACGATGTGGATGCCGAACTTGCGCGCGAGTTGGGGCCGGTGGGTTCCCGGACATGGGAGCATGCTGTCAATAAGGCATGGGATGAATACAATGCCGCGATTCTTTTGGAAAGCCGTAAAGAGGCGAAAATGACACAAGCGGCTGTCGCGGAAAAAATCGGTGCTACCAAGAGTTATATTTCCCGTATTGAAAGGGGGCAGATCGTTCCGACCGTTTCCACATTCTATAGGATTATCCACGCACTGGGCATGCGCGTTGAAATCGTCCGGCCGGTCTCTTCATTGTGATGGGAAACCGGCCTTGGGCAGACAATTATTCTCTGATGGATCCTTCCGGACTGAGCACGGCCATCTCGCAGGCGCGGCAGTCGAAACGGAGGGGGAGGCGGCAGCCGTTGTTGAGGAGGAACAGGGGACCCGGGTCCGGGGCGCCCTGGTGGACGGGGCACATGCCCAGTTCGTAGCGGAGGCAGTACCGGGTCCGCATCAATTCGGCGCCGGGCCTGTGGGTGAGTTCGTAAGCCGCTTCCTGTGAGGCGCTTCCGTGTCCGGCATAGTATTCCCGGGCTAGGGAGTTGGCGATGTTGTCCTTGTAGGTGGCCGCCTCCGGGAAACGGAGCGTCCGTCCCGGCGTGGCGCCCCCGAGCGGGATGGCCCGGACGGGCAGGGCGTCCAGGGCGTCCGCGGTCTCGCGGCGAAGGGCGTTGAGGAAGGATGCGGGCATCAGCGGGATCGGCTGCGCCGTCGCGTCGATGTGTGCGACGGTGAAGGTATAATGCCCGGCCCGCTTCCCGAGCTGGCCGCGGACCAGCGCGACAAGGCGCTCCCGGTCGCGGGCGGGTTCGCCGCTGACCGCCTTCTCCAACTGGATTCCGCGTCCGTCTTCGGATCGCGCGTTGATGGAAATGCTTTTGGAAGAGATGGTTACGTCCATCTGGACGGAGATTTCCCGTACGCAACGTCCGGCTTCGACCGCCTTTTCGAAGGCGCTGTCGCTGTTGCGGTACAGGGGCGTGCCGGGGCGGATCCCGGCGGGGATGTCCCCGCGGATGACGGCCCCGTCGCAGACGTCGCCGCGGAATCCGACGACTTCGCCGTCGGGCGCGGAGAAGGCGAAACCGTCGCCGTTGCGGAGGCGGATGCCGGCCGGAAGGTCTTTCAGTTCGATCCGGCCGCCCGGCCCGGCGGCGCCGGGACGTCCCGGGGAGACGGAGCGGACGCGGCCGACCGGTTCCCCGAGCGACGTGGGGGCGTCCATCGAGGACCAGCCGCGGCTGCGCGCCCCGTCGAAGAACAGCTCGGTATAGCCGCGGTTGAAGGTTTTGGCCAGATCCGGCAGGAAGCCGCCGGAAACGTGTCCGAAAGCGGCGCGGCGATAGCGGTCCGGGAAGCGCCGGACCAGTTCGTCAAGGGCCTCCGAATAGGCCCGGACGGTGTTTTTGACGTAGGTGAGCCCCTTGAGCCGCCCTTCAATCTTGAAGGAGCATACACCGGCTTCGGCCAGTTCGCCGACCCGTTGCAGGAGGTTGTAGTCCTTGAGCGAAAGGAGGGCTTTGTTGCGTACGAGCACCTTCCCGTCCGCGTCCACCAGGTCATAGCGCGAGCGGCAGGCCTGCGCGCAGGCACCGCGGTTCGCGCTCCGGCCGGTCAGGGCCTCGGACAGGTAGCACTGCCCGCTGTAGCAGACGCAAAGGGCCCCGTGGACGAAGAATTCCAGTTCGCACGAAACCGCCTCGCGGATGGCACGCACCTCGGCGAGGGACAGTTCCCGCTCGAGCACGAGCCGGGAGAAGCCCATCGCCTCGTAGCGCCGGGCCTTTTCCGGCGTCCGGATGGCGCATTGGGTGGAAGCGTGCAGGCGGAGCGGGCTGTCCGGTCCGGTGAGCTGCGGGACCGCCAGGTCCTGGACGATCAGCCCGTCGGCGCCGGCCGCCGTCAGCGCCCCGATCAGTTTCCGGGCTTCCGCCAGCTCTTCTTCATATAATATGGTATTGAGCGTCACGAAGATGCGGGCGCCGAACCGATGGGCGTAGGCGCAGAGCTTCGCGATGTCCTCCACGGAATTCCCCGCCGCCTGCCGGGCACCGAACGCGGGCCCTGCGATATACACGGCATCGGCACCGCAGTCAATGGCTGCGATGCCGATTTCCAGGGTTCTCGCGGGAGCGAGGAGTTCCAGCGGAAGCATTACTTCTTCAGCGCGGCGAGCTGGGCTTTGGCGGTTTCGCCGTACTTGGCATTGCCCGTGAGCTTGCTGTAGTACTCGATGGCGGTCGCCTTGTCACCGGCTTTCTGGGCGGTGGCCGCGATGGTCACCATGATGTCGGCGGCGTCGGCGGCGTTCGGGGAGATCTCGAGGTACTTCTTATAGGCATCGAGGGCCTTCGCGCTCTTGCCGGCCTTCATCCAGGAACTGGCGAGGAGCTTGTACGCACCGGCGTTTTCGACATACTGGAGGGCGTTCTCGATGGCTGCGGCCGCATCGAGGGCCTTGCCGCCCTTCAGGAGGGCCTGGCCCTGCTTGAGGTAGATGTTGCCGATAAGCTTGTTGGCGGTGCCTTCCTGGCCGAGGGCGGCGGCGGCCTTGAGCGCCTCCAGGGCGCCGTCCAGATTGCCGCTGTTCATCAGCGCCTGGCCGAACAGCAGGTAGGCCTTGCCGTTCTCCGGCTGGAGGGCGATCACCTCCTGGAGGGCGGCGGCGCCGTCGGCGAAGTTCTTGGCCTGGACGAGCGTCGTACCTTTGCGGAGCAGGGCGTCGGGAACCAGTTCGGCGGCTTCGGCCGCGACATCTTCCACATTATAATCCTTGGCGGTGGCCTCGGCTTCCTTGAGGGTCTCGAGCGCCTTGTCGTAGTCCTTGTTATTGATCAGCTCCTTGGCGATGGCGAGGATGGTACCGGGAATGACTTCCTTGCACTTGGCGACCATTTCGGCGCCTTCTTCCCCACAGCCTTCGAACATCGTGAGCGCCTGCTTGAACATCGAGAGCGCCTCCACGTTGTTGCCGTCACCGCGGGCGAGCGCCCCGTTGTTGAAGGTTTCGACAGCGGAATTGAAGGTTTCGACATCCTGGGCGGATGCGACGGCGGCGGTCATGAGCGCCGCGGCGAGAAGGGTAAATAATCTTTTCATATTCCTCATTGGCTTTATTTGTTATTTACTTCAGCACGTATTTTGCAAAATTAGCAAATATTTGTGTTATTTTTGTACTCCGTCCGGGGTATTTTTATCATGCGCAACCAGATCAGACTGATTTTAACGCTTGCAGGACTGGTATTATCAAGAATGATGCCAGCCCAGGAATTGCCGCCCCTGCCGATGGACAAGGCGGTGAAAAAAGGCGTGCTGAACTGTGGCGTGACCTATTATATGATACCGAACACGACGGAGCGCGGAACGGCCGATTTCGCGCTGGTGCGCCGGGACGACGTCCCGACCGGCGAGACGCGCGCCGAACTCGCCGAACTGGACGGATTCCTGACCCGCTACGGCGTCGGGCTCCGCTCCGAGGGCCGCTTCCAGGACCTGGAGGGCTCGACCGTCATCCGTTTCGACGGGGTGCCCGTGTACAATGCCGTGGCGCTGGATTCCACCCTGCTCCTGTCCTTCAACCTGATGGCGCGGAGCCGGGCCGACCAGGCGCTCGTGATCAGCGGGGACATCGATGCGGCCGACGTCAAGCGGAAGATGGACCTTTTCTCCATGACGGTCCCGCCCGTCTATAAACGGAAAGACGGCCCCTCGGACTATGTCTGGGAGTCTTCCGTGTCCCCTTTCCTCTATTTCCGGCGGCGCCCCGGCCCGCTTTCCGAGGTCCGTGTGACCTATGCGACCGCCCGGACCCCGCAGAAATACATGAACACGGCCCAGACGCTGGTGATGGACCTTTTCGCGCGGGAGATGGGAACGCTGCTGGACCACCGGCTCCGCCGCGGACTCCGCCGGGCGGGCATCCCTTTCTATGACATCCGTTTCGAGCACAGCGGGAGCGGCCGCACGGCCGGGGATGAGAAATACACCGTCGTCGTCGGCACCGACGATGCCCATCTGGATGGGACGATGCATATGGTCGCGCACATGCTGGCCTCCTTCGAGGCCTTCGGTGCGCTCCCCGGCGAATTCCGGGAGATGAAGCGGGTGCTGGACACCGACATGGTCCGCCGCGGGGAAGCGCGGGTCGGCAACGGGGAATACGTAGACCGGTGCATCGCGTCCTTCCTGTTCGGCTCCGACCTGGCGCCCTACAGCGAGGAGACGAAACTGTTCTCCGGCAAGATGGTCGCCGATACGACCGACCTGCGCCTGTTCAACGGCATCGCGTCGGCCGTCTTCGACCAGTCGCGGAACCTGACGATCGAGCTGACGGCGCCGCGCGACTCCGTGGACGAGAACCAGGTGCTTTTCGATTACAACCTCGCCTACCTGCTCGGCTCGACCGTCCCGCCGGAGGAGGGCTATGAATGGCACCGGGGGGACACCCTCGGCCTGCCGGAGTCCTTCCCCCGGGTGCGGATCAAGTCCGAGAAGCCCGAGCCGGTTTCGGGCGGGGCGATCTGGACCTTCTCCAACGGGATGCGGGTCATTTTCAGGCAGATGAAGGGCAGCGGGATGTTCAGCTACGCCCTCCAGCTCAACGGGGGCGCGACCGCCGTCGCGGGGCTGGAACGCGGCGAGGCCGGTTACATCGAGCAGATGCTGCGCCTGTATGATACGGGCGGCCTGACCGCCTATGCCTTCCAGGATATGCTGAAGGCCAACGGCATCGAGATGGAAACGGATGTCTATGTCCGGGACATGGCCATTTCGGGGTCTGCACCGCGGCAGAAACTGCCGCTCCTCCTGCGGAGCCTTCTCGCCCTGGCCACGGAGCGCCGGATGAATGAAGAGGCCTTCTCGCATTTCCTTTCCTGCGAGGCGCTGCGCCTGCCCTCGGGAGCCTTCTCTGAAAAAGGGCTCCGTTTCCGGCTGGAGGATGCCCTTTGCCCGGATTACCGTTACACCCTCTCCCGGGACCCTGCACGGCTGGGACCCGCGCTCCGGGATCGGGCGGATGCCTTCTTCTCCGAGCGCTTTTCGGCCGTGAACGACGGCGTCCTTATCCTGGCGGGCGACCTGGATCCCGATGTGGTCAAAAAGCAGCTCTGCCGCACGCTGGGTGGCTTCCATACGGAGAATCACCCGCCCCTGCGTACGCCCGTCCGATACAGCCCGCTCTCCGGGACGGTCACGCAGACGGTTCCCGGCCCCGCTCCGGAACTGGCCGTCATGCTGACGGCCGAGTATCCGCTGACGGCCGTCAACAATTATGCGATCGGCATGGCGGCGGAAGCCCTGCGCCGCTCGCTCGTCCACTCCCTGGCCGGGACCGGCCTGACGGTGTCGGTCAGCGGCCGGTTCACGGCCTATCCCCAGGAACGGATGTGGATGATGGTCCGCTGCGCCCCGGCGGAGGCGGCGGGACTCCCGGCAGGGGTGTCCCCCCTGGAGCCGGCCGAAGCCCTGCCGAAAGTGCGGGAGGGGATCGCCCGGGCGGCGAAATCCTTCGGGAAGGCGGATGTGGAGGCCTGGAAAAAACGGGTACAGGGCGCCATGGCGGACGATTTGAGCCGTCCGGAGACGGTCGTCTCCACCGTTGTCATCCGCTATGCGATGGGCAAGGACATGGTCTCCGATTACAAGAACAACATCGCGTCGATCACCCCGGCGACGGTCAGCGGCCTTCTCGATGCGCTCGCGGGCGGCGGCCGGGTCGAATACCTGGTGGAGCCATGAGCCGGAAAGCCTACGGAACCTTTATCGAGATCGGTGACGTCCTCGTCTCGGAGGATGTCATCCTGGAATACTTCGCCTGTGACTACCCCGTCTGCAAGGGCTGCTGCTGCATCATCGGTGACAGTGGGGCCCCGCTGGAGGAATCGGAGCTGGAACCGCTTGAAAACCAGTATGATACCTATGCTCCGCTCATGACGGATGCGGGCCGGGCGGCCGTTGCCGAAAAGGGTTTCTTCGAGATCGACCGCGACGGCGACCTCGTCACGCCGGTCGTCCCCGGCCGCGAGGAGTGTGCTTTCACCCATTTCGACGCCGACGGCAACTGCTTCTGCGCCATCGAGCGCATGTTCTACGCCGGGAAGTGCTCCTTCCACAAGCCCATTTCCTGCCGGCTGTATCCGGTGCGCGTCGTCCGGCTCGGCGGCGGCCGCGTCGGACTCAACCTCCACCGCTGGAGCATCTGCAAGGACGCGTATGAAAAGGGCGCGCGGGAAAAGGTCCGCGTGTATGAATTCCTGCGCGAACCGCTGACCGAGGCCTTCGGGGAGGAGTTTTATTCGGCCTTGTCCGCCGCGGCGAGGATGCTCATCGCCTCGTCGTAGTCCTCCTCGTTGACCTTCACCTCGACCGGCTTCATGTAACTGAGGGCGGAGAAAGAGGAATCCGCACCGAAGACACCCGCCGGGATGCCGTTCTCATTGAGCATGCCCGCCGTGATCTGTGCCGACATCACATCCTGGAAGGTCGCCACCGTCTTGAATTGCTGCTTGTCGTTATCCATGGTCCTGAAAGGGTTTTATTCGCCGCGGAAGCGGTATTGGAGCGCGTTCGCAACGCGTACGAGGTCTTTGTTCAGGCCTTCGATGGAATAGCCGCCCAGTTCCCGGGTGAACGTGAGGCGGTCCTCCCAAAGCCGCGCGATGCGGGCGGCGGGGGAGGCGAGGCGGAAGGTAAGGTTCTCCCCTTCTTCCTTCTCGAGTTCATAGCCCCGCGCTTTCATCACTTCGAGGATGCCGTCCCGGAGCTCCGCGAAACTGCCGCTGAGGGCGACGGAACGGCGGACATAGCCGAAATACGGATAGACGGCCGAGACGCCCGCGAACATCAGCAGGATGTATCCGATGGATTTCCAGCCCTGCCGGAAGGCGACGCCGATGTCCCTGGAAACGAGGCCGAGGAGCATCAGGGCCGCGATGACGACGGTCATGATGACGGTGATCTGGATGAAATACTTGAAGGCTCTGATGAGGTAGCGCATGGTGGGAAGGGGTGTTGCTTTCCGCAAAGATACGCTTTTTTTACCGCAAGCCCAAGTGGCGCGGTATTTGCGGGACCGGATGCGGAATAACGCGAAAAATGCGTTATATTTGTATCCTTATCAAATATTGGAAGTTATTATGGCAGAAGATCCCCTCGAGAGAATCGAGCGCGAAGAGCGCGAGAAGAAAAACCGGAACACCGGCCTGAAGACGGCGACGATCGTCCTCGCGGCGGCCGCGGCCCTGCTGGCCGGGGCGCTCGGTTATATCACGACCCAGAAGAACGGGCTGGTCCGGGAACTGGAAGCGGAAAAGGCCGACCTGACGGAACAGATGGTGGCCCTGCAGAACGATTTCGCCAACCTCAGTTCCGATTACGAAACGATTAACAGCCAACTGGATACCTCCCGGGAGCAGGTGGCCCTCCTCATCGACAAGCTGCAGAAGACCGAGGCGACGAACCGCGCCAAGATCCGCCAGTACGAGAAGGAACTCGGCACCCTGCGCTCCATCATGCGGGGCTACATCGTCCAGATCGACTCCCTGAACACGCTGAACAAGAAGCTGACCGCCGACGCGGCCGCGGCCCGCCAGGAGGCGGCCGAGAGCCGCCGCGCCAACGAGCAGCTGACCCAGAAGGTCGACCAGCTCAGCGGCAAGGTAGCCGCCGGATCCGTCCTCAAGGCCCGCGGGCTGAGCCTGCAGGCGTACAACGGTTCGGACCGGGTGTCCGACCGCAGCAGCCGCGTGACCTACATGATCGCCACGCTCTCGCTGGTCGAGAACGAACTGGCCGAACGCGGTCCGGTCCGGGTCTATGTCCGCGTCAAGGATCCGAACGGGCTCCTGCTGACCAACGGCAATTCCACCCAGTTCACCGCCGGGGGCGAGACCCTGCAGGCCACGGCTTCCCGCGAAGTGGACTATGAGGGCAACGAGGTCGAACTGAGCATCTACATCAAGGACGTCGGCGAGTTCGTCAAGGGCATCTACACGGTCGAGGCCTACACGGCAAAGGGCCTGGTCGGCCGTTCCGAACTCCTGCTCCGCTAAGGCGTGATCTACGTCCACGTCCCTTTCTGCCGGAGTTTCTGCACCTACTGCGGATTCTATTCGGAGGTTTGTGGCGAGGCGGCGATGCGGCGGTATGCCGATGCCGCCTGCACGGAAATCGCGCAGCGGAAAGGGGAGATGACCGGCGCACCCCATACCCTTTATATCGGAGGCGGCACCCCGTCGGTGCTGCCTCTTGCCGTATTGTCCCGGCTCGTGGAAGCGCTTCCGGACGGCCCTTATGCGGAATTCACCCTGGAGGTCAACCCGGAGGACATCGTGGAGAAGGGACCGGACTACCTTTCCGCCCTGCGGACGCTCGGGGTGAACCGCATCAGCATGGGCGTCCAGTCCTTCGACGACGGGCTCCTCCGCCGGATGAACCGCCGGCACGATGCCGCCCGTGCCGAAAAGGCCTTCCGGATGCTCCGGGAGGTGGGTTTCGGGAACATCAGCATCGACCTGATCTTCGGCGCCGCCTCGCTCACCGACGCGATGTGGGAGGAGACGCTCCGCCGGGCGGTCGCCCTCGCGCCGGAGCACATCTCCTGCTACCAGCTGTCGGTCGAAGACGGGAGCGCGCTCGCGGACCTGGTCGTCGCCGGACGGTACGAGGAGGCGCCGGAGGAGCGCTGCCGCGGACAATATGACAGGCTGTGTCAGGTGCTTGCGGGCGCCGGCTACCGCCATTACGAGATTTCCAACTTCGCCCGCCCCGGTTTCGAGGCGGTCCACAATTCGGCCTATTGGCGGCGGGTCCCTTACGTGGGAATCGGCCCCGGAGCCCATTCTTTCGACGGTCGGAAACGCCGCTGGAACAGCCAGACCCTGCCGGAATGGACGGCCTCGGAAGAGGAACTCTCCGAAGAAGATGCGCGCGTGGAAACGCTCATGCTCGGCCTTCGCACGGATGCGGGCCTTTCCCGCGTGTTTTTGCATAAAAATTGCAGTAAGGACGCCCTGGATTCCCTGTGCGCCGAAGGGGCGCTCGTCCCGGACGGGGACCGGCTCCGGATTCCGGAAGACCGTTTCTTCGTCTCGGACGAAATCATCCGGGAACTGATTTAAATCCAATGTGATATGAAAGGAAGATCATTTTTTTCACTGCTGACCGGCCTTGCCGCCGGCGCCGCCCTCGGACTTCTGCTGGCCCCCGAAAAGGGAAGCGAGACCCGGAAGAAGGTCCGTGCGAAACTGGACGAATGGGAGAAGGCCTTCGCCGAAGAGGAGGAAGAGGATGAGGAGGAAGACGGCGTGCCGATTTCCGAAGAGGAGGCCGACGAGATCCTCGGCGCCTGCCAGAACCGGGAAAAGGACCTGGAAGAGGCCGGCGAATGAGTGATTTTTCCAAACCGGCCGAGGATTTGCTGCAGGCGGCGAAAGAGTACGCCGACCTCCGGATCGACGACCTCAAGCTCCGGACGGCCAAGGGCCTGACCGTCGCCGTCTCGAAACTGCTCGGACTGATCCTGATCCTCGGGGTCGTCCTGGCCCTGCTGCTGCTCCTGTCCTTCGGGCTTGTCCTGCTGGTCGGGGAGTGGATCGGCAGCTACGGCCTGGCGGCGCTGATGGTCGCCGGCGTGGTGGCCGTCGTCCTGCTTGTCCTGCTGAAAGTGCGGGACAAACTGTTCCAGGGGACCTTCGTCTCCCTTTTTGTCAAACTCTTTTTCGCCGGCCATGAAGAATCGGAACTATCTCCAGATCAAGACGCTTGACGAGCTTGACGCGGCCATCGCCCGGAATGCGGCCCTCATCGGCCGCAAGGGGGCGCGCCTGCGCCGCGGCCTCTCGGCGGCCCGGAAATTCTACGCCCCTTCGACCCTCCTGTCGGAAGGGGTCCGGCGTGTCCCGTTCTCCCCGACCCTGGTCAGCGTCCTCCTGGCCGTGGCCAGCCGCTTCCGGCGCCGCCGGAGGAAATAATCCCTTGCAACCCAATCCATTATCTTAATATGAAGAGAATCCTTATCCTTGCCGCCGCGCTGGCCGCCGTGCTCGCCTGCCGGCAGTCGCCCGCGGAGACGACCCTCCTGACCGGCAAGTTCGACAACAAGCTTCCCGACGAGGTCCATATCCTCGCGGGGCAGATCGACACCCTGGTCAAGACCGACCCCGAGACCCATACCTTCCGTGTCGAACTTCCGACCGACCTCCTGTCGATGGCTTCGATCGACAGCGAGGACCATGGCGCCATGGTCATCCTGGACGGCACGCCCCTGACCATCGAGTTCGGCGATGAAGGCCAGGCCGTCATCCGCTCCGACAAACCGAAAATCTCCGTCCAGGAGCGCTACAACGCGTTCGGGGACTGGCTTGAAAAGTTCATGGACCAGTACCAGGAGGACCGGGACGGCGTCGAGATGGACGAGAACCTGGATGATGCGGCGAAGGAGGCGAAATGCGCCGAACTCTTCGACGCGGCCTACGGGCGGCTGAAGGAGAAGACCCTGTCCGCCATCCGGGAGAACAACGACAATGTCATAGCCCTGATGCTCCTCCCGACCGTCAATCTCAGCGACGAGGAGCTCTCCGGCGTGATCGACGGCCTCGCCCCTGTCCTGCAGGAGCATGACGCCGTCAAGTCCGTCAAGGAGGCGCTCGCCGTCCGCAGCGAGAGCGGCGAGGGCAAGCCGTACAAGGATTTCACCGTCGTCCAGGACCCGGAGCACCCGGAGGAGACGACCGTCCGCCTGTCCGACTACGTGGGCAAGGGGAAATATGTCCTCGTCGATTTCTGGGCCTCCTGGTGCGGCCCCTGCCGGGCGGAGATGCCGAACCTGCGCAGCGTCTATGAGAAGTACCATGGCGACGACTTCGACATGCTCAGCGTGGCGGTGTGGGACCAGCCCGAGGCGACAAAGGTGGCCGCCGAAGAAGAGGGCATCGTCTGGAACCAGATCATCAACGCCCAGCACATCCCGACGGAACTGTATGGTATTGAGGGGATTCCGCACATCATCCTCTTCGGCCCGGACGGGACCGTCCTGAAGCGGGACCTCCGCGGCGAAGCCATCGGCGCGGCCCTGGAATCGTATCTCGGGAAGTGACCGTCCGCGAAAAAATCGCCCTGTTCCCCCATTCCCCCGGCGTCTACCGCTATTATGACGCTGCGGGGAATGTCATCTATGTCGGCAAGGCGAAGGACCTCCACAAGCGGGTCGCGCAGTATTTCGTGCCGCCGGAGCGGCTGAATACGAAGACCCGCCTGCTGGTGTCCAAAATCGCCGACGCACAGTATTCCGTCGTCGATTCCGAGGCCGATGCCCTGCTGCTCGAGAACAACCTGATCAAGCAGTACAAGCCCCGCTACAACATCCTCCTGAAGGATTCCAAGACCTATCCGTGGATCTGCGTGACGGGCGGGGAGTTCCCGCGGGTCTTCATCACCCGGCGCGTGGACAAGAGCGGCGGCAACCGCTATTTCGGCCCGTACAGCTCCGTCCTGCATGCGCGGAACCTGCTCGGCTTCTTCGCCGAGCTGTATCCCCTCCGGACCTGTACGCTCAGAATCACTTCCGAGGCCGTGCTGAAGAAGAAGTTCCGGCCCTGCCTGGACTTCCACATCGGCCGCTGCAAGGGCTGCTGCATCGGGGCTGTCTCGCGGGAGGAATACGCCGGCTGGATCGACGAGATCGTCCACATCCTCACCGGCCGCGGCAACCAGGTCATCCAGCACTACAAGGGGCTGATGAACGAGGCCGCGGCGGCCCTGGACTTCGAATCCGCCCAGGCGTACAAGGAGAAGATGACCTCGCTGGAACGGCATTATTCCAAGTCCATCATCACCACGACGGCCGAGACGGACGCCGACGTGTTCTCCCTCGTCTTCGACGTGAACGAGGCCTTCGGCAACTTCCTCCGCATCCGCAGCGGCGCCGTCATCCAGTCGCTCAACCTCGGCTTCAGGATGCCCATCGAAGAGGAGCAGGCCTCGGTCCTGAGCGCTTTCATCGCGGAGATCGAATCCAAGTTCGGCACCCTTTCGAAAGAGGTCGTCGTTCCGTTCCTGCCCGATGTGGAGATCGAAGGCGTCAGCTTCCGCATTCCCGTGCGCGGCGACAAGCTCGCCCTCCTGGAACTCAGCGCCAAGAATGCGAAGGAGTTCCATTGGGGCAGCATCAAGCAGCGGGAGCACACCGACCCGGACCAGTACCGGCTCTCCGTGATGGAAGATCTCCGGAAGGCCCTCGGGATGAAGGAATTGCCGCGCCACATGGAGTGCTTCGACAACTCCAATATCCAGGGGACCAATCCGGTCGCCTCCTGCGTGGTTTTCCGCGACGGGGAGCCGTCCAAGAAGGATTACCGCCGCTTCAAGATCAAGACCGTGATCGGTGCGAACGACTTCGCCTCCATGAAGGAGGTGGTCAACCGGCGGTATGCCCGCCTCCTCGAAGAGGCGCCGGACGACCTGCCGCAGCTGGTGGTCATCGACGGCGGCAAAGGGCAGCTCGACGCCGCCTACCAGGCCCTCGCGGAACTCGGCCTGACCGAGCGGCTGACCGTCGTC
Organism: Bacteroidales bacterium; assembly: GCA_016287075.1. Classification (GTDB taxonomy): domain Bacteria; phylum Bacteroidota; class Bacteroidia; order Bacteroidales; family UBA932; genus Cryptobacteroides. The sequence continues at coordinate 72,192 of JAEEVC010000004.1, read as the reverse complement.
GGCCTGGCGAAACGCCTGGAGGAGGTCATCCGCGTCGGGGATCCGTACCCCCTTTTCATAGACCGGAACTCCCAGGCCCTCAAGGTCTTGCAGCATATCCGCGACGAAGCCCACCGCTTCGGCATCACCTTCCACCGCAACCTTCGCAGCAAGGCCCAGATCCAGTCCGCCCTGCGGGAAATCAAGGGCGTCGGCGAGAAGACCGAGCAGCGCCTGCTGCTCCATTTCGGCAGCGTCGCCCGGATCGCGGCGGCGTCCCCGGAGGAACTTTCCTCCCTCGTCGGTCCCGACCTCGCCGCGGCCATCCGCCGGCATCTCAACCCCGAACTCTTCTGACCCCATGAACGAAAAGACCTTCAATACCGCTTTCAACATCTTCATCCTCGCGGGGATGCTCGTCGCGGTGGCGGTGTCCAATTATTTCAAGCTGCAGCAGCCGGAAGCCGACAAGGTGCTCCTGGTCGTCGCGAGCATCGGCGCGGTCATGGGGGTTGTGAATACCGTCCTCTCCGCCAACGGCAAGATCCTGACCTTCCTGTTCGGCATCCTGGACGTGTCCATCTACGGCTATGTCTGCCTGCACAACGGCATCCTCGGCCAGTTCGCCCTCCATGCCTTCTACTTCCTGCCGATGCAGTTCATCGGTTTCTGGCAGTGGCGGAAACGGGGCGCCGAGGGCGGGAAGCAGGTGCGGGCGCGCCGCTTCACCCGGCGCCATTGGCTGTATTTCGCCATCGCCGTCGTGGCCGGCTTAGCCGTGGCATACGGCGTCCTGTACGGCATCGACCGGGCGAAAGTCGCCTCCGGGGCCCTGGAGGCCGTCGATTCCGTGAAACTCGTCACGGATGCGGCTGCGCTCGTGTTCAACATCCTCGGCCAGGTCCTGCTTTCGCTGGCCTTCGCCGAGCAGTGGATCTGCTGGCTGCTGGTGAATGCATTCTCCATCACGATCTGGGCGAACGCCCTCGCCCGCGGTGGGGCGGATGCCTCCGCCCTCGTCATGCTGCTGAAGTATTCCTTCTATTTCGTCAATGCCCTCAACGGACTCCGTATCTGGTTGAAACTGAGCCGTCCGACAGACGTTGCCATCGCCCCTCCCGGGGAGGCATAACGGGTGCGGTTGTCGCTTTTTGGTGCAAAAACTTTCTTTTTCGAGGAATTTTTACTTACTTTGCAGCCTAAACGTGAAATAGCGCGAAAACGTATATTAAAATATAAACTAAAGTATTATCATCATGACGAACGAAGAAATCGTAAAGCAGGTCAAGGCCATCATCGTTGACAAGCTTGGCGTTGAAGAGTCTGAAGTGACCGAAACCGCGAACTTCACCAATGACCTCGGCGCAGATTCCCTGGACACCGTTGAGCTCCTTATGGAATTCGAGAAGGTGTTCGGCATCAAGATTCCCGATGAGGAGACCAGCGGCATCCAGACGGTAGCGGACGCCATCGCGAAGGTCACCGAAAAGATCGGCGAATAAGCGCGAAACCCTGAATTGAAATGAGCAAACCGGCAGCGATGCCGGTTTTTTTTGTGCTTTGTGGAGGCCTGCGCTCAGATGCGCGGGACGGAATAGGTCACCCTGAGCTTCGGGGTGCGGGAGGCGGCGGCGGGACCGATGAGGACGGCGCGGTAGTAGCGGTCCTTGTCGAGGGTCTGGGTCGTCTTGACCTGGTTGCTGTTGGCGCTGTTGTACAGGTTGGACAGCATCATCATGCTGTAGTAGTTGCTGTAGCCGTAGCCGCCGTAGCCATAGCCGCCATAACCGTAGCCATAACCGCCATAGCCATAGCCGCCGTAACCACCGTAACCGCCGTAGCCATAGTCGCCGTACAGCTGGTTATAGTAGTTGGCATACATCAGCTGGCGGTAGTAATCGCTGTCCAGGGAGGTCTCGGAAGCGGTTTCGATGATTTCCTCGTGGACGTTGAGGAACCAGATGTCGTAGTTGGCAAGCTTCTCTTCGTCCTTGAGCCAGATGAGTTCCTGCAGGTGGTGGGTGATGTCGGGGACATAGCGGCTGTTGGAGCGGTCGATGTCGCCCTGGTTCTCGGAGGAGGAACTGGCATCGGTCAGGCTGGCGAACGCGGCCCGTCCGTTGTTCATCAGCCGGACCGTCGGGCTGAGGACGGTGGGGAAGAGTTCGTAGTCCAGGTAGTCTTCCGGCTCTTCGAAAGGCAGTTCGAGGGTGGCCTTGTTGATGATCACGTCCTTCGGGTCATACCCCTTGGAGGAGAGTTCCTTGAGCATGTCGGCGCGGAGTTCCCGCGCGGCGATGACGGGCTTCAGCCCTCCGCCGCCCTCGATGAAGACGCGGTCGGCTGCAGGACCGGCCATCGTCTTGGTCTCATGGCCGGTGTAGTTGAAGGCGTACTGGTAGAACTGTTCGTTCTTGCTGATGTATTCCGACTCGTTGTAGAAGGTGGGCTCCCCGAGGATGAACAGGAAGGAGGTGTCCTTCTGGACGCCGTTGTAGGTCGAGCGGATGTGCATGATCGCCTCGTTGGCGTTGCGGTAGTAGCTGCCGCTGTACGGGGTGATGCAGGAGAGTTCGACCAGGTTGATGCGGCCGCCGTTCCCGAGAGGGGCGTCCATATCCACATAGATGCCGGGAATCGCCGCCGTGTACTTCGTGAAGGAGGTATCGACGGCGTGGTCCTTGCCGATCAGCCCCTGCAGGGCCTTCAGGAAACGGGCGCTGTAGGCATCCGTGAAGTCGAAGGCGAGGGAGTCGGCGCCGTTGTAGACCGGATGGCCCTTGGCGATGGATTCGGTGCCGTGTTCCGGCAGGGTCGTCGTGCCGGCCTTGTTGAAATTCAGGGGCCGGGTCAGTTCATAGACGTTGACGTTCTGGAGGATGTAGCGGTCCCGCTCGTTCGGGACGGAGACGGTGTCCGCCGCCGTGTGGAGGCGGAAGCGGGTCACGACCGGGTTGGTGCCGAGGTCGATCGTGTCGAGGGCCGGCACGAGGGTGAAGGCGCTGCCGCGGGTGGTGAGCCCGAACAGATCGTCGCGCACGGCGCCGACGACGATGCGGGTGGAGGAATAGCCGGACAGGCTGTCGGCCATCTCCATGCGGATCTCCGAAAGCGGGAATTCCGCGTTGACGATATCGAACTGCTGGGCCGTGTCGATCAGGCCGCGGCCGAGCTGGTAGTCTTTATTGATGCAGGAGGCCGAGAGAACGGCGGTCCCCAGGAGGAGGATCCTTGCGGATACGCGGAAATTCATCGCAGAATGCTGTCGTAAAAATCGTTGTAAGCTTCCATGTAGCTTCCGTCGGCGAGGGCTGCCGCGTCGAACGGCAGGACCGGGACCCCGAGGCCTTCCACGCAGGCGGCGAGCTCCGGATCCACGCGGTCGTCCCCGAAGATGATTCCTTCGGAATACTTCGCGGCAAGCTGAGCAAGTTCCATGCCAGTGGCATTCTCCGGGAGGGGGGCGTCTTCGGGCTTGATGCCGCCGAAGAGGATGGTCTTGTTGAAGTCCGGGGCGAGGACCTCCTTCGGCGTGTCCCCGTACAGGGAGAGGACGACCTTGCTCCCCGAGAAGATCGGATCGTCCTTGTAGGCCTTTTTCAGGTAGAGGGGAAGGACGTGGGTGATCCAGCCCTGGCAGTGGATGATGTCCGGGGCCCAGCGGAGCTTCTTGACGGTCTCAAGGACGCCGCGCGCGAAGAAAATGGCGCGTTCGCCGTTGTCGCTGAAGAACTTCCCGTCTGCGTCGTGGAAGATCTGGCGGCGGCGGAAATAGTCCTCGTTGTCGATGAAATAGACCTGGATGCGGGCGGAGGAGATCGACGCGACCTTGATGACGAGGGGCCGGTCGACGTCTCCGATGATGATGTTCATGCCGGAGAGGCGGATGACTTCGTGGAGCTGGTTTTTGCGCTCGTTGATGCAGCCGTAGCGCGGCATGAATGCCCGGATTTCCCGTTTGCGCTCCTGGATGCCCTGCGGCAACTGGCGGCCGATCTTCGAGATCCCGGTTTCCGGGACATAGGGGAAGATCTCCGAATTGACGAACAGGACCTTTTTTGCAGACTCAGCCATATTACCGATAATTATTCAAAGTGAACAAAGATAAGGATTTTTTTTGGAAATCCGGGCATTTCACTAACTTTGGGGCGAAATTAGGGGAAGACCGCATGGAAAAACGGGAAAACAGGACCATCCGGCGGCGCATGACCGGCGCCTGGATTTCGACGGTGATCAGCATCGCGCTGGTGCTGCTGCTCGTCGGCATCGCCGCGCTCCTGCTGGTCAACGCCCGGGGTGTCTCGGACTATTTCAAGGAGAACATGCAGGTCTCCGTGGTCTTCCGCCAGGAAGTGTCCGAGGACGAGGCCATGGCATGGCAGTCCCACCTGGATGCCCTCCCCTGCATCCGCAGCACGGAATTCATCTCCCGGGAACAGGGCCTTGCGGAGATGCGGGAGATGCTCGGCGCCGATTTCCTCGACGTGTTCGCGACGGCGCCCGTGCCGGTTTCCGTCGATGTGACCCTGAAGGCGGATTATGTGTCCCCGGACAGCCTGGAGGTGGTCCGGGCCGCGGTCGGGGCGTCGCCGCTCGTGGAAGAAGTGGTCTGGCAGACCTCCCTCGTGGAGGCCCTGAACGCCAATCTCCGCAAGATCGCGCTCGTGCTGGGGGTGTTCATCCTCCTGCTGCTGGTCATTTCCTTCGCCCTGATCGGCAACATGGTCCGGCTCAACATCTACGCCCGCCGCTTCTCCATCCACACGATGCAGCTGGTCGGTGCGACGAAGGGCTTTATCCGCGCGCCGTTCCTGCTCCAGTCGGCCTTCCAGGGCCTGTTCGCCGCCCTGCTCGCCATCCTGATGCTGACGGGCGGCCTTTACGTGCTTCGTAGCGAGTTCGCGGAACTGTTCGAGGTGTTCAGCCTCGACCTGCTCCTGCTGGTCTTCGGCATCATGGTCGCCGCCGGCGTCGTGATCACCGTGGTGAGCACCTATTTCGTGGTCGGCCGGCAGGTCGGCTATACCAAGGATGAAATCTACGCATAAACATATGGCAGAAAAGAAGAAAGAGGACAAGGCCGCGCAGATGGCGGTGACCCGGAAGGGACTGATCCTGATGGTGGTCGGCCTTGTCGTGACGGTTATCGGGTTCATCGTCCTCTCCGGGGGCGGCAGCAAGGATCCGAATGTGTTCAACGAGGCGATGTTCGATTTCCGGCGGCTCGTCGCGGCGCCGGTCCTGATCCTCGCCGGCCTCATCGTCGAGGTCGTCGGCATCATGGGCTGGTTCCGGAAGAAGGGGGAGTAGGCGATGGCGTGGTGGCAAGCGATCCTCCTGGGCCTCATCCAGGGGCTGACGGAATTCCTCCCGGTATCCAGTTCCGGGCACCTGATGATCTTCAAGGATCTGCTCGGCGTGGATGCCGAGGGATTCCTCGACTTCACGGTCCTCGTCCATCTGGGGACGGTGCTGAGCACCCTCGTGGTGTTCCGCGCCGTGATCTGGGAACTGCTGAAGGGCCTGTTCAAATTCCGCTACAATGACCAGACCGACTATGTCTGCAAGCTGGTCGTGTCGATGATCCCCGTCGCCGTCGTGGGCTTCTTCTTCAAGGATTACGTGGAGGGCCTGTTCGGCGATTCGCTCACGGTCGTGGGCGTCTGCCTGCTGGTCACGGCGGCACTGCTGTTCTTCTCCGACATGGCATCCGGGCCCCGCGGCTGGGTCGGGACCAATACGTACCGGAACGGCATTTCCTACTGGCAGGCCTTCGTGGTCGGCCTCGGCCAGGCCTGCGCCGTGGCCCCCGGCCTCTCCCGCAGTGGCACCACCATCGCGACCGGCCTGATGACCGGCGTCCGCCGCGACGTGATGGCGCAGTTCTCCTTCCTGATGGTCCTCGTTCCGATCATCGGGGAGCAGTTCCTCGATATCGTGAAGAGCCTGTCCGCGACCGGGCAGTTCTTCAGCGGTGCGGTGAGCGGCCTCTGCCTCGCGCTCGGCTTCCTCGCCGCGTTCCTGTCCGGCCTTTTCGCCTGCAAGGTGATGGTCGCCCTGGTCAAGAAGGCCCGGCTCAGCTGGTTCGCGCTCTACTGCGTGCTGGCCGCCGTGCTGGTGTTCATCCTCGCGTAGGCCATGGCGGAACGGCACCTCAGCTGGTTCGTTTCCGATGTCCACCTCGGGCTGGACGTTCTGGACCCTAAGGCCCGGGAGGTCCGTTTCGTGGCCTTCCTGCGGTCCATTCCCGCGGGTGAGACGGAAGCGCTGTACCTGCTCGGGGACATCTGGGATTTCTGGTACGAATACCGCGACGTCGTTCCGAAGGGCTATGTGCAGGTCTTTGCCGCCCTGCAGGACCTGATGGCCGAGGGTGTGGCCGTGTATTTCTTTCAGGGAAACCACGATATATGGGCATATAACTATTTCAGGGACATGGGGATACGGATGCTGGAGCAGCCGTACGGCACGGTCATCGGCGGGCGGCGTTTCTGCATCGGCCACGGCGACGGCCTCGGCCCGGGCATGCGCGGCTACAAGTGCATGCGCGCCATTTTCCACAACCGCTTCCTCCAGGCCCTGTTCAGCAGCCTCCACCCCTGGTTCGCCTTCCGGCTCGGCAACGGCTGGTCGAAGAAGAGCCGGCTCGGCAAGCGGATCGGCTATGATTTCAAGGGCGAATCGGAGCCGCTGTACCGTTTCTGCACGGCGTATGCGGCGGAACACCCGGTCGATTATTTCATCTTCGGCCATTACCACTGCGCCCTCGACCTGGCCCTTCCGCCGGCGGGCGCTTCCCCGCAGCCGCGGCTGCTGCTGCTGAAAGACTGGATGGAGGGATCGTCCTGGCTGCGCTTCGACGCGGCGGACGGAACCCTGACCGTAAACGGATGACGCGATGCCGAAAGCCAAGAGCAAAATCCAGATCAACAACAAGCGGGCCTCGTTCGACTACGAGTTCCTCGAGACCTTCGTGGCGGGCATCCAGCTGGCCGGGACGGAGATCAAATCCATCCGCGCCGGCAAGGCCTCCCTGCAGGACGCCTATTGTTTTTTCGTCGGGAACGAACTGTTTGTCAGGGGGATGAACATCGCCCAGTACCACTGGGGGACCTGGGGGCAGCATGAGCCCACGCGCGACCGCAAGCTCCTGCTGAACCGCCGCGAACTCCGGCACCTGTTCATGGAGGACAAGAAAAAGGGCCTCACCATCGTGGCCGTCCGCCTCTTCGTGGCGGAAAACGGCTATGCCAAACTCCTCATCGCCCTGGCCAGGGGCAAGCGCGAATACGACAAGCGGGAGAGCATCAAGGCGAAAGACACCCGCCGGGAAATGGAACGCGACGGCTATTGAGGCCGTCGCGCTTTCGTTTCCGGGCGTTGCCCGTCAGGCCTTGAAGGCGGCCTTGACGGCATCCACGGCGTCGAGTTTCTCCCAGCCGAAGAACTGGACCCGGCGGTTGACTTTCTTCCCGTTTTCCAGGACCGTGACCCGGTCCATGTACGGCTTGCGGCCGACGTGGCCGTAGGCGGCGGTCGGGGCGTAGATCGGGTTTTTCAGCCCGAAGCGTGCGATGATGCGGGCCGGACGCAGGTCGAACAGCTGCGGGATCTTTTCCGCGATTTCCGCGTCCGTGAGGCCGTTTTTCGCTGTACCATAGGTGTTTACATAGATGCTGACCGGCTCCGCCACGCCGATGGCGTAGGCGATCTGGACCAGCATCTCGTCCGCGATGCCGGCTGCGACCATGTTCTTGGCGATGTGGCGGGCGGCATAGGCGGCGCTGCGGTCCACTTTCGACGGGTCCTTCCCGGAGAAGGCCCCGCCGCCGTGGGCGCCCCGTCCGCCGTAGGTGTCCACGATGATCTTGCGGCCGGTCAGGCCGGTGTCGCCGTGGGGGCCGCCGATGACGAACTTGCCCGTCGGGTTGACGTGGAGGATGAAACTGTGCATCAGCCGGGCCGTCTGCTCCGGGAGGGCCGCCTTGACGCGGGGCAGCAGGATGGTTTCGATGTCGTAGCGGATCTTCGCCTGCATCTCCCGGTCGACTTTCCCGGCGCCGAACTGGCGGACGGCGTCGGCATAGGTCATGTTCCCGAACACGGGCGGGACGAACTCGTCGTGCTGGGTGGAGATGACGATGGTATGGACCTTGACCGGCCGGCGGGTCTCCCCGTCGTATTCGACGGTGAACTGGGATTTGGCGTCCGGACGGAGATAGGGCATCAGCTCCGGCTCGTTGTGCCGGATATCGGCCAGTTCCTTGAGGGTCAGGTGGCTCAGATAGAGGGGCAGGGGCATGTATTCCGCCGTCTCGTTGCAGGCATAACCGAACATCATGCCCTGGTCGCCGGCGCCCTGCTCGTCCGGGTCCGCCCGCTCGACGCCGCGGTTGATGTCCGGGCTCTGCTCGTGGAGGGCGGAGAGGACGCCGCAGCTGCTGCTGTCGAACATGTACTCGGCCTTGTTGTAGCCGATGCGGCGGATGGTGTTCCGCACCGTCGTCTGGATGTCCACATAGGCTTCGGCCTTCACCTCGCCCATCACCACGACCATGCCGGTCGAGCAGAAGGTCTCGCAGGCGACTTTCGCCTCCGGGTCCTGGCGGAGGAATTCATCGAGGATGGCGTCGCTGATCTGGTCCGCCACCTTGTCCGGGTGCCCCTCGGACACCGATTCGGACGTAAAGAGATAGTTTTTCGCTTTCATGTTCCGTATACAAAAAATGGCCCCTGCTTTCATCGAGCACGGAGCCGATTTTAGCATTTTTTAGCGTGGTTGCAAGCAGTCAAATCCATCCACGGGACGGCAAAGGTAGCACATTATTCCCGGAAGTGCAAATCCGTTGATAAAATGTTGATAAAAACGGGTTGATTGTCTTTGACAATCCGGATAAATGTGTTATTTTCGCGCCGGAAAATTATTCTATTCATCAAAATTTTATGCGCAAAACTTTAAAAAGCCTGATGCTCGCAGCCGTTTCGATGCTTGCGGGCGTTGTCGCCTTTGCCCAGGTGACGACCTCCACCCTCGCGGGTAAGGTTTCGGACCAGAACGGAGAACCCGTTCCGGGTGCGGCCATCGTTGCCGTCCATGTACCTTCCGGTACCCTGTACGGCGCTACGACGAACGGTGACGGACGTTATACCATCCAGGGTATGCGTACCGGCGGTCCCTACAAGGTGGAATTCACCTGCCTTGGCTACCAGACCGTGGAATTCACCGATGTGACCCTCCAGCTCGGTGAAATCTACAACATCAATGCGAAGATCTCCGAGTCCAGCGAGTTCCTCCAGGAAGTCGTCGTCGTGGCCACCCCGGCGTCGAAGTTCGCCGCCCAGGAGAAGACCGGTGCCACCACCAACATCTCCAACGAGGACATCCTCACGCTCCCGGCTGCTTCCCGTAACATCTCCTCCATCGCCAAGCTGTCCCCGTATGGCGGCGACGGCTTGAGCTTCGGCGGCCTTGACGGGCGCGGCACGAACTTCACCATCGACGGTGCGAACTTCAACAACAACTTCGGTCTCTCCGATGCGCTCCCGGGCGGCGGCATGCCGGTTTCCCTCGACGCCATCGAGGAGGTCCAGGTCGTCGTCTCCCCGTTCGACGTGCGTCAGTCCAACTTCATCGGCGGCGGCGTCAACGCCATCACCAAGTCCGGTACCAACACCTTCCGGGCCACGGCTTACGCCTACCACCAGAATGCGGACTGGGGCCGCGGCAAGACCATCGGCGGCGCGGAAGCGACCGGAACCTACTCCAACAGCACGGTTTACGGCGGTACCATCGGCGGCCCGATCATCAAGAACAAGCTCTTCTTCTTCCTGAGCGGCGAATACAGCGGCAGCGTCCGCGAGGCCAGCTACTGCCCCTGGCGTCCGTCCAAGGACGGCATCGGTGATTCCAAGAAGTCCATCTCCCGTGCCACCGAGGCCGACATGGACAAGGTCGCCGAGCACCTGAGGAACGTCTATGGCTATGAGACCGGCGGCTACACCAACTACGACCGTCCGTTCAGCAACCTCAAGCTCCTCGGCCGCATCGACTGGAACATCAACCAGGACCACCACCTGGCCCTCCGTTACAACTACACGAAGAACCAGTCCTGGACCGGCACCAACGGCAACTCCGGCGACTTCAACGACCCGGTCCTCGGTGAGAAGGGCTACCGCCTCAACGGCCTGAACCGCCTCTCCGAATACTCGATGGCCTTCGCCAACTCCATCTATTCCACCGAGAACAACGTCTGGTCCGTGTCCTTCGACCTCAACAGCCGCCTCGGCGCGAACCTGTCGAACCAGTTCCTCGCGACCTACTCCAACATCGAGGACGTCCGCGGTTCCGATTCCTCCAAGTTCCCCTTCATCGACATCATGAAGCCGTACACCAACGACAAGGGCCAGACCCTCCCGCTGTATCCGTACATCTCCGCGGGTTATGAGCTCTTCACCTGGTACAACGGCGTCCACAACCGCGTCCTCAACGTGAAGGACGACGTGACTTACTATGCCGGCGCCCACAAGCTGACGGCCGGTGCGAGCTTCGAGTACCAGTTCGCCGACAACGCCTATATGCGTGAAGGCGCGGGCTACTACCGCTTCAGCTCCATGGATGACTTCCTGAACGGGGAAGCGCCTGAGACCGTGGCCCTTACCTATGGTTACGGCGGCAATGACACCCCTTCCGCCCGTATCCAGTTCACTCAGCTCGGCCTGTATGCCCAGGATGAGTGGAACGTCACCGACCGGTTCAAGCTGACCGCCGGCGTCCGTTTCGACACCATCCTCTACAACAACAACGACATCATGAAGAACCAGGCCATCTATGACCTGGATTTCGGCGGCACGCACATCGACACCGGCCTTTGGCCGAAGACCAATGTCCAGATTTCCCCGCGCGTGGGCTTCACCTGGGACATCTTCGGTGACAAGTCGATGAAGGTCCGCGGCGGCACCGGCCTCTTCGCCGGCCGTCTCCCGCTCGTGTACCTGACGAACATGCCGTCCAACGCGGCGATGTTCCAGCACCTCTCCGTCCTCTCCACGGTGTACAATACCGACCAGACTGTCAAGATGCGTAACCCGAACCTCGACGCCTTCGCGGCGAAGAACAACGGCGGCAAGCTCCTGACCGACACGGGCGACATCCTCCGGAAGCTCAACGAGCTCGACCCGGTGAACAACCCGATCGACATCAAGCCGGAAGACGGCGCCCTGCAGTCCACGATCAACGGCGTGGACCCGAACTTCAAGATGCCCCAGATCTGGAAGTCCTCCCTCGCCCTTGACCTGAACCTCCCGACCCCGTTCCCCTGGACGATGACCGCGGAAGGCATCTTCAACAAGACCGTCAACGGCACCCTGATCAAGAACTGGAACACGAAGGACAACGCTTCCTGGTCCCGCTTCACCGGTCCCGACAACCGCCACATCTATCCGTCCAAGGCCAACCAGAGCTGGACCAACATCCCGGCCTACGTGCTGACCAACACCGACAAGGGTTACGGCTGGATCTTCAACTTCAATACGAACATCGAGCCCGTCAGGAACCTCAAGCTCATGTTCTCCTACACCCACACCGAGCAGAAGGAGCTCACGGGCATGCCCGGCAACAACGCCGAGTCCGTGTTCACCGGCCTCTACACGGTCGAAGGCCCGAACTTCACGGTGCTGCAGAACTCCCGTTTCGCCGCTCCGGACCGCCTGATGGCCTCCGTCAGCTACAAGACCCCGTTCCGCCTGCCGACGCTCATCAGCGTCTTCTATGAGGGCTACATCCCCGGCGGCTACAGCTTCACCTACGCCAACGACTTCAACGGCGACGGCATCAACACCGACCTCATCTACATCCCGAAGGACGGCAACGACATCCTCTTCACGACCGAGCAGGACAAGAAGTACGTCATGGACTTCATCGCCCAGGACCAGTACCTCTCCTCCCACATGGGACAGTATGCCGAGGCCTACTCCGCCTTCGCCCCGATGGTCCACAAGTTCGACCTCCGCGTCACCCAGGATCTGCGCATCCGCCTCGGCGGCACCACCCAGACCCTGCAGCTGAGCGCCGACCTGATGAACTTCACCAACCTGATGAACGACACCTGGGGCGTGAGCAAGGTGCTGGATGACAGCTGCGAAAACGGCCAGATCATGGTCTTCGACACGGTCAACGCCAACGGCCAGCCGATCTTCAAATCCAACGTCGCTCCGGACAAGAACGGTGTCGCCCCCCATACCTGGCGGCTCTCCCAGTCCCGCGGCCAGTGCTGGTATCTCCAGCTCGGTGTCAAATATATGTTCAACTAATCCGACGCAATGCATATGAAACTCCATAAACTGCTTCTCGGCCTTCTGGCCGGCGCGGCCCTTTTCACGGGCTGCCAGCTGGAGGCTCCGGTCAGCGAGTCGAACCTCGCTGTCGATGTAAAGCCTTCGATGCTGAGCTTTGACGGAAAGACGGCCGGCGAGGCCGAAGTCGAAGTCAACGCCCAGGCGTCCTGGACGGCAACCGTTCCCGCGGATGCCGACTGGGTTACCGTGACCCCCGCCAGCGGCGGAGTGGGTATTTCGAAAGTGAGAGTCGCCGTCCTTGCCGGCGGCGAGAAGGCCCGCAAGGCCGAGATCGCCTTCAAGGCCGGGAACGACACCCAGCTGCTGACCGTCGAACAGAGCGGCGGCGTCAAGTACGGCACCAAGGAGAACCCCTTCACGGCTTCCAAGGCCTATGACTGGGTCGCCGAAAAGCCGGGCGACGCCAAGACCGAAGAGGTGTACATCAAGGGTATCATCTGCAGCATCACCGCCCCGTATAAGGCTGATGACTACGGCAATGCCCACTTCTACATCTCCGATGACGGCAAGAATGAAGGCAAGGTCTTCCAGTGCTACCGCTGCCTCTATATCACTCCGGAAGGAGAGAAGACCGGCGTGAAGTACTCCGATCCGAACGCCCGCAACATCAGCGTCGGTGACGAGGTCCTCGTCTACGGCAAGTGCGTCAATTACAAGGGCAACACCCCTGAGACCGTCCAGAACGAGGCCTGGCTCATCTCCCTCAAGGAAGGCTCCAGCCCGGTGCTTTCCGTGGACAAGGATGCGGCCGAGATCCTCGCCGACGAGACCGAGGCGACCTTTGCCGTCACGGCGAAGAACATCGCCAAGTGGACCGTCACCCCGAAGGAGACCTATGCCTGGGTTACCGACTACACCAAGGAAGGCACCGAGAGCGGCAATATCACGGTCAAGGTAGCGGCCAACACGGCTGCCGAGGCCCGCGTGGCCAAGTTCACCCTGACCGCCGACGGAGTCTCCGCCATTGAACTGACCCTCACCCAGAAGGGCGCGAGCGTCGCCACCACCGTGGCGGAGATCACGGCCCAGATCACGTCCACCGACCGCAACAACCCGAGCGCCTACAGCGCCAACCTCACGGGTGCGGTCGTTTCCTATGTCAACGGCAACAACGCCTTTATCGAGGACGCGTCCGGCGCAATCCTGCTCTACCTGAACGGCCATGGCCTGGTCGCGGGCAAGAAGATCAGCGGTGTCGTCAAGGGTAGCGGTTATCTTTATAACGGCGCTCCGCAGATCACTGCGATCGGTGATGCTGCCGTCATCGCAGACGGCGGCACGATTCCGGAGACCGTGATGACCATTGCCGACTTGCTGGCTGACTACAATGCCAATCTCGCCCGTCGCATCAAACTTCAGGGCGTTACGGTCACGAAGGCGATGGGCGGCAAGGACGAGAACGGGAAGGCGCTTCGCAACGGCGAGGTGGCCCAGGGTGAGAACAAGATCAATGTGTATGCCCAGAAGAACGACGGCTCCCTCGTCCTGGAGGCCGGCGCGACGGGTGACATGATCTGCTATCCGACCCTTTACAATACGACCAAGCAGGTCAGTTTCTTCGACAACGCCGACTTTACCGCCACCGGCGGCGTCGAGCCTGCCGCAGCGACCATCAAGGACTTCGCGAAGGAGTTCGTGAAGGTCATCGACATCTGGAATGCCACCGTCGGCGAGATCAAGATGCATTCCACCGTGGATGCCACGCCGAACGCCCACTACATCCCGGACGACACGACCATCAAGGTCGGTGACAAGACCTACAACACGGCCGACATGTACGAGACGGCCTCCCGCAGCTACCTCCTCCTCCGCGGCTATGACGGCCTCGACACGGAGAACTACGGTGCCGGCAAGATCGCGGCCCTTGCGGGCGGTGCGCAGGCGATGAGCACGACGGAAGTTCCCGCCACGCACGATTACACGTGGGGTTCCGCTCCGTACAACGAGCTCGGGACCTATGACATCGCGACCGGCCAGGGCACCGGCAACAACGGTCACCTCATCAAGATCGTTGACGGCAAGGCGGTCCACAGCCAGGTCGATGTCACGATCCTGGACAACCAGGTGATGCGTGCGCTGAACTATTCGCACGGCAAGGACATCTCGAACATGTGCACCTATCCGCGTGACCCGATTACGAATTACGCGGGCAGCTTCAGCGCAAAGCGCGCACTGCTGACGTACGCGTTCTTCTTCAAGTACATGCTGGACAACAACCTCGACAAGGCCGACGGCATCGGCGCGGATGTCGCTATCCGCAGCGAACTGTTCGGTGACGAGAATGCCCAGCCGGAAGAAGGGGTCACGATCAAGACGGCGGAAGAACTGGTCCAGTTCCTCGCCGCTGCCCCGACGTGTGCCGAGACGGATGTCTTCACCCTCGGGAGCGACATCGACCTTGCCGGCGTGGACATCACTCCCGCCACGAGCTTTGCCGGAACCTTCGACGGCGACGGCAAGACCATCAAGAACATGTCGGCCCAGAACGGCCTCTTCGCCGAACTGAGCGGTACGGTCAAGAACCTCAAGATGACGAACGCCGTCCTCAACTACACCGGCACCTGGCCGGACATGACCGGCTACGCCCTGGTCGCGTCCAAGTCCACCGGCACGGTCCTCGACTGTGACATCAACGGCGACATCAAGGTTTCCGGCCCCGGTACGGATGCGGAAGGTACGGCGGCCCGGGTTTACTGCGCCGGCATCGTCGGCGAGATGACAACCGGCACCATCCAGGGCTGCAAGTTCTCCGGATCCGTCGATGTCGAACTGAAGGAGAAGTCCAAGGGCATCAGTTCCATTGCGGGTGTTGTCGCCCGCGCCGGCGTGGATGGCCAGACCGGCAAGGTCATCGTCAAGGACTGCGTCAACGAGGCCTCCGTCAAATTCCTCTTCAGCGGCGCCTCCAAGGCGATGGCAAAGTTCGGCATCGGCGGCGTCGTCGGCCAGACCCCTTCCAACGCTAATGTGAAAGAAACCGGCCGGAACTTCGACTGCGGCATCATCGAGAATGTCATCAACCGCGGTAACCTCGAATGGGAATACCCGGCCGGCGGTTCCGGCAGCTATCCCTGCCTCGGCGGTGTCGTCGGTGCGGTGGAAGGTGAACTCCATCATGCCGAGAACTACGGTACGCTGAAGTACACCGGCAGCAAGACGACCGCTGTGACCGACGCGAGCATCGGCGGCGTCGCCGGCTATGTGACCGGCAATGCTTCCGACTGCCATAACTACGGCACCATCACGCTTGACTCCGGCTTCGCGGGCGGCACGTCGCTCGCCCAGAACGGCGGCAACACCGACTGGAGCACCTTCGGCGGCGTATTCGGCAATGTCGGCCCCTTCATCGCCAACAAGACGAACAACAGCGCGACCCCGGTCCTCGTCGAGAACATCTCCAACAATGCGGAACTTGTCCTGACTCCCCGCATGGTCAATACCGGCGGCCCGCAGATGTGCATCGCCGGCGTCATCGGCGCCGCCACGGCGAACCTGAAGAACATCGTCAACAACAAGCCGATCACCATCAAGACCCAGACGAAGCTTTCCAACGCTTCCGCGCTCGTCGGCTATCTTGCCGCCGACATGGAAGGCGGTGTGAACAAAGCGGCCGTGGTGTTTGACGGCCTCTCCGAAGAAGGGAACTACCCGAACTCCGAGCAGGTCTACTTCGGCGGTATCGTCGGTTACATCACCAAGACGAGCAAGCTTGTCCGCTGCGAAAACCATGGCGATGTCACCTTCCAGAACATCCTGACAACCCCCGGAGCCCTCTCTTATGTGGGCGGCATCAACGGCCAGTACACCGGCGGCTTCGAGATGACGGAATGCGTCAATGACGGCACGGTCACCAGCACGGCCAACAACCCGGTCTGCCTCGGCGGCCTCTCCGGCTCCTTCAACGGCATGATGACCAATTGTACCAACTCCGGTAAGGTCAACTATGCCTCCACCTATGTTTCGGGCACGGCGGGCAAGGAGCCCGAAATCGGCGGCCTCGCCGGCTACATCAACGCCAGCATGGCCGGTTGCCAGAGCAAGGGTGAAATCATCGCCGGAGCCGGCTTTGCCGGTGGTCTTGCCGGTGGTTGCGGCCAGGATGCCAACGGCCTCCTGTGGAAGGGCACGACCGTTTCCTGCTCCATCTCCGGAGACGCGCTGAAGAGCGCCGTCGTCGGCCGCTGGCGCGACGAGGGCACGACCGTGCTGAGCCTCGGCGCCGAGGGCGAGCCTGTGACGGTCAGCAGCCAGCTTGCTGCCTTCCCGCTTTGCGCTGCGCTCAAGGGCAACGCCATCGCGGAGGTCAACGTCGTCCGCGAATAAGCGGCTCGCGTCAGCCAGGCGCGAACGATTCTGTACAGCCGGCCCGGGATTCCCCGGGTCGGTTTTTTATGCGCGTGCGCGAAAAAATATTGTGAAAGCGGAAACATTTCGGTATATTTGCCTATAATACCCGTATTGGGCGGAGTATAGACGGATTAATAAACGGAACGAAATGAAAACCAAGCAGTTGCTTCTTTCTTTCATGGCCATGGCGGCCCTTTTGTCCGCCTGCCGGAAAGAGCCGGAACCTCAGGAAGAGGGTCAGGAGGTGCAGGCCGTTACCGTGACGGAGTTCCTCGCCGCGCCCGAGTCCGATACCCAGGTTTATGAGCTGGTCGGAACGATCGAGGGCAATATCAACACGACGTACGGATTCTTCGACCTGAAGGACGAGACCGGCAGCGTCTATGTCTATGGCCTGACGGCGACCCCTCTGGGATATGGCACCAAGAATGACCACAGCTATTCCTCGCTGGGCCTGAACCCCGGCGACCGGATCCGGATCCGGGGCTACCGCGGATCTTATGGTGACAAGATTCAGATGATGTATGCCTGGTTCGTCAAGAAGGTGAGCGGCGACACGCCCGGCGGCGATACCCCTGGCGGGGACACGACGACGGCCGGCACCGTGGATAACCCGTACACGGTCGCCCAGGCGCTGGATGCCGTCAAGGGCCTGACGTGGACGAGCAATACCGATTATGAATCGACGGACGACGTGTACATGAAGGGAAAGATTTCCCGGATCTCGAAGGGGGGCACCTTTACGGAAGGCGGTACCTATGGCAACGCGTCCTTCTACATTTCCGACGACGGCGCGGAGAAAAATGAGTTCTGCTGCTTCCGCATCCTCTATCTCGGCAACAAGAAGTTCGAGGAAGGCCAGACCGACATCAAGGTCGGCGCCGACGTGGTCATCTGCGGCAAGCTGATGAACTACAGGGGCAACACGCCCCAGACCGTCGCCGGCAAGGCTTACCTCTATTCGCTGAAGGGAGGTGGCGGCGGAGGTTCCTCATCCGGGGAAAAGGTGTCCTTCGCCACGAATTCGGACGCCCAGACCTGGTCCGCCAGGACGGACGGGACCTATGGCGCCGGTTTCGTGATGGAGCGGGAAGACCTCAGGGTCGGTTATTACAGGCATACCGGCTCGACGGCAATGGTCGCCCCGAATGCCAACCATGTCCGCATTTACTTGAACGGTGTCCTCTGCATCGAATCCCTGACCGGCCAGCGGATGAAGAAGATCGTCATCGGCTGTGCGCCCAATGCCGGCACGACATCCTATTGCTCGGACATGCCGGGCCTGGAAGGAGGCGCGAATGCCAGGGCTGATGCGTCCGCCCTGACCGTGACCTGGAACGGCTCAGCGCCCCGGGTGGTCCTTCAGTCGTCGAACAGACAGGTCCGGATGGAAAAACTGACCGTGGAATTTGAATAAAACAATTAATACACAGAACAAAATGAAAACCAGACATTTACTACTTTCTTTCCTGACCCTCGCGGCCTTGGTGTCCGCCTGTCAGGAGGAAGAGAACCTCGGCATGCCGGAACTCACCGTCACGCCCGCCGAGCTCAGTTTCGGCGTTGATGCGGGTTCCCAGAACGTCACCGTCAAGGCGACCCGGGACTGGGTGGTTGAAAACCTTCCCGAGTGGATCGCGCTCGACCCGCAGAGCGGCAAGGCCTCCACGAAAGACCAGACCGTCACGGTCACGGTGATGCCCAACTCCGGCGTCAACCGCACCGCGGACCTCAAGGTGACCATCGGCCTGCTGAAAAAGACGCTCAAGGTCAGCCAGACGGGTGAAGCCGGCAGCGAAGAGGACGCCCTCCTGTACGCCAACAACTTCGACAAGGAGGCCGCCCCGACCAGCTCGCCGTTCCCGTACTGCGACGTTTCCGACATCTGGAAGAACCAGACCGGCAAGGGCATCGCTTCCGTCGAGTACGCCTCCGCCAGGACGAGCGTCCGTGGCAACAGCCCGTCGAACACGCACAATTCGGAGAATTACGTCGGCTCCGGCGTCAACAACATCCTCTTCGGCGAGAACGGCTACCTTGCCATCAAGAAGATCGCCCTGAACGGCGCGACGAACCTCATCATGACCTTCGGGACGGAGCGCTACCTCTACGGCGCCGAAGACAACACCTTCAAGCATAATGAGTTCCTCGTGAGCGCCTCCATCGACGGCGAGCACTTCGCCAATCTCGAATACACCTTCGCGACCGGCGACCTCTCCGGCACCTGGGATCTCGCCAAGACCGAATTCGCCGTTCCCGCGGGCACGGAGTATCTCTACGTCCACTTCACCTCCACCATCGCCAGCGGCCACCGGCTGGATGACCTCAAGGTCCTCCGCGGCGGCAACGGTACGGTTCCGGACTATGCCAACGGCAAGTACATCGACCTGGGCGGCGGTTCCACGGGCGGCGACACCACCGATTACGAAAAAGCCCCCGCCTCGACCGTGGCCGAATTCATCAAGAGCGACGGCAAGACGGTGTACAAACTGACCGGCAAGGTGTCCGAATTCAAGACCGGGACCGCTTCCAGCGGCAAGAACTGGATGCAGTTCAACCTGACCGACGATACCGGCACCATCCTGGTATATGGCTTCAAGGACGGCCAGTACGAGGCCTGGAGCAGCAAGATTTCCGACGGCGGCACCATCGTCGTCGGCGGTACCTATGAATTCTACAGTTCCAAGAGCCAGCATGAGGTGATGAACGCGATGATCCTTTCCTTCGAAGGAGGGACGCCGCAGACGGATATCACGCCGAAGACCGTGTCCGAGTTCATCACGACCGACGGGGCGACCTATTACCAGCTGACCGGCACGGTGTCCGAATTCAAGACCGGGACCGCTTCCAGCGGCAAGAACTGGATGCAGTTCAACCTGACCGATCCGACCGGCACCATCCTGGTCTATGGCTTCAAGGACGGCCAGTACGAGGCCTGGAGCAGCAAGATTTCCGACGGCGGCACCATCGTCGTGACCGGTACCTACGAATTCTACAGCTCCAAGAGCCAGCATGAGGTGATGAACGCGACGGTCATCTCCTTCACCTCCGGTTCCACCCCGCCCCCGACCCCGGTCGAAGGCGAGAACCTCGACGTCATTATCGGCAAGAAGGTCGCCGGCCAGCAGATTGATGTCCAGACGAACGAGGTCTTCGTCGGCGCCGCGACCACCAAGGGCATCGTCGTCACGGACGGCACGAACCATATCTATGTGTTCACCAGCTCGGCTCCTTCCGCCAAGGTGGGCGACAAGGTGACCGTAAAGGGCAAGCTGGAGGACTATTACGGCCTGCCGGAGATCACCGGCCCGACCGTGAACGTCGTTTCCTCCGGCGCCACCGTCCCGTACCCCGCCGCGAAGGACATCACGGCGACCATCGACAGCTACAGCTCCTCCGTGGCTGAGTACATCACCATCCAGGCCGAGGCCTTCCAGAGCGGCACCTACATCAATTACAAGGTCGAGGGTGCCACCCGCGGTGTGGAGCTTTCCAGCGCCCCGAGCGCCCTGGTCTCCTCCATCAAGGCCGGCGACAAGGTGACCCTCACGGGCTACTTCAACACCATCCATTCTTCCCGCAACAACGTCCAGCTGATCCTCGTCAAGGTCGAGGGCGGTTCGGGCGAGACCCCCGGCGGTGGCACACCGGGCGGCGACACCCCCGGCGGCGACACGCCGGCCGGCGATTTCGCCAGCAATGTGACCTTCGCGGCGGGAGGCAGCTCCCAGCTCGGCAAGATCAAGGTGAACGGCGGCTCGACGGAATTCGACTGCCTGAAGATGGGGACCGGCTCCAAGACCGGCGCCGGCACGGTCACGCTCCCGGCCGGCACGTCCAAGGTGTCCTTCTATGCCATCGGCTGGACCTCGACCGGCACCACGCTGGTGGCCGAGATCGGCGGTAACAGCCAGGAAATCGCGGTGGCGGCGAATTCGAGCGTTTCCGGCAACTCCCCGTGGAACGTGACGGTCACCGCTTCGGATTATCACACCATCAGTCTGGGCGCCCCGCTCGCCGCGGAGACGGTCGCGAACGTTTCCACCGTCAGCAATGGCGGCACCCGCTGCATCCTCTTTGGTATAAAAGCTGAATAATCAATTATTTCCCACCATGAGCGCACGGAACATCATCCTCTACGCGGCGGCGGTCATCCTTCTGGCCGTCTCCGCGTCGTCGTGCGATCCCGGGAAGGAAGGGCCGGTCGCGACCGCCAGGATTGAAACCGCTGCCTCGACCAGCCTGGGCTCCGCCAAGACGAGCCTCTTCCTGTCCGTGACGGCGGAAGGAGACTGGAGCATCGAACTCCGCTATCCCGGCGGCGATGGCGGCTGGGCCTCCGTCACGCCGTCTTCCGGGACGGGCAACAAGAACAGCGTCGTCCTGACCGTCCAGGAAAACACGGGCGATGATTCCCGCACCCTGGAAGTCGTGCTGGTCACGGCGGCCGCCTCCCCCGTCCTGCAACTGCTTCAGGCGGGCAAGAGCGGGACCGTCGGTCCGGGAACCGGCGGCAAGCCCGTGGATATCGAGGGCCATGGCAGGGCGTACCACAAGTGGCTGGAACTCCCGGCCACCAGCGATCAGGACAACTTCGATTTCTTCGCCCACGACATGAAGGGCGGCGATTATTACAAGACCGGCGGCCAGCGTAACTGGTCCTTCTATTACGACTACGACAACCGCGTAGCCCGCTGGGTGGCCTATCCGCTGAACAAGGGACTGATCGGCAGCGGCAAGCGTACGGACCAGTGGGGATATGACCCGCTGCTTCCCGCGGAGACGCAGTTCGCCATCCTGAACAGTTCCGGCTACGCCCAGACCTATGGTGACGGTTCCGCGCGCGGACACCAGCTTCCGTCCGCGGACCGGCTCAACTACAACGCCAACGTGTCCACGTTCTTCGCGACCAACATGACTCCGCAGAACAACGCGTTCAACGGCGGCATCTGGGCCGATCTCGAAAGCCGGATCCGCGGCTGGGCCAGTTCCTCGGACACCCTGTACGTGGTCACCGGCTGCGTCGTCGATCCGGTCCTGCGGGTCATCACCGACCGCGGCGGCCGCCGGGTCGGCGTCCCGTCGGCCTATTTCAAGGCCCTTCTCCGGTACATGCCCTCTTCTACCGTCGGCTTCAGCGGCTATCTCGCCTGCGGCTTCCTGCTCCCGCACGACGGCAACATCGCCGGCGATTCCTGCATGGATTACATCATGTCCGTGGATGAACTGGAGCAGAAGACCGGCATCGATTTCTTTGTCAATCTCGCGGAAGTCCTTCCGAAGGAAACCGCCGCCAAGGTGGAGGCCGAGCGCCCGAACCCCTGGTGGAAATAATAAAATGAACCTTATGAAAAGAGCACTCCTCACCCTGCTCGCGGCCCTGCTGCTCCTGCCGTCCGTCGCGACGGCCCGCGGCAACCGCACCTATGTCATCGGCTTCTACAACCTGGAGAACCTTTTCGACACCTATCACGACGACGGGAAGAACGACTACGAGTACCTTCCCGACGGCGCGAACCAGTGGACGGAAGCCAAATACCGGAAGAAACTCCGCAACATGGCCCATGTCATCGCCGAGATGAAGAACGACAACGGCCGCTGGCACACGGTCCTCGGCGTGTCCGAGATCGAGAACCGCCACGTCCTGGAGGACCTCGTGATCGAACCCGAGATCGCCGAGGCCAACTACCAGATCGTCCATTACGACGGTCCCGACCGCCGCGGCGTGGATGTCGCCCTGCTCTACAAGCCGGAGCAGATGACCGTCGTGGAAAGCGAATCCATCCCCTTCACCTTCGAGGGATCCGACATCGAATTCTCGCTGAACCAGGAGGAAAAGGACTATTTCCGCACCCGTGACATCCTGATGGTCCACGGCCTGATCGACGGCGAAGACTTCGCCTTCTATGTCCTGCACCTGCCGTCCCGTCTCGGCGACAAGGGCGCGGACCTGCGGGCCCGCGGCGGCGAGATCGCCTATCAGCATTCCCTGAAGATGATGGAGAAGTATCCGGGCATCAAGTGCGTGATCATGGGCGACATGAACGACAACCCGGACGACGAGTCCATGGCCGTTTACATGCACGGCCGGGAATTCCCCGAAGAGGTCGGCCCGCAGGACTATCTCAACCCGTTCCTTGCGATGTTCCATGCCGGCTACGGCTCCCTGGCCTACCGGGGCGAGTGGTGCATCTTCGACTGCATCCTCGCGAGCAACAGCCTGGTGCACGCGCCGGAAGGGACCCTGGCCATCCAGCCCATCATCAAGAAACGGAAACAGTCCTTCTACGGCCGCATCTTCGTGAAGCCCTTCATGACCAACCAGACCGGCCAGTACAAGGACACGCCGATGCGGACCTTCTCCAACGGCGCCTTCGTGGGCGGCTACTCCGACCACTATCCGACCTATATCATTGTGAGCAAGTAATTTCCGAAAAGATATGATCAAGAAACTAACCCTGGCCCTTGCCGCGCTGCTCTGCTGCGCCGTCCTTTCCGCCCAGCGTCCTACCGGCGGCGTGAAGGGTACGGTCGTGAACCGCAACGGCCGGCAGCCGGTTGAAAAGGCGACCCTGACCCTGTACAAGGGCGCCGTCGAAGTGGCCACCGTCGAGTCGGATGAAAACGGCAACTTCCTGATTCCGGCCGTGGCCGACGGCATGTACGACCTCGTCATCACGGCGCCGGATTTCCTCGCATCGACCGTCAACGTGACCGTCAACGACGGCTACGTCAAAAATATGTTCAACCTCTCCCTGACCACGCTCCAGCAGGTCGCGGAAATCGATGACGACTCCTTCGCCGCCTTCGACATGGACGACAGCGGCTACAGCGACAACCCGACGATCCTCTTCGGGGCGAACGATGTCTTCAACAACATCGCGGGCTACAACTTCAGCGCCGTCCGCTTCCGTGTCCGCGGTTACCTGAGCGAGACCCAGGAGGTTACCCTCGCCGGCGTTCCGATGAACGATGCCATCACGGGCTATTCCCCCTTCTCCCTCTGGAGCGGCCTGAACGAGGCGATGCGCGCGAAGCAGGTGACGAGCGGCCTGGAAAGTTCCGACGACAGCTTCGGCGGCTTCAACGGCGTCACGGACATCTTCGGCAACGCCAACAACGTCCGCAAGGGCCTGCGCGGGAGCATCCTGACGAACAGCGCCCTCTACCGCTTCCGCGTCATGGCGTCCTATGCTTCCGGCCTGCTGGACAACGGCTGGTCCTTCGCCGCCAACGTTTCGGCCCGGCTGGGTGGAAACGACTGGGTGAACGGCGTTTTCTACCGCTCCTTCGCCTATTACCTGGCGGCGGACAAGCGCTTCAACGACGCCCATCAGCTCGGTTTCATCTTCTTCGCCACGCCCGGCGAACGCGGCGCCCAGAACGGCTCCACCCAGGAGGTCTATGACCTGGTGGGCGACAATATGTACAATTCCAACTGGGGCTACCAGTGCGCCCGCGTCCGCAACGCCCGCGTCCGCCGCACGAACGAGCCGGTCGCCGTCCTGAAGTACGATTTCACCCCGTCCGACCGCTTCAATGCCTCCCTGACGGCGCTCTACCGCTTCGGCAAGAACGGTTATACGGCCCTCGACTGGTACGATGCCCAGAGCCCGATGCCGGACTACTACCGCAACCTCCCGTCCTATTTCTGGATGGACAACAAGGACTACAACCGCCGGAACTTCGAGAAGGCGGCCTGGATGAACGAGATCTGGACCCATGCCGATGATTACAGGAACCTGACGCACATCAACTGGGACCGCCTCTACCAGGTCAACTACCTGCAGGGCGTGAACGGCGCCCCGGCGCGTTCCAAATATGTCCAGGAAGAGCGCCATGTGGACCAGCGGGACCTCAACTTCGCCGGTTCCGCGAAATGGCGGGCCTCCGACTGGTTCACCCTGACCTTCGGCTTCAACGCCCGGATCAACCGGACGGAGAACTACAAGATCCTCGCGGACCTGCTCGGCGGCGACTATTTCATCAACATCGACTCCTTCGCGGAGCGCGACTACGCCTCCTCGATGGCCCGGGTCCAGAACGACCTGGACTATTACCTGCAGCACGGCTCCGCCCAGATCATCCATGAAGGTGACAAGTATGGCTATGACTATTACGCCCAGGTCCGCAACGCCCGTCTCTGGGCGAACGGCCGCTTCGTCATCGGCAACCTGACCGCCAACCTCGGCGGCCGGATCGGCTACGAGACCTTCTGGCGGGAGGGCCTGATGCGGAAGGGCCTCTTCCCGGGCCTCCGCCCGGACGGCTCCGACTATGTCGTGGAAGGGATCAACCTCAGCCGCGATGCCTCGGGCGCCCTGCTTCCGAGCTCCTACGGCTCCTCCGAACATGCCCGCTTCCTGACCTACGCCGGCAAGGCGGGCCTTTCCTATGCCTTCGGCGGAAAGATGCGCGTCTATGCCAACGCGGGCTACTTCAACGACGCCCCGCACTTCAACCAGGCCTTCCTGTCGCCGCGTACCCGCAATTCCCTCGTGGACGGCCTGACGACGGTGAAGACCTTCTCCTCCGACCTGAACTGGCAGTACACCGGCGGTGGCTTCAATGCCCGCGTCACGGCCTTCTACACGAAGATCAACGACCAGTCCAAGGTGATGACCGCCTACGACGACATCCAGAACGCCTTCTCGAACTTCGCCATCTCCGGCATCAACGAGCGGCATATGGGCGTCGAGGTCGGCCTCAAGGCCCCGACCGGCCTGCCGAACCTCGCGGTCGTGGGCGTTGTGAGCGCCGGACGCTATGTCTATACCTCCACGCCCCGGATGGTCCAGACCATCGACAACAGCGCGACGCCGGTCTCCTTCGGCGGACAGACCTCCGTCCTGGTGCCCTACTGGCCCGCCAGCCCCGTCTTCAAACGCGACTCCGCCGGTGAAAATACCGGGGACGTGGAGCGCTGGCAGAAGCACTACGTGCCCTCCACGCCGCAGCTGGCCGCCAGCCTCGGCCTGAACTACAGCTACAACTACTGGTTCATCGACGCCGGCCTCAACTATTTCGCCGAGGCCTACCTCGACATGAACCCGCTCTACCGCACCGACTTCGCGACGGCGGGCCCGGACGGCTATGCCAGCCCGGTGGAGATCGAGTACATGACCACGCAGGAGAAGTTCGATCCCTGCCTGATGCTGGACGTGAGCGTCGGCAAGTCCTGGTACATCCAGCGCAAGTACCAGCTCGGTTTCTCGCTCAACGCCAAGAACCTGCTGAACAACACGCATGTGAAGACCGGCGGTTACGAGCAGACCCGTCTCGTCGACAACACCGTCGGCAAGGAGCGGTACTACAAGTTCGATCCGAAGTATTTCTACATGTCCGGGTTTAACTACATGTTGAACATTTATTTCCGTTTCTAAGCCATGAGAAAGTACCTGATTGCCCTCACGGCCCTTGCGGCCCTTGCTTCCTGCACGGCCCTGAAAGAAGAATGGCAGCCGGTTTACCGGCTCACCTATCCGGACCCGAACCCGTATGCCGTCCATTACGGCGGGATTCCGGAGATCACCATCGCGGAACTGAAAGCCCTCTATACCGAACCGAACAAGCCGGTCGAAGTGCCGGAAGGCACCTGGATCAAAGGCCAGGTCGTCTCCTCCGACAAGGCCGGCAACGTGTACCGGGAACTCTACATCCAGGATGAGACCGGCGGCATCGACATCAAGATCGGAAAGACCTCGCTGTACAGCGATTACCAGCTCGGCCAGTGGATTTTCGTCGACTGCGGCGGGCTCTATCTCGGCCAGTACAACGGCATGCCCCAGCTGGGCGCCGAGGATCCGACCGGCGAGTACGAGACCTCTTATATCGATGTCCAGCCGCTGATCGACCTCCATGTCAAGCGCGGACCGCTCGCCTCGCCCGTCGCCCCGAAAGTCATCACCCGCGAGGATGAACTGACCCTCCCCGAGAACATCGGCCGTTTCGTGACCATCAAGGGCCTGCGCTACGGGGCGAAGACCTCGTACAACGACGAGAAGTTCAAGCGGATGTTCTGCCTCGTGTACATCGACCCCAACAAGGACAAGAAAGCGTCCAGCAACCGCGTCTTCCTCAGCGACGAGACGTACAACGTCACGACCTGGGCCATGTCGAAGAACAACTTCGTCGCCCACGTCCTCGCCGGCGATTTTGACCGGGCGGAGACGGGCGACGGCCGGCCGTTCAGCCAGGTCAAGGACGAGGTGGTGGCCAATGCTTCCGCGCTGACGATCAGCCAGTATTTCTCGCTGGGCAACACCTCCGTCCAGATCCGCACCAGCGGCTATTCCCGCTTCTGCGACACGGAAATCGACCCGGCCATCCTCGGCGACAAGGACGCCTCGACCTTCGACGGCGCCTCCATCGACGTGACGGGCATCCTGACCATCTACAACGGTGCGGCCCAGTTCACCCTGGTCGAGGACCCGCGTGACGACGCGGTCAAGTATCCTTCGGTCGTAATCAACAAGTGATCCCTTTATGAAACGATTCTTCCTCCTGGCAACCGCCCTTGTGCTGATGACTTCCTGCAAAGAAAAGAATATCTTCCTCCAGTCGGTGGAAACCCCTTACGGGACGGCGCCGTTCAGCCGGATCGCCGTGGCCGACTATGTCCCGGCCGTGAAGGCGGGCATCGAGGCCCAGCGGGCCGAAATCGCGGCCATCGTGGCCTGCCCCGACGCCCCGACTTTCGAGAACACCGTCGCCGCCTATGAACTTTCCGGCGGCCTGCTCGCCAAGGTGACGGGCGTGTTCTTCAACCTCTCCGAATCCGATTCCACCCCGGAAATCCAGGCGGTGGAGGAGGAAATCACCCCGCTGCTGAGCGACGCCGAGAACGAGATCTTCATGGACCCCGGCTTCTTCGCCCGCGTCAAGGCCGTGTATGAAGCGATGGACGGCCTGGACCGCGAGCAGCAGATGGTGACGAAGAAACTCTACGAGCAGTTCGTCCGCAACGGCGTCGGCCTCGATGAGGCGGGACAGGCCCGCTTCAAGGAGATCAACAACCGGCTGGCGGTCCTCAGCCAGCAGTTCGGCAAGAACCTCCTGGCGGAGAACAATGCCTTCAAGGAGGAGACCGGCGTGACCGTGTCGGCCTATCCCTCCTTCATGGCCTCCTGCCCCGACCGCGCCCTGCGCGAGAAGGCCTTCAAGGCCTATTCCTCCCGCGGCAACCACGGAAATGAAAATGACAACAACGCCATCGCGCTGGAGATCCTCCGGCTCAAGACCGAGAAGGCGGCCCTGCTCGGCTATCCGAACGCGGCTTCCTTCATCCTCTCGGACAAGATGGCCGGCAATCCGGAGACGGTCGATGCCTTCCTCGCCGAAATCATGGCCGCGGCCATGAAGCGCGCGAAGGAAGAAGTGGCTGACATGCAGAAGGTCATGGACGCGGACGAGTCCGTCGAGGCCGGTGCGAAGATCGCGCCCTGGGACTGGTTCTATTATGCGGAGAAGGTCCGCAAGGCCCAGTATGACCTCGACGAGGAGGAGACGAAGCCCTATTTCGCCGCCGACAGCGTCAAGAAGGGGCTCTTCTTCGCCGCGAACAAGCTCTACGGCATCCACATCGCTCCGGCGCCCGAGGTGGAGGTGTACAACCCCGTCGTCGAGGCCTACAAGCTCACGGACGACGACGGTTCCTTCATCGGCATCTTCTACATGGACTGGTTCTCCCGCGACACCAAGCGGGGCGGTGCGTGGATGAACAACTTCCGCGACCAGTACGTGAAGGCGGACGGGGAAGACATCCGGCCCATCATCGTGAATGTCTGCAACTTCCCGCCGGCGACGGAGGACACCCCGTCCCTGCTGACGGTGGATGAGGTCCAGACCGCCTTCCACGAGTTCGGCCATGCCCTCCACGGCTTCCTGTCGAAATGCCGCTACCGCGATGTCAGCGGCACTTCCGTCGCCCGCGACTTCGTGGAGATGTTCTCGCAGTTCAACGAGAACTGGGCCTTCCAGAAGGAAATCCTCGCGGAATATGCCCACCATTACCAGACCGGCGAGACCATCCCGGACGCGCTCGTGGACAAGATCCGCGCGGCCCTCGGCTTCAACCAGGGATTCATGACGGGCGAACTCTGCGCCGCCTCCATCCTCGACATGCGCTGGCATGAACTCTCCGCGGACGAACTCGCGGCCTTCACGGACGCCCAGTCCATCCGCGACTTCGAAACGAAGGCCTGTGCGGAGATGGGGCTCATCGACGAGATTATCCCGCGTTACCGCACGAGCTATTTCAACCACATCTTCAACAGCGGCTACAGCGCCGGCTACTACAGCTATCTCTGGTCCGAGGTCCTCGACCTCGACGCCTTCGAGAAATTCGAGCGCGAAGGGCTGTGGAATCCGGAGCTTGCGCGCTCCTTCCGGGAGACCTTCCTGGAGCGGGGCGGCAGCGAGGAGCCGATGACCCTGTTCCGCAGCTGGCGGGGCGGCGACCCCGATCCGGCTGCCTTGCTGCGCGGGAGGGGGCTGCTGTAAGATGCTCTATCCCTTGAAGTTCCATCCGGTCCTCCGCACCATGGTCTGGGGCGGGGACCGGATTGCCGCCTATAAAGGCATCGAGACGGACCAGTCGTCCATCGGCGAGAGCTGGGAGATTTCGGCCTATCCCGGGATGGAATCCATCGTGGCGGAAGGTGCCCTTGCCGGCCGCACGCTTTCCTCGCTAGTGGAAGAGTACCGCGGCAAGTTGGTCGGGGAACCGGTGTACGCCCGCTGCGGCGACGAATTCCCCCTGCTGGTGAAATTCATCGACGCACGCGCCGACCTCTCCATCCAGGTCCATCCGGACGACGCGATGGCCCGCCGGGTCCATGGCGAGCAGAACGGCAAGACCGAGATGTGGTACGTGATGGATTCCGCGCCGGATGCCCATCTGTACAGCGGCATCACGCGGCCGTTCACGCCGGAAGAATACGAGCGGCTGATCGCGGAAGACCGCATCGTCGATGTCCTGGCCGACCATCCGGTCAAGGAGGGCGACGTGTTCTTCCTGCCCGCCGGCCGCATCCACGCCATCTGCGCGGGGACCTTCCTCGCGGAGATCCAGCAGACCTCCGACCTGACCTACCGGATCTACGACTACAACCGGCCCGGACTGGACGGGAAGCCCCGTCCGCTCCATACGGACAAGGCGAAGGAGGCCATTGATTATAAGGTGTATCCGTCATATAAGACGGCGTATGAGCCCGTCCTCGATGCGCGGACTCCGCTGGTTTCCTGTCCGTATTTCACGACCGACCTCTACCGCTTGACCCGTCCGCTCCGGATTCCGCTCGGAGCGCTGGATTCGTTCTTCATCGTCATGTGCCTGGAAGGCACCGGGACGCTGGAGGACGGCGAGCCGCTCTTCGGCGGAGACGGTCTTCCGACGGCGACCCGCGGGCACCGGACCACCCTCCGTCCCGGCGAGACCGTGCTGATTCCCGCCACTTCCCGGGGCATCGTCCTGACCCCCGACAGCGGGGAAATGAAACTTCTGACCACCCATTGTTGAAACCATGATTGCACTTCTCCTTTCCGCTGTGATGGCCCTCCAGGCGCCGCAGCTGACCCCTGACAACATCCGCGACGTCGTTGCGGCGATGACCCTGGAAGAGAAGGCGGCCGTCCTCGTGGGCGGCGGCTCCAAGGCGTTCAACGGCATCGGCAACACCGACAAGGGTGTTCCCGGCGCGGCCGGCACGACCCATGCCGTCCCGCGGCTCGGCATTCCGTCGATCGTCCTGGCGGACGGTCCCGCCGGCCTGCGGATCAACCCGAACCGGGAAGGAGCGGAGCAGACCTTCTACTGCACCGGCTTCCCGATCGGGACGATGCTCGCCTCGACCTGGAACACGGAACTCGTGGAGGAAGTCGGCCGGGCGATGGGCAACGAAGTGCTGGAGTATGGGGTCGATGTCATCCTCGGCCCGGGGGTGAACATCCACCGCAACCCGCTCTGCGGCAGGAACTTCGAGTATTACAGCGAGGACCCGCTGCTCGCCGGCGAGATGGCCGCGGCCATGATTTCCGGCATCCAGTCCAACGGCGTCGGCACCTCGATGAAGCATTTCGCGGTGAACAGCCAGGAGCTGAACCGGCTCCACAACGACGCCCGCCTCAGCGAACGGGCGCTGCGGGAGATCTACCTCCGGAACTTCGAGATTGCGGTCCGGAAAGCACAGCCGTGGACCATCATGACCTCGTACAACTACATCAACGGCGTCCATGCCTCCGAGAGCCCGGACCTGCTGACCGGCCTGCTGCGGGACGAATGGGGCTTCCAGGGCGTCGTGATGACGGACTGGGGCGGCGGCTATGACACCGCGGCCCAGATCCACGCCGGCAACGAGATGATCCAGCCCGGCAGCGACCGGCGCTACCAGGACATCATCGATGCCGTGAATGAGGGCCGTCTCGCCCTCGCCGACCTCGACCGCTCGGTCGCGCGGGTGCTGGAACTCGTCGTCAAGTCCCCGAAATTCAAGGGCTATGCCTACTCGGACGCCCCGGACCTGACCGCGCATGCGGCCGTGTGCCGGAAGGCCGCGGACGAGGGGGTCGTGCTCATGAAAAACCGCTCCGGCGCCCTTCCGGCGTCGCACGCGGAGAAGATCGCGCTCTTCGGCGTCACCTCCTACCAGTTCATCGCGGGCGGCACCGGTTCCGGCAATGTCCACCGTCCGTATGTCGTCGATCTCCGGCAGGGGCTCGCCGATGCGGGTTTCCTCGTGGACATGGGCGTGGATGCGTTCTATGCCTCCTATATGGAAGACGAGGCCTTTCGCTGCAATCTCATCAACGGGAAGAGCCCCTGGT
This sequence comes from Bacteroidales bacterium, assembly GCA_016287075.1. Classification (GTDB taxonomy): domain Bacteria; phylum Bacteroidota; class Bacteroidia; order Bacteroidales; family UBA932; genus Cryptobacteroides. The sequence continues at coordinate 40,689 of JAEEVC010000004.1, read as the reverse complement.
ATATCGACCGCGAGCGGCCGCTGGAGGCGGTCCCTTCGGAGGTGATCGCCGCTTCGGCCCGCACGGCCGACAAGGCGTTCATCACCTTCGGCCGTGTCTTCGGGGAAGGAAAGGACCGCGACCTGCACTACAGTTATGTCTTGCAGGAGCGCGAGCTGGAACTGCTGACGGCGGTATCCAAGGCGTTCCACAAGGCGGGAAAGAAGGTGGTCGTCATCCTGAACATCGGCGGCGTCGTGGACATGGCGCCCTGGCAGGACCTGGCGGACGCCATCCTGATCTGCTGGCAGCCCGGTGAAGAAGGCGGCAACACCGTCGCCGCCGTCCTGGACGGCTCGGTCAACCCCTCCGGCCGGCTGCCGATGACCATCTCGAAGGCCTACGAATACGAGCCCTCGGCCCCGAACTTCCCGCGCATCTCGGCGGACAAGCCGTTCAACTACTCCTTCTACCGCCGCCTCGCCGGTAACAAGAAGGCCTATGACATCAAGGACATCGACTACACCGACTATGAGGAAGGCATCTACGTGGGTTACAGGTATTTCCAGACCTTCGCCCCGCGTCATGTCGCCTATCCTTTCGGTTACGGGCTGAGCTACACGTCCTTCAAATGGGGGAAGATGAAGGTCCGGGAGGCCGGCGACGGCTGGGATGTGACGGTCCAGGTGACGAACGCCGGCGATGTTCCCGGAAAGGATGTCGTCGAACTCTTCGTCCATGCGCCCGGCAAGGACATGGACAAGCCGGAGCGCGAACTCAAGGCCTTCGCCAAGACGCCCCTCCTCGCGCCCGGCGAGGCCTGCACGGTGACACTCCACGTCACCCGCGACAGCCTCGCCTCCTGGGACGAGGAGGCCGGCACCTGGGCCGTGGAGCCCGGCCGCTATCGCTTCCTCGCCTGCTCCGATGCCGCCACGCCGGTCCTGCGCAGGCGGGTGCGCTTGTAAATCATGGAAGATGACCGGGCTGCACGGTTTCGGTCATCTTTTTTGGTTTTACTGATTCTTTTCTTTACTTTTGCAGACGAAAGAAATACGACTCTCATATCTGGAAAGATAAGAAGAGATCCTTGATGTCGCTGGACAAGAATCTGGAAAATTTGAACGTATGCAGCCGACAGATAGGATTTCTCACGTGCTTCGGCACGTGGGAAATTCTATTTTGGCATACGGGTTTTCCAGAACCTTTGTCCCGGAATAGAACCCCACGTGTTTTTTACGGTCGGCGGCATCTGAAGTAATTCAGGGCTGCCGGCTTCTTTAATTCACCTTCTGTTCAATCAGACAGTTTCGGTTGGCAGCCCTTTTTTTCTTTCCGAAAGAATCCATATCTTTGTTTTAGATACCTTTTCTGTTGATGAAGAACTGTATATTTATCTTGACAGGAATCTTTCTCCTGTATGCATGTGAATTACCCGTGTGTCGCCTCACGGAAGTGGAGCGAATGATACAGGATCGACCGGATTCTGCATGGGTCATCTTACAGGACTGGAAGTCTTCTTCTCTGAAATCAAGGCGCGGGAAGGCCTATTATGCGCTGCTCTACAGCATGGCGCTTGACAGGTGCTATATCGACGTTGAAAATGATTCCTTGACGCGGATGGCACTCGATTATTATAAAAACAGCCGGGACCGGGATCATAAGATGAAGGCATACTATTATGATGGCCTGGTACAGAAGAATCTCGGCAATACCATAGGTGCGCTGCAGGATTTGGAGAAAGCCCGCTCTCTGGCAAAACAGAATAAGGATTATCATTATATCGGGTTGTCTGCCAGGAACTTAGGCATGCTTCATCACGAAGAATGGGATTATGATGAATCAAAACAGTGTATAGAAGAATCCCTTGATGCATTCAGAATGGCTGGAGAGGATAACTATGCACTATATTCATTGCTGGGACTCGCCCGTTGTTGTCAGAATACCGGTCGATACCGCGAAAGCGACAGTTTACACCATGTGGTGCTGAGGGATTCAAATTTGAATGCAAGCCTGGAGAGAAATGCGTTTATGTCGCTTGCCGGCCTGAAAATGAATCAGACCGAACCGGAACCGAAAGAAGTCCTGAATGCCATGGCCGCGTACCAGCGGGCAGGGGGAAGGATGTATACGGATCCGGCGATAATAAAGGCGAGGGCCTTTGTTTATACAGGCCAAATGGACTCTGCAAAGTATTATTTGGATATCGCACGCGTTGCTGCGGTGACAGCAGTAGACTCGGCAAGCTGTTATTTTGGAAGCTATGAGTATCTTGCTGCAAGGAAAGAATTTGAATCCGCCGACCTGGATCTTCGGAAGTGTTTCGATATCGAGGATTCGTTAACCGTGCTTCGATTGAAAAGGTCTGTCATGCATGCACAGAATGACAGTTACAGGAGAGAATCGGAGTATCAGAAAGACTTGGCGCAAAAGCGACTTGTTATCCTCATTCTCGTCGGTTGTCTTGTGATCCTTTCAGGGTTCCTCGCCCTGGGCTATTATCGAAGGAAAAAAAAGGAATTCGATCAGGAAGTGGATCGTTTCGAAGCTGTAGAGGGTGAGCTCAAAGAGCAGATAATGCTTTTGAAAGAGAATGACGAGCGTCAAAAAGCCGGCCTCATCTCCATGATTGTCGGCAGGATCTCAGTCATCACCATGCTGGGGCGCGAATACTCGGCCCTGCAGGAAGCACCTTCCCGGGAAAGCAGTTATGACCATTTCGACAGGATGAAGACGGTCGTCAATGATTGTAAGCAGGAAATCAACGCACTGCGGGGTGATACGACTTTCCTGATTGGATTGGAGAAAGCGGTGAACGAAAGCCATGAACAAGTAATCGCCCGTCTTCGTCTTTTATTCGGTGACAAGATGACGGAACAGGATTATCGGATTATCACCCTGCTCGTTGCTGGAACGCCGATAAAGGGTATCAGTCTGGTGACAGGAATCGAGCCCGGAACCCTTTCAACGCGGAAGACCCGCTACAAGGAACGGATTCTGAAAACGGGCGCTCGCGATGCGGCTTTTTTCATCGACAAAATCTATCGGGAACCGCTGAAAGCCCCAGAAGTCTTCTCAAAATAGAATTATTTCCTTCTTTTTCTCACATGTAAATCAGGTGTCAAAAATGATATCTGATTATCAGTGCGTTACGTGGGTAACGTAATTGTTACAAATTGACAGGCCTGATCAGAAGCCGTATCTTGCGGCCGAATTAAAGACTCAGATTATGAGGAAACTGATCATCATTTTAACGGCTTGCCTCGCGGTGGCAAGTGCGTTTCCGGCCATGTCAAGGACATCCGCCGGAGAAGGAACACCCATTGTTGTTTCACCAAAACCTCCTATTCTCCCCGATGCACCCCGTATGCCCGTGGAGGTTCCTATTTCCGCGATGGTCAACGGGAACACGGTGTATATCACTTTCACAGGTGATTTAGGTGACGTGGACTATGAACTGGTGAACCTCAGCACGGCGGAGACCGTATCTGACCAGGTGGAAGGCACCGGTCTCGTCCTGATTCCTTTCAGCGGTGATGCCGGCACGTACACCCTCACATTCACGCTCGAGAGCGGAATGCAGTTCTACGGGGAATTCTCCCTGTAGGGTGAGCTATGTTTAACTTCCGGCCGCGGCGGGGCGCAGTCCCCGCCCGGCCGTTATTATGAAAAATATGAAACGAACAGCTGTTTCTATTGTTGCCCTACTCTTTCTTCTATCAAAGTCATATGCGCAACAATGGCAAGAAGATGCCATAATTCCAATTGCTCCGGATGCTTGGAGCATGATCAAATATGGAGGACAGTCCTCCCCGGATTTATATACAGGTACACTTCATGTGAGTATTCCTCTTTATACCTACAAAGACCCGGATTTTGAATTCCCAGTCACCCTTAATTACACGACAAGCGGTTATCAACCCAACAGGACGACAGGCCCTGCAGGTTTAGGTTGGACACTAAATGCCGGAGGAGTCATAACGAGGGAGATCAATGGAATTCCTGATGAGGCCAGCAGATATGGTCTTTTGGGTCACCTATATCGAAATGTCAATTATTATGATGCGGATCCCTTCGGAGAGACATGGGATGTTGATCAGAATTGGAATTATTACTATAAATCAGGAGCCGTTCGGTACGAGGCGGAGCCGGATGTATTTTCCTTTTCGTTTCTGGGCCATTCAGGGAAATTCATCTTAATCAGAAAGAACAATTCTATCATCCCCTTGTTTTATGACACAGCTCACCCTGCAGGAGAATACAGCGTAGAAATAAACGATCTCCAATCAATGGCAAGCATAACTATTATTGCCGGTGATGGGATGAGATATACATTCGAAAGTTGTTTGGGCGAGTTGTTTCAATCCTATGTCATTTTCGATGAATGGTCCGGACATAATTTGCCGGGAGACCCCTCCAGAGATATCGTCCAGTGGTATCTGACGGAAATTCTTGCACCAAACGGACGATCGTTGTCAATCCGATATGCAAGTCCGTCATATACTACATGCGTTCAGCCATATGCTGGTTGGGGTTATAATTACGATTCTCTTGACTATACAAGTCCCAACGAAATGTCCTCGGAAATGAACACCCTCACTTTGGCGAACACCATCAAAGGATTCCGCTTGTGTACGACATCTTATGTCATTCCTGAAAGGATTCAGGTAAACGACGTTGGATTCGATATACAGGTGTATTCAAGCAACCGGATACAGAATGAAAAGAGATATCGGTCGTCTTTGAATGATCTTGAAGACGTTGCCTGTTGCAAAAAACTGGATAGTCTGATTGTTAGAAACACGCTTTCAAACGACACCTTAAAGATCATCCGTTTCGCTTATAAGGATCAGTTTTCTTCGGGGAACCCCATCCTTCTCCTAAAATCTCTTTACCTCTCCGGAGAAGGAGTTTATGGGATGGATTATTATTCGGAAGACGCATTCCCATATCAGGGGACGACATCCATTGATCATTGGGGATATTTGAATGCGACTTTGCCAAGATATGTGTTATCAGAGTTAATCCCCCAGGTTCAAGTCCTCCCCAATACCCTGGAACAGTCTATCAATACGCAGACTTCCAAACGAGAACCGAATGCGGCTGCATCCATTAAAGGGTGCCTGAGCCGTCTTTCCTATCCGACAGGAGGATACACATCATATGAGTATGAAGGAAATACTTTCTCGGCAGTAATGAAACGGACACATGCTAATGCCTACCAACCAGCGCTCACAGAAACCAGCTATGATAATCCAGGAGGCGGCGTTCGCATAAAGAAAATAACAGACAGTTCTCTTTCTTCTCCGGATTACAAAAGAGAATATAAATATACTGCCGAGGGGGATAGCAGTTCAGGTATCCTCATGCGAGATCCCATGTACTATTGTTTTCTGGAAGGTTACAAAAGCGGAATACTGCAAACTCATTTTTATCTGATGACCATGACTTCCTGGAGCGGTTTTTCCTATCCGGTCGACTCTTATGATATATGCTATTCAAGAGTATGCGAAGAGTCGACCAACGGGGCCATTACATCGTATTCCTTTTCTTCGGTAAGGGATATGGCTTGCCAGGATTTATATCCGGACAACTACCGCTATAATGATGATAACCACGATGCTGTCGATCTCGATTTGCTGAAGGTCCATATGGAACCCTATTCAAGGCATGCATTCCGCGGAAAAATGGTAAAAAAAACCTGCTATTCGGAAAACTCCCCGAATCCCTGGTTAATGGAAGAGTATGAATATGAGAATAAAACGACAAATGATTATCCTTATATAAGCGGAGCAGGACACGCTGACCAAGTTGTATATGAAAAGAGGATTTACTTAGACAATGTCCTTCCCAAATCGCTTAAACGGACAATTTATGAAGGATCGGATTCACTTGTAGTCGTTGACTCTTATGCGTACAATGGATTAAACCAACTGATGGAAACTTGCTCACGAGACTACGGATTGGGAACGGCGACACTGTCCCGAACCCAATACTTAAATGATGTCAACACGGCCGAGGATCCTATTTATGCTGTCATGCAGCAGAAGAACATTTTGAACTTTCCCATCCGTACACTGAAAGCTTTTTCAAGGAACACAGCTACTCCCTCGGAATCCCAATACCGACTGACAGAGGGACGTTTTTACAAGTATGGCCTGAACGGCTCACAAATATGCCTTGACAGTTTGAAAACTGCTAAAATTCATGGTCTATCATACACCGGGTTTTCATTTGATAATGATCTTGTGACAGAGGAGACATACACATATAATACGCTGAACAGGCCTATCGAAATAAGAAACCGCTCTGGCCGTCCGACTTCATTTATCTGGGGATATAGGGGCTTGTACCCCGTTGCGCGCTTAGAGAATGCAAGTCGTCAAGCCATTGGCAGCCTGTTGGGCGTTGACTTGAAAAGTTTGGCTCTCCCGGGCAAGCTGACAGGCCAGCAAGAAGCGCTCCTCTACGAGTCTTCTTCTTTTGAAACAAGCATTTACGAATGGAAGCCTTTTGTCGGTGTTTTACGAATATGCACGCCTGCCCGTCTAAGCACATATTACAGTTATGATACAAACGGCAGACTTTGCCAGGTCGCCGATAACAGAGGTCGTCCGATTACCGAGTATAAATATCATATAATTAGCGAATAACCCATGAAAAGATATTTATGTGCCATTCCTTTGCTTTTGTTCTGTCTTTGTTCTTTTGGACAACGGAACTGGCAGTTTTCTTATAATTCATTTGACACCTTCGTCGACGTCAGTCCGGATTATGTTTCCGGATCTGGGGGAGTAATAGATGTCACCGTCGGATTGACATCGGAGCACTATAATTCCTTGACACAAAATGTGAGGGATGTCCTTCTGGAAAACCTTTACTCTTCAGGTATTGGTGTCTCTGAAGTGCGAAGCGCAGGCTATGACGGAGACTATCTTCTCTTTTCTGCAAGTTTGTCCATCCCGGCATTGCCTGTCGGAACTTTGACCGGAACCGTATCTTTCAAAGGATCTTCCGATTATTCATACCACGTGGTAACGCAGGGAGGAGCGATTCTTCAAGGGACCATCAGTGCGGTGGATCACGAAAACATGATTCCGGGTCAATTCTTTGATATTGTCGTGACAGGAGCGGACAATACACAAAACTATACACTATACCGATATGAAAACGGAGCTTACGTTGCTATTCAGAACAAGAATCCAGTAAATGGCCGTATCGTTTACCATCTATCCGGCCCGGGAACCTACCTGGTCGGGGAAAATGCTGAGATCTTTTGTAACGGAACCGTTGTGGCTTATGAAAGTGAAATCTTCTCCAATCATTTTTTCAATGTAAACGGGGGGTATGCTATCGGGTTGCCACCCAGCGGTGGGGTTGGGTCGATTCTATTTGAAAGCCGTTCTGCAATTGATACGGAGATGCTAGAATCCTATCTGGAACTGCTTCAAACAGAAATGACTGGAATGTGGCCGGTGGGTTTCCATGTGGAGGTCATTGCTTATAGCCACGATCATAAAAAGGTTCGGCTCAACTATCATTGTTTACCGAACTTTACCGGCCAGTCCAGGAGTTGGAATACCGGATTCCCTATCGGAAGAGAGACCATCCGATTTACACAGGAAAGTGGTGGGAAGCTGAAGGCCTTCTGTTTCGCGCCGAAGACAAATGAAGGAAGAACACAGTTATTCGCCGTTTCAAATGGCTCTCAATATGGTATAACCTATTATTTGAAGCAGAATGGGACTATTGTCGGTACGGCGGAAGGAACCGGAAGTGAAATCCAGATAACGTGTCCGGATACAACGGGGACCTACATGGTATCTGCGTATTATATGGACAACGATATTTCCTTGTCAAAAGACATGATTGGAGAGATATCCATGCCGGTTCTACTTCTCCCTGTAAACAATGACAATCCTGTAGAGAACACAAATTGGAGAAGAAGCTATACTTTTACGGATGAGTTGGGCCACTATTATGTTGATGCGGTTTACTATAATGGCCTGGGTTATCCGGATCAGGAGGTGAATGGATTCGCGTCGGGCAATTGTCGAAAACACATCTATCGTCCAATAGTTTATGACAATATGCTCAATCCTGATGCAGAGGTCCTGCTCCCATATGTCAAATATGCACCGCGTGTTTCGAAAGATGATTCGTCCTTGACGTCGCAAGCTTCCTATTATGCTTCCGTTTTCGGCTCACCGGAGTCTGCTACTGCCCATTCTGTCTCGGACTATGAACCGTCGACGCGCCATCGTATTACAAGAAGCCGTCAACCCGGGCGGAAATATGCGGATATGGACAAGTGGATACACCATTCCTATCGCATGAACCAGGAGAATGAAGTCCCAAAAACGATTGGTCAGAATAGTCAGACGGACTACTACCCCCAAGCCTCTCTTTTGGCTCATACGACAACGGATGAAGACGGCAGGATGGTGACAGAATACAAAGACAGTCGTGACAATATCCGCTCAGTCCGCTATTATTCCCTGCCGGCTGATACAACCTCCTTCTTTGACGTAAGATACTCCTACGATATTCTGGGCAGATTGAGTTCTGTCAGTACCGGATATGCTTACCAATATGATGAGTACGGCCGGCTCGTACAAAAGTTTGTCCCTGGCGGAGGGAATGAGACATATCTGTATGATAGCGAGGACAGGATTGTATATATGGCACAGGAAAAAGCGCATTATCTTTATGAATATGATGATTATGGACGCTTGATTCGAACACATGTAAAACCTGAGCGCTGGAGCGGATATGACACTTTGCATGATTCCCTGTCCGTCGTTCCGACGCCTGCTGCGTTTGATGGAACCCTTCTTTGCGAAACAGTCTGGGGAACCTATCCATCTTCCGCCATACCGTTCGCGTCTGTTCCGGGAATAGTGGACTCGACCGATGTCAGCCGAAAGACACGCGGAATGAGAACTTTTGAGCGATTGGCTGTGCTTCTGGATGAAAACAGGCAGGATGGGGATATGACGTATGTCGAAAGGACCTACTACTACGATGATTGCGCACGCATTATACAGATCGCGGAAAGTACGCAACTCGGCAGTCTGCTGCGCACAAGTTGGCAATATGACTATCTGGGAAATCCTCTTGTGTTGGTAGAGGAGCATGAAAGAGGTGCCGGAGCGGACAGAAAAAAGATGTGTTTCTCATATGATGACAGGGGAAGGGAAATCTACCGCAGCGTCGCGTACAATGATGAGACAATGGCAACTGTCTTTACTTCCTACGATGATTTAGGCCGGGTGTCGGAAACGCGGACGGAAATCGGGGAATTAATAACGACCGAAAACAAAAGCTATACCTTGCAGGGTCGTTTGAAAGAAACGGCCGGAGATTATCTGAACCAGCATCTTTATTATGAGGACGAGATTCCCGAAACCGAGTTGCCTGTTCAGTACGGAGGGAACATCGCGGGCTACGAATGGAATCACGGATTGGGGACGGGGAGTCATATTTACTCTTATTATTATGACGGGAGAAATCGTCTCTATGGCGCGGACCGGTACGATTCAATACTTGACGCCTCTGAGACCGCTCAGTATAATGATTTGGGCAGGATCATGACATTATCCAGATATGATTCCGGGAATGACTGCGTGGATGATCTGTATTTCTCCCAGGTCGGAGTCAGTTGCCCCGGATATGTAGAGGTCCGTGATGATATGGATGAGTATACGCGATATAATTTCGCATACGATGAGAGAGGCAACCAGACGGAAGACCAGTTGGATGGGCTGACGATAACATACAATATGATGGATAAACCAAGCTGTATATCCACCTCCTCCGGGCAGATATCCTACTACACCTATTTGGCCGATGGGACCAAAACGGAACTGGCTTGTGACAACGGGTCCGGATACGAATACGTCGGCCCATTCCGGTACCGCCTGGAGGAGGGCGAGCTTGTCCTGGATGAAATACCTTTCCCCGGAGGCAGGATCCGTAAGGATGAGGAAGGGCACTTGACGGCGGATTATTACGCCCTTGACTACCTTGGGAGTGTCCGGACCATCGTGAACGAGTCAGGGGACAAGCAGGTTTTTGATTATTACCCCTATGGGATGCTTTGGCCGGAATGCAGTGGCGCGGTTCTTGAAGGCAATCAAGTGCTTTTTAACGGGAAAGAAATGCAGGTTCTTGCCGGGATAAATCTCTACGATTACGGTGCGCGGTTTTACAATCCCCGCACGGGGATGTGGCTAACTCGAGACCCCTTGGCGGATGATTACAAAGAGTACTCCCCTTATGTTTTCTGTGCCGGAAATCCTGTGAATGTGGTGGATCCGGATGGGGAAAGCACCTATGTAAGAATGATATCTCCCGAGTGTTATCGTGTTATTGACGGGGGCGACCCCGAAGATGGGGATGATAATATTTATGTTGTTTACTATGATGCGAATGGTGCAGCACACCCAGATTACTCAATAGGGACGACAGCTACGCCGTATTCTTTTTATGATTGTGAAAATAATAGATGGGCTGTTGATGCAATAATAAATTTAAACGATCACAGCGCTTTTCGATATACAGATTATTTCGTAGATAATGATATCTCATTGCTTGATTATATAAGAAAGGCTCGAAACTATGGGCTATTTGATTTTAAAGAAACGAATTTTGATGAGAATGAGGTCGGAATCCATCATGAAGAATCCTATATATATAGAGGGATGCCGATTTCTCGGGGGAAAAAACCTATAATCGCCTCGGCAAGGGATGTGGGAAACATCGTTGCCGGGTACATGTCTGCTGTGAATCATATTCCTTACTCTCTTCATCGGTTTGTATGCGATTTCTATCAATCTGTTGTGAGTAATCAAGGAGTAATGACCAGGGGTACTTTCGATGATCCTCTTACATTTCCCTGGTTTTTGGAAGGATTATCTTCGACTGCTGCGCAAAGATTAGGTTGGCAAATCGGACATGGAAACAAAAGATAATTCCCATGGGAAAGAACGGTATAATCTGGGCCATTGAATCACTGATTGTCTTATTATTAGCCGTAGTGATCGCATGCTTTGTCTCGGACTCTCGGCGGAGGCACGATCGTACCCCGATACAGAGCATGCGTCTTATCGAAGAATTAGGGCTCTATTTCGGTGTCCGGGAAGTTCGGTTGAATGGTTATGACGAAGTCGGTGTGTGGAGGACCGTGTTTTCCAGCAGCCAGGAGAAATTACTCGATCCCGTGTCATGCAGTTTCATGTGTAATACGGATTCGACATTCATCCGTCCTCGTGTTCTCAAAGAATACGATCGTGTCCTGAGATTCTGTCGGCTTGACAGTACACTTGTCTGTATCGTAAGTTCCAAAGTGAAATATCGGAGCAATGAAATCCCAGTCATAACCTACGATGATGAAGGCTATTTCCAATGGAAAGGAGAAAAGCGCTGGCTGATGGATTGTCCCTTTGTCGGTGTTTATTATTCTCCTCTACCCAAGCCGGGAATCATTCACTGGTATCCCTACGACCCCGAGATGGACAATTGGTATTCGGAATTGTTGATGACGGATGCGGCCGATACGGTTTCTTACGTGGATCTAATGAGGGAACATGGAAAAAACGATTATCCTTCACCGGGTTACCATAGATCAACCCTGCGCCAAAACGGAGGATTTGACTATAGGGATGGAAAATGGATTCCGCGGGAATTCTCTACGACAGTGATTCCCGTCAGGGATATGAATGGACAGAACTGACAACCACTGAAACGCCATGAAGATTTCCCGGTTTATTATTATCGCAATCATTTGTCTTGTCTCCCTGCCGGTCCTCCTGATTCTGGCATTCAGTCTTTTTTTCTTATATGTCGAAATAAGAACGCCGGAGGTTGAACCTGAATCCGCGCCCATCGCTACGTATTACATTGAAGAACTGAAGTTGTATTTCCTGGCAGAAGAGAACGTCCGCCCGGATGTCCAGACCATATATTTCTCCCAGGAACAAAAGAACCTTCGTCGCCGGGAGTCTGGCAATTATATCCGATACCGATACACCCGAAATGCCTTGGAACAAAGCAGAAACACCCGAAAGGCCGTTCTTTACTTTTGCCAGATTGACAGCACCGGCCTTTGCGCCATCGGGGATACTGTCGAGTATTGTTCTTTGGATTATCCCATTGTGGTTCTGGATAAGAACGGATGTTTCACCTGGAAGGGGGAAAAGCATCGGCTCATGGACCTGCCATTCATAACCGTGTATCATACAGACCGCTCTTTGCACAAACCGGAGCAATGGGATGCGCTGGCCCGGCAGTGACGGCGCGGTTCTACAATCCCCGCACCGGCATGTGGCTGACGCGCGACCCGCTGGCCGAGGACTACAAGGAGTACTCCCCCTACGTCTTCTGCGCAGGGAATCCGATGAATCTGGTGGATCCGGAGGGGGAAATGTGGTATTCTTATTTAGACGATGATGGGGAAAAACAATATGTCTATTCTGAAACTGAACTATCCAAGAAAGAACAAAAGAATAATGGTTATAGAGAAGAAGGTTACACTCTTACAGATGCGAAAACTGGCTATTATTATTCCCTCTTTGGGCTCAAAATGAAAGCAGATACGCAAGAAGCGGAGCTCTATCAGGTCCTTGATAAGATGATTGTTCGTCATTTTACAGTAATAGACGATGAAGATAATTACATAAATACAAACATCTATGTCGATGACTTTCCAAAGGGAGATATAGCCTTCACGTATCGTGGGGTGACTTTTTCCAGCGAACTTGGGGTTATTTCTGGAAAAAGAATTGGCGATGGAACTATTTTTCATTCCTGCTTGAAGGAAAACTCCACCAGTTTTATCACAAAAATGCCAGTGTATGAATTGAATTATAATCGTTTTAATATGTTTTTTGGAGGGTATTGGCTTCTTGCCAAGAACGGCAAAGGGATTAACGATGGCTTTTGTACAGTTCAGATCAAGTTCGACAAGAATAATGCATCCTCTTTCATTAATTCGATCAATAATCTGTTTCACAAAAATCTTCAAGTCCAATGAAACATCTACTAATCCTAATCAGTATCCTTATGTTGCCATCTGGAGAGTACCGTCCATGGAAGATAACCTTGGGTAATCGTTACGATGATATTGGCGAAGAGACGGCCCAGCTTGGGATTGCATACCTGTTACCTTCCTATATTGGAACATATCATGAGTATCCTCGAAATGGGGCTGATGTCGTGAGACACCGTAAGAGACTAGATAGTATCAGATGTGCTTATGATCCAGATTATGCTGCCTATCTGGCAAAGTATTATGACCATAAACACAAGATCGACAGTCTACGTGTTATCTATGGTGAAAACTATCCAGATACATCGTATTGGTTCTTTAATCCAATGAATTTACCTCCTGATTTGAATGACAGGATACTTCTTGACCGAAGAAATGTCTTTAAAAAAAAGAAATGTGTTATTTATCCCCCGCGTAAGAGAGAGGGAATCCTTCATCCAAAAATCAAAGTCATTGGTACGCTTTCCGATTGGCAAAAAGAATCTGCGGACCTGTTTTATCACCATGCTGTGACGGCTTATTATAATAAGGATGGGAAAAACTTTTGGCGCGTTGAGGATGCCGAAGATACGGTCATCGTAAATGCCTTTGCCCCTGTTCAGGCCAGGCATAGATACACGGTTTTCATCCCGGTAAAGCGTTTTGATGGAATGGAAGTTAAACGTCCTTTTAAAATCAGGGTTCGCTATTCCAAACATACGGGATTGGAAATAGTTAAAGAAACATCACTGCCAAAGATTTATTATCTTCGGGACCATAACAGGAAGAAGTATCGAACGAATATCTCATGGCGCAAGTTACTATCAGAAGAGTATCTCGCAGAGATTGAGCAAACTTTGCGTGAGATCGTTTCTTCTGATGAGAGAATTGACATGATAGACTGCTATGTCCCTGTATGTTGTGATTAATTGCTTATTGGAGCGCATGTCAATAGTTTATTAGGAGGTGAGAATCAGAATGGCTATATAGGTATTTAGGCATCAGGTATGCCGCAAGCCACAAGTACAGAAGAAATAGAATACGGAATTTATGGCAGCGAATAAAAAACTAACACATCGTTCTGTCTTTCTTTTTTGGTGGACGATTCTCTCAATACTTCTGATTGTATTCATTATTATCCGAGAGACCGGTCTCTATTACTATTTGAAAATAAAGGACATTCAAACGGATGTCCCTGTCGATTTGAGTGTGGAGTTCTTTCGGAACAACGAAATAGGAGTTTTTGTCTCGAATCCGTGCACGGATTCTCCCGCTGATAGCATTCTTGTCGTTCAAGATTCATATTCAAGATATGAGAAATCTTTTTATGCTGAATTATTGAATACTAGATCACTGTGGGATAATTCGCAATGGTTTTTCGTTTATGGGAATCCGGACATGCACTCGGCTCTGATCGAATCAGGACAAATTGAGTCTTTTATCAGGACGTATTATAATCCAAGATACGAACTATTTGTCACAAAAGAAGGAGAAATACTCATCATTTGCGGACATCTTCTTTACTGGAGAAAGCCCCCGGAAATAAAAGAGACAAAGTTTGTTTTTGATTCCGACCCGTCTTACGATCATCGCATTGTTTTATCTAAAGAATGGACGCTGATATTTGTCTGAAGAACCAAGTTATCCAATGTTGTAATATGATGGAACAGAGTATAATATGGGACGAGTGCAAAAAGAAATGTGTGAAGTGTTTAATAGTGTTACTGCCTGCACTGATAGCCTTGTACGTACTGATTGCTTTGTCGGGTTTTCCCTTTGTATTAAAACTGAGACACGAATCACTGGAGACCCCGATAGATGTTGTTATTCTTACTCATTCTAATAGTTGGGTTGACGTTATTGTTAGAGATACTTGCAGTATCAATTATAAGCGTTATGGCCGTTTTGAATGTATACATAATGCTTGGAGAGAAACCACGGGTCCTGTTTTTTTAGGGCAGATGTCCTTAATTGGAGAAGATGAAAAAGGTCTGATAGAGCATTTTTTGAACACATACAATACAAAATGGATTCGATCGATGTGTATATTTGCAGATAAAACTTGTATCATTGAATCTAAACTCGGTCTATGCTGGCTGATAAGAGATAATAACAAAACACGATGCATTCGGTGTCTTGTGGGCAAGGGACAAATCCCACTCAAATCCAATTGAAAAGCAACTCGTCTCCCAAAAGGGCCTGCTCTTTTACCTCCAAAAACACTACAAAACAAAAACCATTTATTATGATCCGAAGGATCCGGCCTATCTTCCGGGTTCGCCTACATATATCGGTCCCCCAAAATAGCATTAATGCGTATGAAACTTAAGAAAAAAGCACTTGAAAAGGCGATGACGCCGCATTTGGAAAAGTTAGGGTACCATCTATTCAAGGATTATGATTTTGTATTATATGCTAAAAAGATCCAAGAGGGATGGTATATGATGATTGGTCTGACAATCCATCGTTTTTATGACGATCAGTTTACAGTTGACCTTTTTCTTGCACGGTATGTTATCATAAACTATACTAGTTTTGACATCCCCTGGGATTCAGGTAGAAGGATAGGAGAAATGCTGACTGAGAACGAAAAGATTCACTATTTTGGAAACACGATAACTGATCATTGGTGGTCATTGTACGACGACAACCCGATCGATCGAATTATTGAATTAATACAACTCGTTGAGCCAAGACTTATCGGTGATGAGGATTTGAAGCAGCGAATAATGAGTAGCAAGACTGCACAGGAATGGTATGAAAAGGTTCAAGCGGTGACACGTATTTTTCAATCTGGCGTCTTTTCCCATGATCCTGTTTATTGTCCTCTTAAACCGAAAAATGGTATTCCTTTGGACTGGTTCTGGGCGGCAGAAACATTCACAAAAGAGAAAGGGCTTCATCCTTCATGGGCTCAATCGCTTGCAGAATGTGCATATCGTCAATATGTTCTTGATACGATGCCAACTATGGTATAGCACATCCCTGGAGAACGACTTTTGAATAGGTGGGGACTCGGCCGGGATCCCCATCTTTGAATCTCGTAAGCCCGGGTCGTCGTCGACAGCCTGGGGACGATCGTCCGGCAGCTCCATCCATGGGCCACGTGAGATGTCTGCAAAGGGTGAAATGGCGCAGACATCCACCATAAAAGCATGTACGGTGGATGCCTGCGTCCATTTGGAATCCCTGTCCTACAGGGCCTTGACCTGCTCGGGGGACAAGCCTGTCGCTTGCGCGATGATGTCGATCGCGACGCCGAGATCCCGTAAACGTTTTGCGGTCTCGACCCGTTCTTCCTGCCGTCCTTGCTCCAGACCCCGCTTCCGGGCGGTTTCCTGCTGTTCGATGATGTCGATCTTCGTTGTCATGGTCTTGTCGTATTCCTGTCGCTGTTCCTGAGTCATTCCGGCCAGCTCGGTGGCCGTGAAGAGCATCTGCTGGAGGTCGTCGTCGAACCCGTTCGGACGTTCGTCCAGCATGTGCATGTACTTCAAGGAGTAGGCCAGCCGCTCCAGCGGGGTTCGGCAGAGGGCCTCTTCTCCTTTCTTCCGTTCCAGGCGCCCGAGCTCCAGGTAGATGAAGTGCAGGGCGTCCGTCATGATTTCGCCGTTTCCGTCGTTGCGGATGGAAAAGCGGCTCACCAGTCCTTCCTCGAGGGCATCATCGCCCTCATGCGGGAGGCTGAAATTCAGCATGCTCAGCACGTAGACGGGATGGAGGCTGTAGTCCATCTTGTCACGGGTAATCCCCGATAGCCTCTCAACCGCACGGATGCGGGCATCCATCTGCGCCCGCAGGGGGTAGGTTGCGTAGAAGAGCATCCGCTCGCGGTAGGTCTCCTGCTCGGCGAACTGCATTTCCACGATGAATTGCTCCCCGGCCTCGGACGTGCAGAACAGGTCAAATGTAGTGTTTTTGTCGGAGATAACCAAACCGTGGTTCTCCTTGTCGAGGCGTTCGAGGGAGCGGATCTTCTTTCCCGGGATGAGTGTTTCAATGAGCCGGATGAGGAGTGGCTCGTTTCCGGGGGCACCGACGACGATCTTGAAGGTCTCGTCGAAGAGGATGTTGGCGAATCTGGGCTTGTTCATAATCAATCAGTTTAATATGTGTCGGGACAAAGGTCGCCCATGAAACCGGAAAGACGGGCGTATCGCAGGAAAGAAAGCGGAAGTTTTTCCGTTTTCGATGCGGATTAACTGTTTGCGGGGGTAAAAATGTCGAAAACGTAAAAAATGGTTTTATTTTTTCGACGTACGATGATGTCCATTCCGCTTCCGGACGCTGGAGGAAGACACATTCCTGGAAAGCGTCGCCGCGGCAGGCGGTCGTATTGTCCGTCAGGAGCATCCGTCCGCACCCGCGACCTACGAGTCCCGCTATTTCATCACCGACCATTTGGGCAGCACGCGGGTTGTCGTTGACAGCCTCGGAACGATCGTCCAGCAGGCGGATTACCTCCCCTACGGCGAGAAATGCCGCAACAGCACGCTGATATCGGGAGAAAATGACTACCTTTATGGCGGCAAGGAGTTCCAAGCCCCGGTCTTTAACATACCCTGGTACGACAGCCGGGAAGAAAGACGGGTGTGATTGCGATATGAAATTCTCATTTTATCCAAACTTGCTATAAAATGATGCGCTTTGGATGAAATGAGTTTTGTTTAATTATCTGATTTGTATATCTTTGTACGAGATAATGATGCAAAAATGGAAAAGATAATAGGTAGGGAATCTGAATTAGGCTTGCTATCAAAGTATTATGATAGCGAGCGCCCGGAATTTATCACGCTATATGGAAGGCGCAGGGTGGGAAAGACTTTCATCGTCCGGAGTTTTTTCAAGGATAAGTTCGATTTCTTTGCGACAGGTATCCTGGAAGGCACCTATGAAGAAGAGCTGAAGAGTTTCAAAGATTCGTTGAAGGAGTATGGGCACAAAGGAGCCGATCCGGACAACTGGATGGATGCTTTTTCTGCACTGGCGGTTTTGATGGCCAAGGCCAGGCGTAAGAAAAGATGCGTCATTTTCCTGGATGAGATTTCCTGCTTCGACACGCCGAACTCCGGCTTTACCCGTGCCCTGGGCCATTTCTGGAACAAGTATGCATCACGCCAGGACAATGTCTTCCTGATTATCTGCGGCTCCGCCACATCTTGGATGACCAAAAATGTCCTGAACAACAAAGGCGGTCTCCATAACAGGAGGACACACGAAATTCATCTTCGTCCGTTTAATCTGGCAAAGACGGAACAGTATTTCGCCTCGCGCAAGGCCCGGTGGAGCCGTCTTTCCATCCTTCAGGCTTATATGGTGCTGGGGGGCATCCCTTATTACCTGAGCCTCCTGGATATGGACGAGGGCCTTCCTGAGAATATTGACCGGCTCTTCTTCTCGGAAGACGCGCCGATGCGCGATGAATATCGACGCCTGTATCGTTCCGTGTTCAAGAGTCCGGAGCGGTATATGGACATCGTCAAAGCCCTGTCAGCAAACAAGTCGGGACTGACACGCACGGAAATCTCAGCAGCGGTTCAAATCGACTCCGGGAGCGGTCTGTCAGAAATGCTTGATGACCTGGTCGCTTGTGATTTCATCCGCAGGTATCGTAACGGTCTCAGGAAGAACGGGGAAATCTATCAGTTGATGGATTTTTATACGCTCTTCTATCTCCAATTCTGCGCCAATCCCAGTTCTGACCGTTGTTTTTGGAAGAATACCTTGAACTCTCCGCAGCAGAATACTTGGTACGGCTTGTCTTATGAACGGGTTTGCATGGCACATATTCAGGAGATTCTCCGGGCACTTCATTTGGACACCATACACACAGAATACTATTCCTTCCGTAGCAAAGAAGCATCCCCGAAGGTTCAGATCGACCTGGTCATTGATCGCAGCGATGACTTCACCAGCATCATAGAAATCAAGTACTCCCGCATCCGGTACGAAATGACCGGGGAAGAGCGTGAAAAGATTGAACGACGTGTCTCCCAATTCATCAATGAGACCAAAACCAGGAAGGGCGTCCAGACCGTCCTGATCACGACGCTCGGCTGCGAGAAGAACCGCAATACCGATGTCTGCCAGCGCTTCCTGGCTCTGGATGACCTCTTTATCTGAGTCTCACTTCATCGAGACTTCCGGTATTAATCCCTGCCCTACAGGGCCTTGACCTGCTCGGAGGGACAAGCCTGTCGTTGAAGCCTTCCGGGCAATTGTCCAAAACAGGCGAATTCTCCGTCGAAGGGGAGCGACTGTCCTATTGCAACTTATGTGTTCAGCCCTGTTTATAATCAACAGGGTTGATTGCATAATTCGCTGCTGGTCAATTATTTTCATTCGACGGGCCTGCCCCGAAGCCCGATTTGGGGGCCTGCCGGACAGCGGTGGGATTGCATTTTCCTTCAACAATCCGTATTTTTGTACAAATGTATTCTATCGTTGACTGATGGGAAAGAAGAAAAAGAAAGAAACGGCACGGAAGAAAGAGTACCGGGTGCTCCCCGAGTATATCGGACAGGTGCGGATGAACCGCGAAGGGTTGATCTTCGTGCGGGTCGAGGGACAGGACGAGGACATTTATGTCCGGGCGCCGAAGAGCCGCGGCGCGCTGCACGAGGACATCGTGCGGGTCGTGGAAACCAAGGCGGGCGGCCCGGGCGGCCGGCGCCGGGAAGGCGAGATCGTCTCCATCCTGGAGCGGTCGAAGCGCCCGTTCGTGGGCGTCCTCCATGTCGTGGCGAAACGCCAGGCCTGGGTGCTGATGTCCTCGCGGACCATGCCTTACGACATTTCCGTCCCCGTGCCGGAGGATCCGGAGAAGGCGGTGACGGGCCTGAAGGTCGCGGCCGTCGTGGACGGTTGGGACCGGGGCGCGCCGACGCCCCATGGCCACATCGTCGATTTCCTCGGGAAGCCCGGGGAGAACGAGACCGAGATGCATGCCATCCTGGCGCAGTTCGGCCTGCCGTACCGCTTCAGCAAGGAGGTGGAGGATGCCGCGGACGCGATTTCGGACAAGATCACGGAAAAGGACCTCAAGGGCCGCCGCGATTTCCGGAACATCCTGACATTCACCATCGATCCGGCCGATGCCAAGGACTATGACGACGCCCTCTCCTTCCGGAAACTGGAAAACGGGAATTACGAGGTCGGCGTCCACATCGCCGACGTGACCTACTATGTCCGTCCCGGGACGCCCGTCGACAAGGAGGCGCAGGTGCGCGGGACCTCGGTCTATCTGGTGGACCGGACGGTCCCGATGCTCCCGGAGAAGCTCTCCAACAAGCTCTGCTCCCTGCGGCCCTATGAGGACAAGCTGACCTTCTCGGCGGTCTTCGAGATTACCCCCCAGGCCAAGGTCATCAATCCCTGGTTCGGCCGGACGGTCATGCGTTCCGACTACCGCTTCGACTACGACCTCGCCCAGCAGATCATCGAGGCGGGGAAAGATGCGATGGACCAGGCGTTTACGGGCGCGGAATGCGGCGTCGTCCCGGACCCGGTCAAGGAGGCGGTGCTCGTGCTGAACGGCCTTGCCCTGAAGCTCCGGAAGAAGCGTTTCGCCGCCGGCGCGCTGGAATTCGACCGCCCTGAGATGAAGGTCGTCGTGGATGAGAAGGGCAAGCCCCTCGACGTCATTCCGAAGGTGAGCAGGGAGGCGAACTGGCTCATCGAGGAGTTCATGCTCCTGGCCAACCGCCACGTCGCCGAGTATGTCGCGACGGACGGCCACTTCGGCGGGAAGGCCGCCGCGAAGGCGAAGACCTTCGTTTACCGTGTCCATGACCTCCCGAATGTCGAGAAACTGACGGGACTCCGTGCCTTCGCCGGCAACTTCGGCCACCGGCTCGGGGACATCGGCAGCGGCAAGGCCATCGCCGAGTCGCTCAACAACCTCCTCGTCGAGGTCGGTGACAAGCCGGAGAAGAACGCCATCCAGATGCTCATGCTCCGCGCCATGGCAAAGGCCTGCTATTCAACCGATAACATCGGCCACTACGGCCTCGCCTTCAAGTTCTACACCCACTTCACCTCGCCGATCCGGCGCTATCCGGACATGATGGTCCACCGCCTCCTCGCCCTCTATCTCGACCGTGCGGAGAGCCAGGACAAGGGCTTCTACGAGAACCAGTGCAAGCACGCCTCCGAACGGGAACTGATTGCCGCCGAGGCGGAAAGGGAGAGCATCAAGTACAAGGTCGTCGAGTACATGGAGGACAAGGTCGGACAGGAGTTCGACGGCACCGTTTCCGGCCTCACGGAATGGGGCATGTACGTGGAGGTCGAGCCCACGAAGATCGAGGGCATGATCCCGCTGCGCAACCTCAAGGCCGACTTCTACGATTTCGACGAGGACCATTACCGGCTCGTCGGCCGCCGCACCCGGAAGGTGTACCTGCTCGGCGACAGGGTCCGCGTCCGGGTCAAGGAGACCAACCTCGACCAGAAACTGCTTGATTACGAATTGATTGAAGAGGGGATTCCGGATGCGCATCCCGCCGGTGAAGACCGCTCGTACGAACGGCCGTCGGGCCGCTCCGGCCACGGTGCGGCCGCCCGGAAGCCCTCCGGCGCCGCGGTGCGCAAAGCCCGGAAGAAACGCCGTTGACCCTTCTTTCCCCAACCAGAGAAACCATCCCAGCCATGCAGAAACGTCTCATCCTTGCCTTTTTCCTTCTCACTGCCACCCTGCTGCTCCCTGCGCGGGAGAAGCCGCTTCCCCGGCGGGACTCCCTCCGGGTGGGCAGCCTGAATAACGGCCTCACCTATTATATCCTCCAGAACTCCTATCCGAAAGGCGAGGCGGTGTACCGGCTTTTCGTGAAGGCGGGGTCCCTCTACGAGGAAGAACGCCAGCGGGGCCTGGCGCATTTCCTGGAGCATATGGCCTTCAACGGCACGGAGCATTTTCCGGACGACGGCATCGTACGGGTGCTGGAGCGCCATGGGGCGGCTTTCGGCACGGATCTGAATGCCCATACTTCCTATGGGGAGACGGTGTATAAACTGCAGTTGCCGACGGGCGATCCCGCCCTGGTGGACACCACCCTCCTGATCCTGCGCGACTGGGCGCGGGGACTGACCATCGACTCCGTCCAGGTCGAGAAGGAGCGCGGCGTCATCCTTTCCGAGCGCCTGCAGCGCCGCAAGGCGGGCCAGGACGCCAGCGACGCCTTCCTGGAGGAAGTCCTGGGCGATTCCCGCTTTGCCGCCCGCAAGACCATCGGCGATACGCTGGTGATCCAGAACTGTACCGTCCAGGATCTCAGGGACTTCTATACCAGCTGGTACCGTCCCTCCCTGATGGCGGTGGCCGTTGTGGGCGATGTGGATCCGGACGTCATCGAGGCCGGGATCCGGCGGCATTTCGCCGACATGCCGCGCATTCGCCGGCCGAAGCCGGTCCGGTACGGGATTGACCCGTACAAGGAATTCGCAGCCCGCTGCGTCTATGATTCCACCCTGACCGCCGTCTCGCTGGATATCCTCCAGAAAGCGCCGTTCCGGAGCCCCGTGGCCCGGGAGTCGGACTATCGTCCCTACCTGGTCCGGACCGTCGCCGGCCGGCTCTGCAAGCAGCGCTTCAACCGGCTCTCCTTCCAGGGGCCGGATTACAAGGAGGCTGCAATGGGCCTTTCCGGCCTGCTCGGGACGGTGGACGTGGCCGACCTGTCGGTGACCCTGCAGAAGGGGAAGGTCCGCTCCGGCATCGCCCAGGCCGTCGCGGCGGCCCGGCAGATCCTGGATTACGGTTTTACCGGACGGGAGATCGAGCAGGTGCGCCGCAGCCTCCTGTCGAGCTACCGCAACCGGGCGCGTCCCACCCATCAGACCGCCTCTTCTTCGCTGATGGAGGAAGTCTACAGCGCCTTCTACATCGGCGATGCGCTTGTCTCCCCGCAGACGGAATATGCGCTGTTGGAGAAATACCTGCCGACGATCGACTCCGTGGCGCTGCTTGCCTATCTGCAGGAAACCTATGCCCGTGCGCCTTTCCATGCGATGCTGCGGGCGCCGGAATCCCTGCGGGAGGAATGCGGCGACGACGCCTCCCTGGCCGAACTGATCCGGACTTCCTTCGCCGTTGAAACGGCCCCCTACCGCTTCCAGGTGGACATTCCGGACGAACTCTGCGCTGAGCCGGCCCCGGGGCGCATTGTCTCGGAGACGGCCCATCCGGAGATGGACCTCCTCGACTGGCGCCTCTCCAACGGCGCCCGGGTCCTCTTCCGCAAATCCGCCCTCAGCCGCGACAAGATCAGCCTTTCCGGCTCCCGCAAGGGCGGTTTCAACGCCCTGGACTCCACGGATTATTTCACCGGCATCTTCGCCGACCGGGTGGTCCCGGGTTCCGGGGCCGGCGCCTTCAGCCGCGACGCCCTACGGTTCTATATGTCAGGCAGTTCCGCCTCCGCCCTCTTCGTCGGCGCGCCCACGCGGACCGGCATCCTCTGCTCGGCCTTCAAGGACGACATCGAGACGATGTTCCAGTTCTTCTATCTCCGCTGGACGGCCCCGCAGGTGGATACCGCCTATGCGCGGCTGCTGATCGACAAGTCGGTGGAAGAGTTCCGCAACCGCGAGCCGGACCCGCAGCGGGACTTCTCGCGGGAACTGAGCCATCTGCTGTCCGGTTCCAGCTACACCAATGCGGAGTTGACGGACACGCTCATCCTCTCCCGCGTGGACGTTTCCCGCATGGTGCCGGTCTTCAACAAGCTCTACGGCAGCGCGGATGACTATACCTTCGTCCTGATGGCCAACATGGATGCGGCGGAGATGCGCCCCTATGTGGAGCGCTACCTGGCCGCCCTGCCCGGCGGCCCGGCCGACACCGTATGGGTGGCTCCCGACCGGGTCGTGCCGAAGGAGGACGTCTCGCTCATCCGCCACACGGCCAAGACCGAGAAGGCCGTCGTCTCGCTCGTCTACCAGGGTACGGACCGGCCCGAGATGACCATGGAGGAGAATAACCTCGTCCTCGGCGCCGTCAAGGCCGTCGTCCGGACGGCCCTCCTGAAGCGCCTCCGCGAGGACATGGGCAAGGTCTACAGCGTGGGCGTTTCCACGGCCGCGGGCCGCTTCCCCTCCTACATCGACCGGACGACCATCCAGTTCTCCTGCAAGCCGGAGGACGCGGAACTGCTGGTGGATGAGACCGTCAAGGCGCTGAAAGAACTGACGGCAGACCCGTCCTCGATGACGCAGACCCTCGCCGACGTGCGGGCCAACCTGAAGAAAGAGCACGCCAAGAACCTCCAGATGAGCAGTTGGTACGGCACCTACGCCCGGAATGCGGTCTATCACGGAGAGGAAGACTGGACCTTCCCGTCCACATATCCCTCGCTGGTGGATGCCCTGACCCCGGAGCGGATTGCCGAGAGGATTGAAACCATTGTCTCCCAGCCGCTTGTGAAGGCCATCCTGTATCCCGAGAAACCATGAGAAGAGCCCTGATCCTCGCCGTCTGTCTGCTTGGTGCAGCCCTTTCCGCCCGTGCGCAGTTCGTGGGCGGCATGGTCATCCATGGCGGCGGCGACCGCGCGTTCCCCGTCACGGTGCATGTGGCGGACTCCCTGACGGCCGAGGCGGTGCCTTTCGCCTCCGTCTATCTCAAGCCGGAGAAGGATACGATCATCACGAATTTCACGCTCTCCGACAACGAGGGCTCGGCCCTCATCGACAAGGTTACCCGCGGATCCTATTATCTCCATGTGGAGATGATGGGGTATCATGCCTACCGGAAACTGGTTTACCTGACCGGCCGGACCGACCTCGGGAAGGTCCTGCTCCGGCAGGATGCCGAGATGCTGGAAGCCGCCAGGGTTTCAGCGGCGGTCCGTCCCCTGGAGGTGCGGCAGGATACGTTGATCTACCATGCGGACGCCTTCTCCGTCAGGGAGACGGACGTCCTGCGGGACCTCCTGCGCCAGATGCCCGGCATCGAGGTCGGGGAGAACGGCTCCGTGAAGGTCCAGGGCGAGACCGTGTCACAGATTACGGTCAACGGCAAGACTTTCTTCATGGGGGACAAGCAGGCCGCGCTGGACAACCTGCCCGCCAAGGTGGTGGACAAGATCACGGTGACGGACAAGGATGCCGAGGTGGAGAAACTGACCGGCATCCGCCAGGGCCGGGGAAACAATTCCAAGAACATGGACGTCTCCCTCAAGCAGGAGTATGCGGAAGGCCTTTTCGGCAACCTGCAGGCCTTCGGCGGCGCATCCGTGCCGGGGAAGGAGAAGAACGACATGATGGCGAGCATCCCGTTCCTGTGGAACACCTCGGGCATGCTGTCCGCATACAACAAGCACGATCAGTTGACCCTGCTCGCGCGGGGACAGAACGTGAGCGCCGGGGTGGGCCTTGAAAGCCTGCTCGGCAGGGGCGGCATCACGACCGGCGGCCAGGCCGGCGCCAACTACACCACGGACCGGATCAAAAAGGTGGATACGGGTGTAAGTGTCTCTTACAACGGAACTTCCCGGGAGGATGCCCGCCGCAGTTTCTCGCAGGACTTCCCCCTTTCGGGCGATACGGTGGAGAGCGGGAGCACCTCGTCGTCCCTCTCCGGCAACCACCGGCTCAATGCCAGCGTGAATTTCAGGTCCAGGGGAATCAAGGGGATCAGTTTCTCGTTCTCGCCCCAGTTCACTTTTTCGGACGCCCGGTCCGACAGCCAGTCCGCCTCGTCCTCGCAGGTGAACGGAACGGAGAGCAATTCCTCCTCTTCCCTGAACACGTCCCATAGTCGTACCCTCGGCACCAGCGGCACGCTGATGGTAGCCTCCAAACTCTTTTCGAAAAAGGGCCGCTCCCTGCGGGTGATCGGGAATTACGCCCTGCAGGGGCAGCAGGGGACGAGCCGGGATTATTCCCTGACTTCCTATGCGGCCTCCCACGCGAGCAGCGAGCGGGACCTCCATTATGAGAACGACGGCGGGAACGGAAACGGTGTTCTGAACCTGTTCTATGTGGAGCCGCTGGCCGACAGTTGGCTGTTCCAGTCCGGGGTGAGGGGCCAGGTGACGCGCTCGCGGCAGGACAGGGCGGCCTTCAATGCCGACGGGAGCGCCAACGATTTTTATTCCAACCTTTCCGTGAACAACAGCGCGAGCGGAAGCGGGGATTTCCTGCTGCAGTATGCGAAGGAGGACCGTTCCACGGTTGTCCAGGCCGGTTTTTCCCTCAGTGCCGACCATCTGTACACCTATTCCAGGACGCAGGGGCGGGTGACGGAAATCGGAGAGGGGGAGTGGCTCTGGAATGTGGCGCCGGTCCTTCGCCTGACGACCCCCTGGTTCTCCCTGGATTATATGGGCCAGTCTTCCCAGCCCAGCCACAGCAGCATGATAGCCGTTCCGGACATCACGGACCCGCTCCGGATCAGTACGGGCAACCGGTACCTCCGTCCGGGTTTCGACCATATGGTCGCGCTCCGGCGCGGACCGGGCCGGCCGGATCCGCAAAATCCCCGGCGGGGTTCCGTCAACGGGGCTGTCCAGTTGCATATCAGGCAGAATCCCGTCGTGTCGGCCGTCTGGTATGATGCGGACCGGATCCGCTACAGCATCCCGGTCCATGCCCGGAAACCGACCCTGAACATGTCGGGGAACCTTTCCGGGAGCCATCGCTTCGGAAAGGAGAAATACTGGATGCTGACATACACCGTCTTTGCCAACTTCGCCCGGACGGTGAACTACCAGCCCGTCGGCGTCCTGCCAGGGATGGATGTGCAGGCTTTCGACTATGACGGCTTTATGGCGGATTTCTGGGGGGACGCCTCCGGCAGCCGGTTCTACGCCGGGGAGAGCGGCTTCCGCGAGAGCCTGACCCGCCAGCTGGGATTCCGTCCGGATATCGAACTGACGTACCGGAAGCCCGAAACCTTCCGGATAACCCTGGGGAACGGCGTGTCCACCAACCATGCCTGGTATTCCCTGGATGCCATGGCCGATACGCATACCTGGATTTATCATCTTACCCTGAGAGCGTCTTATACGACGCCCCACAAGTTCGAGCTGGCGACCGATTATTCGCTGCAGCGTTATTTCGGTTATTCCGAGACCTTCTCCAAGTGGACGAACAACCTGAATTTCACTTTGTTGAAGGAATACAGGTCCTTTACGTTCTCCGCCCAGGTCCGGGATGTGCTGAACAAGGGGCTGTCCGTTTCCCATTCGGAGGGGCCGACGGGCACGACGGATTCGTATACGCTCTCCCTCGGACGGCATTTCCTCGCGGGCGTGATCTGGCGCTTCGGTAAGATGGGCGATAAACAGCTACGCCGGGCCAACAGCTCGGCCAGCGAGATCAAGATGACTTTCGGCCGATGAAGAAGTATCTTCCTTTCCTTCTGCTGCTCGCGGCGACGCTCCCGCTGCCGGCGCAGCGTCTCCGCGTCGCCTTCGTCGGCGACCCGCAGGTGGACAATGAAACCGAACTCGCCTATGCGCGCCGGTCCGTTTATCGCGAGCTCCGGGAACGGAAAGACCTGGACCTCACGGTGTTCCTCGGTGACCTGGCCAATGACGATGTTGCCCTCCTCGCGCCGACGCGGGCCACGCTGGACTCGCTTTCCTGCCCCTGGGCCTGCGTGCCCGGCAACCATGACCGCGATTTCTACGGCCTGAAAAAAGGCCGTGCGGTCAGCGTGGACCGGACCGTGGACGAGAAGCGGCCGCGGGACATGGCGACATATACCCGGGTAATCGGCGCGCCGGACACGACGTTCGTGCGGGGCGGGGTCCGCTTCATCCTGATGGATGACGTGCGGCTGCTGGGAACCGCCGGGTACGAGGGCGGTTTCCGGGAGGACCAGAAAGCATGGCTGCGGGAGACCCTCGCGGCGACCCCCGCCGACATGCTGGCAGTCCTCTGCGCCCATATCCCCTTCTCCGAATTCGCAGCGAAAGACTCGCTGGAGGCCATCCTGTCGGTGCATCCGCGCCTCCTGATGATGTGCGGACACACGCACACGATGGCCCGGCATACGCTGGTGCTCCCGGGCGGCCTGGCCGTCGAGGAGGTGCTGGCGGGCGCGGCATGCGGCTCCTGGTGGCGTGGCGTGCCGGACCGGCACGGGATTCCCGCCGCCACGCAGAACTGCGGCGCCCCGCGCTGCTATTACCTTGCCGATTTCGCCGCAGATGGGTCTTATCGCTTTGATTATAAAGTGATTGGGGCTTCCTCGCGTGAGAAGGCTTCAGCCTGGATCGCGGATACGACACGCTTGGTCATCAATGTCTATGGCGGCTCCGTGGACGGTGAAGTGGCGGTCAAGATTCCGGGCTGTCGCGGATGGCATCGCGTCCCCCGCAGGTCGGAACCGGCTCCGGAGGCCTATGTTGTCGTGCATTTCAACCAGACCCTGGAGAAACCCCGTTCCCGCAATCCCCTGTACATCCCCATGCGGACCGCGGATTCGCCCCATATCTGGGCGGTCAACTGGGCGAACGACCCGTCGCTCCTGAAAGCCCTGCAGCGGGCGGAAGGCCGGACTGTCCGCATCCGCTACCGGGACGCGGCCATGTCCTTCACGACCCGCGCAAAGGTGCAGCTCTCACCCGGCCGTCGGCAGAAAGGACGCTGAAACGGCCGGGTTGAACAGGGGTTACTGGATCTTCTTCAGCCCCCATTTCGGGAGCATTTTCTTCAGGAAGGCCGCGCACTCCGCGCGGGAATACGGGCGCTCGCCTTCGCCGGCGGAAGCGTACATCCGGTTGAACGCTTCGACGGTGTGCCGGTAGTGTTCATCGTCTGTGAACCAGTTGTTTCCGGGGTAGAAGGAGGGAAGTGTCCAGTCCTTCTGGACCCATTTCAGGGTGATGCCCTTGAGGATGTCCGGTTCCATGGGACCCTCGCTTCTGTCGTGCAGCGTCGCGAAGCCGATGTTCTTATGGGTCTTGCGGATGAGGCGCTTGTCGTCGGTGGGAACCCAGCCGTATTCGGGTGAGAAACGTTCCATCAGGCCCAGGGTCATCCCGCCGTCCGGAAGGTCGGTATAGGAGAGGCGGTAGCGGTGCGGGCGGGTCAGGACGACGTAGGTGGGGTCGCCGCCCGTCACTTCTTTGTTCATGTTGGAAAGGCTGGTCAGCAGGGTGACCATCAGGCCGCCGAGGTCGTCCTTCCCGTAATCCATCCAGTTGCCGACCGCGGTGATGCCGCCGTTCATGTAGATGTATTTCGTGCCGTTCTCTTCCCGGAAGCCCTCGATTTTCGCGGGGCCCCAGAAGAAGGAGGCGAAGTCCGGGATGGGCTTGTCCTTCTTGCCGTTCCAATAGACGGTGAACTTTTTCCGCTGGTCGAAATCGACGAGGAAAAGGCCTTTCGTGTCGTCGCCGAACAGGGTTCCCTTGATGCCCGCCGGGTCGGTAACGATCCGTACGTCGGCATCCAGGTTGTCCACTTCGTCGCCGTTGAAGGTGAAGTCCCTGTGGCCTTCAAGCAGCCATTTCCTGTCGATGGACGGTTCTTTTTCCTGCCCGATGTGCACCTCGACAAAGGTGTTGCCGGCTTTCAGGACGGAGACGAATGCGCCCGGACCGGCGGGAATCATCGGCGCCGCCTTTTCACGGCCGCCGTTCCGGGTCGTTGCGACCGGGACCTTCACCCAGTCCCGTTCGCCCGCGGGCAGGACGGCGATTTTGAGCGTGTCGCCCGGGTGGACGGGCTTGCCGATTTCGACGTTCGCATAGACATCCGCGTTGCGGGGGCCTTCGAAGGGTTCGTCGAAGATGACCTTGATTTCCTTGACGATGCTGACGGGATTGCCGTTGATGTCGGTCGGGGTGTCATCACCGCCGGGTTTGGTGCGGGGCGGGTCGCCGGTGTACTTATCGTCGCGGGTGGGCTCCGTCGGTTTCCTGATGACGGGAACGGGAACGTCCGTAAACATGCCTTTCCGGTCGAAGATGACCACGATCTCCCCGTCGGCGTTGCAGACCGCGTAAGCTTCATGGTCATAGCTGATTCCATCGGTGCGGTCCAGCCAGAGCGTGACCCAGGGACCCTCCCATAGGCCCGTTCCCCCGCAGGTGCCGGCCGTTTTCAGTTTCAGGTCTCCCCGGCTGTCAACGAGGTAGGCGCCGTTATAGGAGACCAGCAGGAAGTATCCGTCGATGAAACGGGCGGGGGCGTCCTTCCACGGCGCCAGGTTGCTGTCGAAATCCAGTTTCTTCGGCTCCCCGAAGGATGTGTCGATGATGCCGATGCCGTCCCATCCGCTCTTCACCAGCGCGTGTCCGTTGCAGAAGTCCGTGACCGCCTCGGCCTCGGGACTGGGATTGCCCTTGGTGTCGATGAAACACTTTTTCGCCGGCAGGTAGGCCCAGCCGTCGTGGAAACCGCGCGGTTCCATCCAGCCGGCGTCGATCCCTTCCGCGACAACGGTCTTGCCGCTCCTGTCGATGATGCCGTATTTGCCGCTCTGGGTGGCGACGAGTGCCATGCCTTCCGAGAAGTCGCTGACTTTCTTGTATTTCGGTGCTATGACGACCTTGCCGGACGCATCCACAAAACCCCAGCCGTCGGCGAAGACGGCGCGCATTCCGTCCGACAGGCCGCGGACTTCCGGATCGCCGTACACCGTCTTCCCTTCCGTGACTGCGCCCAGGACGAACTTCCCGTCCTTGCCGACGAAGGCCGGCACGACGGAGAAGGCGCCCGTGCCCTTCTTGGCCGGGGCGACACCGTCCCGGAAGAGGCCGACTTTCCTGTATGTGTCCGGCGGCAGTTTCTTCGACGTCCCGTCCGGATAGAGGATATGGAAGGTGGTGACCTTGGAATAGGAACCCGCCGGGGTCTCTTCGGTTTTTACCGTGCAGGCGCCGCCGCTGAAGTAGGTCTTGTCGCTGTAGCCGCCGACCGGCATGTACGCAAAGTCCCCGAAGAGCAGCTGCGTATCGATGTTGTAAAACGCGAGTTTGTTCTGGGAACGCAGGGTGACGATACCCTCCCCGACGGCCTCGATTTCCGTGTCCCCGGGGACGGTTACGCGGACGGTGGCGGGCGTGATCCGGGGGGCTTTCACCTCCTGGGCCGCGGCCGGTGAAGCGATAGCGGCAAAGGCTGCCAAAAGCAGCAGAACGCTCTTTTTCATAAGTACTTATGTTTTTGCAAAAATAAGAAAAAAACGATTTGTCCAACCGTCTTCCCGCAAAAAAATGCAAACGGTTTCAGGCGCCGTAGAGTTCGCGCAGGACCTTGAGCGAGCGGATGTTGAGGGGAAGTTCCGTGTGGAATTCCAGGTAGCGGACCAGTTCTTCGGCGATGGCGTTGCGGTCGGCGCCGGAGAGGGGGATCAGCATGGATTCGGAGAAGGTGGCACCCAGGAAAGCCTGCAGGGTGCGGAGGTGGTTGAAGGAGCCGGGGGCATCGGGGGCGTTGCCGGCTGGGCCGGGGGCTTGGCTGGCCGTGCCGGGAACATGGCTGGCTGTGCCGGGAACATGGCTGGCTGTGCCGGGAACATATCCGGCTGAGCCGGGAACATGGCTGGCCGTGCCGGGAACATGGCTGGCCATGCCGGGGGCTTGCGAGGCGATGTGTCCCGTCAGGCCGCTGCCCACAAAGGGGGCGACGCTCTCGAAAGTGGGAGAGAATCCGAGGGCGGCCGCGAGTTCCAGGAGGAAGCGGATGGGGTAGTTGCTGAAGTCCGATTCCATCGCATCGAGGGTGAGGATGGTCTTGCGGCACCAGTCGAACAGGCCCTCTTCCACGGCCCCTTCCCGGAGCGCCCGGAAGAGCACTTCGCTCATGAAGAGGGTCATCGTGTTTTTATGGAGGTTGCCGCGGATGCCGTTCAGCGGATGGAGGGCGGAGAGGTTCCGGACGGTCCAGAGCGTGGATTTCGGATTCTCGGTCACATCGCCTTCCAGCAGGTTGAGGGGGAGGAAGAGGGCCATGGACGCCTGCTTGCCGACCCGCACGAGGAAACTCCGCCGGCCATGGACCCGCGAGAGGGTGTGGAGGACCAGCTGGTTTTCCCGGAACTTCGTGGTGTTCAGGATGATAAGCTCGGTGGAGGCGGTCATGGCCGATGGGGCTACTGCGTGTATTCCTGCAGGAATGCGGCCATTGCCCGGAGGGCCTTTCCCCGGTGCGAAATGGCGTTTTTCTCCTCCTCGGTGATTTCCGCGGCGGTGAGGCCGCCCTTGCCTTCCGGCTGGAAGACAGGGTCGTAGCCGAACCCGCCGCAGCCGGCCTTCGCCCGGGCGATGGTCCCTTCCATGATCCCGTCGAAGAAGTACTTCCGTCCGTCGAGGATCAGCGTGACGCAGGTGCGGAAGCGCGCCGTCCGGGCGGCCGTCCGGCTTGCGCCTTGCGCTCCGGCAGCCGGTGCCCCGGTGGCTCCTTGCGCCCCGGCGGCTGCCTGTGCTCCTGCTGCTGCCTGCGCGCCTGTATCTGCCTGCGCTCCTGCTGCTACCTGCGCGCCTGTATCTACCTGCGCGCCTGTATCTGCCTGCGCGCCTGCCGCCTGTGCTCCGTCGGCCGCGGCGATCTCCTCCTCGCGCCGCTGCATCTCCCGCAGAAGCTTGTCCATGTTGGCATTGAAATCCCGGCCGTTGCCGCCGTAGCGGGCGGTGTGGACGCCCGGTGCCCCGCCGAGGATGTCCACCTCCAGCCCGGTATCGTCGGCAAAGCAGTCGCAGCCGCAGCGGTCATAGATATACTCCGCCTTCTGCAAGGAATTCTCCTGCAGGGTGTTGCCGGTCTCCGGAATGTCTTCCACGATACCCATTTCGGCCGGGGTCACGAGCTTGAATCCCGCCCCGAGAATCTCCTGCGCCTCCCGGATCTTCCCGGGATTGGCCGTCGCAAATACAAGGGTCCGCATAGTCTGTCCTTCTGTCCGTGCAAAGGTACATAATTCGCCCGATGTATCAAATCCCGCCGCCCTCAGTCTTCCTCTTCCCGTGTGACGGAGACGTCCCACGGAATGGGACGTCTCCTGCACTTTGAGGGGCGGGGAAACGGGCGCTATTCCGTCGCGGAGGCAATCAGTTCCTCGAGGGCGGCGCGGTCGATTTCGCCGTCAATCGAAAGGAAGGTGGTCTCTTCCTGGTCACGGACGTGCATGATGAGCGAGGTGATGAGCTCATCGGTGGGGGATACCGTGTACAGGCGCACCGTCTGGCCGTCGTCCTTGACCTCCATCATCAGTTCATAGTCGCTCCGGTCGAGGAGGCCGGAAACATCCGCGGATAGCTCCCGTCCCAGTTCCGGATCCTCGAAGGAAATCAGGTAGAAGCCGGTCATGGATTTGATGACCCGGGCGAGATTGACGTTGTTGTCGCCGCTCTCGACGTCGGGAATCCGGCCGATGAGGCGGAACATGGCCGGGGAAATGTACACGGCCTGGACGCCGGGTTCGTCGGAATATTTCCGGTAGAGGGCTTTGCCGCTGTTCTGGGCAAGGGCGCTGACGCTCACAAGGAGCAGGACAAGGAGGGTATAAATCTTTTTCATAAGGCGTTATCGATTGAGTACGGACAAGGTTTCCTGGAGATAGGTTTCGGATTCGCGCTCGAGCGCGAGGCCTTTGCCGGCCGCCAGCGAGACGCGGCTGAGCGCCTCTTCCACGGCGGCATAGGCGAGATACGGATCGTCGAAGGTGTCCTTCGGCTCCGTGTAGCGGTTGTAGAGTCCGAGGCCAAGGGCGGCAACCAGGGCGACGGATGCGGCGATGGCGGCGATGCGCAGGGCGGCTGCCCGGGGGGCCCGGGGTGCTGTCTGCAGCCGGCGCGGGCCGCTTTCAGGTTGCGTGCCGGCGGTCCGGCCGCTTTCAGGTTGCGTGCCGGCGGTCCGGCAGCTTCCGGGCTGCTTGCCGCTGTTCCGGCCGCTATCGGCCGGGGCCATCGCGCCGAGCAGCCGCTCCGCTCCGTCCAGGTCGCGGACGAAGGCCTCCATGTCGTCCCGGAAGTGTTCCGGAACGGGGTTCATCCCTTGGGGCATCTCTTTCATAACAGATTCTTTTTCAAATTTTTCCGTGCGAGACTGACCAGCACCCGGATGTGCAGCGGACTCCGTCCTGTCTCAGCCGCGATTTCTTCATAAGACTTTTCTTCCCAGATTCGTTTCCGGAGGGCGGTCCGCTGGGGTTCCGGGAGCTTTTCCACCGCCCGGAGCGTCCGCCGCAGGGTTTCCTCCCGGATGAGTTCCTCTTCGGGCGGCGGCCCCGTCCCGGGGATATCCGCCGGCCCGAGCGGCTTGGACGGATGGGCTTTGTCGTGACGGAGCCGGTCAAGGCAGCCGTTCCGCAGGAGGGTGATCCCGTAGGCCTCGGGATCGGCGATTCCGTCGAGCCGCTCCCGCCGGACCCAGAGCTTCGCCAGCAGGTCCTGGACGGCGTCGCGGGCGGCGGCCTCATCGCCCAGCAGGTGCATAGCCAGGCGGAAGAAATTGTCCGTCAGCGGAATCCACGTCTGTATGAAGGTTTCCCGGTTCATTTCTGGCTGGCGATCCGCTCGAGAAAGCTCATGGGGATGGAGCCGAAGGCGCAGATGACGCTGCCCGTGCTCTCATTGAAAATGATGACGTCCCGGAGTTCGTTGGCCTCCTCGGGAATCGTGGCGTAGATCCGGAGCAGGTCGCCCTGGTCCCGCGCCTCGAGGATCGGCTCCTCGTGCTTCAACAGTTTCCGCACCCGCGCGGAAAAGGCGCGCCGCACCGTTTCGGGGCAGTCGTCACAGCTCCCGATCACCAGTTGCGTGACGCCGGAAAAGGCGGCAAGCGTCTCCCGCTCGCCGGCGGTCTCGACGGAATTCCGGGCCGCCGCCCGCATCACGGACAGCGCGAGTTTCCCGAGGTCCACCATCTCGAATCCCTCCTCGTGGCGGAATTCCTTCACCAGGCGGGCCATCGCCCGCCCCGTGTCCTTCGCCGCCGCTTCCTGCGGCACAGGCAGCAGGAGGCACAGCGTAAGCAGTAGCAGCAATCGTTTCATACAGGTCAAAGATAACAAATTCGGTTCCATTCCGGAAGCGCTTCCACCAGGAAGACGTACGACCCGCCGGAATGTTAATGTTTTTTTCGGGATTTCGGCTGCACGTCTCCGTCACCGGGGCGGGAAGAAAGGTCCCGGGCCGTGCCGGAATTGTACGGTTTTTGCTATCTTTGTCAAGATATGAAGAAACTGAAGTACATCCTGGCCGTGGGGGCGCTGCTGGCGCTCTCCGCCGCAGCCGAAGGACAGACCCGCAGCTTCACGCTCGGGAAGTGGGTGGAAATCCAGAACTCGATCCTCAAGGAACTGAACCGCTCCTATGTGGATACCCTGCCGCTCGACCGCATCGAGCGGCTCGGCATCGACGCGATGCTCGAAGGCCTGGACCCGTATACGGTCTATGTGCCCGAAGAGGAGCAGGAGAATTTCCAGATGATGATCAGCGGGGTATATGGCGGCATCGGCGCCATTATCTACAAGCCGGACAAGGACGGCAACGTAATCATCAACGAGCCGTACGCCGATTCCCCGGCGGTGCGGTACGGACTGGTCTGCGGTGACGAGATCGAGGCGATCGACGGGGTGTCCACGCACGGGATGACCAGTTCCGACGCCAGCGAGAAGATGCGCGGCAAGCCCGGGACGACGGTCGTCTTCCGCGTGAAGAAACTCCGCGACGGGGCGACCTGGAAGGCCGGGGACGTCATCGAGGTGCCGGTCCGCCGCGAGCGGATCAACATGCCGGCGCTGGAATATGTCGGGATGCTCGACGACACGACGGGCTACATGCTCCAGAGCAAGTTTACGGAAGGGGTCGGCCAGGCCATCCGGGAAGGGTATCACCGGCTCCGGGGCGAAGGCATGAAGCGCCTCGTGCTGGACCTCCGCGGCAACGGCGGGGGCCTGCTCGGGGAGGCGGTGAACATCGTCTCGCTTTTCGTGCCGAAAGGCTCGACCGTCGTGACCTCCAAGGGCCTCCATATCGGTGGGGACCAGGTATATAAGACGACCACGGACCCGATCGACCTCACCATTCCCATCATGGTCCTGGTCGATTCCGGCTCTGCGTCGGCATCTGAAATCGTCTCCGGCGCGCTCCAGGACCTCGACCGGGCGACCATCGTCGGTACGCGCACCTACGGAAAAGGCCTGGTCCAGAGCATCCGCCCGCTGCCGTACAACGGCCAGCTCAAGGTGACCACCGCGAAATATTACACCCCTTCCGGCCGCTGTGTCCAGGCCATCGACTACAGCCACCGCAACGAGGACGGCAGCGTCGGCCATATCCCGGATTCCCTGACCCATGCCTTCAAGACGCTGAAGGGCCGGACCGTCCGCGACGGCGGCGGCATTACCCCGGACTTCGAGGTCAAGGGGCGGAATTACAGCCGCCTGACCTATTCGCTCGTGCTCGGCGGCATCATCGAGGACTATGCCCTCCGCTTCGTCCGCGCCCATGCCTCCATTCCGCCGCTGGAAGCGTTCCATTTCACGGAATTCGAGGACTTTGTCGCCTTCGCCAGGGACAAGAAGTTCGATTACCGCTCCAGCGCGAAGACCCTCTTTGACGAGATGAAGAAGACCCTCGCGGAAGACGGCCTCTCGGAGAACATGACCGCCGAACTCGATGCGCTCGAAAAGCGGCTGGACATGGACAAGGAGACCTTCCTCCGGCTTAAGAAGGACGAGATCATCCCCTTCATCGAGGAGGAGATCGCCGTCCGCTATTATTTCCAGGAGGCCGGCATCAAGGTGCGTCTCCGCTATGACGACCAGCTCCGCAAGGCCCTGCAGCAACCTTCCATATGAAAAAGCTGACCCTTCTCCTGCTGGCGCTGCTGCCTGTCCTGGCGGCGGCGCAGCACCGTGCCGACCCGCAGGCCCTGTCCGCGGAAGGCGGCTCCTCCGTCATCCTGCTGGGCGATCCGCAGGGCTATGAGAAATACGACATCAACCAGGGCATCTTCGAAATCTGCACGGCCTGGATCGCGGACAACGTGGACCGGCTGGGCATCAAGGCCGTCCTCTGCACCGGCGACCTGGTGGAGCAGAACGACAACAACGCCCTGGACCGCCGGATGCTCAACCAGTCGAGCCGGCAGATGTGGGCCTCCGTCTCCCGCGCGTTCGAGCGCCTGGACGGCCGTGTGCCCTACCTGACGAGCCCTGGGAACCATGATTACGGCTACAAGTCCTCCGAGGATGTCCATACCTTCTACCCGGACTGGTTCACCTTCGAGCGCCAGGGCGCCGCGCTCCGCGACTGCCTCGTCTCCGAGTTTCACAACCGCGAGGGACGTGCCTCGCTGGAGAACGCCGCCATCCTGCTGACGCTCCCGGGCTGGGAGAAGAAACTGCTGCTCATTACGTTGGAGTTCACGCCCTCCGACGAGGCGCTCTCCTGGGCGAAGAGGACGGCGGAGAAATATGCCGACTGCAACGTGGTCGTGACCACCCATTCCTATATGAAATGCTGGGGCAAGTGCGGCAACGCGCGCTACACCCAGCCGGAGAAGTACGGCATCAGCGCGCTGTCCGGCAACAATTACGGCGAGCAGATCTGGGAGAAGCTGGTCCGGCCGACACCCAACATCCGCCTCGTGCTCTGCGGCCACCACGGCCACACTGCCCCGACCGAGGAGGAGCGCTACGCGACCTCCACGGGCTGGCGGGTGGACCGGAACGACGCCGGGAAGGAAGTCGGGCAGATGATGTTCAATGTCCAGACCGTCGGCGGCGGCTGGGAGGGCAACGGCGGCGACGGCTGGCTCCGCATCCTGGAGTTCCTGCCCGACGGCAGGACCCTCCGTGTCAGGACCTATTCCCCGCTGTTCGGTATCTCGAACCTTACGAAGCACCTGGCCCACCGGACGGGTCCGTATGACCGGTTTGACTTTGTCATCGAATGAAACGGATCCTCTGCCTGCTGCTGACGGCCCTGACCGCCTGCGGGTCCCGTGCGCCCCGGACGGCCACCCCTATCCCTCCGGCCGTCCCTGTCGTTACGACGGAGCGGGACAGCACGCTTGCGGGTGATATCCTCACGCAGCTCAAGCAATCCCGTTCCGGGGATGCCGGAGAAGATATGGTGCAGGTTGCCTTGAAGCTCGTCGGGACCCCTTATGTCGCATCGACCCTGGAGCGGGGGCAGAAAGAGCAGCTGCGGGTTTCCCTGACCGAAACCGACTGCATCCTGTTCGTCGAGACCTGCTTCAACCTGGTCGAAGCGGTGCGGATCTACGGGGCGGAAGCGGATTTCGCCGGGTTCGCCGACCTGGTGCGGCAGAGCCGCTACCGCGACGGCAAGGTGGAGCGCTACAGTGACCGCATCCACTACACGACCGAATGGATCCGCAACGGCGAGGCGCGCGGTCTGCTGGAGGACATGACCATGGCCTTCGGCGGCATGGCTGCGGACCGCCCAATCAACTTCATGTCCACCCACAAGGGGAGTTACCGCCAGCTCGCCGGTGCGCCGGAGGACACGACGGCGGCGCGCGATCTCGCCCTCATCGCGGCGGTGGAGAAAAGGCTCTCCGAGACGCCCCAGAGCTGGATTCCGACCCGGAAGATCCCGGGGATGGAACAGGAAATCCGCTCTGGCGACATCCTCTGTTTCATGTCCGGCGTCCCCGGTCTGGACATCGCCCACGTCGGGATCGCCTATGTCCATGACGGCCGGGCCGGCTTCATCCATGCCTCTTCCGGGGGCGGGAAGGTCATGGTCGATCCCAGGACCATCGCGGAATACGCCGCCGCGAAGAAGAACTGCCCCGGCATCAAGGTGGTCCGCGTCCGGTAGCCCCTTCCGCGCCCCGGCAAATACTTGCGCATGTGCGGGGAAATTGCTAAATTTGCGACGCTTTTGAAAGCAAACGTTTTAACTCTATAACAATTATGCAGATCGTACAAGTTTTCGGCAGGGAAATCCTCGACTCCAGAGGCAACCCTACCATCGAGGTCGAAGTGACCCTTGATTCCGGTTTTATCGGCGTCGCCGCCGTTCCGTCCGGTGCTTCCACCGGTGAGAACGAGGCGCTTGAACTCCGCGACGGCGGCAGCCGTTACTGCGGCAAGGGCGTCCTGAAGGCCGTCAAGAACGTCAACGAGATCATCGCCCCGGAAATCGTCGGCATGAACGCCCTCGAGCAGCGCGCCATCGACGCGAAGATGATCGAACTCGACGGCACCCCGACCAAGTCCAAACTCGGCGCCAACGCCATCCTCGGCGTCTCCCTCGCCGTCGCGAAAGCGGCTGCGGCTGAGCTCCAGATCCCCCTGTACCGCTATCTCGGCGGTACCAATGCCTATGTCCTCCCGGTCCCGATGATGAACATCATCAACGGCGGCGCCCACTCCGACGCCCCCATCGCGTTCCAGGAGTTCATGATCCGTCCCGTCGGCGCTCCGAACGAGGCCGAGGCGGTCCGCATCGGCGCGGAGGTCTTCCATGCCCTGCAGAAGGTCCTCAAGGCCCGCGGCCTTTCCACCGCGGTCGGCGACGAAGGTGGTTTCGCCCCGAAGCTTGAAGGCATCGACGATGCCCTCGACTGCATCATGGAGGCCATCAAGAAGGCCGGTTACGAGCCCGGCAAGGACGTGAAGATCGCCATGGACTGCGCCGCTTCCGAGTTCTGCTTCAAGGAGGGTGACACCTTCTACTATGACTACAAGCAGCTCAAGGACGGCAAGCAGAAGGATCCGAACGGCAAGAAGCTGACCTCCGAGCAGCAGATCGCCTACCTCGAGCAGCTCATCACCAAGTACCCGATCGACTCCATCGAGGACGGCCTCAGCGAGGAAGACTGGGAAGGCTGGGTGAAGCTCACCAAGGCCATCGGCGACCGCTGCCAGCTCGTCGGCGACGACCTCTTCGTCACCAACGTCAAGTACCTCCAGAAGGGCATCGAGATGGGTGCCGGCAACAGCATCCTCATCAAGGTCAACCAGATCGGTTCCCTCACCGAGACCCTCGACGCCATCGAGATGGCCCACCGCCACGGCTACACGACCGTCACCTCCCACCGCTCCGGCGAGACCGAGGACACGACGATCGCCGACATCGCCGTCGCGACCAACAGCGGCCAGATCAAGACCGGTTCCCTCTCCCGTACCGACCGTATCGCCAAGTACAATCGTCTGATGAAGATCGAGATCGAGCTCGGCGACACCGCGGCCTACGGCTACAAGAAGCTCCGCTAAGCCCGGCGTCTTCCAGAACAGGGAGGATGGCCCTAAAGTCGGAAAGACTTGGGCCATCCTCCTTTGTCTTGCGCTCTCCGCTGCGATTCGCCGCTACGGCATCGCCTGGATGCGGGAGGCATAGATGCTCCAATTCTTGGCATCCTTGTAAGCCTCTACACTGGCGGACGGAACGTAAATGGGACAGTCACTTGCGTAGTAGAACATGTAGGTGCCGCCTCCGGGAGGAGTCGCGGGCTTGCACAGGACTTCATCCAGGCTGGTGCAATACTCGAAGGCGCGGTTACCGATGGTCGTCACCGAGGTGGGGATGGTGAAAGCGGTCAGGCCGGTGCAGTTGCCGAAGGCATAGTCGCCGATCTCCGTCAGCCCGTCAGGAAGCGAGACGGAAGTGAGGTCCGTGCAAAGCTGGAAGGTGTAGGGTGCGATACGCGTTATCCCCGCAGGGATCTCCATGGATGTCAGGTTCTTGCACTCGCGGAATGCGTGCTCGCCGATTTCCGTTACGGCGGCGGGGATGGTGACCGCCGAC
>JAEEVC010000062.1 GCA_016287075.1 Bacteroidales bacterium | reverse complement strand
ATGGAACGCGCGAAGGATACCGAGGACCTGATCACCATCGGCATGCGGGGTGACGGCGACGCCGCCCTCGGCCGGGAGGGGCAGGAAGCCCAATACATCGGCCTGCTCGAGAATATCATCAAGAACCAGCGCAAGATCATCCGCAAGGTGACCGGGCGGCCGGCGGCGGAAAGGCCCCAGGTCTGGGCCCTGTACAAGGAAGTGCAGCAGTATTACGACCTCGGCCTCCGCGTCCCGGACGATGTGACTATCCTCCTGTCCGACGACAACTGGGGCGACGTCCGCAAGCTTCCGACCGCGGCCGAACTGAACCGCAAGGGCGGCTGGGGACTGTATTACCACGTGGACTACGTGGGTGCGCCCCGCAATTCCAAGTGGCTCAATATCACCCCTATCCAGAATATGTGGGAACAGCTCCAGCTCACGTATGACTACGGTGTGGACCGGCTCTGGGTGCTGAACGTCGGCGACCTCAAGCCCATGGAGTATCCCATCACCCTTTTCCTGGACATGGCCCGCCGCCCGAAGGATTTCACGGTGGACAACCTGCTTGACCACACCCGCGCCTTCTGCGCCGCCGCCTTCGGCGAGGACCAGGCCGACGAAGCCGCACGCATCCTGAATCTGTACAGCAAATACAGCGGCCGCACGACGGCGGAAATGATGGACGCGCGCACCTACGACCTACCTTCCGGCGAGTTCCGGCAGGTGTGCGACGATTTCGTCCGGCTGGAAGCGGAAGCCCTGCGGCAGTATCTGACGCTGGATCCGGCCTGCCGGGACGCCTACCGGGAAATCATCCTCTTCCCCGTCCAGGCGCTCGCCAACATCTATGACATGTATTACGCGCAGGCGATGAACCGCTCGCTCGTCGAACGGAACGATCCGGCCGCCAACGCCTGGGCCGACCGTGTGGAGCGCTGCTTCGCCCGCGACGCCGTCCTGATGAAGGAATACAACAAAG
Source organism: Bacteroidales bacterium (assembly GCA_016287075.1). GTDB lineage: Bacteria > Bacteroidota > Bacteroidia > Bacteroidales > UBA932 > Cryptobacteroides. The sequence goes on along the minus strand of JAEEVC010000062.1, from coordinate 2,149 downwards.
ACATCGCCGGCGGCAAATGGGACGGCATGATGACGCAGAAGCACATCGGCTATTTCACCTGGAACGACAACTTCCCGGCGGACCGCCTGCCGCGCATCCAGCGCCTGGAGGACACCGCCCCGGGCGGCTTCACCTTCCCCGCCGACCCCCGCGGTTTCACGGCCATCGAAGCGGAACATTGGCAGGAAGCGGTATCCGCCGACGGCACCGACTGGACCGTCATTCCGTACATGGGCCGTACCCTCAGCGGCGTCGCCTTGATGCCCTACACGCAGGCAACCGACGGTGCGTCAATCACTTACCGCGTCGAAATCCCCGAAGGTGTAACGGAGGTGAAGGTCCATGTCGTCACGAAATCGACCCTCGCCTTCAACAACACGGGACACCGTTACGCCGTGGAATTCTGCGGCGGGAAGGCCGTGCAGTTCTTCAATGAGCGCCTCAACGAGGATCCCGCCAACATCCATTCCGTCTACTACCCCACCGTGGCCCGCCGCGTCGTGGAAACAACAACCGACCTCCCCGCCTCCGCCGGTTGGCAGGACCTCGTACTGAAGCCCCTCGACCCCGGCATCGTTTTCGAGAAGGTCGTCGTCGATTATGGCGGCTATACGCCGCAGTTCCTCTTCGGGAACGAATCTCCCGCCTACAGGAAGAGCGTCACGCCCACGGTGCAGTAGTCGAATTCAACACCGCCGTCCGGGACGATCCGGGAGGTCTTGGGATAATACTTGAAGAACAGGGCGGTATCCCTGAAGCCGATCATACCCATGAAGTTGAAGGTGAACGGACGCACCTGGCCGTCGGCGACGGAGGTGGTTTCGGTGACATCGCCGCTCTCCTCTTCGAAATTCGTCCAGGACGTCATGTTCAGGTTGGCCTCGGCACCGGCGCTGAGCCAGAAGTTGTCATTCAGGTGCACCGTCGCCAGGACCGGGATGGCCAGGGTGAAGGTGTGCAGCGACCCGCGATACTTGCTGGTCATCGATTCCTCCGGGAGAGCGGGCGTGGTCTGCTCCTGAGCCGAATTCCCCGGCGTCGGAATCGGGTAATGGATTACCTGGGGAATCTTGTCCTTGTCGAGAAAGAACCGGGAATCCTTGGTCGAGAAGAACTGCCACTTGCAGTCCATGCCGACCTGAAGGCCGAAGGACGGGGCGGGAGACACGTTCAGGGCCAGGGTGTTAAGGGAGAGTTCGCCGCCGCCGTTGGGCGTGAATGCATCCGCGTCCACGATGTTGTAGCCGAAGAAGACATGGTCCATGAGGTTGATGGAGAGCAGACCGTCCTGCGCGGAGAAGACGGTGGAGCGGAGGATGGGAGAGGGTGTCTCCTGCTTTTGCGGCTGCTGCGCGAAAATGGGGAGTGCGAGCAGGCTCGTGACGAAGAAAGCCGTTAGTTTTTTCATTTCCAAAAAGACTTAGCAGCACAAATATACGAAAAATATCGACTCGGATTACTCCTTGTAGGGATTTAGGCCGGCCCTTTCGCAGAGGTAGAGATAGAGGGTTTCATAGGCGGGTTTGCGGACGTAACCATCGCCTCTGTACAGGAGCGGCATGTTATTGTCGCCCACCCAGGAATCCTTGTCGTTGATGCCCCAGATGGTGATGCCGCCCCGCTGGGCCTCCGGCACGATCTCCAGGTATTTCTCGAAGATGAACTTGTACAGGTCGGCCTGCGCCTTCTGGTCCGTGCACTTGATGTCCAGCTCGGAGATGCGGACGATCCGGCCGGTGGCGGCGAGGTCCTTCAGGCTGGCCTCGATCTGCTCCCGGGTAATGCCGGCCATGTCCAGGTGCATCTGCGTACCCACGCCGGTTACCTGCGGATTGCCCTTCACATAGTCGCAGTAAGCCTTTCTCTTCGCATCGGAAGTCTCCAGATTGTAGTCGTTCAGGTACAGGACGGCGGTTTTTCCGTTGCGCTGCAAAGCATCGGTGGCATAGGCGAACGCCTTGTCCACCCAGTCTTTCGTACTCTTGAAATACAGTCCCCAGACAAAGTTCTTCGAGAGATCGGTATTCGATCCGTCGCGGAAACCGACAGGCCAGTCGCCGAACGTCTCGTTCACCACGTCCCAGCCGTATACGTCGAAGTGCCCGACCATCGTGTACACCCAGTCCCGGTAGACATAGCCGATGGCGTC
>JAEEVC010000046.1 GCA_016287075.1 Bacteroidales bacterium | reverse complement strand
GCCGGAGAACCCCGGGAAATGCCCGTATTCGTGCCGTGGGCGCAATGCGACGCGGTCATCTTTGCACTCGCGGCCGGAAAACCCCGGGAAAGGCCCGTATTCGTGCCGTGAGCGCAATGTAACGCGGTTATCTTTGCGCTCGCGGCCGGAAAACCCCGGGGAATGCCCGTTTTTGTGCCGTGAGCGCGATGCAACGCGGTTTTCTTTGCGCTCGCGGCAAGATCATTTAGCTCCTGCTCCAGTTCCCGACTCCTTGTCGCGCATCATCCGAACCATCATCCGGCAGAGCCGACCGACAACTGCCGGCAGGACATTCAAATCGGAAACGATTGATTCTTGGCGATCTACAGAAAATCGCTCTCCTGAAAACAAGGGAGCGATTTCTTATAAAACATTGCCATACAGCTACTTACGATTTGAATGTTGCACAGAGCAACCGCCACATACATGCCACATACATGCCACGCACGTACATGCCACGTACATACATGCCACATACATACATGCCACGTACTTACATGCCACGTACTTACATGCCACGCACATACATGCCACGTACTTACATGCCACGTACATACATGCCACATACATGCCACAGATGCTCTACATGTCTGCTGCGCAGCGGCGCCAAATGTCGTTAGGGGTGCCAGGTTAAGCACCCCTAAAAGCAAAAAGGCCCTTTTTCGTCGTTAGGGGTGCTGCGTGCGACACCCCTAACGACACCGAACCGGCAAATTGCCTCCCGGCAGCGACAGCAACAGCGACAACGACCGCAAGGGCCGCGGCGGAGCGGAAAAAGCGAAAGGACAGGGTCCCGGGCGAATTTCTTCTGAGTCCGGGACCCTGTCCTGTAGCGTCGGAGCGGAGGAAGCGGAGAGAGAGGGTTCGGGGCGCCGGGGTTCGTCCCGATACCGACACCGACGGCACTGCCGCTTACAGCTCCCGCAGGGAGAGGGCGAAGCCGCCGGAGCGGGCCATGCGGACCGTCAGGGAATCGGCGGCGGTGAGCTCGGAGCGGACGATTTCGTAGGCCTGGGGGGCGGTTTCGTAATCCGCGTCCGCAGCGTCCTTGTAGAGGACCGCCTCGTAGCGCTTGTCCGGCTGGAGGAAGTCCAGCGCGAAGGTCACTTCGCGGGCTTCCTCCCCCGTGATGCCGCCGACGTACCAGACGTCGCGGGGCGTCGCGCCGCGCAGGTCGCGGGCGGTCGCCGTGGGCGGAAGCGCATAGACGAAGCGGGCGGCATCGGAGAGCATATCGCGCTTTCCGTCAGGCAGTTCCGCCACGCCCGCCGCGGCGGCGTTCAGCGTCGCAACCTTCGGCCGGCGGGCAGTGACGATGTACGCGCCCGGTTCGGCGGCGAGGTAGCGCGTCTCGGACCAGTCGACCGCCACGTCGCGGATGAACTGGAATGCATCCATGAAGCGCGCGTAGTTGTCCGGCAGGTCCGCGGCCATCTGCAGCGGCGAATAGAAGGTCACGTAGAGGCCCAGCTGGTTGGCGATGGTGTGGCGCATCTTGCCGGTCCGGCCGGGGGCCGTAATGGCCATATCCTGCTCGAAAATGCCCGGCGTATAGTCCATCGGACCGCCCTGGAGGCGCGTGAAGGGCAGGATCGTCGTGTGGCCCGGGTTGATATGGGCACGGTACTCCGTCCCCATGGCCGACTCGTTGCCGATGAGGTTCGGCCAGGTCCGGCAGAGGCCGGTCGGGCGCACCGCCTCATGGGCATTGACCATCACATGGTGCTTCGCCGCCTCTTTCACCGCATACAGGTAGTGGTTGATCAGCGGCTGGCTGTAATGATGCTCGCCGTAAGGGATGATGTTGCCGACGTAGCCGCTCTTGACGGCATCGTAGCCATACTGGTTCATCAGCGCATACGCCGCCTCCATGTGCCGCTCGTAATTGACGGTCGATGAAGAACTTTCATGATGCATCACCAGGCGGATGCCCTTGCTGTGGGCATAGGCGTTGAGCGCCGGGAGGTCGAAATCGGGATACGGGGTCACGAAGTCGAAGACATAGTCCTTCTGCTTGCCGAACCAGTCCTCCCAGCCCTCGTTCCAGCCCTCGATGAGGAGGGCGTCGAACCCGTTCTCCGCGGCGAAATCGATGTACCGGCGGACATTCTCATTGTTCGCGCCATGCTTGCCGTGGGGCTTCAGTGCCCGGTAGTCGGTCTCGCCAAGCCGGACGGAAGGGACGTCGTAGGTATAGGACCATTCGGAGCGGCCCGTAATCATTTCCCACCAGACACCCATGTACTTGACCGGATGGATCCAGCCGGTATCCTCCAGGGCACAGGGCTCATTGAGGTTCAGGATCAGCCTGGAAGCCAATACCTTCCGCGCGTCGTCCACGACCATCACCGTCCGCCAGGGGGTCTTGCAGGGCGCCTGCATGCGCCCTTTCACGCCCTCCGCGTCCGGGGTCAGCCAGGTCCGGAAGACGAGGCGCCTGTCGTCGAGGTCGAGGTTCGTCGTGGGATAATCGACGACCGCCGCTTCGTGCAGGTTGATGTAGAGCCCGTCCGCCGTCTTCATCTGCAGGGCCGTCTGCACCCCGGTCGGGGAGAAACTCGTCGCGGACACGTTCGCCTGGCGCATGGACATGGAAATGCCGCGGATTTCGCGCAGGCGGCTTTCCGTGTAATTGTACTCCTGGGTGTCGTAGTCGCCGCTGATCCACCACGCGGTATGGTCGCCGGCCATGGCGAATTCGGTGCGCTCCTCACGGATATTGAAGTACGTCAGCTTGTTCTCCAGCGGGAATTCATAGCGGAAGCCGAGCCCGTCGTCGAAGAGGCGGAAACGGAGGTCCATCCGCACGCCGTCCGCGCGGGAGAGCTTGACCAGCAGTTCGTTGTAATGGTTCCGGATGGAATCCTCCTCGCCCCAGACCGGGGCCCAGGTCTCGTCGAAGGAGGAGCGTTCCACCCCGTCGACGGAAAATCCGTCCATGAGCGAAGTCCCGTCCGTCAGGTCGAAGCCGAGCCGCGAGGGCAGCACGACGGCCGTCCCAGCCCGGTCGAGCCGGTAGGCCGGACTGCCGCCGGGCAGCAAGCCAGCCGTCAGAACCAACTGTCCATCAGGGCTTTCAAGGGTCTCCCCCTCCAGCGTGACCGGTTTCTCGCAGGCCGCCAGCACCAGCAGGCAGGCCGCGGCAAGCCATCCGCGTCCCATACCCTATTCGCAGACGATGTCATACCCCCAGGCCGGCAGCGTCCGCCCGTCCGGCAGCGCGACTTCCGCCGCCGTCAGGTTCGCGCAGACCGTCACCTTGTTGCCTTCGACGGCGCGGGAGAAGGCCAGGACGCCTTCCGGCATGCCGTCGATGTACACGAGGGGACCGCCCTTGCCGCCCGCAGAGAGGGCCGCGTTGGCATGGCGCATCGCGATCAGATCCTTGTAGAAGGCCGTAAAGCCGTTGGCCGTCCAGTCCGGGACGGGATCCTTCTCAAAGAAGGCAAGGCGGTGGTCCATGCCGATTTCCTGGCCCGTATAGACCAGCGGCTGGCCCTCCGGCAGCGTGAAGCAGAGGACGGCCATGACCTTGACCGCGTCGCCCAGGCGCTCGAATTCCGTCCCGTTCCAGGAGTTCTCATCGTGATTGGACGTGAACATCAGTCGGAACTGGTGGTGGGGATAGTTCTCCGCATCGCGGGCGATGTAATCCTTCAGGTCCTGCACCGTCTTTTCCCCCTGGGCGATGGAATTCATCAGGTGGTGGAGCTCCCAGGCATAGGTCGCGTCGAAGCCCTCGGCCGGATCGCCGAGCTCCGGCTTCTCCGCCTCAGCGAGGAGGTAGGCGTCGGGATAATCGCGCCGGAGGCCCGGCAGGACCGCCTTCCAGAACTTCGCGGGCATCTCGCCGGCCGCGTCGCAGCGGAAGCCGTCCACGCCCTTGTCGAGCCAGAAGCGCATGCAGCTGTCCTGGGCCGCCCAGACGGCCTCGTTCTCATAGTTGAGGCTCCGGGTGTCCGTCCAGTCGTATTCATAGATGGCATTGCCGAGGGAGTCGCGCTCATAGAAGTCCGCCGGGCGCTCCCGCATCCAGATGTGGTCCGGGGCGGTCTGGTTCGCCACCCAGTCGAGGATGACCTTGAATCCCTCCCGGTGCGCGGCGACCAGGAGGCTGTCGAAATCGGCCATGGTGCCGAACTCGGGATTGACCTTGCAGTAGTCGGAGATGGCATAATAGGAGCCGAGGGTGCCCTTGCGCCCCTCCGTGCCGATCTCGTACATCGGCATCAGCCAGAGGATGTCCGCGCCGAGGTCTTTCAGGCGCGGCAGTTGGGCCTGGACGCCCGCGAACGTGCCTTCCGGGGAGAACTGGCGCACATTGACCTCATACAGGACCGAGTTGCAGGTCCATTCCGGGTGGAGAGGGCGGACGTCCGCCTTCTTGTGGCAGGCGGCGAGGGCGAGGACCGCCGCGGCCGCGAGAATCATTTTCTTCATATCGATGGTAGGGTTTATTGCTGGAAAACGGCGGATGAATTCGCGCCGAGGGTCAGGTCCTTCCCGCGGACGGACATCTCCCCGAGGGTCACGACCGGACGGGAGAGGTCGTCGTCGAAGGCGAGGGTCACTTCGCTCTTGCCCACGTTGTGGACCACGAGCGCCTTCGCCCCGGAGGAGGCGGTCATGTACCAGACGGCGACGCCGGACTGGAGGGTGTTGCTCTCGTTATAGACGGCATGGCGGCTCATCTTGCCGGTCGCGAGCGCCGGGCAGGTGTTGCGTGCCTTGGTGAAGGCGAAGTAAGTCTGCAGCAGCGAGTTGGCATCGGCCTTCTGCTTCTCGACGGAGATCTCGTCCGTCACGAGGGTGTTGTCGATGTGCCCGCTGAGGTCGCCGGTCGCCGCCGTCGCGGCCTTATCCCAGACGATGGGCGTCCGGACCATTTCGTCCCGGCCGCCGTCATCGCCGTCCTTGCCCCAGTAGCCGAGTTCCTCGCCCTGGTAGATATAGGGCTCCCCTTCCGCGGTCAGCAGCATCGCGGCCGCCTGCTTGAGTTTCGGCAGCGAACGGCCGAGGACGGACGCGGCGCGGGTCTCGTCGTGGTTGGTCAGTTTGGTCGCGGCGATGGCGTCCGGGCGGACGGAGGCATATTTCTGCCGGTACCCGATCAGGTCCTTGGCGAAATAGCAGCCGGTCCCCGTGTCCAGCACCCACTTGAGCCGCTCCCAGAAGTCGAACTCGAAACAGGCCGGAAGTCCCTGGTAATAAGGGGCTACGGCGTTGTAATCCATCCAGACCTCGCCGACCATGTACAGGTCGTCGGCGTGGGTCTTCCGGTATGTCGCATTGCAGCGGTCGTACCACAGCTTGAGGAAGGCGGGGTTCTGCGGGCCGCGCTCATTGGAATAGATGTGCTTCACGGCGTCCAGGCGGAAACCGTCCACGCCGAGGCCCATCCACTTGTCGGCCGTCTCCGCGAGGGCCTTGAAGGGCCCCGAGGAGGCCGCCGTCGCCACCGGGCCGTAATTCAGGTCCGGCATCCAGGAGCCGAACGCACCCTGGAATTTCATCGGCTTCGGGCTGCCGAAGAGGATGTCCTGCGCATCGTCGGTGCTCAGCGTCAGCGGCGTCCCGAACGCCAGGACGTTCTTTCCGTTCGGCGCACCCCATTTGGTCCCGCCGTCCCAGCTCGTGTCGGACGTGCGCACCAGCACGCCCCAGGGCGTATCGACATCCAGGGTGATCTCGTACACATCCGTCCCGGTCCGGTACATCCGGACGGCCTTTCCGGGCTCCCCGACCCAGAGGAACATGCTGACGGAGGCGTCCGTATTGGCGGCCTGCGCCGCCGCGTCGGTCTTCGTCACGGTCAGGGTCTTCGAGGCGCTGGAGAAATCGACCTTGAAATGGAGCCGGCCCGTATAGCCGATCTCCCCGACCGTCACGTCGTGCCACTCGCCGGCATTGTAGCCGTTGAGCATCGGGAACTTGCCCGCCGTCACGTCGGCGGAAGGATTGGCCGAGAACAGGAACCAGTCGAACTTGTCCGACGCCTCTCCCCGCTTCGCGTCTGCGAACCAGACATTTCCCTTGCCGGTATGGTTCAGGACATAGTCCATGTAAACCTTGATCCCCTTGGCGTGGGCCGCGTCGATCAGCCGCTTGAAATCCGCCTCCGTCCCGTATTTCGGGCTCACGGCCGCGTAGTCCTGCACGTCATAACCATGGTAGGAGTCGGCCGGATGGGCGGGCGAAAGCCAGATGGCGGAGACGCCGAGGGCGTCCAGGTAATCCAGCCGGGAGGTGATCCCGTTGAAATCGCCGATCCGGTCGCCGTCGCTGTCGGCGAAGCTGTAGATCAGCAGCTGGTAGGTGATATGGCCGGCTTTCTCCCCGCTTTCATACGAGGGAACGGGCGGGACGACATCCGGTGTCGGCTTGGTGCACGAGGCGGTGAAAAAGGCCGCCAGAACCGCGCAAAGGAAGGTCAGACGTTTCATAGGGTCTTTGAATTGGAAACCTGCCGTCCGGTCAGGGGCGGCAGGCTTAAAATACCGGGAATGGACTACTTCACAAGGACAGTAGCGGTACCGGCGTTGAAGTCGAGGACAATCATCTGTCCGGCGGTCACTTTGACGCGCTCCTGGTCGCCACCGGCGCCGCGGTACGCGATCTTGCCGTCGAAATAGACGAACTCGGTCTTCCACCAGTCAATCCAGCCGCCCGGGGTGGTGACACCGTCGATCGGAGCGGAAGGGACGATCTTGGAGGCGATACGCACGGCGTCGCTGTTGTTGACGACCGACGCCTTCACGGTCTGGCCATCCGCTTTGAACTTGACGACATCCGGTTTGTCGAAATCCCAGGCGTCAGCACCCCAGGCGTCACCGATACCGTAGATCTCGGCCGGATAGACCTCGACGATGTTGTCGTTGCCGTTCACGAACACGGTGTACAGGCCGTCGGCAGCCACGAAGCAGTTGCCGCTGTTCTCGGTATAGCCGACAGGGGCGACACCGGTGAAGTCACCGCTCCATTCGCGCTTTGCGCAGAACTTGAAGCCCTTGGAGGCCTCGAACCAGCGGGTGCACCAGAAGAAACCGGGCGCGTTCGGGATACCGGCGAGTTCGACGACACCCTCGGAGTTCCAATCCCAGTTACCCCACTGCTCACCGATCATGTAGATGTGCTCGGGAGCCGTGTCTTCGATTTCCTTGGTGAGCTTCAGCTCATAAGAATAGGACTTGCCGAGTTCGCCGGCCGTGAGCTTGTAGGTCATGGTCACGTCGTAGAGACCGTGCTTCTCGACCTTGATGTTCTTGCCGCCGGCAGCGAGCGGGCCGTGGTCGACGCCCTCGTCCGTGTTGCCGAGGTTGGTGTTCGCACGCACCTTGCCCGCGTCGTCAAGGGTGATCTTCCAGGCGGCGCCATAGGCGAACTTGAACTCACCGTTCTTCGGAAGTTCCTGATCCTTCAGGGTGTAGGTGATGCCATCGTTGGAAAGGGCAGTCGCTTCGAGCTTGGTGAAGCCCCAGCCGTTCATGCCGCCGCGGACACCCCACTCGACGGGGGCCACGATGATCTGGGCATTCTTGAGGTCGCCGCCCTTGTTGAGGTCGAGGACGATGTGGTAGAGACCCTTGGCGGTCACCTTCATGGCAGGAGCCTTGTCACCGGTCTCGAGGGCGCCCTTGAAGATCGCCATCTGGGGATCCTCACCATAGGTGGTGCTGCCCTCTTCCGGGGTGAAGGAAGCGAGTTTGGCGCCGTAACGGGTCTTCTTCCCCGCCGTGTAGAGCAGGAGCTCGAAGTCCTTGTTGGCGTCGAGGACGATGTACTTCTCGTACATGCCGTCGCGCTTGGTCTGGTCGGCGGCCTCGTTGGTACCGGCCGTCATCATGAACTGCGGAGCGAGTTCGGTAACGCCGGTAGCGGCACCGGCCACATAGAAACCGTCTTCGACGGCCTCGTCAAGGTTCTGCTTCGGATCCTTGTTGCAGGCGCTGAAGCAGACGGCTGCGAGTGCAAGCGCACTCAGGACATACATGAATTTTTTCATGATTGCTGTTGTTTTTTAAAGTGATTGATAGTATTTCAGGATTTAGTAACTGATTAATAGCCAGGATTCTGGGTCCAGATGGGTTCGCCGGCCTCATCGCGGAGCGACGTCTCGAGGACGGCATACGGGATCGGGAACCACTTGCGGTAGTCGTCCGTACCGGTCACGAACTCGACGTACTTCGGGTCGTTGAACTTGCCGAAGCGGATGAGGTCGCGGCGGCGCATGTTCTCCCATGCGAACTCACGGCCGCGCTCGTCAAGGATTCCTGCCAAAGTGACAGTCCCGGGCGCACAGGCGGGGTAGGCCGCCTTGTAGGCCGCTTCCTTGTCGCCCGTGACATAGTCGAAGGTACGGGCGCGGAGACGCTTGAAGTCTGCACTGTTCATGTCGGACGAGCCGCTGCCGCCGCGCAGGATCGCTTCCTCCTTCATCCAGAGGACATCCGCGTAGCGGAAGAGCACGAAGTCATTTTCGCAATAATCGTACCGTCCTTCGCGGTCCACCTCGTACTTGAACATGCGGGCGCCCTCGAGGTCGGTCGCCTCGGTGAGCGAGTGGAGCGTCGGGACGATGATGGCCGGGGACTTATCCTCATCCTTGTCCTTCAGCAGGGTCACGCCGTCCTTGTCATAGACCGGGCCGACGAACCAGCCCCACTGATGCGTGGCGTTGGTGCCGAGGGCGCGTTCCTCGTCGGTACCCGCGCCGCGGACGTCGTTCTTGTTGTAGCGGTCGATGAAGGAAGGACGGGCGCAGAAGCCGTTCCAGGGCTTCTCGATCATGTTGTAGGTCTGCTGGTGGTTGTAGTTCAGCGTCAGGATGGTCAGGCGGAGCTTGTTGGACATGCTGCCGCTGTCCCGCTTGTCGAACTTGGCGTTGCCGTTCTCCACGATGACGAAGATGTTCTCCCGGCTGCCCTCGTTCTGGATCTTGAAGTTGGTGAAGAAGTTCTCCTCGATGGAATAGGAGCCGGAGGCGATGATCGCGTCGCAGCAGCGGACCGCGTTGGTGTAGAAGTCGGCGGCGGACGAGATCTTGGTCGTCACCGTGTTCTTGAGGTCGATGTTCGAAGGCGTGCAGCCGAAGGACTCGGCGTTCAGGTACAGGCGGGCGAGGAGGGCATAGGCGAAGCCCTGGGTGGCGCGGCCGTAGTTGAGCGCCCGGTTGGCGTCGTTCACGACGGCCATGTTCGGGGCGTTCCGCTCCAGGCAGTCCACCAGGCGGGACCAGACCTTCTCGGGGGCCATCAGGGGCTCGGTCGTCTCCTCGAATTTCTCGAGGTACGGGATCCGGCCGAAGCAGTCGAAGAGCATGTAGTAGTAGTAGCTGCGCATGACCTCGAGTTCGCCGATGTACTGGGCGAACACGGTCTCGCTCATCGACTCCTTGTAGGTTTCCAGCGTGGAAATCAACTTGTTGCAGAGGACGGCGCCGGAAATCGTGGAATTCCAGATGTTGCGGAACGCCTGGCCCATCACATCCCAGTTGTGGGTGTTGAGGTTGCGCCAGTAGTTGCCGTCGGCCCAGTCCTTGTCGGGCATGCGGATCGGGCAGACGCCCTCGTCGGCCGTCAGGGTGACGACACCCCAGTAGCCCCAGTGGTCATGCAGCCACTTCACGTCGGCATAGGCCTGTCCGACGAGGAGGGCGACATTCTCTTCCTTGGCCATCATTTCCTTGGTGGTCGGGTTGCCGTAGTTCTTCTCCTCCAGCATGGCGTCGCAGGAAACGACGGCGGGAGCGAGCATGGCGACAGCGGCAAGAAGGGTAAGGATCTTTTTCATTTTCATTCCTCCTCTCGATTAGAACAGACTGATATTGACGCCCAGCAGCACGGTCGCGACGGTCGGGTAGAACGAGCAGTAGTCGATGCCCGCATCCCAGACGCCGGTCGTGTTGACTTCCGGATCCTGCCCGCTGTAGCCGGTGAGGGTCAGGAGGTTCTGCCCGGTCAGATAGACGCGGGCGGACTGGATGTACTTGTGATTCTCCGGGAAATGGAAGGTATAGCCCACCGTCAGGTTGTCCACTTTCAGGTAGGAGCCGTCCTCCAGGTAGAAGCTGGAGAAATGGGCCTTGTCGGAAAGGACGGTGTCCTTGCCGGCGATGTCCTTCATGAAGACATTGAAGGTCTGGGAATCCTGCGGACCGTAGGCCCAGCGGGTCAGGTTGAGGATCTTGTTGCCGACCACGCCGCGGAGGAACAGGCTGGCGTCCCAGTTGCCGAAGCGGAAGTTGTTGTTCCAGCCGAAGGTCAGCAGCGGCTGGGCGTTGCCGATGACCTTGCGGTGGCCCTCCGTCGCGTTGGCGCCGGAAATGAGGCCGCCTTCGGGCGTGTTGAACATCCAGGTCCCGTCGGACTTGAAGCCCGCGAAGTCGAGGCCGTAGAAGGCGCCGACCGGCTGGCCCTCGACGAGGATCTCGGTGTTGGTGTTCATGATGCCGTTCTCACCGACGCCGCCGGAGGTGGTCTCCTTGTAGTTGAAGCCCTTGGACGGGTCGGAGAGGCGGGTGATGTAGTTGCGGTTGAACGCGACGGTCGGGGTCGTGGTCCAGGAGAAGGTCTTGGTCCGGACAGGGACCACGCTCACAGCGAGTTCGACGCCGTAGCTCTTCATCACGCCGGCGTTGGCCAGGAGCGTGTGGAACTGGTACGGCGGGGTCGGGACCTCATAGTCCCAGAGCAGGTCGCGGGTGTTGCGGTAATAGACGTCGAGGCTACCGTAAACGCGGTTGTCAACGAGGGCGTAGTCAATACCGAAGTTGTACTCGAACTTCTTCTCCCACTGGAGTTCGGGATTGACGTTCTGGGCGACGGCGTAGGTATAGACGTACTGTCCGTTGTACCAGAAGGTTCCGCCGTTGCTGAGCATCTCGATCGAGCGGAGGTCGGAGGCGAGGTTGTTGCCGGTGACGCCGAAGCCCAGGCGGACTTTCAGGTCGTCGACCCAGCCGACGTTCTCCATGAACGGCTCGCCGCTGACCCGCCAGCCGGCGCTCACGGCCGGGAACCAGCCCCACTTGTGGTTGGCGCCGAAGCGGGAGGAACCCTCCCGGCGGATGGAGGCGGACAGGAGGTATTTCTCCTTGAAGTTGTAGTTGGCACGGAAGAACAGGGCGGCCAGCGTGTTGGAGTTGCGGTACGAACTCACGTTGAGATACTGCTTCGTCGCGTCGCCGTTGCCGATCTGGTAGTACTTGGCGTCGTCCGTCGGGAAGCCCTTGTTGGAGATGGAGGAGCCGTCGTACAGGAAGTTCTGCCAGGAGAAACCGCCCACGAGGGCGATGTTGTGGCTGCCGAAGGTCTTCGTGTAGTCGGCCGTGATCTCGAGGAGGCGGCTGTAGCTCATGCTGTTGTCACGGCTGGCGGTGCCGGAGCCGGAGAGGTCCGTGTTGACGCCGTGGTTGTAGGCGAAGGAACGGTTGTCCCCTTCCTCGACGGCACCGAAGGCATTGACTTTCAGGCCGGTGACGGGCTTGATGTTGACCGTCGCCTTGACCGATCCGCGGAAATAGTTGCCGTCGCCGTAGGACTCCTTGCGGTTCATGTTCTCGACCGGGTTGACGGCGCCCGTCTCCGTCGGGAAGTAGTAGCCCGTGGCGGTCGTCTCGTCGTAGATGGGATAGGTCGGGTTCAGCAGGGAGGCATACTTGAAGTCGCCGCAGAAGTAGTCGTTGCGGTAGTGCATGTAGGACATGTCGTACTGGAGCTCCAGCCAGCCGTCAAGCGCCTTCTGGGAGGCGGCGAGCTTGGCGATCATCTCGTTGCGGTTGGTGTTCCGGGCGATGCCCTCGGCGTTCTTGTAGTTGATGGAAGCGCGGTAGTTGAACTTCTTCGCGGAGCCGACGATCGCCACGTTGTGGTTGTGGGCGATGGCGGCGGTGCGGGTCACCTCCTTGAGCCAGTCGGTGTTGTAGTCCCCGTCGAAGATGGCGGGCTTGACCATCCCGTCGGAGAGCTCCGCCAGGCGGCGGTACTCGTCGGGCGTCGCCATGCCGAGGTCGCCGTTGCGGAACGAGGCGGAGGCATAGCCGGAATACTCGACGCGGGTGTGGGCGACGTCGGAGAAGTTGTCGCCGCGCTTGGTCGTGATGATGATGACGCCGTTCGTGCCGCGGGTACCGTAGATGGCGGCGGCGGAACCGTCCTTCAGGACGTCCATAGAGGCGATTTCATCCGGGGAGATGTTGTCGATGTTGCTCACCGGAACGCCGTCCACGATGTAGAGCGGGGAGGTGCCGGCGCCCTTGTCGAGCGTCGAGAAGCCGCGGATCTGGATGTTGTAGCCGGTGGAGGTCGGGTCGGAGGTGGTCTTGATGATGTTCAGGCCGGCGACCTTGCCCTGGAGGAGACCCATCGGGTTGGTCTTGACGCCGGCGTTGAAATCCTCGGACTTGATGGAAGATACGGCGCCGGTCACCTCTTTCTTCTTCTGGGAACCGTAGCCGATGACCACGACGTCGTCAAGGAAGACCGCGTCTTCGGAGAGCGTGACGGTGGCCGGGAGTTCGGAGGCCTTGTAGGTCTGGGAAGCATAGCCGATGCAGCTGATTTCAACGGTGGCATCGGCGCTGGATACGGTCAGGATGTAGTCGCCGTCCAGGCCGGTGGAGGTACCGACGGTTGTGCCCTGCTCCATGACAGTGGCGCCGACAACCGGTCCCAGCGCATCGATGACGACTCCCTTGACCTGATAACCGTTCTGGGCCAGCGCGGTCAGCGCCAGGGCCAGGGCGGACATTGCAGTGAGAATCCTTTTCATTGTATGATTGATTGTCAGTTATTTCTTGATAAGCGACACACAGGCGGCACCCGCCACCAGGAAAATGCCCGCGAGCAGGAGCATCATGGCCTGGCTCCCGCCGACGAGCGACATCACGAGACCGCCGGTCGCCGCCGCGACGATCTGCGGCAGGCAGATGGTGCCGTTGAACAGGCCGAGGTAAGAGCCCATGTAGGGACTGCCTTCGAGGGCGTTCGTCAGGAGGGTGAACGGCAGGGCGAGCATGGCGGCCCAGGCGAATCCGATGAGGAAGTACGAGCCGAAGAGCACGTACTTGTCATGGATCAGCAAGACGGAAGCGAAACCGACGGCGCCGACGAGCAGGCTCACGACATACGCCGTCTTGAGGTTCCGGAATTTCGGGATGACCAGCGCCCAGAGGATGGAGCCCACGGCCTGGACGGCGAACAGGACGCCGACCCAGTTGCCCGCCGCCTGGTAGTCGGCGGAGGCGACGTCCGTCGTGCCCCAGCAGTTCGCGGCGATCGCGCCGTTGGTGTAGGTCCACATGTAGAGGAACGCCGACCAGCAGAAGAACTGCACCAGGCCCACGGTCCAGAACGTCTTCGGCGCCTTGGCCAGCAGGGAGAAGAGGCCCTCGGACGGCTTCTCTTCCGCCGTCTTGGGATCGATGCCGTGGAATTCGGCATATTCCTGCGGAGGCATCTCCTTGACCTTGAAGAAGGTGAAGAGGACGCAGAGGATGAGGATGGCGGCGCCGGCATAGAAGGAATAGATCACCGAATCCGGGACCACGCCTTCCGGAGCGACGTTCTTGATGCCGATCCAGGTGAAGAAGATCGGGAACAGGTAGCCGGCCAGGGAACCCGCGTTGCACAGGAAGCTCTGGAGCGAATAGGCGGTCGCCTTCTGCTTCTCGTTGACCATGTCCCCGACCATCATCTTGAAGGGCTGCATGGCCACGTTGATGGAGGTGTCCAGGAAGATCAGGGAGAAAAGGCCGAACCACATCGCCGCATTGAGCCCCAGGAACAGATAGGCCGTGGAGAGGTTCAGGCTGCCGGCATTCGGCAGGAACACCATCACCAGCACGGCGACGATCGCGCCGGCCAGCAGGTACGGCTTGCGCCGCCCGAGACGGCACCAGGTGCGGTCGGACCATTTTCCGATCAGGGGCTGGACGATCATGCCCATCAGGGGCGGCAGGATCCAGAAGAACGACAGCTGGTGCGGATCGGCGCCCAGCGTCGCGAAAATCCGGCTGATGTTGGCACTCTGCAGGGCATAGGCGATCTGCACGCCGAAGAACCCGAAACTCAGGTTCCACATCTGCCAGAAGGACAAGTCACGTTGACGGCTCATACTCAGTGTTATAAACTACAGGCCCGCTCAATGGAGCAAGCTTGCAAAGCTACGTATTTTTTGCATTTTATACAAACAAAATTTCGCGCGCGCGGGTTTCGCACGGCCCACGGCGCGGGCGCTGGCGCGGCCGGGACGGTTCCGGCCCGTATTGTCGTGATATTGGGCTTGAGGTGAAAGGGAAGCGTCGGGCAGACGGAGAGCGGCGGTCATGAGCACCGCGGCAAGAAGGGTGGCGAAAGGCGCTTCAGGCCCGGGAACGGCCTTTTCGGGCCGGAAATGGCTGGGGGTTGGCGGTTCAGGCCCGGGAAATGCCCTTTTCGGGCCGGAGGTGGACGGCGGTTGGCGGTTCAGGCCCGGGAAACGGCCTTTTCGGGCCGGAGGTGGACGGCGGGTAGCGGTTCAAGCCCGGGAAATGCCCTTTTCG
Organism: Bacteroidales bacterium; assembly: GCA_016287075.1. Lineage (GTDB taxonomy): Bacteria > Bacteroidota > Bacteroidia > Bacteroidales > UBA932 > Cryptobacteroides. Next base: position 945 of record JAEEVC010000046.1, on the reverse strand, counting down.
GGCCGGAGATGGCCGGCGGTTGGCGGTTCAGGCCCGGGAAACGGCCTTTTCGGGCCGGAGATGGCCGGCGGGTAGCGGTTCAAGCCCGGGAAACGGCCTTTTCGGGCCGGAGATGGCCGGCGGTTGGCGGTTCAGGCCCGGGAAATGCCCTTTTTGGGCCGGAGGTGGCCGGCGGGTGGCGGTTCCGGCCCGGGGAACGGCCTTTTCGGGCCGGAGGTGGCCGGCGGGTAGCGATTCAGGCCCGGGGAACGGCCTTTTCGGGCCGGAGGTGGCCGGCGGGTAGCGGTTCAAGCCCGGGGAATGCCCTTTTCGGGCCGGAAGTGGCCGGCGGGAAGCACTCTTTGGGCGGGACCGTTGTTAGGGGTGTCATTTCAAGCACCCCTAACAGCAAAATCGGCCTTTTTCGTCGTCAGGGGTGCTGCGCGTGACACCCCTAATGACAGTCGAAAAAAAGGATGGCCGGGAAAGACGTGGCGGCTATCTGTTTGAGAATGAACATTTCCCTGAAATGTTCGGACGCAATAACGCGCCGAGCAATTACACAGAACACTGAAAATCATTGATTTATCCGCCACGCGTTTCCGTAGGACGACATACTTCGGTTGACAAACGGAGGGGGCGGCAGACGGAAGGCGGCTGACGGAGAGCAGCTGACGGAGAGTAGCTGACGGAGAGCAACAGACGGAGGGCGGCAGACGGAAGGCAGCTGACGGAGGGAGGCTGACGGAGAGCAGCAGACGGAGGGCAACAGACGGAGGGCAACAGACGGAGGGCAACAGACGGAGGGAGGCAGACGGAGGGAGGCAGACGGAGGGCGGCGGCTTCATGGCGGGGAACGGCGGTCGCGGTCGGGGAAAGGGGTTCGTCCGGCTAACTCGCGCGGGGCGACGGAGCACCCCGCGCTCAAACACACGCCGGCCGGCCTGCCGGAACACCCCTTTCCCC